>JAVJPX010000018.1:0-59847 GCA_040217555.1 Oceanicaulis sp.
CCTTCTCCCCTCTGAGAGGGGCGAAGGGGACTTCGGGCGCTAATCATTAGCCTGAGAGGGGGGCGTCTGGCGTCGCCATAAGGTCGGCGACCCCACCACCCCCTTCACTCCATGCCGGCCAGTGTCGCAAGCGTCGGGGCGGGTCAAGGACGGCCCCGGATCAAGTCCGGGGCCGCCGCCCCGCGGCGACCGGGCGACGCCCGGTCGTCCTTGACGCGCCCCGATCGCCTTGCGGGATTGTCCAGCATGGAGTGGAGGGGGAGGTAGTGCTTAAATCAATCGGATAGCTCGTTCCAATGATCGAGTGAAAAATCGGGTGTCTTGGAAGTAGTTCTGAAAGACTGTCATTACACTTTCAATATCTTCCGACGAAACCAATACAACGTCAGCCCGATCTTTCCATTGTTCTTCTTGTTCCTCATAGTATTTAATCGCCAACTTGTGTGTATCGAAAGACATCACATAAAGGGCTGTATCCCCAACTTTTTCAAAGGGATAGGTCAATACAACATTTTTACCTTTTCGTATAACCCCACGAAGAGAATTTGGTGTAATGCGATTAGCGTTCTTCAGGAGTCTCAAAATATTGCATTCGTTTTCTAGGGAATCAAACTCCCCTTTGAGGTCGTCAGCGCTTAGTCCTGAGTGAGCTGAATTGCTTCTTTCGTATAATCGCGCTAAAATCTCGCTAGATATACTGAAAAAACGCTGATATTTGTCGGGTGCCTCGGAGAATTTTCCTCTGCTCTTAGTCAAGAGGTCTGCGGTTTCAACGGCCGTCGCCCAAGCGTGCTGAATTTTGGTTCGATACTGTATCTCAATCAGAAGACCATCCCAAAATCGCCCAGCGGGATAGGAGGCTTTATATTTGAATACGTCATGTATTCCCCGATACCCGCTATCTTTGGGGTTCTCTATGTAATTAAATTGATCACGCGTTTCATTCATGCGCCTATGCTGGAATCTTGAGCGGACAAATCCCTCTCGAAACCGTAACAGGTCATCAACGCTGTCAAATATTATTCGACAGCCCGCTACGTCGTGCATCCGCGCAAGCTGCATGTGTGGTTCACGCACCAGCTTGTCCAGGATGGTTGGGCGACGCTTAAGTCGCTGACCAACGATGGCGTCGAAATCCTTAGCCCGCCGTCTTAGGTTTGCTTGGAATGTATTGATTATATACGCATGAGACGCGCGCCAGTTTTCCAGAACTGAGAGGTCAGCAACCGTATATTCACCGGAGCGAAACGCTGCTCCGGCGCGATTAATCTGTCCCTTCGAATAACGGGGCTGTATCCAATTTACCATCTTTAGCGGGCCCCACCCTCACAACGGAATATTATCGTGCTTCTTCCACGGATTGCTGAGCTGCTTGTGCTTCAGCGTCCTCAGCGCCCGGATGAGCCGCCAGCGCGTCCCATGCGGCTGGATCACATCGTCCAGGTATCCGCGTGAGGCGGCGACGAACGGGTTGGCGAAGCGGTCTTCGTATTCCTTGGTGTGTTCGGCCATCTTGTCGGCGTCGCCCAGATCGGCGCGGTGGATGATTTCCGCGGCGCCCTTGGCGCCCATCACCGCGATTTCGGCGGTGGGCCAGGCGTAGTTGACGTCGCCGCGCAGATGCTTGGACGCCATCACGTCATAGGCGCCGCCATAAGCCTTGCGGGTGATGACGGTGAGTTTGGGCACGGTGGCCTCGGCGTAGGCGAAGAGGAGTTTCGCGCCGTGCTTGATGAGGCCGCCATATTCCTGCTTGGTCCCCGGAAGGAAGCCCGGCACGTCCACAAAGGTGACGATGGGGATTTCAAACGCGTCGCAGAAGCGCACGAAGCGCGCGCCTTTCTTTGACGCGTCGATGTCGAGAACGCCGGCGAGGCTGAGCGGCTGGTTCGCCACAAAGCCCACGGTCTGGCCCTCCAGCCGGCCGAAGCCCACCACGATGTTCTGGGCGTAGTCCGGCGCGATTTCGTAAAAATCGCCCTCGTCTGCGACTTTCTCGATCAGCTCCTTGATATCATAGGGCTTGTTCGGGTTGGGCGGGACCAGGGTGTCCAGGCTCGGCTCTTCGCGGCGCGGATCGTCTTTGGTCTCGCGCACCGGAGGCTTTTCGCGGTTGTTGAGCGGCAGAAAATCGATCATCCGGCGCACCTGGATCAGCGCCTCGATATCGTTTTCAAACGCCGCGTCCGCGACGCCGGACTTCTTGGCGTGCACGGATGCGCCGCCCAGCTCCTCATGGGTGACCACCTCGTTGGTGACGGTCTTCACCACGTCGGGGCCGGTCACATACATGTAGGAGGTGTCCTTCACCATGAAGATGAAGTCGGTGATCGCCGGTGAATAGACGTCGCCGCCCGCGCACGGGCCCATGATGACGCTGATCTGGGGGATGACCCCGCTGGCGATGGTGTTGCGCTGGAAAATCTCGGCATAACCGCCCAGCGCGTCGACGCCCTCCTGGATGCGCGCGCCGCCCGCGTCGAACAGGCCGATGATCGGCGCGCCGTTCTTCAGCGCCATGTCCTGGACCTTGCAGATCTTCTTCGCATGGGCGAGCGAGAGCGAGCCGCCGAACACGGTGAAGTCCTTGGCGAAGACATAGACCAGCCGGCCGTTAATCGTGCCGGCGCCGGTGACCACGCCGTCGCCGGGGATCTTCTTCTTTTCCATGCCGAATTCGGTGCAGTCGTGCTCGACGAACATGTCGAACTCTTCAAAACTGCCGGCGTCCAGCAGCACGTCCAGGCGTTCGCGCGCGGTGAGCTTGCCCTTTTCATGCTGGGCGTCGATGCGCTTTTGCCCCCCGCCCATGCGGGCGGCCTCGCGCTTGGCGTCAAGCTGGTCGAGAACGTCTTTCATGAAACGGCTCCGGCGGGAAATCACAAGGTTGCGTCTAGCTAGCACCGGTTGGCGCGGGCGGGCAAATGGGCGCGGGCGGGAAGGAGGGGGAGGGGGTGCGCCTGGGCGCGTTCAGGCGCGCCGGCGCATTTCGCGGCGCAACACCACCATCGCGGCGACGCCGATCACCGGCCCGGCGGCCAGCGGCAGCAAGGCGTAGCGCCAGCCGATCGCTTCGGCCCAGACCGGCAAAAGCTGGACGCTGACCACGGTCAGCGCGAAGCCCAAGGCGGTCTGCAGGGTGAGCAGGGATCCGGCGAGGCCGGGCGGGGCAAGCTCGGCGATCGCGGCGGAGAACTGGGCGGAATCGGCGATGACGCTGATCCCGTAGACCAGGAGCAAAATCCCAAGCACAAAACCCGGTGCGCCCCAGGCCAGCGGCGACAGCAGCGCGCACGCGCCAGAGACCGCAAGCGCCGCGCCGGCGATCTCGGCGCGGCCGAATCGGTCGGCGAGTTTGCCCGCCAGAAGGGCGCCGGCGGCGCCCGCGGCGACCACCGCGAATGTGAACAGGTTCACCTCCAAACCGGCCTCTTGCGTGCGGCTGACGCGCCAGGCGGCGATGAAGGCGCCGGTCCACGCCCAGAAGGCGTAAAGCTCCCACATATGGCCGAGATAGCCGATATTGGCCGCCGCTATGTCTTTGCGCTTAAACGCCAAAAACACGGCGCCGGGCTTGAACGGGGCGCGCGCGAACGCCGGTCCGGGGCGGGCGGCGAAAATCAGCGCCGAGGCGAGCAGCGCCAGCGCGGCCGAACCGGCATAGGGCGCGCGCCAATCCACCGTTCCAAGAAGCGGCGCCGCAAGATGAGGCAGGGCGCTGCCCAGCGTCAGCGCGCCCACCAGAAGCCCCACGAGAAAGCCCGCATCCCCCTTCGCCCAGCTCGCTGCGAGCTTCATTCCCACAGGATAGACAAGCGCCAGCGCGGCGCCTGCAAGAAGGCGCAAGCCGATCATCACCGGCCCGCCCGGCTCGGCGATGAGACACAGAAGGCTGGTGAGACCCGCCAGCGCCGCGCCGGCGGCGAACACGGCGCGCGGGTCAAACCGGTCGGACAGGCCCGTTAGCGCGCTCGCCAGCGCCCCGGCCACAAACCCCAGCTGCACCGCGCTCGACAGCGCCGCGGCGGTAAACGGGGACAGCGGACGCACTGCCTCCAGCCCCGGCAAAGCGGCCGCGCCTGCAAACCAGACCGACAGCGCCAGCACCTGGCAAAGCGCAATGATGGCAAGGCTTAAGCGCTTACCCGCCATCGCCGGACTGGCCGCGGGCGCCGTCCTGCTCGCCGAACGGGCGGATCGCGGCGGTGGCGCTGGCGGTGGCGCACAATACGCCGTCGGCGTTGTAGAGCCGGCCTTCGGTGAAGCCGACACTGCGGCCAAGGCGCACCGTCTCGCCGACGCACCGGCAGGTGTCGCTCATCAGCGGGCGCAGGAAATTGGTCTTCATCTCCAGCGTCGGCACGGCGGCCTTTAAATGCGTGGATAGAAAGACGGAAAGGCTCATGGCCTCGTCCAGAAAGGCGCTGACGATGCCGCCCTGGACCGAGCCGTTAGGATTGCGGAACTGCGGCCGGGCGATGAAGCCGCACTCCACCCGCCCGGTCTGCGGATCGAGGTCGAGCAGGGAATACCCCAAATGCCGGGTCGCTTCAGGCAGATTCTCCGGCGCGGAGAGGATCGCCATCAGCTTGTCGCGGGTCGCCGCGTCGCTCACCGCCTCAGTCCTTCTTGCGGAAGGATTCCAGGCTCACCACGGTGGCGTCCCCGCCATCGGCCGCGGCCGGACCGGCGGCGATTTCGGACGGGTCGGGCTCGACATAATCGAAATGCAGGCGGAAACCGACGCTGGGATCATGAAAACGCGTCACCGCCCGCCAGGGCACGCCGAGATATTTCGGGACACCGCCGAATTTCAGCGTGACTTCAAAGCCGTCCTCGTCGGTGGAGAGGTCCCAGAACTGGTGTTCGAGCACCACGGTCATCTCCTCGGGGTAGGCCTTCATCAGCCCCTCGTCGAGATCACAGGCCGGATCGGTGGTGCGGAAGGTGACGTAGAAATGGTGCGCGCCGGGCAGGCCCTCGGCTCCGGCGGCGCGCTCGATCGCCTGCTTCACCACGCCGCGCAGCGCATCCTGCGCCATGCGGTCGTATCCCATCAGATCTTTAGCCAAGCGTCCCGCGCCCCTTGCCAGCTTTTGCGACGGGCGAAGGGTATCGTTTAAGCCGGTGGCGTCAATTGACTCGCACTGCGCGCGAGCGGGGCGCGGCCGCCTCGTTGCGCCTGTGCACGAAGCATAAACTGCTTTTGACGTATGGACTTGAATTGCTAAGCGCAGCGGAGGCGGCCCATGCAGTTGACGACACGATACTGGCCCGCGAACGATCCGAGCGACCGGTTGGGGGTGGCGTCCGCGCGCGCTCTCGCAGTCTTCGCCGTGATGGCCTGTGCGCTGGGGTCCGCCCTTACGATCCTCAATCTCCGTTACCTGCCTGAGGAGTGGTTCGCGGTGACGCTGGGCGGCGTCGTCGCGCTGGTGTGCGGCGTCTCTCCAGCCCTGATCAATTCGGGTGAGCCGGGATTTACATGGCGAGCGCGCGTTCTCGGCGGCGCGGTCATGGCCGGGATCGTGGTGCTGGCGCTCATGGACCCGAGGGTTCCGCAGGTCAGCAATGTCTTGCTGATCCCGATCGTGATGACGTTCACCCTGATATTGGGGTCTCGTGACGGTTTCATCGCCACGATGGTCGCGATTGCGACGCAAGCGATCAGCTGGGTTTTGCACGCAAGCTCCGGCGATGCGCCCGATTGGATCGTTCAGGTCGGCGCGGGGATGATCGCCTCGACGCTTTTCGCCTGGGCTGGTGCTGCGGTGTTCCGGCGCGAAATGTCCAAGGCGATGGCCGCACTCGCCGAAGAAAAGCGTCGCGCCGAGGCGGCCGACCAGGCGAAATCGGAGTTTCTCGCCAATATGAGCCATGAGATCCGCACGCCGCTGAACGGCGTGCTTGGGATGGCGGAGGTGCTCAGCAGCACACGGCTCGATGAAGCGCAGCAGCGCGCGGTCTCGCTGATCCGCGCCTCCGGAGATCAGCTCCTCACGACGCTGAACGATATTCTGGACCTGTCGAAGATCGAGGCCGGCCATTTGGAGCTGTCGCTCGAACCCTTTTCGCCCAAGACCGTGCTGGAGCAGGTCGCCGCCCTTCACGGCCCGCTCGCCGAGGTCAAAGGCGTGGCGTTCAAGCTTGAGATCGACGAGGGCGTAGACTTCGCCGCCGAGCGGCTTGGCGATCGCACGCGCCTGGCCCAGGTGCTGGGCAATCTCGTTTCTAACGCGGTGAAATTCACCCAGCACGGCGCTGTGACGCTGGCGGCCGATGCGGGTGAGGCTGCGGACGAGATCGTCATCACTGTCACAGACACCGGCTGCGGCATGAGCGCGGAAGAACTGGCGCGCGTGTTCGAACCCTTCGCCCAGGCCGACGCGTCGACCACCAAGCGCTATGGCGGCACCGGGCTCGGCTTGTCGATTGTCGCGCGCCTGGTGGACATGATGGACGGCTCTCTGGACGCGCAAAGCATGCCGGGGAAGGGCAGCCGCTTCACCGTGCGTCTCGCGCCGCCGCGCGTCACCGCGCCTGCGAACGCGCCAAAGCCGCCGGTCACGGCGTCGTCCTCGGCCCTGAGCGCGCTGCGGGTGCTGGTGGCCGACGACAGTGAAACCAATCGCCTCGTCGCCGCCGGGCTATTGCGGCCGTTGAAGGCGAACGTCACCCTCGCCGGCGACGGGCGCGAGGCCGCTTCCCGGTTCGCCGAAGACGTGTTTGACCTGGTGCTCATGGACATCCGCATGCCGCACATGGACGGCGTCGCGGCCCTGCGCGCGATACGCGCCTTGCCGGGTGGCGCGAAAACCCCGGTGATCGCCATGACCGCCAACGTCATGGCCCACCAGATCGCCGCTTATGAGGCGGAAGGCTTTAACGCCGTCATCGCCAAGCCGCTGCGCCCTGAGGCGTTGATCGAGACGATCGGCGCGGTTCTGGAGCCCGCGCGCGGCGCGGCGTGAGGCGTCATCAGGGCTGGGGAAGGAAAGTGGGGGCTTCTGTTGCCAGGCGCCCCCGAACCCCGCCTGACCTTGCTAGAGATCAGGACTTAAGAGCGAGATGCTCGCGCTGACTACGCAGCGAGAGCGACCTCTTCAGCATAGTTGTCGTTGGCAACTACTTGAAACGGGCTGGTAACGAAGCCCATTCGGGCGAAAGCTACGTCTTTAGCCATCCGTCGATCCTATTCGGCCCCGCAAACACCGCCCAACGCGCGGAGAAGAGTTGGTGGAGCCGCCGGGATTCGCACCCGGGTCCGGTCTGGTTATTACACGCGCGTTTATCGCCATAGTCCGCCGAAGCGGACCCAACTAATATAGGTCATCGCCCGTCCCGGCGGAAGGGGCGGGGCTGAAAACCGCTTGGAGGCCGCCATAACGCCGCTCCCACGCCTGTTCGTCGCTGCAGCCGCGGCCGCGCTCCTCGCCGCCTGCGCCGGCCAGCCCGCCGCGCCGGAGCCGCGTGCGGAGGACTGCGTGCGCATGGCGGTGACCTCCAATGGCTGGCACGCCGGCGTCTATCTGCCGGCCTCCGCGTTTCCTCCCGGCGGCGCGGTGCGCACGGCGTTTCCAGACGCTGAGTGGTTCGCCGTGGGCTGGGGCGAGCGGCGCGCCTATCCTGGACCGCTCACGGCGCCGCGGGCGCTCTCCGCCGTGGCCTGGCCGACCGGCTCGGTGGTTCATGTCTCCGCCCACCGGCGCGATCCGCGCACCGCGTTTCGCCAGGACCATGTGGACGTGGCGGTGGCCGAGCGCACCGCCAGGCGCCTCGCCGCGCTCATCGAGGCGGAGATCACCGGCGCGCCGGTCTCGCCCGGCCTGGCGCGCACCAGCGCCTTCTTCCCCGGCGCCTCGCGCTATCACGCGTTTGAAACCTGCAATGTCTGGCTCGCCCAGACGCTGGAGCAGGCGGGGCTCAAGACCGGATGGACGCCGGGGCATGTTCTGCCGGGAAGCCTTCTGCGCGCGGTGGAGCGCACGACGGAGCAGACCTGCCCGGAGGCGTGAGCCGGCGGCACGGTGCGAATGCAGGCCCGATCTCGTCAAACCCGCCCGCCTGTCGTAAAACGAGAAGTGCTGCGGGTGTGGCGGAACTGGTAGACGCGCTGGATTTAGGTTCCAGTGGGGTAACCCGTGGAGGTTCGAGTCCTCTCACCCGCAGCTTTGCCGCCAGCATGGTGCGATTACATAGGATTGGCCCGCCTAGCGAGATACTTATCCTCCTTCCCGCCCACCGCGTTAATCTGTGTGGCCATCGCATCGGGCAAAGAGGAGCGTCGAATGAATATCAAGCTGATTCCGTCGCTTGTAATGTTTCTTGGGTCTTATTTACCGTTATCGGTAATCCTGTTGATGCAGGATTTTAGATTCGAATTCCTAGATGACAATTTCTGCAGGCTCACCGAAATACAGAATTGTCATATGCCGTTTGATCACCCGTGGGTGTCAATAGGAATGGTGGCAATTTGTTCAATTTGTTTTTCGTCGTTTTGGATACTGATATCAAATCATAGATTGAATGAAGATATTATTTTAAATCGATTTGAGGTGGTTCAACCTGAGTTGCTTAATTATACTTTGCCTTATGTTGTTGCGTTTATAAATTTAGATTATTCTGATCACTCTGCTTTTCTAGGTTTTCTAGTGTTCTTGGTGTGGATGTTTTGGTTGACGCACTCGTCTGGGCAAATAGCGCTCAATCCGCTTCTTTCAACGATTGGTTGGAGGCTGTGTCGAATCAGGTATCAATTTAACTCACAGGGCGATGAGTATACGTCTTACGCGATTTGCCGGGGCTCGCTGGACCAGTACGGCAGTGTTCGCGTAGCTCGCATACAAGAAGCATTTATAATCCGCACATCTGGGAAGCGCGCTAATGAGCTTGGAATCGCTAAAGCGGTATCAGTTCGCAGCCAGTAATCCTTCGCTTTGGGTGTTTAAGGCTAGGACCATTGATGGTGAGCGGTCTAATGTTGGGGGATGGGTCGAGATTACGAATGACGTTCGTGCTGTATTGAAGGAGGCCGCTGTTAATTCGCTTGTCGATATTACTGAGACGCGCGGCTACTCGATTCTCGGGCAGACGAACGAAGGAAGCGCAATGACGCTGCCGGCGGACGAAACGGTTGCGTTAGAGTATCTAGATGCGATTTTAGAGAGAACGGCTGATAACAAGGTTACGCAGGTCAAGCATTTAAAAAATGCTTCCTTCTACGCAGCCTTGTTTGAGCACAACGGTGCAAATGTTGTCGGATTCAGAAAAGTATCTAGTGCTTGGGCTACCAGAAAGAGTAAACACATAACTCGAGCGGTTTTTTCGGACGAACAGCTTACTGTTGATGGTCGAGACAGCTTTGAGATAGATGATTACTTTGATTTCATTCTGTTTGATGGTCGTTTGTACATCTTCAACAAAAATCGGTTTGAATCGGTTTTAAATTATAGGCAGGCGCACGAAGCTTATTTTCAGCGGTTGATCGACGACGGCGATTTTATTGATGCACTCACGGACGTTGAGCCTATTTCTACTTACGTTGGTGGAAACAAAATCCATCTGAGGCGTGCCGTGGCAATTTACGAAAAAGGTTTTTTCCGAGACCCAGCCTTTCTCCATAATCTTCGAGAATTGTGCGATGAGCTGAAGCTTTCGATCGACTTTGACGATGACGGGAAGATCGTCCCCTCTCCGGAAAGTTGCCCAGACATCTTTGCGGCATTGTTAGATCACAGGCTCGTATCGAGGTTGTCGGCTCGCATTTATGATGTTTCTGACACGTCAGAGGTAGTCGCCGGACAGGCCTGAACATTTCGGCGGACCCCTTCACCCTGGCTTCACATCAACCGCCGTCCGCCCGTTGCGTCGGCGATAGGCGCGTGACATAACGCGCGCTCACTCCCGGCCGCCGCCGGAGCGTGCGCTTTTCGTATTGTCAAGCGCACCCCGCCAGGCGGCGCCGTATCCATGACAAGGCCTCGCCACGATGAACGTTGTTGAAAAATCTTCCGAAGGGCTCTCGCGCACGTTTGAGGTTGTCGTGCCCGCGTCGGAGCTCGACAAGAAGCTGTCCGCCAAGATCGAAGAGATCCGCCCCGAAGTGCGCCTGAAGGGCTTCCGCCCCGGCAAGGTGCCCTCCAGCCACATCAAGAAGATGTTCGGCGCCTCGATCATGGGCGACATCCTTCAGGAGATCGTGCCGAAGGCCACCCAGGAGACCCTGGACGAGCGCAATCTGCGCCCCGCCTCCCAGCCGGCCGTGGACGTGAAATCCGACGCCGAGGACGTGATCAAGAAGGGCGCCGATTTCGCCTTCGAGATCAATGTGGAGATCATGCCGGAGTTCGACCCGGCCGATCCGAAAACCTTCAAGGTGGAAAAGCCCGTCGCGCCGGTGGCCGACGCGCAGATCGACGAAGCGCTGGGCGAGCTCGCCAAGCAGGCTCAGGCCTATGAGCCCAAGGGCGACAAGGCCAAGGCCGAAGAGGGCGACAAGGTCGTCATCGACTTCGTGGGCTCCATCGACGGTGAAGAATTCGACGGCGGCAAGGCCGAGGGCGCCGAGCTGGTGATCGGCTCGGGCCAGTTCATTCCAGGCTTTGAAGAGCAGCTCATCGGCGCGAAGGCCGGCGACTCGCTTGAGGTGAAGGTCACCTTCCCGGAAAATTATCAGGCCGCTCATCTCGCCGGTAAGGACGCGGTGTTCGCCACCGACGTCAAAGAGGTTCAGGCCCCGGCCGAAAGCGAGATCGACGATTCGCTCGCCGAACGCCTCGGCCTGCCGAGCCTGGATGCGCTCAAAGACGCTCTCAAAGGCCGCTTCGAGCAGGAGCACGCCCAGGCCTCGCGCATGAAGGTGAAGCGCTCGCTGCTCGATCAGATCGACGAAGCCCACAAGTCCATCGACCTGCCGCCGAAAATGGTGGAGCAGGAGTTCGAGGCGATCTGGCGCGAAGTCCAGAACGCCATTGAAAACGATCAGCTTGACGACGAGGACAAGTCCAAGTCCGAAGACGAGCTGCGCGCCGATTATATGGCGATCGCCGAGCGCCGCGTGCGGCTGGGCCTGGTGCTCGCGGAAATGGGCCGCGACGCCAAGATCGACGTCACCCAAGAAGAAATCGCCCGCGCCGTGAACCAGGAAGCCCAGCGCTATCCGGGCCGCGAGCGCGAAGTGGTCGACTTCTATCAGAAAAATCCGGGCGCCCTGCAGCAGCTGCGCGCGCCGATCTATGAAGAGAAGGTCGTCGACTACATCCTCGAGCTCGCCGAAGTGAGCGAGAAAGAGGTTGATCGCGAGACTCTCTTCGCCGAGGACGACGCGCCGGAAGCCGAGGCCAAGCCGAAGAAAAAGGCCCCGGCCAAGAAAAAGGCCCCGGCGAAAAAGGCCGCGGCGAAGGACGATGAGGCCGAAGGCGAGGAAAAGCCCAAAAAGGCGCCCGCCAAGAAGAAGGCGCCGGCCAAGAAGACCGCCGCGAAAAAAGCTTCCGGCGAGGACTAGGCTGACCGCGATGTTTGCGCACCGCCGCGCGCCTTGTCAGAGTGCGCGCGGCGGGCCATCTCGCCCTTATCTTCAGTGACGGGAGCAGACCGAATGAACGATCCGCAGGAAACCATGATGAACCTGGTGCCGATGGTGGTCGAACAGACCGCGCGCGGCGAGCGGGCGTTCGACATCTACTCCCGGCTTTTGAAGGAGCGGATCGTCTTCGTCACCGGCGTGGTGGAAGACCATATGGCCAGCCTGATGGTGGCGCAGCTTCTGTATCTTGAATCGGAAAACCCGAAAAAAGAGATCGCCATGTACATCAACACGCCCGGCGGCTCGGTGAGCGCAGGGCTGGCGATCTACGACACCATGCAGTACATCCGCTGCCCCGTGGCCACGGCCTGCGTGGGCATGGCGGCCTCCATGGGCTCGCTACTTCTGGCCGCGGGCGAAAAGGACATGCGATTCGCCACGCCGAACGCGCGAATCATGATGCACCAGCCCTCCGGCGGCTTCCGCGGCACGGCGGCCGATATCGAGCGCCACGGCGAGGACATCCTGCGCATCAAGAAGCGCATGTACGAAATTTACGAGCGCCACACCGGCCAGACCACCGACCATGTGGCCAAGACGCTGGACCGCGACACCTACATGAACGCGGAAGAAGCGCGCGATTTCGGCCTTATCGACCACGTTTATGAAAAACGCGGCGGGCCCGAAGCGGCTTAAGCGACGTTATTCTTCAACAGCTACGGCCAGGCCGCGCTGCGCGACTTGCGCGCAGGGCGGCTTTGCGTGCTTGATCATGGACGCGCGCGTGTGGTCGAATGCATCTTGAAAACGTTTCGCTAAGGTCCGGCCTTGATCTTGCGTACGTGACGCTCACTTGAGGGCGTCCGTTTCGTTCAGGGCCGAGAGGGCCTTGATGCGGGCGGCGCGAACAGGTGCGCGAAGGCGGGACCGACTGGAGCAAGCATGACCAAGGCGACCACAGGCGACGGAAAGAGCACGCTGTATTGCTCGTTCTGCGGCAAGAGCCAGCACGAGGTCCGCAAGCTCATCGCGGGCCCCACGGTGTTCATCTGCGACGAATGCGTCGAGCTGTGCATGGACATCATCCGCGAGGAGAACAAGACCTCGCTGGTCAAATCGAAAGAGGGCGTGCCCAGCCCGCAGGAGATCTTCCAGGTCCTGCAGGATTATGTGATCGGCCAGCAAACCGCCAAGCGGGTGCTCTCGGTCGCGGTGCACAATCATTACAAGCGCCTGAACCACGCCACGCAGAACCAGGATGTGGAGCTGTCCAAGTCCAACATCCTTCTGATCGGCCCGACGGGCTGCGGCAAGACGCTGCTGGCCCAGACGCTGGCGCGCATCCTGGACGTTCCGTTCTGCATGGCCGACGCCACCACGCTCACCGAAGCCGGCTATGTGGGCGAGGACGTGGAGAACATCGTCCTGAAGCTCTTGCAGTCGGCCGACTATAATGTCGAGCGGGCCCAGCGCGGCATCGTCTATATCGACGAGATCGACAAGATCAGCCGCAAATCCGACAACCCGTCCATCACCCGCGACGTGTCGGGCGAGGGCGTGCAGCAGGCGCTTTTGAAGATCATGGAGGGCACCGTGGCCTCCGTGCCGCCCCAGGGCGGACGCAAGCACCCGCAGCAGGAATTCCTGCAGGTGGACACCACCAACATCCTGTTCATCGTCGGCGGCGCGTTCGCCGGTCTTGAGCGGATCATCTCCCAGCGCGGCAAGGGCAGCGCGGTCGGCTTCGGCGCCGACGTGCGCGATCCCGACGCCCGCCGCCAGGGCGATGTCCTGAAGGATGTCGAGCCGGACGATCTGCAGCGCTTCGGCCTGATTCCCGAATTCGTCGGCCGTCTTCCGGTCATCGCGACGCTGGAGGACCTGGACGAGCCGGCCCTGGTGCAGATCCTCACCGAGCCGAAGAACGCGCTGGTCAAGCAGTATCAACGCCTGTTCGAGATGGAAGGCGTGGGCCTGTCCTTCACCGAGGACGCCCTCACCGCCATCGCGGAAAAGGCCATCGCCCGCAAGACCGGCGCGCGCGGCCTGCGCTCGATCATGGAGGGGATTCTCCTCGACACCATGTACGAGCTGCCCGGCATGGACGGGGTGGAGGAAGTCGTCGTCAACGCCGAGGTCGTCACCGGCGACGCCACCCCGCTTTACATCTACGCCAAGCAGAAAAGTGAAAGCGGGTCGAAGGGCGCGTAAGCTCTCTTCATCGGTTTGTGAGACGAAGAGCGCCGGTCCTGTGGGCCGGCGTTTTTCGTTGGAGCGGACGTTGCGGCGCGGATGTCCTCCCCCGTTTACGGGGGAGGTGTCTGAGAAGCAGACGGAGGGGGCGGCTCCAGCCTGAAAGTCGACGCAGCCCACCTCGGTCCTGCGGACCACTCCCCCCGTAGACGGGGGGAGACATCTCATCCCCCCACTGCACGTCGCCGATTCCCATCACGTTCACATGCTTGAAGCCATGGCTGCGCGCCTCCACTTGAGTCCTCACACGAATGCGGCGAGGCTTGAGCTGACGAGGCGCGCCGCTTGATCGCCGGCGCTTTCGCGAGGCCGGTGCCTACCGGGGTCCGCACGCCGCGCGCGTGGGTGCGGGCGCGATCCGAAAGGACGACTTTTTATGACTGATACGAAAACCCTTCCGCTGCTGCCGCTCCGCGACATCGTGGTGTTTCCCCACATGATCGTGCCGCTTTTCGTGGGGCGGGAGAAATCCGTGCGCGCCCTTGAAGAGGTGATGCGCGCCGACAAGCAGATCTTGCTGGCCACCCAGAAGAGCGCGGCCGACGACGATCCCGATCCCGAAGGGATTTACGAGATGGGCGTCGTGGCCAGCGTGCTGCAGCTGTTAAAGCTTCCCGACGGCACGGTGAAGGTGCTGGTCGAGGGCGGGCGCCGGACGAAGGTCACGCGCTTTCTGGACAACGAGGCCTATTTCGAGGCCGAGGCTGAGATCGTCGACGAAGACGTCGCCGAACCCGCCGAGGTCGAGGCGCTGATGCGCGCGGCCGCGGAGAAGTTTGAAGACTACGTCAAGCTCAACAAGAAGGTGCCGCCCGAGGCTCTGTCGGCGGTCGGCGAAATCGTGGAGCCGGCCAAGATGGCCGACACCATCGCCGCGCACCTGGCGGTGAAGATCGCCGAGAAGCAGGAGCTTCTGTCCAACCCGTCCGTGTCGGAACGCCTGGAGAAGGTGTTCGGCCTGATGGAGGGCGAGATCTCCGTGCTGCAGGTCGAAAAGAAGATCCGTAACCGCGTGAAGCGGCAGATGGAGAAGACCCAGCGCGAGTATTATCTCAACGAGCAGATGAAGGCGATCCAGCGCGAGCTCGGCGAGGGAGAGGACGGCAAGGAAGAGCTGGCCGAGCTCGAAGAGAAGATCGAGAAGACCAAGCTCTCCAAAGAAGCCCGCGCCAAGGCTGAGGCCGAGCTGAAAAAGCTGCGCCAGATGAGCCCCATGTCGGCGGAATCCACCGTCGTGCGCAATTATCTCGACTGGCTGCTCAACATCCCCTGGAACAAGCGCAAGCGCGTGAAGGCCGATCTGGACAAGGCCGAAGCCGTGCTCGACCGCGACCATTACGGCCTTGAGAAGGTCAAGGAGCGCATCATCGAGCACCTCGCCGTCCAGGCGCGGACCAAGAAGATCAAGGGCCCGATCCTGTGCCTCGTGGGCCCGCCGGGCGTCGGCAAGACCTCGCTGGGGCGCTCCATCGCGGAGGCCACGGGCCGGGAATTCGTGCGCATGTCGCTGGGCGGGGTGCGCGACGAGGCCGAGATTCGCGGTCACCGGCGCACCTATATCGGCTCCATGCCGGGCCGGGTGATCCAGTCCATGAAGAAGGCGAGCAGCTCCAACCCGCTCTTCCTGCTTGATGAAATCGACAAGCTGGGCGCGGACTATCGCGGCGATCCCTCGGCGGCGCTTCTTGAAGTGCTGGACCCGGAACAGAACGCCAGCTTCGGCGATCACTATCTGGAGGTGGATTACGACCTCTCCGACGTGATGTTCATCACCACGGCGAACACGCTGAACATGCCCCAGCCGCTTCTGGACCGCATGGAGATCATCCGCATCGCCGGCTACACCGAAGATGAGAAGGTGGAGATCTCCAAGCGCCACCTGATCCCCAAACAGGTGAAGGCGCACGCTCTCAAAGAGGGCGAGTGGACGCTGCAGGAGGACGCGCTGCGCGACCTCATCCGCTATTACACCCGCGAGAGCGGCGTGCGCACGCTGGAGCGCGAGATCGCCCGCCTCGCGCGCAAGACCGTGCGCAAGCTCGTCTCCGGTGAAGCCACCGAGATCACCATTACGCCGGACAACCTCTCCGACTTCGCAGGCGTTCGGAAATTCCGCTTCGGCGAGACCGAGACCGAGGACCAGGTGGGCCTGGTGACCGGGCTGGCCTGGACTGAAGTCGGCGGCGATCTTCTGACCATCGAGGCGGTGAAGATGCCCGGCCGCGGTAAGATGACCGTCACCGGCAATCTGCGCGACGTGATGAAGGAATCGATCTCGGCGGCGAACAGCTATGTTCAAAGCCGGGCGCCGGCGCTGGGCGTGAAGCCGACCGTCTTCCGCTCCACCGATATTCACGTGCACGTGCCCGAAGGCGCCACGCCCAAGGACGGGCCGAGCGCCGGCGGCGCCATGATCACCGCCATCGTCTCGGCGCTGTCTGGTATTCCGGTGAGGAAGGACGTGGCGATGACCGGCGAGATCACGCTGCGCGGCCGCGTTCTGCCCATTGGCGGGCTGAAGGAGAAGCTTCTTGCGGCCCACCGCGGCGGCGTGAAGACCGTGCTGATCCCGCAGGAGAACGTGAAGGACCTCGAGGACGTGCCTGAGAACATCAAGCAGGGCCTCGAAATCGTCGCGGTGGACACCGTCGATGAGGTGCTCAAGCACGCCCTCACCGGCGAGGTCGAGCCCATCGAATGGACCGAAGCCGACGACGCCGCGCTCGCCGCGTTGCCGCCTGGCGGCGAAGCCGCTGGTGAGGCGCGCGCGCACTAAACGCGTTCATCGCTGAAACGAGAAGGGCGCGTCCGGTCGGACGCGCCCTTTTTCATGTCGGTAGAGCCGGCTCTAACAAGAGCGTCGCGCCCCTTATTCGGCAGGCGCCGCGTCGGTGAGGGCGGCTTCCATGGCCGGGCCCTCCACGGACATGATCTCCATGGCCATGCGCTCGCCGATGGCCTGGCTGCGCTCCATCACCTCTGGCATCGCGGCGAGCAGGTTTTCGCCGGCCTCGCTGCGGTAAAAGGCGTTGATGGCGCGCATGTCGTCGGCGCTGAGCATGTCGGTGTGGAGCTCGGCCATCTGGTGGTTCATCTGCTCGTTCCGGTCGCGGAACGCCTGGGCGAAGATGGACAGGGCTTCGGCGATCTGGGCGTCGGTCGCGTTCGGATAACCCTGGCGGAAGGATGGCTCCATCATCGGCAGCATCTGGTCGACCATGGTGTTGGCCATATCCGCTGCGCCGGACAGCTCGATCATCTCCAGGGCGAGCGCTTCGCGCTCGCTGAGGTCGTCGGTTTGGGCATAAACCGCTCCGGCCATGAGGACGGCGCCAAGCAGCGAAATAGCAAGTTTCTTCACGGTGTTCCCCTGTTTCTGGTGGTGCGACCGTAACGAGAACCGGCGCGAGAGGCGAGTAAATTCTCAATCCCGGCGCGAGCTTTAGAACGCTCGGGTGAGGGAGACCGCGCCGAATTGCTGCGGCCCGGCCTGGCCTTTGAACTGCTCGATGCGCACCACATAGGTGAAGGCGAGGCGGTATCTCCCGGCGTGAATTTCCGCGCCGGCCTGTAAATCGCCGACCCCGGCGTATTTCTCCACGCTGCGCGAGTTGCGAAACGTATTGCCGTCTAGAAAAATGTCGCGAGCAACGCCGTAGGCGCCGACGCCGGCGAAGACATAGGCGGCCGCGCCCTGGCGTGGCCGATAGAGGCTGGACGGCCCGATCGCGGGGCGCAGGCGCGGCGGGGCGAAGGCCTGATCAAGGCCGAACCCGGCGCGCACGGTCGCGCCGGCCGAGACCGAGGCGCGCAGCGTTCCAAGCGTCAGGCCGGCATGGGTGACCGCGTCGGTCTCCAGCCCGGCGATACGCGGACCTGGATGGCGCACCGCACGCTGACCGGCCAACGCGACGACGATCTCATTCTTCAACTGGTAATCCCAGCCCCTCGGCTCGTCGCTGTCGATGAGCGCGTGCCAGTTCTCTTGCACGAACTCGCCGCCGGCGGCGGGGCCGATGAGGCCGATGTCGATCAGAATCGTATTTTCAGAGTTCGCCTTCGCCGCGGTGGCGAACCACTGGAACGACAGATGGGCGGCGTAGGGGTGATCGTCAGCGGGCGGGTTTTCGAGCGTGATGTCGCGCGGCGTGTAAAGCGTGTGGGAGACGGCGAACCCGTCGCGGATCTCCACGCCGTCAAGATCCACGAAGGGCTGAAGGCGCGCCGCACGGCGCAGCCACTCCGGCGCCTCGTCGGCGGGGCGCACCCATTCGGCGCGCAGGCCGTTCGTGTAATTGCGGTCGGTCCCGCCGAAGAGGTCGTTCTCCACCACCACAGAAACCACGCCGCGGTCCGGGGCGGGCAGGGGCGGGCCGGTCACGTCGTCAGCGCCGGCCTGAAGCGTGGCGGCGAGCATAGCGGCGGAGAGAGCGTGGCTCATGTCATGGGCCTACCGCGAGACGGAACGCCGGTCCAGACCGCACAAGAAAACGCGGCGCTTCGTAGCGCCGCGCTTCAATGTCGACCAAAAATCTCCCCGTATCGGCTCAGCGCCGCCAGGTGAGCGAGAAGGCGGCGAAGCCTTCGCTGGTCTCCCAGCTCTGGGTGGGCATGGAGTATTCGGTCTCGCGGTGCACGTAGGCGACCGAAATGTCCGCCCCGCCCATCTTCATGGCGACGCCGGCCTGGGCGTCGCCGACGATGGCGTAGGGCTCCATCGCGACGGCGTCGCGCACGTCGAAGCCTTGACCGGGATCGTACATCACCGCCTGACGATCGGCGCCGGCGAAAAACCACCAGGCGGGCCGGTCGAAATCGGTGTCGATATATTTACCCAGGCGCACCGTCGCGCCGGTCTCCACCGCCGCTCCGTCGCCGCCGAAGCTCACACCGGCGCGCGGGGCCAGGCCGTAGTCGAGCCCGTCGGCGCCGGTGGTGTCGAACGAGCCCTCATAGCGTACCGCCATGCGTCGTGTGGCTTCTCGCTCGCCATAAAGCGCGCGGCCGGCGCTTGAGGCGTATTCGGGGTCGAAGCCGAGAAACGCCGCATCCGGCGCCGCGCCGTCGAATAGGGACACGCTTACGCGTCCGCCCGAGGGGGAGAAGGCGAGCGTGGTCTCGTCGCCGGAAAACGCGGCGAGGCGGTCACGCGCGATCGAATCGGTGCGCGCGACAAGGGCGGCGCCGGCGAATCGCGCCGCCGCCGGACGCGGCGAAACGGGGTTGGGCTGCGCCGCGGGTTGTGGGCTGTAACGAATTGCGGCGCTCCGCGGCGCGTCAAGCAGGCGCGCTCCGGGCTGACGCGCTTCGGCGCCCAATTCGTCATAGAGCGGGCCGAGAATCATGGACCGGGTTTCCGCAGACGGCGCGCGCGTTTCGCTTTCGGCGAAAACCGGCGCGGCGAAGCAAGCGGCGGCCGCAAGGGCGCCGAGGCTTGCGCGGGCCAGCAAGGCCGAAGAGGCGAAGGTGTGATGCATCGTACGTGCCGTCATCTGCGGTGTCCGCCCTGCTGCAAAGCGCAGCACGCGGCCTCCTTGAACTGCTCCTGTCTATACCACGTTTTCGCGTCGAATAGAGTGGGTGTGACAAAGAATTTGGTTAACAATTCCTTCTCTTCATCCATCCGACTTTTCGTGGCGGGATTGACAGGCAAACACCAAGCAAGGGTGAGCCGTTCCAGATGAACGGCGCCTGAAAGCGAGGCCAAGCGCCGGCTTTTTACAGCGGCCGATACGAAAAACCCCGGCCGTATCCGGCCGGGGTTCGTCGTCTGCGCTGTCAGCCGCCTTACTGGCAGGCCAGGCACTCGTCGTAATCGGTGGGGGCGGCCTGCTCCATGGATTTCTCCATGTCCGATTTTTCGCCGGAGCCGGCGTAGGCGGCGCGCTGCACCGATTTCGACCGGCAGTAATAGAGCGACTTCACGCCCTTCTCCCAGGCCGTCCAGTGCAGCATGTGCAAATCCCATTTATTGACGTCGCCGGGCAGGAAGATGTTCAGCGACTGGGACTGGCAGACATAAGGGGTGCGCTCGGCCGCGTGCTCGATCACCCAGCGCTGATCAAGTTCGAAGGCGGTCTTGAAGATCGCCTTCTCGTGCTCGTCCAGGCACTCCAGGTGCTGCACCGAACCTTCATGCTCCAGGATCGAGGCCCAGACCGCCGGCGTGTTCTCGCCTTTCTCCTCGAGCAATTGTTCGAGATAGGGATTCTTCACCGTGAACGAGCCCGACAGGGTCTTGTGGGTGTAGACGTTCGCCGGGATCGGCTCGATCCCTGCGCTGGTCCCGCCGCAGATGATGGAGATCGACGCGGTGGGCGCGATCGCCAGCTTGTGGGAGAAGCGCGCCTTGATGCCCTGCTCGGCCGCGTCCGGGCAGGCGCCGCGCTCTTCAGCCAGCTTCACCGACGCTTTGTCGGCCTCGTGGCGGATGTGCTGGAACATGCGCTTGTTCCAGGCCTGGGCCATGGCGCTTTCAAACGGCACGTTCATGCGCTGCAGGAAGGAGTGGTAGCCCATCAGCCCCAGCCCCACCGAGCGTTCGCGGAAGGCGGAGTATTTCGCGCGCTCCATCTCGTTCGGCGCGCGGTCGATGAAGTCCTGCAGCACGTTGTCGAGGAAGCGGAAAATGTCCTCGATGAAGGTCTCGTCGTCTTTCCACTCGAGATATTTCTCGGCGTTCAGCGAGGACAGGCAGCACACCGCGGTGCGGTCGATGCCCATATGATCGACGCCGGTGGGCAGCATGATCTCCGAGCACAGGTTCGACTGGCGCACCTTCAGCCCCAGCTTGCGCTGGTGGACCGGCAGATTGTTGTTCACCGTGTCGGAGAAGATGACGTAGGGCTCGCCGGTCTGCAGGCGCAGCTCCAGGATCTTCTGCCACAGCTTGCGGGCGTTCACCGTCTTCACCACCTCGCCCGATTTCGGCGAGCGCAGCTCGAACTCGCGATCATCACGCACCGCCTCCATGAAGGCGTCGGTGATGTTCACCCCGTGGTGAAGGTTCAAGCTCTTGCGATTGAAGTCGCCGGACGGCTTGCGGATTTCGAGGAATTCCTCGATCTCCGGGTGGTGCACGTCGAGATACGCCGCCGCCGAGCCGCGCCGCAGCGAGCCCTGCGAGATGGCCAGGGTGAGCGAATCCATCACCCGGATGAAGGGGATGATTCCGCTCGTCTGACCGTTCTGGCCGACCTTTTCGCCGATGGAGCGCACGCCGCCCCAATAGGTGCCGATGCCGCCGCCGTTGGAGGCGAGCCAGACATTCTCCGTCCAGGTGCCCACGATGTCGTCGAGCGAATCGGCCACCGAATTAAGGAAGCACGAGATCGGCAGGCCGCGCTCGGCGCCGCCGTTGGACAGCACCGGCGTGGCCGGCATGAACCAGAGCTGGGACATGTAGTCGTACAGGCGCTGGGCGTGCTCGATATCATCGGCGTAGGCCGTCGAGACGCGCGCGAACATGTCCTGATAGGATTCGCCGGGCAGCAGGTAACGGTCGACCAGCGTCTTCTTGCCGAAATCGGTCAGCAGCGCGTCGCGGGAGGGATCGGTCTTCACCGAATCCACGATGCGCAGATTGACTTTCTTCGGCTTGCCGCGCGGGCTCTCCGCAGGGCGCGCGCCGCTCGGGCTCGTCGATTGGGCGTGATCAAAAGGCGTCATCTCATCGTCCTTCCAGCTGCGCGCACTTTGCCTGTCGCGGCGGCGTCGCAAACCCCCGCGCGCTGCTTAAGAAAACCTATCTGTGGTGCGGGCTCCCCCGAGGAACCGCAACATATAGTGCTGGCGCTTTACACAGGCGTCAACTCGCCAAACCCGCTCGAAGCCGATTTTTTAGTAAACGAAGTCTTACCGCAAAACCGTCCGCGCCCGGAGTCGTTAAGGACTCCGCACGAAGCGTAAACGGGCTTTTCCTGTGGATAGATGCGATGGGCGCTGCAAGCTGTCTTCGGCCTTGCGATCAGGCGCCGGCTGGCTCGGCTTTGGCGCGCAGCCCGGTATAGCAAAGCAAGGCCGCATGGCTTGAGGGGAGGGCGATGTCGACCGTCCCGGGCACAATATCTAGGGCCAGGGCTTCGGCGCGGCGCAACGCCTCGTCCATCAGCGCCGCCCCGCCGGTGTCGCGAACCAGGCGGGTTTCGCCGGTCTTCGCAGCCCAGGCGCCGGTGAGCGGATCGAATCGATAAAGGCCGGCGAAGCGGTGACCGAAGCGAGAGAGCTGGTTCACCGCCTCTATGAGGTAATCGCGCTGCGCCGCACTCATGGTCCAGTGCAGGCTCACCCGCACCCAGCCGGGGCGCAATCCGGCGTAGCCGTCGAGCACGGCGGCGCGGTGGGCCTCGGTCTCATCGGGCGACAGCCCCAAAATATGGTGTCCGTACGGCCCGGCGCAGGAACACCCGGCGCGGGCCTGGATGCCGTAAAGATCATTCAACAGCCGGGCGGCGAGCTTGGGGTGGAGCGGATCGCCGCCCTGCGGGCGCAGTTGAAAGCTCACCAGGCCGATTCGGCGCTCCGGCTCGGCCGGGCCGAGAATGTCGACGCCCGGCGCGTCCGCCCAGGCGGCGAGCGCGGCGCTGAGATGATCGTGCTCGCGCGCCGCCACCGCGTCCCACCCGATCCCGGCGATGAGCTCCAGCGCTTCGGCGGCGCGCAAGGCCTGGGGCAGGCCCGGCGTTCCGGCGCGCTCGCGCGCTTCGATGTCGTCGATGAAATCATGGCCCTCCGGCGTGACGTAGCGCACCGTGCCGCCGCCGCTCACGGTGGGCGCGAGATCGCTGCGGTAGAGCGTTTTGCGCAGCACCAGCACGCCGCACGCGCCGGGTCCGCCCACCATCTTATGGGGCGAGAAATAGACCGCGTCCGGCGCGGCGTCCGGATCGGTCGGGCTCAGATCGATTCGCAGGTAAGGCGCGCTCGCCGCCGCGTCGAGGCAGAGGATCGCCCCGTGGGCGTGAAGGCGCCGCGCCAGCGCTGCAATGTCGGTCTTCACGCCCGTGACGTTGGACGCGGCCGAAAACGCGCCGATCTTGCGCCGGCCTGCAAAGCGCGGATCAGCGAGCTTGCCTTCGAGATCATCAAGATCGATCCCGCCGCCCTCGTTCAAGCCGATGGAGACGGTCTCCGCGAGGCTCTCGCGCCAGCCAAGCTCGTTCGAATGGTGCTCGTACGGGCCGACGAAGACCACAGGGCGGGCGGCGTTCACCTGCGCCAGCACTGTCGCGCGCAAGTCAGGCTCCAGCGTCTCTTCGAGGAACGCCTTTGTCGCCGGCGCCAGGGCGAGGCCGAGAATCGCCTGCAGTCGATGGATCGCGCCCGTGGCGCCGGCGCCTTCCAGGATCAGCGCATGGTCCGGTCCGGCGTTCACAGCCTGCTTGATGCGCGTACACGCCTCGCGTAGGGCGCGGGTGGCGGCGAGGCCGGTGGCGCTGTCTTCGTTATGGGGGTTGGCGTAAAGCGCAAGCGAACGCGCCACCGCTGCGTCCACCAGCGCGCAGGGCCGGCCCGAGGCGCCGTAGTCGGCGTAAACAAGCGGGCAGGGTCCGAACCCTGTTTCGATCACCGCATCCTGGCCGGCGATGGCGGCGCGCACCGCGCCCACGGCGTCGTCGGCGTTGCGGGGGGCGATGTCGTAGGCGGCCATGGCGCGGTCCTGAACTGGTTCATCTCCAGTATGCCGCCCGCCGCGCAGTGCGTGTCGCTAAAAACCATGGACTTCCAGGCCGATCTTGGTGATTTTCACCTCCCATGAGGAGTTTTGCGCCATGGACAGCTATGACCGCGCCTTGTTGAAGGCGATTCAGTCTGACGCCGATCGCACCGTTCAGGAGCTCGCCGACGCCATCGGCCTGTCGGCCACCCCCACCGCCCGACGACTCAAACTGCTCGCAGAGCGCGGCCTGATCGAGAAAACGGTGACCTTGCTGAACGCCGAGGCGCTGGGGCTTCGCACCACCCTGTTCGTCTTCGTGCGCACCAACCGCCATGACGAGGCCTGGCTGAAGCAGTTCTCCGAGGGCGTGACACGCATGCCCGAAGTGGTGGAGTTCTACCGCATGGGCGGGGAGATCGATTATCTTTTAAAGATCGTCCTGCCCGAGATCGCGGCCTATGACGACGTCTACAAACGCCTCATCGCCGTGGCGCCGCTGGCCGACGTCTCCGCCGCCTTCGCCATGGAGGCCATCAAGAACACCACCGAACTGCCGGTGGAGTGAGGCGCGGTCGGGCGGGGTTGGGCCGTAGGCGTTAAGCTTTGTAACCTTGGCGCAGCCACCCCCTCCGTCCCGGATCGGAATCCGGGACACCTCCCCATCAAGGGGGAGGACAGGTGTCCGCCTAGTCGAGATATTCCCGGCGCAGCTCTTGGCTCAAGGACCGGCCGCGCTGGGCCAGGCGGCGCTCGGCCATCTCCGCTTCGGCGCCGCAGCGCGTGCGGTTTTGCTGCTGGATGCGGAAGCCGTCATTGAAGCCGGCGATGAGCCGGTCGCGATAGGAGCCGCGCGTGGGCGCCTCGTGCTCGAGCAGTTCCAGCATGGTTTCGCGCCAAAGCTGGGCGTCGCGGCCCTCACAGGAGAAATAGATAAAGTGCAATTCGCCAAGCACGCTGGCCAGCTGTTCGACCGGATAGGTGTCCTGAGAGGAGGACTGCGCCTGCGCGGCGGGCGCGGCGGCCAGAGCGGCGGCGGCGAGGGCGGTTTTAAGACAGCGCTTCAAAATCATGGAGATGAGGGTTAGCCCCGTTTCGCGGCGGGAATTTGGCCGAGCACGGCGCGGGACCTGTCGAGCGCCTCGCGCGTCTTGTCCCAGCTTAAGGCGTCGAGCGCATCTTCATAGCTCATGAAGCGCGCCTCCAACGCGTCGTCGCCGGCTTCAGGCGCGCCGGACAGCCAGCGCGCGGCGTAGTCAACCATGACAAAATGGCCGTGCGGGCCAATGTTTTCGAACACGTCGATCAACCCGGCGATCTCCGCTTTCGTTCCGGTTTCCTCGTGAAGCTCGCGCAGCGCAGCCGTCTGCAGGCGCTCGCCGGGCTCCACCTTGCCGCCGGGGATCGACCAGAGCCCTTCAAACGGCGGCTTGCCCCGGCGGATCAGCAGCACGTCGCCGCCGCGCCAGACCACAAGGCCGACGCCCAGGATGATCTTGTCGGGCTTGCTCACGGGCTTGACCGGCGGGGCGGGGCGGGGAGAGTCGGAACCATGTGCGGACGCTACGTCATTTCCCTCACCCTCGACCAGCTCAGCACGCTGTTCGAGATAGACGACCGGATCAATCTGGCGCCCAACTGGAACGCGGCGCCCACCCAATCCCTGCCCATCGTGCGCCGCGGCCGGGAGGGGGAGATGCGGCTGACCGAGGTGCGCTGGGGGCTGGTCCCGCACTGGTCGAAGACAGGCCCTGAAGGATCGAAGCCGCTGATCAACGCGCGCGCCGAGACGGCGGCGGAAAAGCCCACCTTCCGCAGTGCGCTGACCCGCCGGCGCGCGCTCATTCCCGCCGACGGCTTTTACGAATGGGCGAAGACCGAAGCGGGAAAGCAGCCCTATTTCATCACCCGCACCGACGGCGAACCCATGGTGTTCGCCGGGCTGTGGGAGCGCTGGGGGGAGGGCGACGCGCGCATCGACAGCTTCGCCATACTCACCAATGCGGCCAACGCCGACATCGCCCATCTGCACCATCGCTGTCCGGTGATGATCGCGCGCTCTGGCTTTTCCGCCTGGCTTGATCCGGACGCCGACCCGCAGCCCTTCCTCAAGCCGGCGCCGGACGGCGTGCTGACGGCGCGCCCGGTTTCGCCGCGCGTCAACAAGGTCGCAGAGAACGATGAGAGCCTGCTCAATCCGGTTTGATCGAGCCGTCGGCGAAATCCCGTTTCAATCCCGGCCAGCCCACCGCCAGGGTCCCGGCGCGCGCCACGTAATACAAAAGGAAGGCGATCCACAGCCCCGTCACGCCGAAGGCGGGGCGCAGAGCGAAATCGAGCGCCAGATAGACCGCCAGCGCCGCGATCATGGCGTTGCGCATGAGGGGCCCCCGCGTCGTGCCGATCATCAGCCCGTCGAGCTGCCAGCTGGGCCAGCCGGCGATGGGCACCAGGGCGCACCACACGATGGCCGCCTGCGCTGCGGCGCGCGCGCCCGGATCGTCGGTCATCACCGAAATGAAGGCTTCGCCGAACGCCAGGAAGCCGAGCCCCAGGACCAGCGCGCAGCCAGCCGCCAGCTCGCTGGTCAGCCGGAAGGCGCGCTTTAATCGGGCCCAGTCCCTGGCGCCGGCCGCGCGGCCGGTCTCGGCTTCGGCCACATGGGCGAAGGCGTCGAGGAAGAAGGCGGTCACTGAAATGAACTGCAAGAGGATGGCGTTGCCCGCCAGCACGTCCGCGCCTTCGCGAAGGCTCGCCTCGTTGAACCAGTAGAAACCGGCGAGAAGGGCGAGGGTCCTCAAGAAGATGTCCCGGTTTACAGCAAACAGCCGGATCAGCCGGCTGCGGTCCAGTATCTGGCGTCGGCCCGGCGCGGCGCGTCCGCGCAGCACGCCCAGGATCAGGACCGCGCCGGCGGCGAGCTGAATCCATTGCGCGATGGCGCTTGAAAGCCCGACGCCTGCAACGCCCATGTCGAGGCCGAGCACGAACCAGAGCGACAGCGCGGCGTTGGCGAGATTAAGCACGATCTGCAAAGCGAGCGCGCGCCCGGTGAACCCAAGCCCGATCAGCCAGCCATAAAGCGCAAAGCCCGCGAGCGCGGCCGGCGCGCCCCAAATTCGTGCATCGAAATAGGCGCGCGCTTCAGCCTCCACCGCTGCGTCGCCGGAAAACGCCAGCAGGATCAGCGGCGCGATGAGCGCCTGCAGAGCGACCAGAAGAACACCGAGCCCCGCGCCCACGCCTGCGCCGCGCCAGAGCACGGCGGCGGTTTCGCCCGGCTCGCGCGAGCCGTCCGCCTGGGCGGCCAGCGCCGTCGTGCCCATGCGCAAGAAGCCGAGAGACCAGTAGAGCGCGTTGAAGGCCAGCGTGCCCAGCGCCACCGCGGCGATCGATTCGGCCGATCCGGTGTTGCCGATGACGGCGAGATCCACCAGCCCCACCACCGGGGTGGCGATGTTGGCGCCCATGATGGGCACGGCGCGCTTGAACAAGGCGGCGCGGGTGAGGGCGTGGGACGGCATCGCAGCGGCTTAGCGCGCGGCGATCAGGCAGGCTAGCCCGCCAGCGCGGCGCCGAGCGCTTCGCCGGAGGTCCAGGCGTATTCCGCGCGTCCGCCCAGGCGCCAGTCTCCGGCCGCGCCCACTGTACCGGTTTCGTCCAGGATCATCGGCGCGCCCGCGCCGGTCTTCACCAGGGCGTAGCGCCAGCGATGGGCGGCGGTGTAGACCGGTTCGGGCATGTTGAAGCGCACGAACGCTTCCTCGCACAGCATGCGCGCCACGGCGTCCGGCGCCTCCTCCAGAAGGCCTTCCGACCAATCGGGCGAAGCCTGGATGACCAGCGCCTCCGCCGGGCCGCGCTGTGGGCGGCTGGCCATGCGGGTCATCCAGCGGATGCCGCCGCCATAAACTTGCGCCCCGTCGAAACCGGGATCGAACGGCGCGTCCAGAAGCGCCATCACCGTCCAGCACGGGGTGATCTCAACTTTGTGGGCGGCGGCGATGATATCCGGGAAATCCCCGTCGGACCGGGCGAGAAACTCGATCAGCTGCTCCGGCGGCAGGGTCAGCGCGACGCGCTCGAACGGGCCATCGCTTTCGCCGTCCTCGAACACCACGGTCCAGGCGCCGGGCCGGCCTTTCAGCTTGCGTGCGCGCCGGGCGAACCGGGGCTCCAGCCCGTCCAGGGCATGGCGAACCAGCGCGTTCATCGCCGAGGCGCCGACCCAGCGCGGCTTGGGCCGCAAGGGCTCCACATTGGCGTAACGATCAATGGAGACGAGCCGTCCGGTCCACAGGGCCGCGGCGCCGGCTTCGGCGGCGTCTTCCAGAAAGCGTTGGAAACTCTGCGTCTGCGCGGTCACGAACTGGGCGCCGTGATCGAACGAGACCTCGCCAAGCGGCGTTTCCGCGCGCCGGCTGGACAGTCTGCCGCCGGGCCCGCGCCCCTTGTCGAACACCGCCGTTGCGAGCCCCTGGCCGCGCAAAACGCGCGCCGCTGCCGCGCCAGCCAGCCCCGCTCCGATCACCGCTGCGCGCATGCGCTCATCCGCCCCTGTTCCCGTCACGGTTTAGACTTAAGTTTCGCGATATGGACCAGAAAACACAAACGGCGACTGAACAGATGCAGCTAACGCAAGGTGAAGCCCGCCCGCAGGTGTATTTCGACGGCGCATGCCCGCTCTGCCGCGCCGAAATCGGCCTTTATCAACGGCAGGGGGCCGAGGCGGAGTTCATCGACATCTCCCGCGGTGAGGGCGCGCCAGAAGAAGTGGGCTGCGATGCGGCGCTGAAGCGGTTCCATGTTCGCCGCTCAGACGCCCGGCTGCTCTCCGGAGCGGCGGCGTTCGCAGAATTGTGGAAGGCGACGCCCGGCTGGCGCTGGCTCGGCCGGATAGGAGCGGTTCCGCCTTTCGTCTGGATCGGCGAGGGGCTTTACCGCGCCTTCCTCGTTATTCGTCCGGCGATCCAGAATGTTGCGCGCAAGCGCGCGGGCTGATGGCGAAGAACGTCAATCGAGGCGGAAAAACAGCCAAGGCGGACCTGCCGCAGAAAATCTGTGCGGCGTGCGGCCTGGCGTTCAGCTGGCGCAGGAAATGGGCGCGCGACTGGGAGCAGGTGAAGTACTGCTCCAAGCGCTGCGCCGGCGCGGGCGAGCGCCCTTCAGTTTAATTGCAAATTCGAAACCTGGCGGACAGCACGCGGCAATGTGGCGCGGCGCATCCTCTGTCTCACGGTTCGCAAGGACAGCGCGGCGACAGATCGCGCAGCCGCGGACCGGTTGGTTGAGACAAGAGAGGAATTCCACCATGAAACGCATCTCCGCCCTTATCGCCCCCGCCGCCGCAGCCGCTGCGGTTCTGTTTTCCGGCGTCGCGCTGGCCCAGGACGCGCCTGAGCGCACCGTCCACATCCGTGCAGGCGAGTTGAACACCGAAGCCGGCCGCGAGGCTGTGCGCGAACGCATCGAACGCGCCTCGCGCCAGGTTTGCCCGGTCTACGAGCGCAACAGCCTTCAGGAACGCCGCCTTGCGCGCAAATGCGCGCAGGACGCCCGCGATCACGCCGAGATTCAGCTTGAACGCCAAATCGCCGCCGCCGAGCGCGACGCCCGCATCAAGACGGCCGACGCCGGCCGGTAGGATTATTTCGGTCGACCCTGATCGACCGAAATAATCCTAGTGCATTGATATATTGCCTTTTCGAAGCGCGAAACCGGTACCCACTTTCGCTGAAAAGGCTCTAACGCTTTCGCCGTCTTCGATCGTTCCCCGAAAGACGGCCCGGCGGCGCCCCGACGCCGCCGGTCTTCAGCCCCGCCGCCCGCCCCCCGGGCCGCGGGGCTTTTTTCTTCAACCCGCCTTTTCCCCGGCGCCGCGCTCGCTGACGCCCAGCGCGTCGGCGAGGCGGGCGGTCGCCGAGCCGGGGCGTTTGGGTTTGGGCTGGTCTGGATGGGGCGCCCAGCCGGCGAAATGGATCAGCTCGAACGTGGCGGGGATTTTGCCGTCGTCATCGGCGAAGGTGTGGGAATAGGCTTCTGCGGTCTTTACGAAAAAGGTCTTCGTTGCAGGCGTGCGCGGGCGGTCGTTGAGCACGCTGGTCTCGCCCATCTTTCGAAGATCGCGCATCAGCACGAAGGAATTGCCGTAGCGCGCGGTCACCCGGTCGACATCGGAAACCGGCATGGCGAATCCGGCCCGGCTTAAGAGCCCGGCCATATCGATGGCGTCGGCGAAGGGCGAAACCCGCGCCGCCGGCTCGCGTCCCAGCTCGGTCTCGGCCTGTTTCATCGCCTGGCGCAGCTCGGTGAGGCTCGCCCCGCCGAGCATCGCGCCGGCGAAAAAGCCGTCCGGCTTCAGGGCGTAGTTCAGCTGGATCAGGGCGCCGACCACGTCGTTGACCCAGTGCAGCGAGAGGCAGGACAGCACCAGATCCACGCGCTCTTCCGCGATGGGCAGACGCTCCTCATCAAGCGACAGCGCGGGGTTTGCCGACAAAGAGGCCATGGCCGGCCCGAGATCGGCTTCGATCAGCGTTCCGATCTTGCGCGCCGCCGCAGGGCGCTGCTTCAAAGCCCGGCCGATCGCGCCGCCTCCGCCAATCACCAGGCAGGTGTCGAAATCCCGGCTGACCGACTCCACCCGATCCAGAAGATCGTCGGCGGCTCTCGCATGAAGAAAGTCATAGTGTAAGAATTCGCCTGCCGCGCGATCCTTGCGACGGCGCAGCAGCGCGCGGTCGAACAGGCGCGGCGGTCCATCTTCGGGCTCGGGGGCGGGTTTTGCGGAAATCAGATTCAACGCCATGGCTTCGATATGGCCGGTTCGCGCTGCAAAGCAAAGCGCGCGCTGCGCTGGGCGTGGTGGCGGACCTGGTCTGGCCGCCGGTCTCGCCGCTGTCGGGCGAGCCTGTGGACCGGCCCGGCGCGCTGACGGGGGCGGACTTTGCAAAGCTCCACTTCATCGAACGGCCCTGGTGCGCGCTGTGCGGGGTTCCGTTCGACTATCCCGCCTATGACGGCATGGCCTGCGCGCCGTGTTCGGCCAAGGCGCCGGTCTGGGACGTGGCGCGCTCGGCGCTGGTCTATGACGAGGCGAGCCGGGTCCTGCCGCTGACTTTAAAGCACGCGGGGCGCACCGACATGCTCGCCGCTTTCGGGCGCTGGATGACGCGGGCGGGCGCTGACGCGCTTGAAGGCGCCGACCTGCTCATCCCGGTCCCGCTGCACCCTTCAAGGCTGCGCCGGCGGCGGTTCAATCAGTCGCTGTTGCTGGCTCAAGCCGTGTCGCGCGTCAGCGCGGTGTCGGTCGATCCCCATGTGCTGGCGCGCACACGGCGCACCGGAACGCAGGGCGGGCTCACCGCGAAAAGCCGGACGCGCAATGTCGCGGGCGCGTTCATCGTACGCGAAAGCGCGCGGGCGCGGATCGCGGGAGCGCGGCTTGTGCTGATCGACGACGTGCACACCACCGGAGCGACGCTGGCCGCCTGCGTGCGCACCCTGAAACGGGCCGGCGCCGCAAACGTGAACGCGCTGACGCTGGCGCGCGTTGTTAAACCGGTTTCGCTGCTTAAATAATCGCTGATGAGTCCGGCGCACGATCCGCGCCGGCCAACTGGTTTTTGCGACACGAAGGAGGCGCCGCCATGGCCGCCGTTACGCTTTATACCCGCCCCATGTGCCCGTACTGCGTGCGCGCGGTCTCGCTGTTGAAGGAGAAGGGTGTCGATTTCGACGAGATCGACGCCGGCTTCGACATGGAGAAGAAGAAAGAGATGATCCAGAAGGCCGGCGGGGCGCGCACCTTTCCGCAGATCTTCATCGGCGACGAGCATATCGGCGGCTGCGACGAGATGCTGGCGCTTGAGCGGGCGGGCAAGCTGGACGCCATGCTGTCGAACGCCGCATGAGCACGCTGAAGCTCGCCCTCTGCCAGATGCGCTCTGGCGTCGAGCCGGCGCGCAATATCGACGACGCCGAAGCGATGATCCGCGAGGCCGCCGCGAAGGGCGCGCGCCTGATCGCCACGCCGGAGACCACGCATCTGATGCAGCGTGACGGCGCGGCGCTGTTTGAAACCCTGTGCACGCCCGCCGAAGAACCGGCGCTGGTGCGCTTCGCCGACCTCGCCGACAGCTTGAGCGTGACGCTGGTGATCGGGTCTCTGGCGCTGAAAGGCCCGGACGGGCGCGCGGTGAACCGCCAGCACGTGTTCGGCCCGGACGGCGCGCTTCTTGCGGTCTACGACAAGATCCACATGTTCGACGTGAAGATCGGCGCCGGAGAGGTGTACCGGGAAAGCGACAATTACGCGCCAGGCGACAAGGCTGTCGTGGTTGACGCCGCCGGTACCACGCTGGGGCTGTCCATCTGCTATGACGTGCGCTTCGCCTATCTCTATCGCCGCCTTGCAAAGGCCGGCGCGTCGATCCTCACCGTGCCGAGCGCCTTCACCAAGCCCACCGGCCGCGCCCATTGGGAGGTGCTCTTGCGTGCACGGGCGATCGAGACGGGCAGCTTCGTCATCGCGCCGGCCCAGGGCGGCAAGCATGAGGACGGGCGAAAGACTTACGGTCATTCCATGGTGATCGGCCCGTGGGGCGAGGTGATTGCGGAGAAAGACGACGAGGAGCCTGGCCTTTTGTTCGCCGAGATCGATCCCGCCGACGCCGAGGCGGCCCGCGCGCGCGTGCCTGCGCTCGCCGGCGACCGGGAGGTGGCGGGGCCATGATCCGCTACGCCCTGACGTGCGAAGAGGAGCACGGCTTTGAAGCCTGGTTCGCCTCCTCAGACGACTATGACCGCCAAGCTGAAGCGGGCCTTGTGGAATGCCCCCATTGCGGATCCGTCGAGGTGAGAAAGCAGGTCATGGCGCCGGCGATCTCCACCGGGCGGCGCAAGGCCGCGCGCCAGACCCCGCTCGCCGGGGATGGAGACGGCGGTGCGCCGGACCTTCAAACGCTGGCGCGCAAGGTCCAGGCCCATATCCGGTCCAATTTCGACTATGTGGGCGAAAACTTCGCCAAGGAAGCCCGCGCCATCCATGCCGGCGACAAGCCCGAGCGGATGATCTACGGCGAGACCACGCCGGCTGAGCGCGACGCGCTGAAAGACGACGGGGTGCCTTGCGCCCCGCTGCCGGAGCCGTTTGCGCCGACCCCGCCGAAGAAGGCGAACTGAGCCGCCCCCTAAGGCGCCAGGCCTTGGATCAGATGCCCGCGCATCATCGCCAGCGTCTCCGCGTCGATCCGCGCGAGCTTGCGCGCTTCAAGATCCATCAAACAGCCCACCGCCTCCATGGACCAGAGCCCTGCGCCGGTTTCGGGATCGCAGACCCAGTGGGTGAGGACGCGCACCTTTTCGGTCACATGGGAGATGCCGGACCGGATCACATAGCCCGCCCCCGTCGGCGGGAAGCGGCGGAAGATCAGGCGCGCCTCCAGCACCGCGCTCGCCGCGCTTAAGGGGTCGCCGGTGCGATAGGCGGCCCACTGCTCGGGAAAGCCGCTTTGCAGATGGATAACGCTGTTGGAGATTTTCCCGAAGGCGAACTCCAGGCGCATGCGGCCGAAGATGTCGGTCTCGCCCGGATTGATCATGCCGCGCGCCAGCGTCTCCAGACCCAGCGCGTCGGCGCGGGTGAGCGAAACTTCGGCGGGCGGGCCCAAGGACAGCGAACGGCTCCCGCACTCCGCAGGGGGGTCTGTTCGCAGCGCCTCAAGCGCCGTGCGCGTGCGCGCAGCGAATGGAAACACCCGGCCGGTGAGCGGATCGGTGTGCTCGAGCCGGACAGTGAAGGCGGCGGCGGGCGTTCCTAGCGCGCAGTGATCGAGGATGAGCGCGGCGGTGAGGCCGGTTTCGTCATGCTCCACCACGCCGCCGCGGATCGCCAGCGGCGCGCCGGGCCGGGCTTCGGCGAGAAAGCGCACGGTCATTTCGCGGGGAACAAGCGTCGCGGTGGCCTTGCGCTGAAACGCGCCGCGCATGCCGATCATCTGGGACAGAACGCCGATCGCCTCGCTCGCCTTGGCGAGATAGAAGCGCACGTTCATGTGCCCAAGCTCGTCGCATTCCCAGGCGTTCGCGTTGCCGCGCCACAGAACGTCCATCAAAGCCCCCCGCGATCTGGTCGCCGGCAGACTAGGCCGGTTCGCCCCGGCTTGTCAGGGGAAGCGGGCCATCTTGTCCAGTTGGGACCGCAAAGCGCCCAGCTGCGACTTGGCAAAAACCGGGTCGTTCGCTCGAATATCGAAGTCGCTCAGATAATGCCAAACGATCTCAGGCGCATTCAGCGATGAGTCTCTGAGTCTCAAACTGACGATTATGGAATCATCGATAAGGGTGTCGACCTGCTCACCGTCGGCTTCGCGCGCCGAAAGGCCGTCGAGCGCGCGGATCAGGTCGCCAATCCTAGTGAAGGGTCCACGGTCCTTCGCACGTGCGAGAAGGTCTTTAGAGGTGTCAGCCGGTTTCACGTTTTATTTTGCGCAGTTCGCGCAGCGCCCGTAATGCTCCACCACCGAGCGCTCCACGGCGAAGCCGGCGGGGGCGTTCTTCGGCTCGGCGTGGGAGTGGCGTTCCTCCACCGCGCCGCAGCCCTCGCAGATGAAGAATTGCGCCGCGCCTTCGTCCTCCCCATGCAGGCAGGCGGTGTAGGCGTTGAGCGCCTCCACCTTGTGGGCGAGGCCGGCTCCAGTGAGGAAATCGAGCGCGCGATAGACGGTGGGCGGCTGGGCGCCGCCGCCGGGTTTGAGCGCGGCGAGCAGATCATAAGCCTTTATCGGCCCGCCCGCCTCGACCAGAAGCTCCAGCACACGACGGCGAACCGGGGTCAGAGCCAGTTTTCGCCGGGCGCAATAGCGCTCGGCGGCGGCAAGGGCGTCGGACGTCTGAGTCGCAGCGGTCATGGCGGGCACGATACGGCGCCGAGGGGCGCCGCGCGAGCCCTGCGGCGCCGATCGGGCCGCGGACCTAGTAGCGCGCCGGGCGCTGGCGCGCCTCGATCCAGGCCAGGGAGTTGGTCACCCCGAACAGCGAGAACGTGGCGAGCCGGTCGATACCGTCCATGTCCACGTACTGCACGGTCAGCCGGGCGCCGCGTCGCATGTCGCGGATCAAAGACGTAGTAGCCCGGGTGTCGGACAGGACGAACACGCCTTCGCCGTCCGCGGTGTATCCCGAATAGGGGCGGAACACGACGGGGCTGCGCCCGTCGACGCGCACGGCGATGGCGCGCGAGGCGTCCACCGGCCACTGGTTGGAGGTGAAGATGATGTTGTACCCGTCCGCAGAGGGGCGGGACATGACGTCAAGGCGATGGTCGGGGCGTTCGGCGGAGCCGTTCGCGGTGAAGGCGCCGCACAGCCCGGCGCGCCGGCACTGCACCGTCCAGTCGCGATAGGTCTCCGTCTCCACCGCGCAGAAGCGGCCGACGCAAGGTTCGCCCGGTCCGGTGGGGCCGGCGTCGGGGTCGATCTGGGCGGCGAGCTCGGTCAGGCGCGCGGTCTGCTGGCGCAGCAGCGAAACCCGGCAGCTGGTGGCCTGAAGCGCGCTGCTGGAATAGCTTTCGCCCAGCATGGCGCCTTCGAAATCGCACTGGAAATCGATGTAGGAGCGCCAGGTCTCGCGTGCGAAGCGCAACGCCTCGCGCTCTTCAGCCTGGACGAAGTCGTCCGTGCGGCCTTCCACCAGATCGTCGAGGACCTCGATCGAGATTTCATAAGCGCTTTCCGCCTCGAGAAGCAGGCGAGACAAACAGGCGCGCAGCTCCAGATTGCCTTGGGTGCCCGCTTCGCATTCCTCAAGCGGCGTTTCGGCGTAATAGCCGGTCCAGCGCGAATTGAACGGGTCCCATTGGGAGTTGTCGGCGACCGCGGGCGCGGCCGCGAAGACGGCGGCGACGGCGGTGATGCGCACGGCGGCGGTCCAAGACATGGATGCGTCCCTCTTAACTTTCCCCTGCATCGGGACGCGCGCTTGATCCCCGGCGCGTGGAATCGTCCCCTTCGCCGTTAACCTTAGCGCAGGAAAAGCGGAGAAAGTAGGGGCTCGTTAAGATTTTGAGAAAATTCCAGCGATGGTGCGCCTTTTGGGTCCACCTACGGCGCCAAAGCGGAGCCGGGCGGGGAACGCGGCGGCGGCGCTGCGGGTTGTCTTGGGGCGTATCGGGGCTAGGTGGTCCCGCAGCAGACAAGGAGGACACCCATGACCGTCCGCGTCCGCAAGACCGAGGCCCGCCAGGGCGAGCGCCGCTTCGACCAGGAAAAAGTTTTCATCTGGTCCATCGTCATCGGCGCGATTTCGCTCGGCGCTGTGACTGCAGCCTGGATTCTGATCCGGCCGTTCGGCGGCTGACCGCCTGATCTCCGTCCCGACTTCGACCTTCTACGAACACGACCGAAAGGATGTCACCCATGAGCGACGCGCTCAATCAAGACCTCCGCGCCGAGGAAACCCCGCATATCTCCGTGGCCGATCCCGAGGCGCGCAAGCGCCTCGCCGCGCGCTTGGCCGCGGCCACGGCCGACACCTACATTCTGCTCGCCAAGACCCAGGGTTATCACTGGAATGTCGCCGGCCCGCTCTTCGTTTCGATCCACGAGCTGACCGAGGAGCAGTACCAGGACCTGTTTGAAGCCGCCGACGATCTCGCCGAACGCATCCGCGCGTTGGGTGAAGCCTCGCCAGGCTCCTACAAACGATTCGCCGAGCTGTCCGCCGTCGAGGAAGACGACGGATCGCCGAAAAGCGCCAAACAGATGGTCGAAGCGCTGGCCCATGACAATGAGCTGGTCGCCCGCCGTCTGAAATCGGCGAGCGATGTGGCCGAGGAGCTGGGCGACAAGGTCAGCGAGGACATGCTGATTGAACGCATGCAGGTGCACGAGCAGAACGCCTGGATGTTGCGCGCCATCGTCGCCGACACCGCCGGGTAAAGCCGCGCCTTCAGGCGCGACAGGCGCATTCCAGAGCCCCGGCCGCTGCGCCGGGGCTTTTCTTTTGCACCGAGCCTCAGCCCAGGGCTGAGGCCACCATGGTGTCCACGGCTTCCGGCGACAGGAGATCGGCCTTGTCGACCGGGCCGATGAGGCGCAGCCCGTCCGGCGCGGTCGGGGCGGGCTCATGGGAAAAGGCGGTAATCAGCACCACCGGGCCGCGCCAGCCGGTCGCCGAGAGCGCCGCCACCCCCTCCTGGAAATTCTCATGGGGCGGCAAGCGCCGGTCCAGCAGCACCAGGTCGGCGGAGAGCCCGCACGCTTCAAAGCTTTTTATGGTCGGCGCGTGGACCAGGGTGTGGCCGGAGCCGCCATGCTCCAGCATGCCTTCAAGGATCATCGCTTCGGTGGCGTCGTCGTCGATCAGGGCGATGTGCGCCATCAGCCGGTCATCCGCTTGCGTTCGGCCAGATCGCCGAGCGTGCGCTGCAGCGCGCTGGCGTCCAGCGGTTTGACGAAATATCCGTCCGCACCGAGCGCGAGCGTCTTGGCGCGGGCCTCCGGCGTGGCGTCGGCCGACACCATGTAGACGGGCAAGTCGCGCACGCCGGCCTCGCCGCGGCGGATGCGCGCCAGGGTCTCCGCCCCGTCGAGGCCGGGCATATGCAGGTCGAGAAGGACGAGATCGACGGGCCGCACCGCCAGCGCAGCCAGCGCCTCTTCGCCGGAATCGGCGGTCTCGCAGACATGGCCGGAGTGACTGACGAGTTCTGCGGTCACCGCCCGGTTCACGGGATGATCCTCAACGACCAGCACGCGCAATGGACCGGACCCCGTCCGCTTCACCGAGCGTGGAGCCTGCGCCGCCTTGCGTTTCGCGGCGGGGGCGGGCAGTTCGATCCAGAAGCAGGCGCCCTCGCCGGGCTTTGAGCGCACGCCCGCCACGCCGCCGGCGAGCTGGGCCAGTTCGCGCACGATCGCAAGGCCGAGGCCTGTTCCCTGGTGAGGCCGGCTATGGGACATGTCGGCCTGGGTGAACCGTTCGAACACCGCCTCGTGCATGTCTTTGGGAAGGCCGGGACCGTCATCCTCCACCTCAATGCGCAACAGGCCGCGTTCAGGGCTCTTGGCCCGCACGCGTACGCCGCCGCGCTCGGTGAACTTCACGGCGTTGCCGATCAGATTGCCCGCCATCTGCGCGACGCGGCGCGGATCGATCAGCAGCGGTTCGGTCAGGTCGCCGCTCACCGTCATGCTCAGCTCGACGCCCTTCTGCGAGGCGAGCGCGCGCGAGGCTGCGGCGGCCTGATCAAGCACGTCGGCGATCATGGAGGGTTCCGGTTTCAGCTCCATGTGTCCCGCTTCAATGCGGGAGATGTCCAGCACGTCCTCGATCACGTCGGCCAGGGAGCGGCCGGAGGCCTTGATCGTGTCCACATAGCGGCGCTGGCCCGGATCCAGCGTCGTGCGTTCCAACAGCTGGACTACGCCCAGCACGCCGTTCAGAGGGGTGCGGATTTCGTGGCTCATGGTGGCGAGGAATTGCGACTTCGCCTCGCTGGCGCGGCGCGCATGGTCGGCGGATTTGCGCAGGAGCTCCTCGGTGAGCTTCGCCCCGCTTAAATCCTGCACGATTCCGATGAGCCGGCTGACCGCCCCGTCCGGGGTGCGCTCGGCCACGCCGACATCGGCGCGCACCCAGACTTCGCATCCGTCGGGGCGGACGATGCGGTGCTCATTGCCGACGCTGGACCGCTCGCCCTTGTGCAGCTTTGTGAGGTCCGCGCGCACGCTTTCCAGGTCATCGGGATGGGTGAAGGCCATGATCTGATCTTGGGTGAGCGCGCGTCCGGCAAGCTCCGGCGCGCCGAGCATGTCGGCCAGGGTGGGGTCGCAGGTGACGCGCCCGGCCTCGGCCTCGTAATCCCAGACACCCAGATGCGCCGCCTGCAATGCAAGCTCGGCGCGCCGGCCCGACAGGCGGGCCTTGGCCTCGGCCTCCAACTCGTCGGTGATGTCGGTGATGGAACCGCACAAGCGGACCGCGCGGCCCCGGTCGTCGAAAAGCACGGCGGCCCGCGAGCGCAGATGGCGATAGACTCCGTCCGCGCGGCGTATGCGCAGCACGTTGTCCAGCGGTTCGCCGGTTTCGATCGCTTCGCGCGCCGTCACGCGCGCATGCTCAAGATCGTCGGGGTGGGTGCGGGCGAGAAAGTCCTGCAGCGATTCGGTGCGCGCTTCGGCCCCAAGTCCGAGAATCTCGCCCAGGCGCGCGGTCCAGAAAATCTCGCCGGTGAGCAGATTCTGGTCCCAGATTGCGGCGTAGGAGCCGGAAATCGCCACGTCATACCGCAGCTTCGCTTCAGCCAGGTCGCGCTCCACTTCGCGCCTCGCCGTATGATCGATGACCACGCCGGACAATTGCAACGGCGCCCCCGCGTCGTCGCGCCGGGTCACCAGCGCAACCGTCTCGGTCCAGGCGATGGAGCCGTCAGGACGGATGATGCGGTGTTCGGACTGGAATCGGTCGGTGCGCCCCTCAACCAGCTCGCGCCGGCAGGCCTGCACGGCGTCATGATCGTCTGGATGAACAAGGGCGTCGGCATGGTGAAGGCTGATGGTGTCGCGCCCGGTCTCGCCGATCAGCCGGCCGAGGCTCTCATCGCCGCGCATCACCCCTGCTTCCAGGTCGATTTCGATCGGTCCGATGCCGGCGTGGCGCGCGGCGAGCCCGATCTTCATCGTCGCGTCCGCCGCGGCGGTCCGGGCTTCGCGTTCACCGGTGACGTCAAGGATCGAACCGCTGAGCCGTTCGATGTCGCCGCCGGCGCCGAGCCGGCCTGCGCCGCGTCCGCGCACGGTGACCCATCGCCCCGACGCATGGCGCATGCGAAATTCCAGGTCGAACGGCTCGCCCGTCGCTGCGAACGCGGCCTGCGCCTGGTGGATGAGGGCGAGGTCTTCAGGGTGGACGCGGCTTGTGAACGCTTCGAACCGTCCGGAAAAATCTGTTTGATCAAGGCCCAGCAGAGCGAACATCTGGTTGGACCAGTAGAGCCGGTCCTGCGCCGCATCCCAGTCCCAGACCGCGATCAGCGAGCCGTCCACCGCAAGATCGTACCGCTCTTTGGAGGCGGCGAGTTCGAGTTCGGCGCGTTTGCCCGCCGTGCGGTCCACCATGACGCCGAGGACCACCGGCGCGCCGTCGGATGTCTCCACCCGGCCGGCATGGCCCTTCACCCAGAGCACCTCGCCGGCTGCGGTGAGGATGCGATGCTCCATACCGAAAATTTCGCCTTTGCGCGTGCGGTTGAGGCGGGCCATCACCCGGTCGCGGTCCTCGGGGTGGAGCATGGCCTCGACGTCTTCGGCCGGCGTCGGCCGGCCCGCCAGTTCGGGACGCCCGACCATCGCGCAGAACCGGTCGTTCAAATAGATGACGCCTTCGCACGGTTCCCAGCGCATGGCGGCGAGACCGGCCGCGGACACCACGAAATTATGGGTCTCGAACGCGTCTCGCGCCCGGCCCTCCAGGGCGACCTCGCGGCTGATGTCGATCTGCACGCCGATCAGACGCGCCGGCGCGCCCGAATTGTCTCTCACCAGATGGCCGGTGGAGCGAATGGTCGCGTAGCCGGCGCCCGTGCGCTTCAACCGGAACACGTGATGATACGGCGCGCCGCGTTCCAGGGTCGCATCGATCGCGCCGGTGACATGGTCGCGATCATCGGGGTGAACCCGGCTGAGGAAATGATTGAAGTCGGGCGTGAATCCAGCCGGCACGCCGAGCATGGCCTTCAGCGAGGGGCTCCACCACACGTCGCCGGTCTCGATATCCCAGTCCCACACCGCGGCGTCGCTTCCGGTGAGGGCGAGCTCGGCCCGCTCGCTCTGGCGGTCGCGCTCGGTTTTTGCGCGCTCTGCAACGACCATCGCCGCAAGCGCCGTGGTCAGCGGTGTGAGATCGTCCACCAGGTTTTCGTCGAACCCGCCTTCCCGGTTGGCGAGGCCGGCAAGGCCGATCATCTCGCCGCCGTAGCGCAAGGGGAGTGCGAGAAACGCATGCACCGGCGGGTGACCGGGGGGCAGTCCGCCGGCGCGCGGGTCGTTCGGCGCATTGTTGGCGATCAGGGTCTGCCCGGTTTTCATCGGGGCGCCGAACAAGGTGTCGAGATTGCGGAACGCGAAGCCGGACTTGCGCGCCAGCGCCGCGATCTCGCGTGAGGCCGCATCCCAGGCGATGTCGGTGATCGCCAGCATTTGAAGATAGGGCGTCCCGTCAGGGTCTTTCAGCGCTTCGCCGATGAAGCCGTATTGCGAGCCGGTGGCGTCCAAAAGAAGCTCAAGCGCACGTTCGAACGCCGCGCGCGCATTGGACTCCCCCGCGATCACGGCCGACTGAAGACCGGCGATCGCTTCCAGGATGCGCCGTCGCTGCTTTTCGGTGTCGTGCCGCTCGCCCATCCCGCCCCGCATGATCTCGCCGAACACGGGCAGTCTGGAACGAGTCGGCGGCGGGGGTCACTGAAAACAGGAGCATTTACGCAAATCAGACATTGCGAACGCGCGGCGTGCTTTAACCGGCCTGCGAGGCGCGCTATATCGGCTGCGTCATCGGCGCGCCGCGCGCCGGCTTCACATCAAAAGAGGACCACGCCATGGCCGCCATCATCGCCCTCGGGCTCGCTTTCGGGATCTTCGCGCTGCTTAACCTGATCGACAACAAGCGCCTCGACTAGGTCCGATCGCCGCACGCTCTTTTGTTCGCGACCCGTAAAGGCCGGCCATGCCCGAGACGTTGTTGATGCTCATCCTGGTGCTGGCCGGCGTCGCCGTGCTGCTGACCGGCGGCGAGTTTCTGGTGCGCGGCGCCACGGCGCTGGCGCGCGCGCTGGGCATTCCGGCGCTCATCGTGGGCCTGACCATCGTGGCCTTCGGCACCAGCGCGCCGGAGATGGTGGTCAGCGCGGCCGCGGCCATACGCGAAGCGCCCGGCCTCGCCATCGGCAATATCGTCGGCTCGAACATCGCCAACATTCTGCTGGTGCTGGGGCTCCCGGCGATCCTCGTGCCCATGGCCACCGCCGCGCCCGGGGTGAAGCGCAACGCCGCCATCGCGCTCGCGCTTACGGGCGTGTTCATCTATATGGGCTTTGACGGCGCGCTGACCCTCACCGAGGGCTGGATTCTCGCAGGCCTGATCGTCGTCTACATCGTGTATCTCGGCGTCAGCGCGCGCAGCGCCAAGGACGATCCGGTGATCGCCGAGCTCACCGACATCGACCATATGGAGGGCCTGCCCAAGGGCGCGCTGGCCATTGGCGGTTATACGCTTCTGGGGCTGATCTTGCTGCCGGTGGGCGCGGAGCTGATCGTGCGCGGCGGCGTGGGCATCGCCGAGCTTCTCGGCGTGCCCGAAGCGATCATCGGCCTCACGATCCTGGCGCTGGGCACCTCGCTGCCTGAGCTGGCCACCGCCATGGTCGCCGCGCTTCGCAAGCAGGCGGAGATGGCGATCGGCAATGTGATCGGGTCCAACATCTTCAATATCTGCGCGGTGGGCGGGATCACCGGGATCGCGGCCACCGCGGCCACAGGCCAGCCCGCGCCGGTGGATCCTGAATTCATCCGGCTGGATTTCTGGGTCATGGCCGGCGCGATGGTCGCAGCGAGCGCGCTGGTGTTCGCCAAGAAGCCCGTGGGCCGCCTTGTCGGCGCGGTCTTCTTTGCGACCTATGTCGTTTATATCGGCTACCTCGCTTGGAGCGCGCTGGGCTGACGCCTTTTCAGTGACGCTGGAAACCGGAGCCACGGTGCGAAACGGCGGGCGTCAGGACATCGCCTCGGCGATCAGATCGCCGCTGACTTCCTCCAGCAGCGCGTCGCCGGCTTCGCCATGGACCGCCTCGCGGCCGATCTCCAGCATGACCGGCACCGCCAGCGGCGACACACGCTCCAGCGCCACATGATCGACCTTGCCTGATATGCGCGCCAGCGCATCGGCCAGCCGGCGCACGTCCAAAAGGCCTTTCGCCGCATCCTGCCAGGCGGCCTGGAGCAGGATATGGTCGGGCTCGTGATCGCGCAGCACGTTATAGATAAGGTCGGCGGAGAAGGTGACCTGACGCCCGGTCTTCTCCTGTCCAGGCAGACGGCGCTCGATGAGCCCGGCGATCACGGCGCAGGTTCGAAACGTGCGCTTCATCAGATCGCTTTCGGCCAGCCAGGCGTCCAGGTCGTCGCCCATCATGTCCTCTGAAAACAGGGCGGCCATGTCGGCGCCGGCCATGTCCTTCAGCCCCCAGACCGAGAGCGCATACTCGTTCGCCACGAAGCCCAGCGGACGCAGCCGCGCGCGCTCCAGGCGCCGGGTCAACAGCATGCCCAGCGTCTGATGGGCGAGCCGGCCCTCGAAGGGATAGCAGACGAGATAGTGCTTCCCGCCGCGCACAAAGGTCTCCACCAGAAGCCGGTTCGGCGCAGGAAGCCGGGATTTGCGCTTTTGAACCTCCAGCCAGTCGCGGACCTGCCCGGGCAGGCGGTCCCAGCTTTCGGGCTCATGCACCATCTTGCGCACCCGCTCGGCGAGATAGGTGCTCAAGGGAAACTTGCCGCCCTGATAGCTGGGCACTTTCGGGTTCTCGGCGGAGGAGCGGCTGACCAGGCAATCGGTCTCCTGCGTGCCTTCAAAGCGCAGCATCTGGCCGGCGAACATGAAGGTGTCGCCGGGGCTGAGCTGATCGGCGAACCATTCCTCCACCTGGCCCAGCTTGGGGCCTGCGGGGCGGAGGGGTTTTCGGTTTTGTTGGGCGCGGTCGAGCGGCGGTGCTTTTCCTCCCCCGCCTGCGGGGGAGGTGGATCCGCGTCCGGAGGACGCGGAGACGGAGGGGGGAGCGAGGCCACGCGACAAGGCGGCGAGGGAATAATCCGGCTTAAAGGCCGGCTTCCCCCCTCCGCTTCCTGCGGAAGCACCTCCCCCGTAAACGGGGGAGGAAACCCCGCCACGCGCGTCATCCGCGCTCGCCTTCGCCCCGCCGCGCACCAGCCTGACATCCAGCATGGGGCTTTCAACGATCACGCCCACATTCATGCGGTGGCGCTGGGCGGCCTGTCTCGTGCGCGCCCGCCAGAGGCCGTCGCGGCCTTTCACGATGCGCTTGAACCGGTCATAGGAGCCCAGCGCATAGCCGCCGTCGGCGACGAATTTCAGGATGCGCTCGAAGGTCTCGCGCGGCAGCTCGGCATAGGGGGCGGCGCTGATGATCTCGGCGTAAAGATCGTCCTCGGCGAAGGGCTCGCCGCACGCTCGCCCCATGACGTGCTGAGCCAAAGCGTCCAGGGCGCCGGCGCGCAAGGGTTCGCCGTCCAGCGCCTTTTCCGCCACGGCTTCGCGGGCGGCCTGGCATTCGAGATGTTCGAACCGGTTGGTGGGCGCCAGCACCGCCCGGCTGGCTGCGTCCAGGCGGTGATTGGCCCGGCCCAGGCGCTGGATCAGCCGGGCCGAACCCTTGGGCGCGCCCATCTGGATGACCAGATCCACATCGCCCCAGTCGATCCCAAGATCCAGGGTGGAGGTGCACACCACGCCCTTGAGCGATCCCGCCGCCATGGCCGCCTCCACCTTGCGGCGCTGTTCAGCCGACAGCGAGCCGTGATGCAGCGCGATGGGCAGGGCGTCTTCATTGACGCTCCACAGCATCTGGAAGGTGAATTCGGCCTGGCTGCGCGTATTCACGAAAACCAGCGCGGTCTTGGCGGTCTTGATGAGGTCGTAGACGGCCTTGATGGCGTGGCGCCCGGTATGTCCGGCCCAGGGGATGCGCTCATCGGGTGTCAGGATCGAGACCTCCGGCTCCGCTCCCCCTTCGCCGCGAACCACGCGGGCGAAGCGGCTCTCCTCGCCGGTCTGCGCCGACAGCCAGCGCGCGTGGCCGTCCACATCCTTCACCGTGGCGGACAGGCCGATGCGGCGCGCTTGCGGGGCGTATTGCTGAATCGTGGCGAGCCCCAGCGAGAGCAGATCGCCGCGCTTGCCCGGCGCCAGGGCGTGCACCTCGTCGATGATCACCGCCTGAAGGTGCTCGAAGAACGCCTTGCCGTTGGCTTGCGCGCAGAACAGGGCGAGCTGTTCAGGCGTGGTCAAAAGGATGTCCGGCGGGCTCTGGCGCTGGCGGGTGCGCTTGGAGGCTGGGGTGTCGCCGGTGCGCGTCTCGATCCTTAAGTCCAGCCCCATCTCGGTGACCGGCGTCAGAAGATTGCGCGCCACATCCTGTGACAGGGCCTTCAGAGGCGAGATATAAAGCGTGTGCAGCCGGTGGGGCCGGGTTTTGCCGCCTTCTCTCGAAATCCGCTCAAGGTCGATGAGGCTCGGCAAAAACCCGCCCAGCGTCTTACCCCCGCCGGTGGGCGCGATCAGCAGCGCATCCTCCCCCGCATCGGCCGCGGCGACCATCTCGCGCTGATGGCTGCGCGGCGCCCAGCCCCGGCGCTGAAACCAGGTTTCGAAGGTATCGGGCAGGGCGGGGAGGGGGAGGGGGTGCATGGCGGGAGTGTAGAGGGTTTTGGTTCGCAATGTGCGCCCGGTTCGCTGGAGCAAGGCGGGAGCTATCAAGATATTTGAGACGATGAAGCCCCCTTCGCCCCCTCCAAGGGGGAGAAGGTAAGGATGAGGGGGTCGGTTCAGAGTGAAACGCAGCGTCTCACGCGGCGCCGCCCCCTCTCCCTCACCCTCTCCCCACCAAGTGGGGCGAGGGGGACTTCGACGCCGGCGTTCCTTCGAAACCGCCGCGTCCGGCCCACGCGCAAGTCGCTCTCTAGCGATCCTCCTCCTCATACCCCACCAGCGATAGCGGGCGCGCCTTGTAGCCTTCCAGCTCCGCCCAGCGCGCCAGCGCATCTTCGCGGCCATGGGTGATCCAGAGTTCTTCCGGGTTCACGTCGCGCACGGTCTGGGTGAGCTCGTCCCAGTCGGAGTGATCGGAGAGGATCAGGGGCAGCTCCACGCCGCGCTGGCGCGCCCTTGCGCGCACCCGCATCCAGCCCGAGGCGAAACTGATGACCGGATCGGGAAAGCGCCGCGCCCAGCTGGTCTGAAAGCTGGATGGCGGGCCGAGGATGATCTTGCCGGCGAAATCGGCCTTCTTGCCCTCTTCATCTTTCAGCGTGGCGTTGCGCAGCTCGCCCAGCTCGACGCCGTGATCGCGGTAGAGATCGCAGAGCTGTTTCAGGGCGCCGTGAATGTAGATCGGCTCGTGATAGCCCGCCTCGCGGATCAGCATGATCACCCGCTGCGCCTTGCCCAGCGCATAGGCGCCCACCAGGTGCGCGCGGTCTGGAAAGCGTCTCACGCTGGCGAGCAGCTTGGCGATCTCACCCGCGTCGTCGGGATGGCGGAACACCGGCAATCCAAACGTCGCCTCGCTCACATAGACATGGGCCGGGACCACCTCAAAAGGCGTGCAGGTGGGATCGCGCCGGCGCTTGTAATCGCCGGAGACCACGATGGTGAGCCCCTTCCATTCAAGCCGCGCCTGGGCGCTGCCAAGGACATGGCCGGCCGGGTGCAGCGAGACGTCCACCTCGCCCATGCGCAGTCTTTCGCCATAGGCCAAAGGCTGGCGGCTCGCGGTGAAGTCCTCGCCGTAGCGCGCCTGCATGATCGCCAGCGTTTCCGGCGTGGCGGCGACCTTCGCGTGGCCGGCGCGCGCATGGTCGGCGTGGCCGTGGGTGACGAGCGCGCGGTCGCTGGGCCGCATGGGATCGACGTAGAACCCGCCCGGCTCGCACCACAGGCCGTGATCGGTCTCACGCAGGAGCTGTTCGGGTTTGATCATGGAGCAGAGTTAGGCGCGCGCCGGCGCGATTGCGAGGCCTACACCAGCTGCTCCGGCAGAGGGCGGCGTTCTGTGAGGGCGGCGCACAATTCGCTGATCGCCTTGTCCAGCTGGGACGCGCCGGGCTGCTCCACCGGGAAATGGCCTGCGCCGCGCAGAAGCACCCGGCGTTTGAGCACCGGCAGCAGATCGAAAAAGCCGTCGCTGATGTCCACGCCGGTCCAGCGGTCGTCCTCAGGATGGATCATCAGCACCGGGCAGGCGTCGAAGCTTTCCGGCGCCAGGACGGGCGGGCTGGTCATCCAGGTGCGCAGAAAACCGGTCGGCATCGCATTGCCGCCGGCGCGCTTGTCGGCGAGCACGGCGCGTGTCAAAGCCGGGTCGTTGGCGATGGCTTTCATGTTTCCGGCCAGCGCCATCGGGATCATCAGCCCGTCGAGCGCCCGCGGAGTCGCCTTGAAAAGCGGATCGATCAGCCCGGCCATCCAGGGCTGGCGCACCACCGCGCGGCGCACCGCCTTGCGCGTGGGGTCCAGGAAGCAGGTGGCGATCAGCCCGTCGGCGGCCCCGGTCATGGCGCAGGCGTCATAGGCCAGCATGCCGCCCATGGACAGGCCGAATACAAACAGGGCGCCGCCGCGCTGGCGCTCCGCCTCAATCAGGCCCGCGGCCACTTCGCGCCAGTGATCATAGACGAGCTTTGACTTTTTCGGAGCGCGCGTCAGGCCATAGCCGGGAAGGTCGGGACACAGGCATTCAAACCCGTGCAGGGCGAGCGACCAGGCGAAGGGACCCAGAAGCCGGCCATGCCCGCCCCCGCCGTGCAGCAGGATGATGCGCGCGCGCGCCGAGGGCGCGATCCAGCGGTCCACATGCACGTCAAAACCGGCGATGCGGCGCCATTCCTCTTGCACCGCATAGGGTTTCGGCGGCGCCAGACCGTCCGGCAGAGCGTCATAGATCGCCCGCCATGCGCTCTCGTCCTCCCAGCTGGGCAAGGTGGAGGCGCGCGCCATGATCAGTCGTCGACGGCGTCTTCCAGCGCTTCACCGGCCTGCGTAATGTCGCGGCCGACGCCCTGGATGGTGTTGCAGGCGGTCAGCGCGACAAGGCTCAGACCGGCGAGGAGGGCGGCGAGGATCGATTTCATGGGTCTTCATGTCCTGAAAACAAAAAGGGCCGGCGGCGAGCCTACCTCGCCTCCGGCCCCCAATGTATTAAGCCGCGTGGTAAACGTCAGCGAAAAAGCAGCGCTTACTCGCCGTCTTCGGGCGCGGTGTTGCCCTCCCAGCCGAGCGCGAACGTGATGATGCGGTTTAGCGTGTTCTGCTCCATCACGCCGTCCACCAGGTGCGCCCAGGGGCCGCGGGCGAACGCGGCCACGTCCTCGGCGGAATGGGTCTCGCTGCCCATGGGAACGGCGCTTTCCTGGCGGTAATCGGGGTCGAGCACCTGCTCTTGCGTCAGCGCGCCTTCGGCGGGGCGCTGGTGCGGGCCGTTGTAATATCCAAGCGTGGTGTAGGGCCGGCCGTCGCGCGCCGGGCTCGGCGGGGTCGCCGCGTCTGAAAGGTCCGGGGCGGGCGGATGGACCAGGCCCAGGATCGGATTGCCGCGCCGCGCATAGCCGGCGATGGAGAAGACGTGGCCGTGGTCGGCGGTGACCAGGATCAGCGTCTCGTCGGGATCGGTCATGTCCGCGGCGGTCTCCACCGCCTCGGCGAAGGCGAGGGCGTCGGTGAGCGCGCGGTGGGCGTTCGTGCCGTGATGGGCGTGATCCACGCGGCCGGATTCCACCAGCAGGAAATAGCCGTCTTCGTTAGAAGACAGCCTGTCGATGGCGAACTCGGTCATCTCCGCCACGGACGGCTCTTCGGCGTCGTCGCGGTCGTGCTCGTAAGAGAGGTGCGAGCGGGTGAACAGGCCGAGCGCGCGGGGGCCGTCCACGTCCAGGGCGCGGAACTCGTCAGCGGTCTCCACGAACACCCCGCCGGCGGCCTCCCATTCGGCGGTGAGGTCGCGCCCGTCCTGACGCTGGCCGCCCTGATCCGCGGTGAGGAAGGCGCCGCGCCCGCCGCCGAGCACCAGCTCCGGCCCGTCGCCGAAACGGCCGTCGAGCGTGCCGATGAGCTGGGCGGCGATGTCGGTGCAGCCCGCCTGCACCGCTTCGGGCGGCAGCACCGCGTCCACCTCCCAGTCGCGGCTGGGCACGTGGGCGTAGGCGGCCGCCGGGGTGGCGTGGGTGATGCGCGCGGTGGAGACGATGCCGGTGGCCATGCCGCGCAACTCGGCGGCTTCCAGGGTGCTCATGGGCACGTCGGCGTCCGGCCCGCAGCTTTCCAGGGTCTGGCGCGCATAGACGCCGATGGCGCCGATATGGGTCTTCACGCCGGACAAAAGCGCGGTGGCGGTGCCCGCGCTGTCAGGGGTCTGGGCGTTCTCGTTATAGGTCTTGATCAGCGCGGAGTGACCCCAGGTCTCGAACGGCAGGTAGTTCTCCTCGCCGGTCTCGCCGCGCAGCTGGCCTTCCAGGATGCGCGCCGCGGTGATGGTGGGCACGTTCAGCCCGTCGGCGACAAAAAGAATGACGTTCTTCGCCCGGCCCTCGCGCCGGGGGCGGTTCAGGCGCTCGGCGAGCTCGGCGTCGGCGCGCGCGCGCCAGTCCGCGCCGGGGCCTTCATGGGAGGCGGCGATGGGCGCCATGTTGCGCGCCGGCGGCGGGCCTTCCGCGGCGGGCCCCTCGGTCACTGAGGCCATGTTGGCGCAGGCGGCGAGGCTGAGCCCCGAGGCGGCGGCGAGAAGGGCGCGAAGGGTCATGGCGGGCTCCGGCGTAAAGCGTTTCACTGGCCCGAGGTTCTAACGCTTACCCGTGACGGTTCAATCACATTGACCGCCCATGCGGCGCCGCGACCTGCGTCAGCCGTCAAGGAAGGCGCGTTTCAGGTCGACCGTCCCCGCCTCGCCCACCTGATCGGCGTGGCGCTCCAAAAAGGCGTGACCGGCCTCGCGGCCCAGATCGCGCAAGCCGGTGAGGAAGCGCCAGCTGGTGTCGTATTTGGTGCTGGCCGGATAGGCTTTGAGCGCATCGTCGGCGCGCACCGCATGGACGCGGATAGTGCGCAGCTTCGCCCGGGCGCCGTGCGTCAGCATGTCCTCGTCATGGAGGCGCTGAACAAACGCGACCGCGCGCAGCTCGGCGAGCAGACTGGCGTTAAAGGTGATCTCATTGGCCCGGTCGATGATGTCGGTGGCGCTCTTCGGCGTGCCTTCGCGCAGCATGGGATTGATGTGCACGATCAGAAGATCGCCCGGCGTGTCGGCGTAGAACAGCGGCCAGAGCGCGGGATTGCCGGTGAAGCCGCCGTCCCAGAAGGCCCGGCCATCAATCTCCACGGCCTGATGGATAAAGGGCAGGGTGGCGCTGGCGCGCACGGCGTCGAGCGTCACCTGGTCGCCGGAGAAGATGCGCGCGCGCCCGGTCTCCACACAGGTCGCCGAGATGAAGAGCCGTGTGTCCTGGCAGGCGCGCACCGCTTTAAAATCGATCTGATCGGCCAGGATCTCGCGCAGCGGGTCGTAGCCGAACGGATTGACGTCATAAGGGCTGGTCAGGCGCGAGAAGGCGTCGAGCAGGGGAAACAGTTTCGCAAGCCCGGCCGGCCGGAACGGGCCGCCGGCCCGGCTCACCGCGCGCCAGAACCGCTCCAGCGCCGCGCGCGCCCCGTCCGCGCCGTCCTCCACCCGGCCCATGGCGAGCGCGCAGGCGTTCATGGCGCCCGCGCTGGTGGCGGTGATCGCGCGGATGTCGAGCCGTCCGTCTTCGAGAAGTGCGTCGAGCACGCCCCAGGTGAAGGCGCCATGGGCGCCGCCGCCCTGAAGGGCGAGGGAGACCGGCCTGGGCGCCGGCCGCGTCACTTGGCCGTCCAGCCGCCGTCGATGGTGATCGCGGACCCGTTCAGGTTCGCCCCATCGTCGCTGACTATGTAAAGCAGCGCGCCGATCAGCTGGTCATAGGTGACGAATTTCTTGGTGGGCTGGGCCGCCAGCATGACGTCGCGGACCACCGCGTCCTCGGTGATGCCGCGGGCCTTGGCGGTGTCGGCGATTTGGTTCTCCACCAGCGGCGTCTGGACATAACCCGGATTGAGGCAGTTCACCGTCACATCGGTCTCGGCGAGCTCCAGCGCGGCGGTCTTCGTCAGCCCGTGCACGCCGTGCTTGGCCGCCACATAGGCCGCCTTGAACGGGCTCGCCACAAGCCCATGGACCGAAGCCAGATTGACGATTCGGCCGCGCCCGGCCGCGGTCATCAGCGGGATCGCCGCCTTCATGGCGTGGAAGACGCTGGACATATTGATGGCGATGATCGCATCCCACTTGGCTTCGGGAAACTCTGCGATGGGCGCCACGTGCTGGATGCCGGCGTTGTTCACCAGAATGTCCAGGCGCCCGAATTCGCCATGGGCGAAGCTGACGAGATCGGCGATCTCCTCAGGCTTGGTCATGTCCGCGCCGTGATAGCGCGCCGAGACGCCGAATTCGCTCTCAAGCCGGGCGCGCAGGGCTTCGATCTCAGCAGCTTCGCCGAAGCCGTTGAGCACGATGTCCGCACCGTTCTTCGCCAGACCTTCGGCCAGCGCGGCCCCGATGCCGGAGGTGGACCCGGTGATGACGGCCGCCTGGCCGGACAGATCGACGCGCACCGCGCCCATGGGAGGCTCCGCTTCCTGCTTATGCTGCAGCGCAGAAACACCGAAGCGGGCGCGGCGGTCAAGGGGCGGGTGGTTGACCTATTCCGCGTAAAGGAATACCTTTGATGTAATGATCCGGTCTTTTCGCGACGCAGCTCTCGAACGGTTTTTCCGGACCGGTCGGCCGCCTCGAAAAGCAGGCTGGGCGGCCTTAAGCGGCGTCGCAGCCCGCAAGCTGGACATGCTCGACGCAGCGGCGCGACTTGACGATCTGCGTGCACCGCCAGGAAACCGGCTCGAAGCCCTCAGCGGGGATCGCGCGGGACAGCATTCCATCCGGATCAACGCGCAGTGGCGTATCTGTTTTGTCTGGACCGAGCGCGGCGCAATGGAGGTGGAGATTGTCGACTATCACTGAGACGCGAATCCGAACCCATCCCGGAGAGGTGCTGCGTGAGGAGTTTCTCAAGCCGCTCGGCGTGTCGCGCAACAGGCTGTCGCGCGAGACCGGCCTGCCGCTTTCGGCGGTGTCGGCGATCGCAGCGGAACGCCGGGCGATCACCGCAGAGACGGCGCTTCGCCTTGCGCGCTTCTTCGGTACAAGCGCGCAGTTCTGGATGACCTTGCAGGCGAATTACGATTTGTCGCGCGCCGAAACCGAAGCCGGTGCGCGCATCGAACGCGATGTGCGTCCGCTCAACCCCTAACCCTTTTTCGGCGCCGGTTGCGGACGCGTGAAGAGGAGGGTGTCCTCGCTGGAGCCGTCCGCGTCATAGGCGTAGCCGTCCAGATCGAAATCCTTCAGCTTCGCCGGATCTTCGATGCGGTTTTCGATGATCCAGCGGGCCATCATCCCGCGCGCCTTCTTGGCGTAGACCATGAGGGCGCGTAAGCGCCCGTCCTTCTCCTCCTTGAAGTCCGCGCTGATCACCGGAACGCCCAAGGATTTCAGCTTGGCCGCCTTGGCGTATTCATTGGAGGCGAGGTTGACGATGGTCTGAGAGGCGTGGCCGGACAGATCGCTCTTGAGCTGATCGGCGATATCTTCGCCCCAGAACTGATAGAGGTTCGCGCCCTTCTTCGTCTTCAGCCGCGTGCCCATCTCCAGCCGGTAGGGCTGAATGGCGTCGAGCGGGCGCAGCACGCCGTACAGCCCGGACAGAATTCGTAGATGCTGTTGCGCGTATTGCAGGTCTTCGGCGTCCATGGAGGGCGCGTCGAGGCCGCGATAGACCTCGCCATTGAACGCAAGCGCGGCCGGGCGTCCCTCCGTGCTGTCGGGATCGAACGCCTTGAAGCGTTCCCGGTTCAAACTGGCGAGGTCGTCGGACAACCCCATCAGATCGGCGAGCTGCGGCCCGGTGAGCTTTGCGGTCGTTTTCGACAGCTCCCTGGTGCGCTCCATCAGGGCGGGCCGGGTCATGGTCGGGGCCTGGCCGCGCTCTGAAAAATCGAGCTGCTTGGCCGGGGAGAGAAGAATCAGCATCAAGGCGCCTCCGCTACGCTTTTCTCCGAAATAGGCGCCCCGGCGCCAAAGCGCAAACCGGCTATTCCGAGCGGGCGGTCTCCGACAGGAGATCGGGGGCGTCCTCCCCGGCGCGCTCGGCCTCCACCCGCCGGGCGATGGCCTCGTCGGGACGGGTGTCGGCTTGGCCTGTGGTCGACGAGGCGGGCTTGCGGGGGCGCGCCGGCGGCGGCTCGCCCTGCGCCGGCGGGGCGTTGTCGAAGCGCAGCCGGTAGATGGGCTCGGGCAGGGTGAACCCGCCGTCTTCCAGCGCCGCCTTCACTGCGGCCAGCGCGACCGAGCGCGATTTCAGGTAATCGGCCGCGCCCTGGTCGATCCAGGCCAGGAAGCGCAGGTCCAGGGTGGAGTCTCCCGCCTGCTCGATAAAGCCGGCGGGTTCGGGATCGGCGAGCACGAAGTCCTGCGCCTGCAGGGTTTCGATCCCCAGCTTCACCGCCGCCTGCGCATCGTCGTCGGCGTCCACGCCCAGCTTGAAGTCGAACCGGCGCTCTGCGTTGCGGGTGTAGTTCAGGATCACCGCCTTGAAGACCGCCGCGTTGGGAATGCGCAGATGATTGCCCTCCAGCGTCATCAGCACGGTGGCCCGGGAGGTGAGCCGGATCACCCGGCCCTCCTTGCCGTCGATCACCACATGGTCGTTGGGCCGAAAGGGCTGGCGCACGCTGAGCATGACCGAGGCGACGTAATTCTCGATCGTGTCCTTCACCGCAAAGCCGATGGCGAGCCCCGCCACCCCCGCCGCGCCCAGGAGCGCGCCTAGCAGCGCGGTGGCGTCCAGCAGCGTCAGCGCCGCGATCACGGCGAGCACCAGCGCGACCACCCGCACCACGCCGCTCACAAGCTCGGCGATGAAAAGGTTGGGCGTCACGCGCCGCCATAGCCCGCCGCGCGCCGCGATCAGCCAGCCGGCGAGGGCGATGGCGATGAAGACCGCAAGGGCGAGACCCACAAGGGGCAGGGCGCGCACCGCCGCGCGCACGCGTTCGGCCGCATCGCCCAGCGCCGGATCGACCCGGCCGGTCAGCGACACGTCGCGCTCGATCCGGCTTTCCACCGTGGCGACGCCCTCGACACGCGCCGCCAGGGTTTCGGCCCGGCGCGCCGCCTCGGCGCTCGTGGTTTCGCCCGACAGCGTCACCACGCCGGCTTCGACGGAGACCGAGAGGCCGGAGAGCGCGTCGATTTCAGAAAACAGCGCCTCGATCCGCCGCGCGATCCGCGCGTCCTCGTTCGGCGCGGCTTCAGCTGCGATGGGCGCGTCCGGCTCGGGGTCCGCCGTCTCCTCCTGCTGGGCGATAACGGGCGCTGACGCAAGCAGCAGGAGCGCGGCGAGACATGGGAGCAAGCGAAGCATGAGCCGGTAACGGCTCAGCGGCGGAATGGATCAATCACGGCTTGGCTTTGTGCAAACTCAAAGACCGCGTTTCCCGGCCCGTCTCCCGGCGAAAGCCGGGTGCGGAACCGGGATCTTGCAGCGCTTCAATCATAAGCGCTGAGGCGAGGCCCACCGCCGCTCCGGCGCTTGCTCCTGAGACGCTGCAAGGCCCCGGTCTCGATCCCGGATCAAGTCGGGGATGCGAACCGGGGGACGGGGGCCGCATGTGCGATTGCGCGCTGCTACCCCGCCCGGTCGGCTTCGATATGCAGCGTCACGGTCACGTCAGGGCCCACATCGCTCCAGCTGCCGCCGCCGACGCCGAAGCTCGCGCGTTCGATGGTGAAGGCGGCGTTCGCCACCGCCCGGTCGCCGTCGATCTCCAGCGTGAAGGGCAGGGTGAGGGGCTGGGTTTCGCCTTTGATGGACAGCTCGCCCACCGCTTCGTAGCCGCCTTCCACCGCGCGGATATCCTGGGAGACGAAGCGCGCCTGCGGGTGGGCCTCCACCGCGAGTCCGTCTCCGCCGGCCAGGTTGGAGCGATACTGGCTGTTGGACAGGGCGAAGCTGGACGTGTCCACGGAGGCGTCGATGCGCGCGCCGGCGAGATCGGCCGGATCGAGCCGGATCTCGGCGCTGAACTGTTCGAACGCGCCGGTGAGCGGGGTGTTGAAGGCGCTGGCCTCGAACTCGACCGAGCTGGCCGCGCGGTCCAGCGCCCAGTCCTGGGCGATGGCCGGCGCGGCGCAAATGGCGGTCAGGGCGGCGGCGAGAAGAAGGCGGCGCATGAATGAGGCTCCGGTCTGATTGCGAACCGGTCTCATATCTACGCCGCCGCCATGCACATACAAGCCGGGCGGCTGGAAACGCCGGCTTTCCGCTGCGGAAACGCTTACGCCTTGTTTTGAGGCGGGACGTTGAGGCCGGGGATCATGCGGGTCAGCACGCCGTCGCGGTCCAGGATGTGGTGCTTCAACGCGCCGCCGGCGTGCAGCGCCAGCAGCACCAGGATCACCCAGCCGCCCGCGCCGTGCGCCGAACCGGCGAATTCGCGAAATTCCGAGGACTGCGGAACGGGAAGCTTGGGCAGCGTGATTTCGTTGAACAACAGGATCGGGAAGCTGTCGCCGAACGCAGAGGCTGTAACGTAGCCGCCCAGCGGGGCGCCGATCATCACCGCGTAGAACGCCACATGGGTGAAGCGCGCGAAAAGGCGCTCCCACGACTTCATGTGGCCGGGCAGGGCGGGCGGCTTGTGCGTCAGGCGCCAGGCCAGCCGGCCGAGCGACAGGAGCAGCACCAGAATGCCCGCCGTCTTGTGCCAGTTGTAAGCGCCGCTGACATACCCGACCGAGACCTCGCCGCGGCCGAGGGCTTCACGCAGCCCCTCCATCCACCAGCCGTAAAAGACCATGGAGACCAGAAGCGCCGCGATCACCCAGTGAAAGGCGATGGCGACCGCCGAGTAGCGCCCGGAAGGCGCGGCGGGGGAAGGGGCGACGGCGTCGGACATGGGCTTACTCCTCGGCTTTCAGGAACTCCGCCTCTATTCGTAACCGAACTTCGTCGCCGATAAAGTTTCCTGGAAGCCCTCCGACCCCGAATCGGGTGCGGTCAATCGTCATATCCGCGCCGAACCCCAGGGCCCGGCGGCCCTCCAGCGGGTTGAACAGCCCGCCATAGAACTCCGTCTCCAGCACGGCCTCGCCGGTGACGCCCTTCAGCGTCAGCGCGCCGTGAATGCGCCCGGTATCCTCGCCCGTGATTTCGATCCGCGTGGAGCGAAACACGATCTCCGGGTGGCGCTCGGCGTCGAACCAGCCCGCCCCGCGCAAAGTGTCGTCGAACTCAGGATCACCGGTGGAGATCGAGGCTGCGTCGATGACGGCGGTGAGCTGCGCGGCTTCGGGCTCGGCGGGGTCGAATTCAAGGCTGGCGCGCGCCGTGTCGAAACGGGCGGTGTACCAGGACAGGCCCAGATGACGCACGCGCCAGGTGACGCTGGTGTGGCCGGGATCCAGCGTCCAGGCGCCGGCCGGCAAATCCTGCGGGTCGGTGCTTGGCGCGGACACGCAGGCGGAAAGCGCCAGACCGAGCGGGAGGAGAAGCGTGCGGAGCATAAGCGGGATCATAGCCCGGCCGCGCCCATCGGCGAGCCCATAAAAAACGCGGCCCGCCCGGGGCCGGGGCGGACCGCGTCTAAAACCGGCGCCGGGGCGCCGATAAAGGATCGATCAGCGGCCGCCGGCAGCGGCGACCATGCGGCCGTCGCGCAGCTGCTCGGCGTGATATTCGGCGAGGCGCTCTTCGCCGACGGCGTTGACCACGTTGGCGACGACGTCGAAGCGGCAGCGCGCCGTGGCGCGGCTGTCGACAAGGTCGAGCGCCTGGCAGTAGCGGCCGGCTTCGCTCTCAAGGCGCTGATAGGCGCGGCGCACGTCGGTCTCGCTGGTCAGCGCGCCGCGGTCCACGGTGAACTCAAACGTCGGCGCGTCCTGGGCGAGGGCCGGGGCGGACAGCGCGGCGGCGGCGAAAGTGGCCGCGATCGCGGCGCGGGAGATAAAGCTCTTCATCTCGGGTCTCCTCTTGGAGAAACGGGCCTTGCGGAAGGGTGAGCGCCGCGAAAACCCGCTTTGACGGTTTCTTGTTATGGTTCTGTCACCCAACAGTCACAAAACCGTAATACCTCCGAACCCGGATGAAAAGCTAAATTTTACAAAACCGTCACACAAAGCGCGAATATGCGCTTAAGTTTCTTTGAAATATCACGAAATAATTTCAGCAGAGCGGGCAAAAATCGAACGAAAAACGGCCGAACCGCCGCTTTTCTCCGGAAAATCTGCGCATTGGGCGTCGAAACCCCCGCTCCGGCTTACGAGCAGCTCGCCCCGCCGAGCACGCAGAACTGGGCGCAGAACTTATGGTTCAACGCCACCGGCCTGAGCGCATCGGCGAGCGTTTCGCCCATCTCGAAGGCGTCGTCATAGGGGATGAGCGTGCACGACAGCACCACCGGCCGCTCGGCGCCGCGCCGCTTCACCACCATGCGGCTGGATGCGCACATCACGCCGGCCGGGTCCTTGCCCAGAATATCCCAGCAGGCGGTGGTGATCTCCGGCGGGTCGCCGCCGTTGTCCATTTCAGGAAAGATCACCAGGCGGGAGGGATCGCCGGCGGGGATGTCCGCGCCCAGCGCCTTGAACAGCCTGGCGAAGCCGGCGCGCGCCGCCGCCTCGTCCTCCTCGAACACCGCGCGTCCCGCCGCCGACAGCCGGACCCCGTTCGCGGCGAGCCAGCGCACGCCCTCAAGCGTCGCCTCGAAGCTGCCCGCGCCGCGCTCGGCGTCGTGGTGCGCCTGCGTGTGGTGGTCGATGGAGATGCGCAAGGTGAGCGCGTCGCCGTACCGCTCCTTCAGCGCCAGAAGCTCCGCCTGCACCTGCGGGCGCATCATCGGCTTCATGGCGTTGGTGAGGATCAGCACCGCGTGGCCGCGCTCCAGCGCCATGGCGGCCAGGCGGTTCATATGCGGGTTCATGAACGGCTCCCCGCCCGTGAAGCCGATCTCGCACGGGCCGAGCCCCAGCGCGTCGATCTCGTCGAGATAGGGCGCCACGTCGGCCTCGGTCAGGTAGACCAGCCGGTCGTTCGTGGGCGAGCTTTCGATATAGCAATTGGCGCACGCAATGTTGCACAGCGTGCCGGTGTTGAACCACAGCGTCTCCAGCGCGCGGAAATCCACGCTGGCGCGCGCCTCGCCCCTGGCGGTGACATGCGGATCGCAGAACTTCAAAAGCGGTCGGGGCGCGGTCTGGTCGTCGGGGGTCAAGCGCAGAATCCTTGCAATGGCGTGCCAGTGAGAAGCTAGGGCGCACACCGGCGCGGCGCCAAGGCGCTCCGTCATCACCTTCGCGTCAGAGCCCCGCCGCGCATGGCGCTTGGCGCCGACCCGCGCGCTTGATAGATACGCCCCCCGGCGCCTGCGGGTATGATGTAATGGTAGCCTGTCAGCTTCCCAAGCTGAACGTGCGAGTTCGATTCTCGCTACCCGCTCCATCGCGCCGCTGAGATCGCCCGTCAGCGCAGGCGCGATTAGCCCCGTGATCGTGTATCCTGTCTCCAAGGCCTGGGCGTGCGCTGGCCCCGCCTCGCGCAGCTCTAAGTACTGTCTGCTATCGCGCCGCCCCGAGCACTCGATCCTGTGCGCCGAGGGATGAGTGCGGCACGCTTTGCGTGCGTTTTATTTTATATTCTTACCAAAAATTGCAAACGTCGATAAAGTCTGCTCAGGTTGTGTTAGGTCGAGCGGCAACCAGTAAGTGTGCTTTCGGCCCGGGCCGCGCAGCCGCCGGCCTGTCTTCAGGCGAGCTCAATAGGACTCGCATGCAAACGCCAGGGGACATAGCAATGGACAAGACTGCATATGTATCTTCCGTCATTTGGGAGAGCTGTATTGATGAACGCATCCGTATAGAGCTGCCGTGGCCGTTCGATGATGTCGAGGAGCGCATTCGCGCGTGTGTGCGCCTCATTCGGGAAAAAGGAACGTTCTACGTCGAGGTTGACGCTTTTGGCGGGCGCTGGCGGTATTCCGTGGCGAGCCAGTGCGTGACGGTTTACGAATGGGGCGTAGCCCGTCTGCGCCTGTGTATCGAGCCTGTGAAACAAGGCGGTTCGATCGAGGGCGTAAAGGTTACGCTGCAGGGGTGCCTGGGCATCACCAGCCCGGTGAATATCAGCCAGTGCTGGACCCTGCTCGCCGAGCGTATCGATATCGCACTGCTTGATGAATCGCGTGCGGATGACGTGGCGACCGCGCGCCGCAATGTCGGCAAGACGCCCGCCCTGCCTGAGGGGCGATACGGCGTCGTGGTCACGCCGCTTGGCGACGCGGATGTGGCGACCGTCACGAGCCGCTAGCGTCTGAGGAGGCCGGGCGCGCCTCGGCGCAAAGGCGCGGCGCAGCATGCGCCCCCGCCAAAGCCGCGCGCCGATGCGCGCCCGGCATCGCCCCCCTTGCCTTATCTGGGATCGGACGTTATGCCCCGCGCTCAGTTTTTCGCGGCGGCGGCCAGCCCGCGCGTCGCCCTGGTGCAGTCCTAAGCGTGAGGGTCACGACGATGGGTAAGGAAAAGTTTGAACGTTCGAAGCCGCATGCGAACATCGGCACGATCGGTCACGTGGACCACGGCAAGACGACGCTGACGGCGGCGATCACGAAGTATTTCGGCGATTTTCGCGCGTATGATCAGATTGACGGCGCGCCGGAAGAGAAGGCGCGCGGGATCACGATCTCGACGGCGCACGTGGAGTATGAGACGGACAACCGTCACTACGCGCACGTGGACTGCCCGGGCCACGCCGACTACGTGAAGAACATGATCACGGGCGCGGCGCAGATGGACGGCGCGATTCTTGTGGTGAACGCGGCCGACGGCCCGATGCCGCAGACGCGCGAGCACATCCTTCTGGCCCGCCAGGTGGGCGTGCCGGCGCTGGTGGTGTTCCTCAACAAGGTCGACCAGGTCGACGACGAGGAGCTTCTTGAGCTTGTGGAGATGGAAGTGCGCGAGCTTCTGTCCTCCTACGACTTCCCGGGCGACGACATTCCGATCGTGGCCGGCTCGGCGCTGGCGGCGATGGAGGGGCGTGACCCTGAGATCGGCGAGAACAAGATCAAGGAGCTGATGGCGGCGGTCGACGACTTCATCCCGACGCCGGAGCGCCCGATCGACCAGGACTTCCTGATGCCGATCGAGGACGTGTTCTCGATCTCCGGGCGCGGCACCGTGGTGACGGGCCGGGTCGAGCGCGGCGTTGTGAAGGTCGGCGAAGAGATCGAGATCGTGGGCATCCGCGACACCGTGAAGACGACCTGCACGGGCGTTGAGATGTTCCGCAAGCTTCTGGACCAGGGTCAGGCGGGCGACAATGTGGGCGTGCTGCTGCGCGGCATCGACCGTGAAGGCGTTGAGCGCGGCCAGGTGCTGTGCAAGCCCGGCTCGATCACCCCGCACTCCAAGTTCGAGGCTGAAGCCTACATCCTGACCAAGGAAGAG
>JAVJPX010000008.1:0-141781 GCA_040217555.1 Oceanicaulis sp.
TAACCGCCGCATACTCCAGCCGATCGGCAATATCCCACCGGCCGAGGCCGAAGAACGCTACTACGAAAACCTGGATCAAACCGGCATGGCCGCGTAACAATCAAACCAAACAGCCTCCGGGAAACCCGGGGCGGTTCAGTACAACGTCCCGGGTGCCTTACATAATCACTGCGCCAAAGCTAGCTCGCCGCCGTGCTCACAGCCGGGAAACTCCACCTTCCGGCGATCCAACGTTCTGGCTTAGCGCGCAACCCGCAGCGCCCCTATAGAAAGCAAGGACGGCGCGGGGCTCAGGTCAGTCATGCGCCACGCCCTTCGCGCCTTGCCGCCTGTCAGCTCAGGCCAACACGCTCTTTGACTGCATCCGGATCGGCGTTCGACCGAACGCCAGGAACGCCGGGTCGATATCCGGGTCTCCGCTGCCCGCCTCGCCGGTGATCTGTGCGGCCAGCAGGCGGCCAATCGCCGGGGCGAGCTTGAAGCCATGGCCGCTGAAACCGTTCGCCACATAGAAACCCGATAGCGGTGTTGGACCGACCACCGGATGAACATCGGCGGTATTGATTGTGTAGAGCCCTGAATAGCCCACGATCGCCTTGGAATAGTCGAGCCGCCCAAGCCTGTGCTCGAGCGCGAACAGCTTTTCGCTCATGAAGTGATCATCGGCCAGGCGCAGGAAGTCGTCTGGATCGCCCACGCGCTCTTGTTCGTCCTCCTCCAGCAGCGAGCCGACGACGATCTGATCGCCGCCGCGCGCGGGCCGGAAGTAGATTCCTGAGGCTGGGTCGGCGCATATGGGAATATCGCCGTCCAGACCGTCGGGCCGGTCGATCTGGACGATCTGGATCCGTGTGGGCACGAGCGGCCACGGATTGTCGAGCCCTGCGCTTGCCATAAGGCGCGCACACCAGGGGCCGGTCGCATTCACGACAACACCGGCGCCGATGCGCTCGCCGGCCTCCAGGCGAACGCCGGATACCGAACCGGCCACCGTTTCAACGTCGCGAACGGCGGATTTAAAGCGCACCGACACGCCGAGCGCCCGGCATGCTTCAAGAAGATCGGTGAGCACGTCGCCCGGCTCCATATAGCCGGAATCAAACTCGTAGAAATGACGCCCTCCGCCAGCGCATGCGTGCGCCTCGCCGGTCTCGAAGTCCGGCTGGCGCACACATCGATTCAGGGCGGGGAAAAGTTCGCCGAGGCCATCGTCGTCCAGATAGGCGGTGCGCACGCCAAGCGCGGTCATGCGTTCGACCTCGCCCTCATAATCATCCGGCGTCAGGCCAAGCCAGACATTGCCGTGGCGCTGATACACGCCATGGGGCTTATCGACGCCGAGATAGTCCGACCACGCCCTATAGCCGGCGATTCCGTCTCGCGCCAGGGCGACCATTTCCGGACGGGAATAGCGAAACCGGCATACCGCCGAACTGGCGCCGGTGGAGCCCTCGCCCGGTCCCTCACCCTTATCCAGGAGGACGACTTTTAGTCGGCTACGGCGTGCAATCGAGAGCGTAGCGCACAGGCCGATCACCCCCGCTCCGACGATGACGATGTCGGCAGTTTCGCTCATGTTCGCTATCCGCCCGATGCACGATCCGTAATTTGACAGCTATGACCATACAGTACTGTACTGATATGAACAATGACCGGAGCCGTGCGACAGCACAAGCTGCGACGCCGAAAAGAGAGACCTTATGAGCGAGCCGATCTACGCCTTCGCCAGCCAGGAATACGCAGGGCTTGTGATCGCATTGCTCGGGCTTGCGACGGGCGCCGCGCTGGCCCGTCTCGCCCCGGGCCTGTTGCGTTATGCCGGTTACGCCCTGGCGGCTTTGTCGGTGCTCGCGGGTCTGGGCGCTGCGAGCCATCTGGTTCGCCTCGCAGGGCTGAAGGCGGATTTTCCCGCGCCCGGCGCCTTCGTGGATGTAGAGGGAAGCCGCATCCATGTGCTCGCCGAAGGACCGCAGCAGGGTCCCGCGCTCGTCTGGTTCGGCGGCGGACATGCGGCCGGCCTTTCCATGTATCCGTTTCACGCCGCGCTTAAGCAGACCCACAGGACGATCTTGCTCGACCGGCCGGGCACGGGCTGGAGCGATACCGGCTCTTTCCCGCGCACCACCGCGAAAGAGGCCGAAGAATTGATCGCCGCGCTGGACGCAGCCGGCGAAGAGGGACCCTTCGTCTTTATCGGCCATTCATTCGGAGGCCTGCTCGCCGCGAACATCGCGCGGCGTCATCCCGAGCGCACCGCCGCACTCGTCCTGCTCGATCCCACGCCGCCCGACGTGGTGATGTACGGGCTGGACCGGTCTGGTCTCGGCTCGCTGGAGTCCATGAGCCGCAATGCGGGCTGGCGCCGGCTGTTCGGCCTTTACGGCTTCGAACGCTTCGAGCCGCCGATCCGCGCCGATGGCGAACCGGACGTATTCGCGGAGCCCTTCCCTGCGCTCATGGCGCTTAACCGGCGGGCCGGGCACAATTTCGCCGACGCCTCGATCTACGCTGAGCTGACGCCGGAGGGATTCGCTGACGTCGCCTTCGAGACCCACGTATTTGAGGGTGATCTCGGGGACCTGCCGGTGTTTCTGATCGCGCCGCGCACCGAACCGCAGGTCGATCAATACGCCGCCATGGTCGCCGCCGACGACGCCCAGGCTGAGCGCTTCCTGCGCTTTCTCCGGGTGACGCGAGAGCAGTTCCTGCGCGCAAGCTCAAACGCCACCCGGATCTACGCGCCGGAGGGCACGGGCCATAACTTCATCTACGAGGCGCCCGATTATCTCGCACCGGTGATCGAAGAGATTGTCGGCGGGCTCGAAGTCTCGGATCCGGCGGTCGAGGCGCTGCTGGACTGGCCCGGCGACTATGGCGGCCTTCCGCCCATCGACCTTGTCACGCCGGCCCGCCTGGAAAGCGCCTGCCGGACAGCGCTGGGCGAGAAACGGGCCGAAATCGAAGCGATCAGTGCGAACACGGCGCCGGCGACCTTTGAGAACGCGGTGCTCGCCTATGAGCGCGCAGGCATGCGCCTGTCACGCTGCCAGGCCTTGCTGAATCTTTTCGCCTCGACGGCGCGGACCCCCGAGATCGCGGCGGTCGCGGGCGCAATAAATCCGATGGTCGCAGAGCTCGACGCGGAAATCGTCGCGAACGATGCGCTGTTCGCCCGGCTAGGGGCGATCGCCGAGGGCCTTCCTGAGAGCGCTCCCGACCCCATGGCCGTCCGCCTTACCGAAGTGATCACTGCTGATCTGCGCCATCGCGGCGCCGGGCTTGAAGACGCGGCGCTGGAGCGCCTGAGCGAGATCGAAGCGCGGCTGGCGCAGCTGCGCGGCGTGTTCAGCGCCAATGTCTTGGCGCAGGAGGCCGAACTCGCGGTGTTCGTAGAAGACGAGGCGCGCCTTGAAGGTCTCAGTCCGGCGCAGATCGAGGCCGCGCGCACCGAAGCGGCGAGCCGCGGGCGCGACAGTGCATTCGCAATCCCCATCCGCCGACCGACAGTCTGGCCTGTGCTTCAATTTGCCGAAGACCGGGCGTTGCGCGAGGCGGTCTGGAAACTGTGGATCGGGCGCGGCGGCTTCGACGGCGAGCACGACAATGCGGCTACGATGACGGAGATTCTCGCGCTTCGCGGAGAGAAGGCGCGGCTTCTGGGCTATGAGAATTTCGCCCGGTACCAGACCGCGACACGCATGGCCGGCACGCCGCAGCGACCGCTCGATCTCATGCTCCAGGGCTGGGAGCTCGTACGGGCCGCTACGCAAGACGAACTCGCCAGAATGCAGGCTCTGGCCGACGCCGACGGGGCCGATTTCCAGATCGCCGCCCATGACCGGCTGTTTTACCGCGAGAAGCTCCGCGAGGCTGAGATTCGGTTCTCCATCCGGGATGTCGAGCCTTATCTGACGCTTGACACCGTGCGCGCGGCGATGTTCGACGCCGCCGAGCGCGGCTATGGCTTCACCTTCTCCCGCCTTGAGGATGTGGAGACCGTGGCGCCGGAAATCGAAGTCTATGAGGTGCGCCAGGACGGCGAGGTCGCAGGCGTTCTGTGGATGGACCTGTTCCTGCGCGAAGGCAAAAATCCCTCCAGCTGGGCCTCGCAGTACCGCGCCGCATCTACCTTTGACGGCGAGGTTCTGCCGCTCGTCGCCCTGCACTCCAGCGCCACGCCGCCGCAGGACGGCGAGCCGGCCACGATGCCGTTCGAGCGCGCCAACGTGATCTTTCACGAGTTCGGCCACACGCTGCACACGCTCTCGAGCGCTGCGTCCTATCCCTCGCTTGGCACGTACGCCCTGCCATGGGACTTCATCGAAGCGCCTTCGCTGTTTCACGAGCGCTGGTTCATGGACGAAGCGCTGATGCGCCGCCATCTGCGCCATGTCGAGACCGGCGAGCCGATCTCAGACACGCTGATCAGTCAGCTGAAGGCGTCCCAGCAGTTCGACCGGGTCTTCTCGGCCACGCTGGACTATCTGCTCACCGCAATCACGGACATGCGGCTCCACCAGCTCGCCGACGGACGCCAGATCGATGCAGAAGCGGTGGAGGCGCAGGTGATCGCCGAGCTTGGCGCGCCTGCGTCCGTCGCGCCGCTGCTGGCCGCGCCGCACGCCTTCCACACCTTCAGCCGGGAATACGCCGCCGGCGTGTACACGTATTATTGGTCGGACATGATCGCAGCGGATATCGCGGCGCAGTTCTTGGCGAGCGAGGCTGGGCTTTATGACGCCGAGCTCAACGCGCGCTATCGCCGCCTGATTCTGGAGCCGGCCAACACCGTGCCGCCTGATGTCGCAGTTCGCGAGTTCCTGGGCCGCGACCCGGACCCCAACGCTCTGCTCGACCGGTTCGGGTTGCTTGACGCCACTGACCGCTAGGAGAGGCGGCGCGCATCCGCGATGGTGGCGGCGATCGTCTTTTCGGCAAACCACAAAATGGCGCAGCTCAACACCAGGAGCGGAGCGCCGACGATCACCATCGCCTGGACAAGGCCGGCGCTGTCGCCGGACAGGAAATCGGAGGCGTAGCCAACCGCCACGGGCGTGAGGGCGCCGAAACCGATCGCCACCATGCCGCCGGCCGCCACCACCCGCCCACGCGCCGGCGCCGGGGAGACGTCCTGCAGCATGGTGGGCGAGAGGCTCATCGCCGCCGTCGACGCTGCGGAGAAGATGAAGAGGACGGCGTAAGCCTGAAGCAGAGTGTCGGTGAGCCATAACGCCGGGAGGACGAGTGCTGCGATCGCCAAGCCCGCCTGCGCGACGCGCGGCGCGGTGACAGCGCCGAGCCTTGCGGTGAGCGCGCGATAGGCGAGCCCAGAGCCGAGCACGCCGATTATGGTGGAGACTGCGGTCACAAGCCCGAGCTTTACGCCGACGGCCGCCTCACCCTCCTCGAACACCCGGATCAGCATGGGCGGCGCCCAGATGAACATCGTGCTCTTGGCGGAGTAGGAGAGACCGAATCCGAAAAAGACGCCGAACAGCGTTCGCGCATTGCGGCGCGCGAAGGCGAAGATCATGCCCCACTCCCCGCCGCCTTCGGCCGCGCGGCCCTTGCGGTCCAGACGCATCATCAAGATCGCCGGCGCGATCAAGACCCCCGGCAGCGCCGAGGCGATCATGGCGATCCGCCAGGTTTCGAATTCAGCAGGCGCGATCGCGCCCGCCGCCCGCCACGCATCGATAGCGCCGATCAACGCGCCGCTGATAGTCAGGCCGATGGCGGCGCCCAGCACCGAGGCGAGGAAGAAGATGTAGTTCGCCAGGACCCGCCGCTTTTCGGGAAACAGGTCAGGGATGATCGAGTAGACAATGGGGCCCAGCACCGCCTCTCCAACGGCGACGCCCATGACCGCGAGGAAGAGCTGGGAATAGGTCTGGGACAGGCCGGCGCCGGCGGTGGCGAGCGACCAAAGGACGACGCAGAACGCCAGCAGCACCTTGCGGTTGGTCCGATCGGTGAGCCAACCCATGGGAAAGGTCATGATCGAAAGCGTCAGCCCGAGCGCGAGCCCGGTCAGGAGGCCCACCTGCCCGTCGCTCAGCCCAAGATCACGCTTGAACGGTTCGGCCAGCAGATAAATCATCTGCAGGTTCACCAGCGAAAACACCATGGCCGTGACCAGGACGGCAAGGCCGTACCAGGCCCATCTCATGGCGCCGGGCGTATGGGTCTCCTCGCGATCCGCCTCTGGATGCGCGGCCGTTTCGCTCATGCTGTCCTCCCCTGGCCTCTCGGGCCGGCGCGATTGAATGCGCGAATTCGTGTCTTCCGCGCACCACTCCCAAGCTTATCGCCCAGGCGCCGGCTCGACCGCCTGCAGACAATTTGACAGAAAAAAAACAGTACAGCACTGTATGGAAATGTCGACACGGGAAAACCCGGTCACCAATGGGGAGATCGTCATGAATAAGCGCCGTAGCTTCAAGGCCACCGTTTACAGCCTCCTTTTCACCACTGCGCTGACGCCCGCGGTCTACGCCCAGGACGCCGCCGAAGAGCCGGCCGCACGCCAGGACGTGATCACCGTGACCGCCCAGCGCCGTGAGCAATCGGTCGTGGACGTACCGATCTCCATAACCGCGATCACAGGCGCCGACATCGAGGCCCGCGGCGTCACCGAATTGCGCGACCTTCAATACGCGGTTCCCGGGCTTTCGATCTCCGATCGCGGCCCCGGCACCGGTCAGATTCAGCTGCGCGGCGTCTCGCAATTCGTCGGCGCGCCGACAGTGGGCACCTATCTCGACGAACTCTCGATCGCCCCCGGCGCCGCCGGCGCCGCATTAAGCCCGCAGCTTCTCGACCTTGCACGCGTCGAAGTTCTTCGTGGCCCGCAGCCGGCACTTTATGGCGAAAGCTCCATGGGCGGCACCATTCGCTACATCACCGCCGATCCGGTTCTGGATGAAGCCTCCGGACGCTTCGGCGCGGAAGCCTCCACGACTGACGGGGGCGAAGCCGGCTACCGGCTTGAAGCCGTCGCCAACATTCCGATCATCGAGGACCGCGTCGGACTCCGGCTTGCGGGGGCCCAAGAGGACGCGGGCGGATGGATCGATACGCCGGACGGCGATGACACGAACAGTTCTACGATCTCCCATATTCGCGGCAAGCTGCGGATTGAGCCGAACGACCGGCTGAGCTTTAGCCTCCTGGCGCTCGCGCAGAGCTATGAGGAGGACGACAGCACGCTCGCCGATGAAAACATGTTCAACTCTGCGCCGGGCCGTGCTCCGTCGAAGGACGACTTCACCATCGCCAACCTGGTGGCCGAATACGATTTCGGCTTCGCCACGCTGATGAGTTCGACAGGCCTGATCGACCGCGAGACCTCTGTGGCTGTCGATCAGTCCGACTTTACGATCGGATTCTCAGTCGTTCCCATCGCCTTCGGCGGTCTGGGCCTTGCCCCCGGCGACATCACCGAGGCGGTCGTCTATTCAGACGGCGAATTCGAGCGTACAAGCCAGGAACTGCGCCTTACCTCCAACGGCGACGCCCGTTTCAACTGGGTGGTGGGCGGCACCTATATCGAGGACGAGCGCGTAGCCAGCTCCTTCTCGGTAACCAGCCCGACGCCCACCAGCGCTCTGATCTTCGATCTGTTCGGCGCGCCCGCGGCCACGAACACGTCGGAATTCTGGACGATTTACGGCCAGGGCGACTACGCGCTGACCAATGCGCTCACCCTCACGCTCGGCGCGCGTTATTTCGAAGACGAGCGCACCCTCCAGGCGTTCCCTGGCGCGCCGGTGCGTTCGGCGACGTTCGACAGCTTCAACCCGCGTGTGAACCTGACCTACGATTTCGGCGGCGGCATCGTCTTCGCCACCGTAGCCAAGGGCTTCCGATCGGGCGGTTTCAACAGCACGAATGTACCGCCGATTTTCACGCCGCCGCCGGCGACTTTCGGCCCGGAAGAACTCTGGACCTATGAGATCGGCGCGAAGAAATACTTCTTTGGCGACCGGCTGCTGGTCGACGCCGCGGTGTATTACAATGACTGGAGCGACGTGCAGCAGACCCTGACCATCGCGCCGGGCGTGCCGATCCCCTACACCGCCAACGGCGGCGCGGCGTCGGGCTACGGCGCAGATTTCGCAGCCCAGCTTCAAGTCTCCGACGCGCTCACACTGGGCGCGACGGTCGGCTGGACGGACATGGAATACGACAGCGCCAGCGCCACGCACGCGGCCGGCGATCCGCTCGATCTCGTACCGGAATGGACGGCTTCGCTGTCCGCCGACTATCGCCGCCCGATGGCGAACGGCGTCATCGGCTTCGCGCGCGGCGATCTTGGATATACCGACGGGTCTCAGAACACGCTTCGCAATCTGCCGAGCCCGCCGTTCGACACCTTCACCTTCGTGGATGCACGCACGATCGTGAACCTCAAGGCCGGCGCGGAGTTCGATCGCGTTACGGTCTACGGCTTTGTCGAGAACGCGCTCGACGACAACGGGACGACCTATCCCCCGATCGGCACCGTGACGATCCCCGCGCGCGGGCGGCCGATCACCTTCGGGCTGGGGCTGGGGCTCACCTTCTAGCCAAGGCTTTTCCAGGGGAATGGGCGAGGGCGCCGGAGCGATCCGGCGCCCTTTGTCATGCACAATTCAGCGCCAGACGGCTTCGGCGACGCGGCGCCAGTTTGCGCCGAGAACTTTCTCAAGCGTGGGAGCCGTATGGCCGCGCTCCAGCAGTCTCGCCGCGAACTCCGGAAGGACCTCGGCGGAGGCGAGCCTGGGCGTTTCGCGCCATTGGGGTTCGTCTGGGAAGGCGTCGCGCATTGTCGCCAGGTATTCCATCAACTCGGCCTGATCGAAAACATAGTCGATCCCGACCCCCACATGATCAGCGCCGACCAGGTTGAGCATGTGATCGGCGTGCCGCGCCATGGCCTCAGCAAGATCGCTCCCGCAAAGGCCCTCGCCCAGAAACGCGCCGATGCCGTTCACCCCGACGACGCCGCCCGTAACCGCACAAGCCTTGATCAGATCGTCCGGAATATTGCGCGGATGGTCGAACACCGCGCTCGCGTTGGAGTGGGAGAAGATGACCGGGCCGTCCGCGGCCTCAATCACCTCCATCGCGGTCCTGTGTCCTGTGTGTGAGCAGCACACGGCCATGCCCGCGCGGCCCATTTCTGCAATGAGAGCGCGCCCGTGGTCGGTCAGCCCCCCGTCCTCATCCATGCATCCCCCACCCGAAGCGTTGTTGCGGTTATACGCGACGAGCGCCCATTTCACGCCGAGGGTGGCGAACATCTCGACAAGGCCGTGATCACCCGCATCGAAGGGCGCAAGACCCTCGATGTCAAAGATGACGGCGAGCTTTCCGGCACGGCGTGCCGCATCGATGTCGGAGAGGGTTCTCGCGAGGACATACTGGTCAGGTCTTGCGCCGATCCACACGCGGAACGCAGCGAGATTTCGGACATGGCTGTCGAGGTCTTGAGAGCCGAAGCCAATATTCAGGCTCACCACGTCGACACCGGCGGCCGCGACCGTTTCAAGCCGCTGCAGGAAGGCCGGATCCTCAGGCCGGAGCGGCATGCAGGCGTGGTTGTCCCACACCAGCGTGCCGGCGATCAGCTCGCGCGCCTCCTCCAACCGGGCTTTGGGAATTGTAGTCGTCATTCGTCCCTGCTCGCGATCTCATCGAGGAACGGGTTTATCCGGTCGATGACCGCGTCGGGACCCATCACCGCGCCGCCATGGTCGAGCCCGGGAAGGAGCTCGACCCGCCAGCCGGCCGCCTCGATCTCCGCCCGGCGCGCTTTGAGCGTGCTGGCGATCGGCAGGTCCAGACCGCCCGCGCCGCTGTCGCCCAGCTCCCCCGCATAAGCGAGGCGTGGACACGAGATCGACGCGAGTGCGACGGCGTCGTCGAACCCTTCAAGGCTCTCGTAAAGCGCCACCCACTGGCTGTATTGCGCTTTTGACCTCAGAACGCGCAGCGACCCCGGCTCCGGATCGGGCAGGCTGTTGCGCGCGCCCTGTAGCAGGCGCGCATAGGGCGCCCCCAGGGGCGTCCAGGCACCCAGGATTAGCGCGTCGAGCCGATCGGTGCGCAGCGCTAGCTGAAGGCCCATGGCGGCGCCCCAGCTCGTGCCCCAATATGTGAAGCGGTCGAAGCCTGCTGCGTCCGCCACCTTCAGAAAATCGGCGCAGACGCGCCCGGCCGTCAGCGTCGCTGGATCAATGTCGGCGCTCTTTCCAATGCCGGGATAATCCAAGGTCACGACCGTGAACCGGTCGGTCAGGCGGGCGAGATAGCGCTCCAGAACCGCGTCCATCGGTGGCCCGATAATGTCGCCCTGATTCTCAAGGATGGCCGGCCCGAGCATGAGCGCCGGCCCCTCGCCTCGCCGCTCCCACCAGATCCCGCTTGTCTCATCAAGCGGCACGCACTCGGCTCCTGAGGCTGGCGGTCACGAGTTCCTCAAGCACGGGCAGCGTCACCGCCCCCGCGCCGGTCACAGCATCGTGGAAGTCGCGCAGGGAGAAGTCCTCGCCGAGTTCCGCCTCCACGCGCGCACGCAGGTGACGCACCTTCAAGCCTCCGATCTGATAGCCCAGCGCCTGGCCGGGAAGCGCGATATAGCGGTCGACCTCCGCCTCGATCGTTTCGCGCGACAGAGAGAGATGATCGAGCATGTAGGAGACGGTCTCCTTCCGGCTCCAGCGCTTAAGGTGTAGCCCGGTGTCGGCGACCAGCCGCACCGCGCGCCACATCTCCATGTCGAGGCGCCCGAAATCATCCTCCACCGCGCCGTAAAAACCCATGTCCTTGCCGAGCGTCTCGCAATAGAGCGCCCAACCTTCGATGCACGGCGTGTATTTCACAGCGCCGAACCGGCGAAACTCAGGCAGATGGTCCATCTCCTGGATCAGCGCGATATGCATGAGATGGCCCGGCCAGGCTTCATGCAATGTCAGCGGCACGTGCATGTAGCGCGGGCATTTCTCCGGCATGGCGCTGACCCAGAACAGGCCCGCCTGCCCCCCGCCCGCCGGGGCGGGCTGGGCGTAGGCCGGCGGCATGCGCTCGGATTGAGCGGGGCTCATGGACTCGATCCCGTAAGTGATGCGGGGGATGCGCCCGAAATAGGCGGGAATCTTCGCATCGATGCGCTTGGCCAGGACTTCGACGTTTCGGCGCACCGCCTCGCCGTCAGCCAGGTCGCCCGTCGCTGTTTCCATAACGTGCGCCTTCAGCGAGGCGGCGTCAGAGAAACCGTGTGTCTTCGCCAATGCCTCCATCTCACCGCGAAGCCGATCGACTTCGGAGAGACCGAGGTCATGGATCGCGGCCGGGCTCATGGATGTGGTGGTGAACCTTGCCGCGAGCACGGCGTAGAACGCGTCCCCGTCAGGCTCATCGCAGATCGACAGTGTTTCGCGCGCCTCCGCCAGGAGCACGTCGGCGAGATAGGCGCGATAGCCGGCGAAAGCCGGTAGCAGCGTATCCGCAATATGCTTCAACGCTAGGCGCGCGATCGACTCGATCCTGGCCGCGACGCTCGATCGTTTGAATGGCCCGTACCAGGCCGAGCCTTCGGGTGGAGCGTCAAGATACCCGTCAACCACAGCAATCGCGCGCTCCAGCACGACGCGCGGATAGCGATACCCCCGCGCCCGACCGGCTTCAAAATTGGCGATCAGGTCGTCAACGAAGGCCGGCAGGGTCTCAAGCCGGGCGAGCCACAGCTCCGCCTCGGCGCGCGAATTCAGCGCCGTCGAGTTGGCCAGAAAAACTGTGTTGAAATCGGGCCCCACCGGAAACAGGGAGGGGCGCAAATGGGCGCCGGTTTGGTAGAGGTTTCGAATGAGCGTGAGTTCGTGGCGCATCAGCGCATGGGTCGCGGCCTCCTGTCCGGAGAGGCGCGCAGGGTCGATAGACTCAAGCTCGGCCAGAAATTCCGCGGCGGCGAGGCCCTTGCGCGCATAATCTTCCTCGCTTTCTCGGAAAACCACTTCATCCTCGGTCGGCTGACCGGCGATCATGGCGTTGAGCGGATACTCACGCCGTTCAAACGCCCAGTACCGGTCGGCAAGGTCGCGCAACGCCATGTTCAAGGCTATTCTCCCGGCTTCGATCTTCGTCCGCCTTTCGCGGAAGCGTGACATACACCCCTGTATGTTGCAAGCTGAGCGCCCGAAGCCCGGAGTATTCCATGACCGAGGCCCGCAAACGCTATACCCGCGCCGACTGGCTTGAAGCGGCCAAGAAGATCTTCATCGACACCGGCGTCGAGGACGTGAAGGTCGACGTGATCGCCAAGCGCATGAAGATCACGCGGGGAAGCTTCTACTGGCACTTCAAGGGCCGGGAGGATTTGCTTAACGCGCTTCTGGAGGATTGGACCGCCCGCAACATCGCCGGGATCGACGCCTTGCGTGCCAAGCGGGGCGGCTCGCCCACGCTCGCCGACTGCATCCGGTTCTGGGTCGCCATGGAGGAGGACGTCCTCACGTTTGACATGGCCATGCGGGTCTGGGGGCGCAAATCGGAAAAGGTCGCCGCCGCGACCAAGCGCATCGACGAAGCGTGGATGAAGCTTCTCACCGAGGTCTTCAAGCGCCGCGGCAATCGGCCTGAAATGGCCCGAGCCCGAGCGCGCGTGATGTATTTTCACCAGATCGGTTATTATACGCTCGACCTGCGCGAGGACTTGGAAAGCCGCATCCGCAATTTCCCACTATACCACGAAATTCTGACCGGTGATGCGATTGATCCGGATGTGGACGAGCTGATAGCCGAGCTGAAGGCGCGCCGCGCGGCGTGACGATAGCTCCGTGTCTCGCAACGGCGCTGTCCGAGCTGCTGCCGGTTCAGTGGAAAGCAGCTTTCCCGGCGTTCACATGATCCCATCGCAGTCTAGGCCTCTCACTGAGGTGCATCCCGCTTCCCACGGCAAACTGTATAGAGCTTATGAGCGCGACAAGCGCGTGGAGAGGCCTTTCCAGGCGATTCGGACTGAATCAAGTTTTCTGACGGAGCTGAATCAAAGGCTCTGACGCTTCACAATCAAGTCCGGGGGCGGGCGGTCGCGCTTGCGGACCCTGCGGATTCGAAGTTCGCCTGCTTCGGGTGCGCTGTTTATGTTCGCTCCCAAGCCCGACAGGGCAGTCTTTCGGGGCGGAGTTTCACTCGCGGGGGCGGGCGATCTCGCATTGATCGCCGGTTCGCCTTGCTTTCTGGGGCGATGTGGGCGGTCAAGGCCCGGCGAGCGGATTGCGCGGGCGCGCTCGACTCACACCGAGGCGGCGCGCCAGACGGCGGCGACGAATTCGGACTGCTTGGAGACGCCGGTCTTGCTGAAGACCGAGCGCAGCTGGGCGCGCAGGGTGGAGATGTGGGCGCCGCTGCTTTCGGAGATCTCCGCAAGAGTGTGACCTGCGGCGAGTCCCGCCGCCAGGCGGCCCTCAGCCGGCGACAGTTTGAACAAGGCGGACAGCTCGGCGCCCGATAAAGGCTGGGACTTCATCAACGGACGCGCGCTGAGCAGGATCGTTTGCGGCGCAGCGTCCGCCCCGAACAAGATTTTCGCCGAGGCGGACCAGGTCAAGTCACCGCCCGGACAAGTGAGCAGCATCCGGTGGCCCTTGTGACTGGCGCTGGAAAGAAGCTCGGAGATTTGGGGCTCGAGTTCGGCGTTCACCGTGACCACCCGGCCGGCGTCCAGCGCCAGCATGTCGCCGCGCCGCAACAGCGTGTCCGCGGTCAGATTCGCACCCAAAAGACGCCGCTGAGCCGTCACCAGCAAGCGGGCCGGATCGGCGGCGGCTTGCGTCAGAAACGCGTCTTCACGATGCATTCTAATGGGCATGTCCATTTCAGCTCTTCTTTTAAAGGTCGCGCAATAGTGCACGTTGCGCGTATAAAAAACACCTATTAATTGATGCGCTGTTTTGGCGCGGGCATAAAAATATGTTTCCCGCTTCAAGGAAATATCGGGGAGCGGCGCGTTGTCTATGCGCCTTTCGTCGCATGGCGCGCTTGGGGCGGGCGCGTCGACAGCAGGGCGAACCGCGCTAGGCTGTCGGTGATGCAGCTTCAGGAGCGCTCCGTGATGCAATCCCGATCGCCGGCCCGCCCGTTCGACACGCCGGAGCGAAAGGCCTTTCGCGAAACCGTCGAGCGGTTCGTGGAGGCTGAAATCGCGCCCCACGCCGACGCGTGGGACGAGGCGGGCGATTTTCCGTGGTCGCTGCATGAGAAGGCGGGGGCGCTTGGCCTGTTCGGGTTCGGCATACCCGAGGCCTATGGCGGCAATGGGGTCGATGATGCGTTGATGCGATTCGATTCCGGGGTGGCGCTCGCCTATGCCGGTGTGGGCGGGGTGAACGCCTCGCTGGGTTCGCGCGGGATCATGACCGGCCCCGTCGCGAAGCTGGCGAGCGAGGCGCAAAAACAGGCCGTTCTCACGCCGATCGTCACGGGCCGGGCCGGCGGCGCGCTGGCGATGACCGAGCCGTCCGGCGGCTCCGATCTCGCCCGTATCCAGACCCGCGCGCGCCGCGACGGGGGCGGCTGGGTCATCGACGGGGAAAAGACCTTCATCACCGGCGGGATGAAGGCGAGCTGGTACGTCGTCGGCGCGCGCACCGGCGGGGAGGGGTTCGGCGGGATCAGCCTGTTTCTGGTCCCGCATGACGCGCCCGGCTTCACCCGCACGCCGATTAGGAGAAAGATGGGTTGGTGGTGTTCGGACACCGCCACGCTTTGCTTTGAGGCATGCCGCGTGCCGGCCGACGCGCAGCTCGGCGAAGAAGGCGCGTGCCTGCTCGCGATCATGGACAATTTCAATTACGAGCGGCTGAGCCTGGCGGCCGGATGCCTGGGCATGGCGCGGCGCTGCCTTGACGACGCCGTTGCGTACGCGCAAGAGCGCGAGACCTTCGGCAAGCGGCTGATCAAGCACCAGGCGATCCGGCACAAGATCGCCGACATGAGCGCCAGGATCGACGCGCTGGACGCCTATCTGCAGATGATCGCCTGGCGGATCAATCAGGCCGGCGAGGCCGGCGCGCCCATGCCCGCCGCCGAACTCGCCAAAGCCAAGGTGCTAAGCTCCAAGACCGCTGAGTTCTGCGCCTCGGAGGCGATGCAGATCCTCGGCGGCGCGGGATACTTACGCGGTTGTGCGGTGGAGCGCATCTACCGCGAGGTGAAAGTCATGGCCATAGGCGGCGGGTCGGAGGAGATCATGCGCGACCTCGCCGTGAAGCAGATGGGGCTCTAGACCGGTCCGCCGCCATCGCCTCCGCCGCCTGCATTGCCAGGCGGACGGGTGACGAAAGCGGCGCCCCTCGGCATTCAGGCAAGCCCGAACGGCATCAAAAATGCGCTGGAGCGAAGCCGGCGTCCCGGTTGCTTGGCGCGATCATCCCGGCGCCGGGCAGGCGGACGAGCGGCCGCTTGACGATCAGAGTCGTGCATGCCCCCTCTGACTGAATCGCCCCATTCAGTCAGAGGGATGGCATGCGGTTCTGGCGCTGTCGCGGGCGCGTCTAACGCACCTCGACCGCTTCGCCGTCGGCGGTGACGCGCATTTCGATGATCTCCGCGGCTTCGGCGAAGGCGTCCTCGGTGGTTTTCGCCTGGAAGAACACCGCCTGGCCTTCGCTGAGGACCGGGCCGTAGAGCAGGGTGCCGTCCGCGTCGTCCTCGGTGGAGAAGCGCTCGGCGAGCATGATCTCGTCCCATGCATCGCGCACCTCGGCCCAGTAGTCCTCGGTGGCGGCCCAATAGGTTTCCGCCGCATCGTCGCGGGCGAGGTCGGTGCGGGTGTAGGTGTTGACGCCGTGCTCGCGCACCAGCTCGCGCGGGGTCCCGTCGCGCAGCACGACCTTGGAGTTGTCCTGCTCGTGGGTCCAGCCCCAGGCGGTGACGGTGTGGCGGTTCACCGCGTCGATGACGTCGTAATCGTCGCGCGTGGTGGCGTCGCGGCGCGGCAGCGGGCGATAGCTTGACGCCGGCTCCCAGGTCGAGGCGTTTTCGGCGTGCTCCCAGCGCGCAAGCCCGGCGTAGCGCGGGGAGTCGTCCACCTGATAGACCGTCTGCGACCAGGCGCCGTCGGCCTCATCATCGGCGACGTCCAGCATCTCCCAGGCGTTGAAGCCCTGATAGGCCATCAGGCGGTCCGGCTCATAGGCCCAGTCCTGGCGCCAGTGCTTGATCACGGTGGGCTCGTTGGGCGGACCGACCAGAAGAAGGTGCTGCAGCGAGATGAAGTCGCCCTCGTCCTCGATCACATAGACCACCTCGCGCGCCGGGGTGACCTTGGGCTCCTTCAGCTCATAGCCGGCCGCGATGGGCAGGAACTCGGTGAAGTCGAACGTGACCGAGTACTCGCCGGCCATGGCGAGGATCGCCTGGCGGTCGGCCTCGAACTGGGCGCGCTCGGCTTCGGCCGACACCGCGGCGCCGGCTCCGGGCGCCGTGGCGGTGTGGGGCGTGACTGCGCAAGCGGTGAGCGCAAGCCCGGCCGCGCCGGTGATGAGCAGGGTTTTCAGCATCGTTGTCATGTCCATGCCGGCGCGCGTCGCGCCGCTCCGTCAGCGTGTCCAAACAGGGGCGGGCGGGCTCAGCCGGCGGCGCCGGACGATCCGCCCTGCACCCCGTTTCTTATTGCGAACGATTCATACTTGCAATCGCAAAAGCACTCGATTTATATGCCTCGCGAATGCGAACCACTTGCAGAACGGAGCTAAGACTATGACGGCGCGGGGTAATTCCTCACTAAACATCCGGTCTTTCCTGATTTCAGGCGCGAGCGCATCGGTGCTGGCGGTGTCCGCCGCCATGCCGGCGCACGCGGAAAGCAGGGCCGACATCGCGCCGCAGACCGAGGCTAGCGACGTCATCGTCGTCACAGCCACGCGCACCAACCTGTCCAATTTCGATTATCCAGGCCTTGCAAGCGCCATCGATCTGGAGGCGCTGGAGCAGGAGCGCCCCGGCGATCTCGCCGAGCTGCTGGAGGATATTCCGGGTCTTGAAGTCGCCGGCGGTCCGCGCCGCACCGGTCAGACGATCAATTTGCGCGGCTTCGGGCGCGAGAGCGTCACCTTGCTGGTGGACGGGGCGCGCCAGAATTTCGCCTCGGCCCATGACGGCGTCTTGTTCCTTGACCCCTCGCTCCTCGGCCGGGTGGAGACGGTGCGCGGCGCGGCCTCGGCGCTTTACGGCTCGGGCGCGGCGGGCGGCGTGATCGCGTTCGAAACCGTGGAGGCCGACGATCTTCTGCGCGAGGACGAGACGTTCGGGGCGCGCGCCTCGCTCGGCTACCGCTCGGTCAATGAAGAGACCCGCGGCTCCGCCGCCGTGTTCGGCGAGGCCGGCGCGTTCGAGGGGATCGCCGCGGTGTCGGCGCGCTCCTCCTCCGATATCGCGTTGGGCTCCGGCGACGACCTGCCGGCTGAGGACGAGATCGTTTCAACCCTGCTGGCCGGCGAATGGGACGTCACCGAGGCGCTGGAGCTGGAGCTGGGCTGGCTGTCTTTCCGCAATGAGGCGCTGGAGCCCAATAACGGCCAGGGCGCGTCGCTTGTTGGCGGGCTCAACCCGCTGGTGCAAAAGGATGTCGCCGCCGACAGCTTCCGCGCCACAGCAGCGTTCGACCCGGAAAGCCCGCTGATCAATTTCCAAACCACCGCCTATCACAATGTGGGCGAGGTGGACGAAGTCGACCCGGCTATTGACCGCTTCATCGAACGCGACCTCACCACCATCGGGATCCGGGCGGAGAACCGCGCCGAGTTCGCAGTCGGCGGCCTGGACATGGCGCTGGTTCTGGGCGCGGAGACCTATGAGGACGAGCAGGTGGGCTTCGACAGCGAGACCCCCGACAACACCCGCGGCGGCGTGCCCAGCGGAACCACCCGCTTCACCGGGGCCTGGGCGCAGCTGGAGACAAGGCTGGATCTCGGCGCGGGCGGCGAGCTGATCCTTTTGCCCGGCGTGCGCTTCGACAGCTTTGAAAGCGAGGCCCAGGGCGAGGACTCCAACGAGGACGAGGCGGTCTCCCCGCGCCTTGCGGCCACCTTGGCGCCGAACGAGAGCGTCCGCCTCTTCGCCAGCTGGGCGGAGGCCTTCCGCGCGCCCTCGCTCAACGAGCTGTACCTGTCGGACACGCACTTCTCGCTGCCGCACCCGGTCCTGGGCGCGCCGGTCTTCGTCACCAATGAATTCGTCGCCAATCCCGACCTGAAGCCGGAACAGACCGAGACGTTCGAGATCGGCGCGGGCTTCATGCATGAGGGCGTGTTCGGCGCGAACGACCGGGTCGAGATCAAGGGCGCCTGGTTCACCACCGAAGCCGAGGACCTGATCAACACCGGCGTGGACTTCGGCTTCTCGCCCACCTGTTTCATCCCGCCCTTCTTCGCACCCTGCTCGGCCGGAACGAGCTTTGCGGACAATCTCAATAACGCCGAGCTTGAGGGCTTCGAAATCGCAGCGGCTTATGTGAACGGCCCGCTGGAGCTCTCCGGCGCCCTGTTCGAGGTGGACGGCGAGAACTCCGCCACCGGCGAGCCGCTGGGCGCGCTGCAGCCGCTCATGGGCCATGTGAGCGCGCGCTACACGATCGAGCCGGCCCGCCTGACCCTGGGCGGGCGCCTCGGCTTCGCGGGGGAGTTCGACAAGACCTCCGACCCGGCCGCGGAGCGCGACGGCTACGCCGTGCTCGACCTTTACGCGGGCTGGCGCCCGTTTGAAGCCGAGCGCCTGCGCATCGATTTCGGCGTCGAGAACGTGTTTGAAGAGGACTATGAGCGCGTCTTCGCCGGCGTGTCCGAGCCGGGCCGCTCTGTCCGCATCGATCTGACCTGGACCGGCGGCTGGTAAGGCGCGGGCGGGCGCGCTTCACCGGCCCGCTCAACCGGCCGTTAACAATCATGGCCCGACCCTGCCCGCTCGAGCGATCGAGGACGGGCCATGGGTCGGGTCATTGCGTTTTCCAGACAGGCGCGTCTTCGCGCCCGCGCGCTGCGCCGGGTGCGCGACGCCGCGCTCGTCTTCGTGATCGTGTTCGTGCTCGCCCAGCCTGAGGTGCGCTCGCAGATCGGGTCCGCCGCCGGGGCGCTGACCCCGTCTACGGCCGGCGGCGGCGCATCGGCGATAACTTGCCGCCACGTGCGCGTGATCGACGGCGATACGCTGGACTGCGCCGGTGAGCGCATCCGTCTTGCCGGGATTGACGCGCCGGAACTGCCCGGTCATTGCCGGCCCGGTCGCCGCTGTGTCGAGGGCGACGCCCACGCCGCCCGCGCCGAACTTCAAAGGCTCGCCGCGCCGGGCCTGGTTTGCCGGCCAAGCGGCCGGGATCATTACGGGCGGACCATCGGGCGTTGCGTCGCGGCGGGCCGGGATCTCAGCTGCGCCCTCGTCGCCGAAGGTCACGCCGAGCGCCGTTACGGCCCGCTGACCTGTTCTCGGGACGTCTCGCCGTCTTCGGTGATGGCGCGCTCGCCCTAGTGTGACGGGATGAGGATCAGCTCGGTCTGGCGCCCGTCGAGAAAGCGCACTGCTTCTCCGTCGAACACGGCGTTCTTTTCAGAGCGGAAATCCACCACCTGTCCGTTCCATTCGGGCACGGCGGCGAAGGAGGTCAGCTCGATCGCCCAGGCGGTGGCCTGCCGGATCGGACCCGCGCCGCGCGGATCGCCGGCCTGATTGTCCCAGAAGCCGACGGCCGGCCCCGCGCCATGGCCGTGCAGCCCGATCGGATGGGTGTAGATGGACGGATCAAGCCCTTCGGCGATCGCCCGCGCGCGGGCGCGCTCCAGGATCTCGTTGCCGCTGAGCCCGGCCTCGAACGTCTCCATCAGGATGTCTTGCACCCGCTTGGTGTTCGCAAGGCCTTGCACCAGCCCGTCAGGCGGCGCGGCTTCGCCGGGCTTCAAGACATAGGCGAGCTGTTGGGTGTCGGTATTCAGGCGCAGATAGGTGATCCCGAAATCTGTCCACAGAAGATCGCCGGGCTGCACAACCACATCGCCGCGCAGCATGCCCTCAGCGCCTTCGCGCTGCACGCCCACCGAGGGGTGGAACCAGGGTTTCAGGCCCAGGCGCGAGACCTCCTCGCGATACCACCAGACCACGTCGTCGGCGGTGGTCTCGCCCGGCGTGATCACCTCGGTTGAGAACGCGCGCGCCATGATCGCGTGGGCGATCCGAACGACATCTGGATAAAGCGCCAGCTCCGGCTCGGTGCGCGTCTCAAGCCAGCGCACGGCCAGGCGCTCGCCGGAGACCAGCCTCTCCGCATACGGCGCGGGCAGGGCGGCGTGAAAAGCGGCGTACTGGCTCACCGTCATGCCGTCGGCGAAGGCGGTGAGATCGGACGTGTTCACCGCGATGCGTTCAGGATCGCGCGCGGCGATGATCCCGGCCACCGCGGCCCATTGATCGGGCTCCTCGTCCGGGTCCCAGGCCGGCTCGAACAGTCCGCCCATGCCATACCGGCTCACCGTCAGGCGCTCGACGGGGCGGCCTTCGCCGGGATCGTGGAAGATCAGGATGGTGCGCCGGCGCGCGGCCATGCTGCGCGCGTCCAGCATGCTCTCCACCACCGGCTCCTCGAAATACTCCCGCGCCATCAAAAGCCAGAGATCAACGCCTTCGGCGCGCATGATTTCGGGGATCACGGCGTCCAGCCGGTGCTCAACTATAGTGTCGATCACCTCCGCCCGCTCACGCAGAGGCAGGATGTCCGGCGCTCCGGGGCCGGCGCCGTGGCCCTCGGCCGCAGCGGAATGAGCTGCGATCATAAGACCGGCGATCACCGCCAGGGCGGCGGCGCCCATCCGGCGCGCAGAATCGATGGGCATGAGAAACCTCCCCGTAAGCCTCGCCCGCCAGAGTAATCAGCGGCGGGTTTCGGGCAAGCGCGCGGCCGATCGGCGCGGGCGAGCCCCTCCGCAAACAAAAACCCCGCCGCGGCGCGAAGCCGGGCGGGGTGTTCGATCAGACGATGGGCGCGTGTCCTAGAGGACTTCCAGCGTCACCATCTTGCACTTGTTAAGGTGATAGGGCGCTTCCTCGATGGAGACGACCTTGGCCTTGCCGTCCTCCTCAAGCTTGGCGAAGTGGTCCTCATACCCGTCGCCCCAGACTTCTTCGTGCACGGTGGCGACGATGGGGCCGCCGGTCCGGGTGACGCGCACCAGCTCGTCAAAGCCTTTCGGGCCCACATGGGCGTGGGTGAAGGTGCCCACGCACACCACCGCGTCATAGACGCCGCTGTCATAAGACAGCGGCTTGGTCATGTCCTCGGTCTGCAGATTGCGGTAGGCGCCTTTCTCGCGCGCCACGTCGAGCATGTCGGGCGAGAGATCCATGCCGTCGATCGTCTTGTAACCGCGCTCGGCCAGTTCGACGCCGGCCAGCCCCGTGCCGCAGCCGGCGTCCAGGATCACCGCGTCGGTCTTTACAAGGCTCTTCACCTTGTCTGCGGTCACCGCCGGGGCGACATAACCCATGCCCTCCACCGTATCTTCGTCGTAGGACTTGGCCCAGTCGGCATAGGCTTCGCGGTTTTCTTCCGGGCCGCCTTGAAGATTGTAGATGCGCTCGAGAATCGGGTTCTTAGACGTCGCAGCCATTGGGAGGCGCTCCTTGTTCGCGAGAAATGTGGGCGATCTTATAGCGCCATTTCGCTGCGGTGCAAAACTGTCACGAATGTTTATATTTACTGGGTGCGGCCAAGGTGAATATTTGAACGCATACAGCCAAAACGACAACGCACGCAGGCGCTGCGCGGTTCCCTGCGCGTTGCGGATCGGCCATGACATGCGGGCGGGCTTGCGCTAACGCACAGGCTGAAGCCTGCATTCAATTTTTAACCCAGGACGTCCATGGCCCCGCCGCAGCTCACCCTGTCCGAGATCGCGCTCACCTTCGGCGCCACCCCGTTGCTCACCAACGCCGAGATGATCGTCGGCGAGGGCGACCGGATCGGGCTGGTGGGCCGCAACGGGTCTGGCAAGAGCTCGTTCTTGAAGATCGCGGCTGGAATGATCGAAGCTGATTCCGGCGAGCGTTTCGTGCACCCCGGATCCACCGTGCGCTACCTGCCGCAGGAGCCGGATCTGACGGGGTTCGACACGGTGATCGAGTATGTCCGCGCCGGTTTGGCGCCGGGCGACGAGGATTATCGCGCCGATTACCTGGTGGAGCATCTCGGCGTCGATCCGCACGCGAGCCCGGAGACGCTGTCGGGCGGCGAGGCGCGGCGCGCGGCGCTGGCGCGCACCCTGGCGCCGAACCCCGACATCCTGCTTCTGGACGAACCCACGAACCATCTCGACCTGCCCGTCATCGAATGGCTGGAGGGGGAGTTGAAAAGCCATAAGGGGGCGCTGGTTCTGATCAGCCACGACCGACGCTTTCTGGAAAATCTCACGCGCCAGGTCGTGTGGATCGACCGCGGCGTGACGCGGCGCCTGGACAAGGGGTTCGCCCATTTCGAGGCCTGGCGCGACGAGGCGTTCGCCGCCGAAGAGATGGAGCGCCACAAGCTGGAGCGCCAGATCGCGCGCGAGGAAGACTGGATGCGCTACGGCGTCACCGCGCGCAGGAAGCGCAATGTCCGGCGCGTGGGCGAGCTTTCAGAGATGAAGAGCAAGCTGAAAAGCTGGCGCGGCCCGCAAGGCGCGGCGAACCTGTCGCTGTCCGAGGCCGAGCGCTCGGGCAAGCTTGTCGTCGAAGCCGAGCATGTGGCCAAGTCCTATGACGGCCGGCCCATCGTGGAGGATCTGTCCATCAAGATCGCGCGCGGCGACCGCATCGCGCTTGTGGGCCCGAACGGGGCGGGCAAGACCACCCTGATCAAGCTGCTCACCAAAGAGATCGAACCCGATGCGGGAACGGTGCGCCTGGGCGCCAATCTTGAGGTGGCGAGCCTGGATCAGAAGCGCGCCGCCCTCAAGCCCGACTGGACGGTGTCGGAAGCCATCGCGCCAGGCGGCGGTGAGCGCGTGGAGGTCGCCGGCAAGATCAAACACGTGGCCGCTTACATGAAGGATTTCCTGTTCAGCTCCGAACAGGTCCGCACGCCGGTGCGCGCCCTTTCAGGCGGCGAGCGCGCCCGGCTGATGCTGGCGCGCGCCCTGGCGCTGCCGTCCAATCTGCTGGTGCTCGACGAACCCACCAACGATCTCGACCTGGAGACGCTGGATCTCCTGGAGGAGCTGATCGGCGAGTATGACGGGACCTGCCTGTTGGTCAGTCACGATCGTGACTTCATCGACCGCACCGCCACGGCCACCATCGCCTGGGAGGAGGACGGGGTCTGGCGCGTCTACGCCGGCGGCTATTCCGACATGGTCGATCAGCGCGGCGAGGGCGTGCGTGCGCGCGAAAAGGCCGCCGACAAGGCTGCGGCGAAATCCTCCGGCGGGGCGGGAAAGACCGAGAAGCCCAAGCCGCGCACCGTCAAGATGAGCTTCAAGGACAAGCACGCGCTCCAGACCCTGCCCGGCGAGATCGAAAAGATCGAACAGCGCATGGCGACGATCGAGACGGAGCTGGCCGACGCGGGCCTGTTCAGCCGCGATCCCGACCGGTTCAACACACTCAGCCTCGAGCACGCCGCCCTGGGCCAGGACAAGGCGCAAAAAGAAGAGCGCTGGCTGGAGCTTGAGATGCTGCGCGAGGAGATGGAGGAATAGGGGCTGCGCCGGGCCAAGAGCAAACCGGTTCGCCGGTTCGCCAGGGTGACCGCTGAAACGCCCCTTAAGCCGCCGCCTTCGCCGCGGTCGCGGGTTTTGCGTAAAGCCCGCGCTGACCGGGCACCGGGCGCAGGGCCTCGGTGAGGCCGACGACCGTTTCCGCCGCGCCGAGCACCAGATAGCCGTCTTCGGCGAGCTGGCCGGCGAGGCGGTCGAGAATTTTCGACTTGGTCTCAATGTCGAAATAGATCAGCACGTTGCGGCAGAAGATCACGTCCAGCTTGCCGTAGCGCGAGAAGTCGTCCAGCAGATTGCCCTGTTCAAACCGGACCTTCTGGCGAATTTGCGGCTTGATCTTCCAGCTTTCCCCCTGCTGATCGAAATGCTTCACCAGGCGCTGGATCGGCAGGCCGCGCTGCACTTCAAACTGCGTGTAGACGCCGGCGCGCGCCTTCTCCAGCACGGGGCCGGACATGTCGGTGGCCAGAATGTCGGCGGGTGGGGTTAGGCCTTCCTCGGCGAGCATGGCCAGCGAATAGGGCTCCTGGCCCGAACTCGCTGCGGCGCACCAGATCTTCAGGCTGCGCCCGGCGCGCGCGGCTTTAAGCGCCGGCGCGATGGTTTTTTCGTAGAGCTCGAACGGGGTCTTGTCGCGGAAGAAGAAGGTCTCATGGGTGGCCAGCGCCTCGCTCGCGGCGATGCATAGCGGCTTGTCGCCGCGCATCATGGCGTCGACGAGCGCTTCGACGCCGGCGAACCCTTCCTTGCGCGCCAGCGGGCCGAGGCGGGAATCCACCAGATAGGCCTTCTCCGGCCCCAGCACGAGCCCGGTGCGTTTTCTCACATCGCCGGAGAGAAACTCGAACTTGGCTTGGGGAAGCGCGCTCATACCGTCCCTTTCAGGCGCCGGGCGAGTTCCGGGCCGATATCGTTCAATGGCAAAATCTGATCGGCGAGGCCGGCTTCGGCGACCGCGCCGGGCATGCCCCAGACGACGCTGGTGGGCTGGTCCTGGGCGATGACCTGACCGCCGGCGGCGCGAACGGCCCTGGCGCCTTCGCGTCCGTCATGGCCCATGCCGGTCAGCACCACCGCCAGCAAGGATCGCCCCGCCGCCGCGGCGCAGCTATCGAACAGAGGGTCCACCGCAGGGCGGCAGAAATTCACTTGCGGGTTTTGATCCAGCTCGGCGGTGAAGCCCTGGCCGCCGGCGTGGACGGTCAGGTGAAAATCTCCCGGCGCCAGATAGACATGGCCGGGCCGCAGGGTCTCGCCGTGTTTCGCCTCCGCCGCCGGCAGCCCGCATTTCGACAGGTGCTCGGCGAGGATGGCGGTGAACAGCTTGGGCATGTGCTGGGCGATGACGATCGGCGCGCGCGAGTCGTGCGGCAGCGCCGCCATGACCGAGCGCAGGGCCTGAGGCCCGCCGGTGGACGATCCGATGGCGATCAGGCTCGGCTTGGTCGCCACGGCGGTGCGCGGCGTGGAGGGATAGACAGGAGCCGGGCGCGCGGCCGGGCGCGCCGGCGCCGCTGCGGGCCGGGCGAAGGTCGCCGGCTTGGCGCGATAGCTCGGGCTCAGGGCCACCAGCTTGGCGAGCAGGTCCTCGCGATACGCCTCGGCGCCGGCGACGCGCGCCTCGGGCTTGGGGGCGTAATCGGCGGCCCCCAGCGACAGGGCGCGCATAGTCACTTCCGCGCCCTTGCGGGTGAGGGTGGAGGCCATCACCACGCGCGCGCGCGGCGCGGCCTTGAGGATCAGCGGCAGGGCGGTGAGCCCGTCCATTCGCGGCATCTCGATGTCGAGCACTACCAGGTCGGGCTGCAGCTCGCCGGCCTTGCGCACGCCCTGCTCGCCGTCGGCGCAGGTCGCGGCGACGTCGAGGCGGGGGTCGTGTTCGATCCAGCGCGCCACCAGCCCGCGCACCACCGCGCTGTCGTCGATGATCAGCACGCGCGGCTTGGCGCCGGGGGCGCGCGGGGACAGGTTCGGGGCTGCGCTCACAAGGGGTGTCTTTCGTGTCAGACCAGGCCGGTTTCGGCGAACTTGCTTTCGATGATGTCGCCGTCGAACGGCTTCATGACGTATTCGTCGGCGCCCGCGCGCAGGGCCTGGGTGATGTGGCCCATGTCGTTTTCGGTGGTGCAGAACACCACGACCGGCTTCTTGCCGTTCGGCTCCTCACGCAGCTTGATCAGGAAATCGAGCCCGTTCATCACCGGCATGTTCCAGTCCAGCAGCACCGCGTCCGGCATGGCCTTGCGGCAGGCGTTCAGCGCTTCCTGACCGTCGCCGGCCTCTTCACACGCGAAGCCCATTTCCTCCACGATCTTGCGCGCCACCTTGCGGATCACGCGGCTGTCGTCGACCACCAGGCAGGTTTTCATGGCCGGTCCCCTTAAGCCGCCAACCCGGCCGTGCGCCAGGCGATGAGCGCGCGCACGTCCAGAACGGCGAGAAGTTGATTGTCGAGCCGGTGCACGCCCTTCAACAGGGCGCGCCATTTCGGATCAAGATGGGCGGGCGAGGCCTCCAGCGTATCGGACTTCAGGCGCATCACCTCGCCGACCTCGTCGACAAGAACGCCGAACAGCTCCGAACCGTCCTCAAGGCCCAGCGCCATCACCGGCTCGCCCTCGCCGCGCGGGGGCAGGCCCAGCTTGAAGCGGGCGTCCACCGCGGTGACGATACGGCCGCGCAGGTTTAAAAGCCCCGCGATCTCGCCCGGCGCGCGCGGCACGCGCGTCACGTCCTGGGGCGAGAACACCTCGCGGATCTCGCATACTTCGACGCCGAACAGCTGGTCGCCGATCTTCACCGTGACGTATTCGAACCGGTCTTCGGTGTTCATGCCGTTTCTCCCTTACGCCGCTTCGACGGCGCGCTCGGCGCGCGCGGCCTTGTCCAGCATGGCGATCAGGCCGCCGCGATCGGCCTTGTCGAGCACCGCCACGAACCCGTCCATGGGCGCGCCGTAGGCGCTCTCTCCCACGCCCAGGCGCGGCGTGTCGGCGAAATAGCCTTCCGAGGCGAGCCGGCTCAGCGCACCCGGATCACCCACCACCACGTCGTAGGCCGCGCCCATCTGGGCGGCGTCGCGCGCCTCGTGCAGCCCGCCGGCGACGGTGACGTCATAGCCGGCCGCGGCCAGAAGCGGAGCGAGCATCCGCCGGGAGAAGGCGTCGGCCTCCACCAGCAGGACGGCGCTGCGCGCGGATGACTTCTTGCGTTGCGGCGCGCCGGACCAGGCGCGCTCCATGTGCCAGGCGATGTCGAGCACTTCGGTGGCCTTGCCCTTGATGACGGCCGAGCCGATCACGCCGGGGCGCTCTGAGCCCATTTCCAGGTCTAGGACCTCTTCGACCACATCGAGAATCTCGTCCACGGCGACGCCGGCCGACTTGCCGTCCTCGGAGAACACCAGCACCGGCTGGCGGCCCTCGGTCTTGAAGCCGTCATGGCCTCCGGCGTGCGCCAGCGGCAACAGGCGGCCGCGGTACTGGACCACGTGGCGCCCGTCGACGGTTTCGATGGACGAGGCCTCGAAGTCTTCCAGGCGCGTGATCAGGCTGACGGGCACCGCTTTGGGCTCCGCACCGCCCGCACGCACCAGAAGCAGGCGCTGGCGCGCGCTGATGTCGGCGCCGGCTTCGGCCTCCTGCGCGCCGGTGTTCGCGGCGTCCTCGGTCTCGGTGGCGGTTTCCTGGGCGAGCCCGTTGGGATCAAGAATCATGATCACCGAACCGTCGCCCAGGATCGTCGCGCCGGAGAAGACGGAAATCGTGCGCAACGGACCGGACAGCGGCTTGACCACGATCTCCTCGGTGTCGAGCACGTCGTCGACCACCAGGCCCAGCTTGCGGCCTGCGGCTTCGAGCACGATGACATAGCCCGACATCTCGCCTTCCTGCAGGGATTGCGAGAGGACGTGATCAAGCCCGATCACAGGCAGAAGCCGGTCGCGCAGCCGGATCATGTTGGCGCCGTGAAGCGTCTCCACCGCGATGGAGGAGCCCGCCCCCACGCGCACCAGCTCTTTCACCGACAGCTGGGGCACGGCGAAGCGCTGCTCGCCCGACTTGATGATCAGGGCCGACACGATCGCCAGGGTGAGCGGGATTTTTATGGTGAAGGTGGATCCTTTGCCCACCTCGCTCGCCAGATCAATGGAGCCGCCGATCTGTTCGATATTGGTGCGCACCACGTCCATTCCGACGCCGCGCCCGGACATGTTTGTGACCTGGGCCGCGGTGGAGAAGCCCGCCGCGAAGATGAAGCGCTGGATCTGCGCCTCGCTCATGCCGGCGAGTTCCTCCTCGGTGGCGAGGCCCTTCTCCAGCACCTTGGCGCGGATCTTCGCCGGATCGATGCCGGCGCCGTCGTCGATGATCTTGATGATGATCGCGCCGCCCTCGTGGTAGGCGGCGAGCTTGATGGTCCCGGTCTCGCTCTTGCCGGCCGCGGCGCGCTTTTCAGGCGCCTCCAGCCCATGATCGCAGGAATTGCGGATCATGTGGGTGAGCGGATCCTTGATCAGCTCCAGGACCTGGCGGTCGAGTTCGGTGTCCTCGCCCTCCTGGACGAGCTTGATCTTCTTGCCGAGATCCTGTTGGGCGTCGCGTACGATGCGCGGCAGCTTTTTCCAGGCGTCGCCCACCGGCTGCATGCGGGTTTTCATAACCCCGTCCTGCAGTTCGGCGGTGACCGAGGAGAGGCGTTGCAGCGGCGTCTTCAGCGCGCTGTCTTCAACCCCGCGCACGATCTGATGCATCTGGTTTCGCGCCAGAACAAGCTCGGAAACCGTTGTCATCAGGTTTTCAAGCACGTCCACGTTCACCCGGATGGTGGCGCTGGCGCGCGGCGCGCCGCCGGACGTGGCGGGCGTGGCGGGCGTGGCGGCGGTCTCGGCCGCCGTCGGCGCGGCCGGGACGGGCGCGGCTTCGACATCATCCAACTCATCGTCGGCGAGCACCGCGTCGGACGTCTCGTCCTCGTCGGGGCCGGGCGTGTTCATGAACGCCGCCTCCAGATCGGCGAGCGACACTTCGCCGGGGCGCAGTTCGCGGCCGAGATCGACGTCGAACCCTTCCGCGGGCTCGACGGCGTCCGGCGCTCCGGCCTCGAGGACGGGCTCGGGCTCGGGCTCCGGGGCGGGGGGCGGCGGCGCGGCGGCTTCGGGATCGGCGCCGCCTTCGGACAGAATCTCCAGGCGCTTGATCAGATCGGAGTCCTCGCCCGCAGGCTCGGTTCCGGTCTGCTCGATGCCGGTGAGGATTTCCTTGATGCGGTCCAGCGACTGAAGGACCAGCGTCACGGCGCTGGAATCGGCCACCAGATCGCCGTCGCGGAACTTGCCCAGCAGGGTCTCGCCGGCGTGAGCGACGGCTTCAAGACGCTCCAGGCCCAGGAAGCCGCACGTGCCTTTAATGGTGTGCAGAAGGCGAAAGATGTTGTCGAGCGTCGCCCGATCGGTGGGGTCGGCCTCGAACTTCACCAGCTCGGAGTCGATGACGTCGAGGCTCTCGAACGTCTCACTCAGAAATTCGCCGATCAACTCATCCATAATATTAACCCCGCAGCCCAGACATGGCGGTATCTCACCGCAAAATGTCACGCGAAGAGTTAATGGAGTGTTGGGCGTCGGCGCGTTTCAGAGACGCATGTCCGGTTTTCGCAGCCGGCCCTTATTCGGCGGCCTGCGCCGGCCGTGACGAGCCGGTGAGCGCAGCCAGCTCCACCCGGTCCTCGGTCAGGCTCGCCTCGGCCCGGCCGCCGGCTTCGCGCGCAATGAGGCCGGCGTAATAGGGCTGTACGTTGCGGCCGTCGAACCCGCCCTCGGGCGCCTCGCCCTTGAAGGCTGTGATATAGGCCTCGTCGAGGCGCAGGCGGGGGCCGGCCGCGACCACGCGCAGGCGCGCGCCGCCGTCGGCTGAGGCGGTCGCTTCGATCGTCACCGTTCCGCCGCGCGGCAGGGTCTCCACCGCGAGCCAGATGAGGTTCAGCAAAACGCGCGCGGCGGTCTTGGGAATTTCGCCTGCTTCGGTCTTCCAGGCGATGTCGGCGCGCGCGTCGGCGAACATCGGTCCGGCCAGCGCCTTGATCTCGCTGATCGCCATGTCGCCGCTGCGCGACCCGGCCGCGCCGAAGCACACGCGGGCGTATTCAAGCTTGTAGCGAATCTGGCCGGCGCCGTTGCGCAGGAGCGCGATCGCATCGTCTCTCATGTCCGCCGCGTCCTCGTCGTCAAGGACGGACAAGGCCGCGCCCATGGCGCTGGCGGGCCCTGCGATGTCGTGGCAAACCCGCGAGCAGAGCAGGGCGGCGAGGTCGGTGGCGGAAAGCGCGTCGATCTGGGTCATGGACGGCACTCTGGCGCGATTCTCGAAATTCGACAGTCGCCAGTTGCGCACCGCGGCGCCGCAAAGGCGCCTAGAACTGATCGTCTATGTCGTCATGGCCGCTGCGGGCAGAATAGAACAACAGCCACATCAGCCCGGCGCCCACCGCAGCGGTGAGCACCACGCCCAGGGCCATCGCCAGCCAGCCGTGCCAGCTCATCTGCGCGTCGATCGAGGTCCAGGTGTCGATGGCGACCCAGGCCGTGACGGCGACCAGGCCGCCGAGCACGGCGATGAGCAGAAGCGTCTGTTTCAATTCAGGTCTCCATGAGGCGGCGGGGGTATCAGGCTTACGGGTTTGTTAATTCGCGCCGTGTTTCGTGGCGTCGGCTTGGCAAGCGCGAGGCGCTGGGTCAACATAATGCAGGCTGGACTGCGCCGCGCCGCCGACGGCGCCGTCCCGGTCTGGTAATTGCAGTAGAGCTGGGCTCGCGGCCGCGAAGGCGCAAGACGCCATGTCGACCGCGAGGGATGGGCAGTTACGAGGGGTTTTAAAAACACGCTCATGTCCGGATTCGACGTTCGACACGCCGACGCCCGCAGATCACGCACGCTCGCGTTTTTCCTAACGCTGACCGGCGTTCTGCTGTTCACCGCCGCACTGCTTATTCTGCGCACGCCGGAGCCGGGATCGGCCCGCGCGGCCTCGCCGGAGGCCGACACCATCGTGGCGCGCGCCACCGAGTCGCAGATCATGGAGCTCACCGCGCCGGCCGCGCCGGCGGTGGAGCCGCTGGCCCCGGAAGAAGTGCGCGCCGCGGTGTTCGACACCGGCCGCGCCCTGATTGAAGACGAGCACGCCCTGTTCACCAACGCGGCCTGGCGCCCGGAGGTGACCAGCCGCGAGCTCACCGTGCGCCGCGGTCAGACCTTCGCCAGCGTGCTCGACGCCGCCGGCGCCAGCCGGGTGGACGCCGCGCGCGCCATCGCCGCGCTGGAGCCGCTGTTCTCCGCGCGCGACCTGCGCGCCGGGCAAAGCCTGACGGTGTTCATGGAAACGCCCACCTTCCGCCAGATCGCCGACGACGAGACCAGCGGCGCGGCGCGCCTGGCCGGGTTCTCGTTCCGCCCGGATTCCGAGCGCACCCTCACCGTGGCGCGCACCGGCGACAGCTTCCGCGCGCGCGAAGCCGTCCCGGCCCTCAATCGCGAGCTTGTCCGCGCGCGCGGCGAGGTGGACTCCTCGCTCTACGTGTCCGCGCTGGACGTGGGCGCCACCGACCGCATCGTGGTGCAGCTGGCCAATATCCTGGGTTATGCGGTGGACTTTCGCACCATCCAGCCGGGCGACGGCTTCGACGTGGTCTTCGAGCGCTTCGTGAACCGGCGCGGAGAAACCGTGCGCACCGGCGATATCCTGTATCTGGTGTTCGACGGGCGCGGCGAGCCGCTGGAGTATTTCCGTTTCGAGGCGCCTGACGGGGAGATCGGCTATTACACCGCTGATGGCGAAAGCGCCCAGCGTCTGCTGATGAAGATGCCGATCAACGGCGCGCGCATTTCCTCCAGCTTCGGCATGCGCTTCCATCCCGTGCTGAACCGCAACCGGCCCCATAACGGCACCGATTTCGCCGCTCCGCGCGGCACGCCGATCATGGCCGCGGGCGCCGGGGTGGTGGAGCGGGCCAACCGCTTCGGCAGCTTCGGCAACTATATCCGCATTCAGCACGCCAACGGTTATGAGACCGCCTATGCGCACCTGAACGGGTTCGCTCGCGGCGTCCGCTCCGGGGCCCGGGTGCAGCAGGGCCAGATCATCGGCTATGTGGGCACCACCGGGCGCTCCACCGGTCCGCACCTGCATTACGAGGTGCACCTCAACGGCCGGCCCACCAATCCGATGACTCTGGAGCTGCCCGGCGGGCGGACATTGACCGACGGCGAGCTTGAGCAGTTCTCCGCCGAGCGCGAACGCATCATCGCCATCCGCGACGGCGCGGCGCCCGCCGACGGGGCGCCGGCCGATCCGGCCCTGGTCGCCGAGGCGGAGACGTAAGGTCTTTTCGCATTCACGCACAAAAAAGGGCGGCCCGGCGGGCCGCCCTTTTCCGTCTCAGGCGGGATGCGCCTACTCGGCCGGCTCCTGGCGCGAGCGGGCTTCCGCCTGCAGGCGCCGGGCCACGGCCGGATCGGTCTGCGCGGCCGCGCCGATGGACTGGTAAAGGTCCGGGGTAAGCCCGGCGTCCTCGACCACGACGATGATGTCGGCCTGGGCGTCCTGCTGCAGGGCCATCATCGCCTCTTCGCTCTCGGCGGCCTGCAATTGCGGGCGATACTCGGCGATGAGGCCCTGAATGCCCATGGCGGCGTCGATGAAGGAGTCCACCTGGGCGTCGGTGAGGTCGTCGTTGGAGATCGGCTCCACCTGCATCTGGGCCTGAGCCTGCGCGGACGCCGGCGCCTGGGCGATGGCGGGCGCGGCGGCGAAGCCCAGCGCCGCTGCGGCGGCGGCGGTGACGGCGAGCGTACGGATGATCATGTCTTACCCTCTAGGTGTCGCTGATGGTCCGAGCCCTAACAGGGCGAGCCGGCCGGTTCGACCCCGTGGGCGGGAATGTCACAGGAAGGCCTTATTGAATGTCGGCCCTCGGCGGCGCCGTTACGAAAAAGCCCCGGCGCGGGGCGCCGGGGCTTGATCGGTCGATGGAGCGGCGAAAACGCCCTAGCGCCCCGACTTCTCGCACAGGCGCATGAAGCGCTCGCGCAGTTCGGGGTTCGCCTTGAACTCGCCGGAAAACGCGGTGGTGATGGTGGAGACGTTGGGGTGGTGCACGCCGCGCGTGGTCATGCACTGGTGCTTGGCGTCCACGAACACCGCCACGCCGCGCGGCTGCATGGCGTCTTCGATGGCGTCAGCGATCTGGGCGGTCATGGTCTCCTGGGTCTGCAGACGCTTGGAGTACATCTCCACGACCTTGGCGATCTTGGAGATGCCCACCACGGCGCGGTCGGGCAGATAGGCGACGCACGCCGTGCCCAGGATCGGCGCCATGTGGTGCTCGCAATGGCTCTCCACGTCGATATGGGTGAGCATGACCATCTCGTCATAGCCCTGAACGTCCTCAAAGCGCTTGCCGAGGATTTTCTTGGGGTCTTCGGCGTAGCCCTTGAACCATTCCTCGTAGGCCTTCACCACGCGCTTGGGCGTTTCCAGCAGGCCTTCGCGCTTGGGGTCGTCGCCGGCCCAGCGCAGCAGCGTGCGCACGGCTTCCTCGGCGTCGTCGCGGCTCGGGCGCGGAGTGGCTTCGGCGGGGTTGGCGTCCAGCGTGTCTTTATCGGTCATCGCGTCCATGGTCGGCGGATCCTTTCGTTGACGGGCGTGACGGGCGAACCCCTCACGAAGTACCGGTTTCCGGATCCGGCTTTGCACTGCGGACGCGTCCGCCAGGCGTTCGCCGGGTCTTTGTTTTCGGTGTCCCATGCACGGCCGAAAGCCGCGCAAGCCCCCTAATTAGGCCTTCCAACGGCCCTGTCCAATGGTTGCAGCCTCTTTTTTGCGGCGGCGCGAGGGTGTAGACCCGCCGCTCGCCGTTCAACCGACAAGCGGATCACATCACATGACCGGGCTGAAGCTCTACGACACCGCCGCGCGCAAGAAGCGGGATTTCGTCCCGCAGGACCCCGCCCGCGTGACGATGTATGTGTGCGGGCCGACGGTCTACTCCACCGCCCATATCGGCAATTTCCGCCCGCCGGTGACGTTCGACGTGCTGTTCCGGGTGCTGCGCCATCTCTATGGCGACGCGCATGTGGTCTATGCGCGCAACGTCACCGACGTGGACGACAAGATCAACGCCAGGGCGGCCGAGGACGGCGTGGACATTTCGGTGATTACGCAGCGCTATACGGCGCTCTACCGCGAAGACAGCGCGCATCTCAACATCACCCCGCCGACGCTGGAGCCCACGGCCACCGGCCACATGGCGCAGATGATCGCCATGATCGAGACGCTGATGGCGGAGGGTTTCGCCTACGCCGCGCACGGCCATGTCCTGTTCGACACGGCGGCCTATGAGCGCTACGGCGCGCTGTCGCGGCGCGCGCTCGACGACATGATCGCCGGCGCGCGCGTGGAGGTGGCGAGCTACAAGAAGAACCCGGCCGATTTCGTGCTGTGGAAGCCCTCCAAAGCCGGCGAGCCGGTCTGGGAGGCGCCGTTCGGAGCCGGCCGCCCCGGCTGGCATCTGGAATGCTCGGCGATGATCGAGGCCAATCTGGGCGAGACCATCGACATCCATGCCGGCGGCCAGGATTTGATCTTCCCCCACCATGAAAACGAGATCGCCCAGTCGGCCTGCGCCCATGGCGGCGCGCCGCTGGCGAACTACTGGCTGCACAACGGCTTTCTGTCCATGAACGCGGAGAAGATGAGCAAATCGCTGGGCAATGTCGTCAAGCCCAACGAACTCCTGGCCCGTGGCGTGAAGGGCGAAGTGATCCGCTACGCGCTGCTCACCGGCCATTATCGCGCGCCGCTGGACTGGAACCAGACGCTCATCGAAACCAGCCGCAAGAGCCTTGACCGGCTTTACGGCGTGCTGCGCAGGCTGAAGAGCGTGACTCCCGCCGGCGCCGCGCCGACCGCCGGCGTGCTCGACGCGTTGAAGGACGACCTCAATACGCCAAAGGCCCTCGCCGCCCTGTTTGAAATCGCCGGCCGCGCCAACAAGGCCGAAGACGCCGCCGAGCGGGCCGAGGCGAAGGGCGAGCTGCTGGCCGCCGGGGGTCTGCTGGGGCTGTTCGAGACCGATCCGGAGTCCTGGTTCGGGCTGGAGTCCATGGACGCCGCCGAGCGCGCTGAGATCGATACGCTGGTCGAGGAGCGCAACGCCGCCCGCAAAGCGAAAGACTTCGCCCGCGCCGACGCCATCCGAGACACGCTTGAGACCAAAGGCGTGCAGGCCGAGGACGGTCCGGAGGGGACGACCTGGCGGTTGAGGGGTTAGCCGAGCATGGAGAGAAGCTGATCGCGAAGGACTTGAGCGGCGTTCACCGTCCATCGCCATAGGGTCGGGGCGACGTGCACGAACCCCAGCGCCGTCAGAGCCGTCGCAAAGGTCATGACGGTGGGCCATGCGCGGTCTCGGATCCGGCGCCATATCCCGCGAGGGGTAAGAGACCACTTCTCAAAAATGGACAGGTCGTCTTTGGACTTCGCCTTACCGCCCTCATGGGCTCCATAGCTCACCGCGCCAAAAACGATGAGGAAGTATGAGACGTCCAGGGCGCCGAGGCGGCGCGCTTCAGCCCGCGTGCATTTCACCCAGACTTCCGAGCCGAAGGTTTCAATCTCGATATCGCCGATCAGCGGCGTCTCGCAAACCTCGCCTCGAGCAGCGTGCTCGCGCAGAAAAACCCGCGCGACCCCCAAATGCGCTCGCGCCGATTTCGCGTCCAGGCCGGGGGTTTCGACCTTAAAGCCGAGCACGTGGCGGTTGCCCACGTCGGAAAAGCGAACCCGGCCCGCATAGACACACTGGCAAACCGGCCTGCGCGTCTTGCCCGTGGCCTCGATGGGCGCACGCGCGCGATTATCCACATGGGCGAGCAAGTACGGCAGGTCATCGGCGGCGCCCTGGCCCAGTTGTTCGGTCACATGGCCGAGATGCGCGTCGATAAAGAATCGCGCCTCAGCTTCCGCCTTGCTTTCCGTTCGATTGGTCATGCGTCCCCTCGCATTAACCATAATTTAGAAAAGCCGGGCGCAACGCAACCGTGCGCGCCGCCTCGCTTGGCGAAAAAATGGGTGGGTGTGGCGCCTTGATCGGGACGGGCGTCGGCGCGACATACCGCCCATGACCAACGTCTACTCAACAGACCTTCTGCGGCTCGCCGCCGACATCCCGCACGCCGAGCGCCTCGCGAACCCGCAGGCGAGCGCTACGAAGGTGTCGCGCATTTGCGGGTCTGAGCTGACGCTGGACCTGATGTTCGACGCCGAGGGCCGCATCGCCGATCTGGGCATGGACGTCTCGGCCTGCGCCCTGGGCCAGGCGAGCGCGTCGGTGTTCGCCAGGAACGCCGTCGGGGCGACGCGCGAAGAGATCGAGGCCGCGCGCGCGTCGCTCAAAGCCATGCTGCAAACCGGCGGGACGGCGCCGCAGGGGCGGTTTTCGGAGCTGGCGGTGCTCGCTCCGGCCGCCAGCTATCGCCAGCGCCACGGCTCGATCCTTTTGGCGTTTGACGCGGCGGTGGAGGCCATGGCGGACCGGTAGCCTCTGTTGTCATCCCCGCGAACGCGGGGACCCAGTCCTGCGGCGCCGGTGCTCTATGGTCGCGGGGTTCCCGCTTTCGCGGGAATGACGTGTGCGAGTTCCGCCCTCTAACCCATCTCCGGGCGGAACAGCATGACCGGGGTCTTGCACGCGCGCACCATTTCGGTGGTGGTCGAGCCGATGATCAGGGTGCGGATGCGCGAATGGCCGTAGGCGCCCATGACGAGCAGGTCCGCGCCGGTTTCGGTCATGTGGCCGGCGATCACTTTTTCCGGCTCGCCGGGCGTGAACACCATCTCCACCTCGTGGCCGGCTTCGGTGAGGATCGCCGCTGCGGCCTCCATTTCCGCGTCCAGCCCGTCTTCGCGGCGCCCGGCATAGAGCAAGGTGAGTTTCATCGCGCCGAACAGCTTGCCCTCGGCGATGTGGCTCACCGCCTTGCCGACGCTGGCGCCGCCGTCGAAGGCGATGACGGCGTGGCCGGGTTGTTTGAACGCCCGGCTCGCCACCAGCACGGGGCGGTGGGCGGCGCGCACGACGCGCTCCAGGTTGGAGCCCAGATGGCCGGCTGCGAAGTCGGCGTGCTCGCCGCGCTTGCCCAGCACCAGAAGCCGCGAACCGGCTTCAAGATCCCTGACCGCCTCCAGCACCTCGCCGGTGCGAAGCTTGGTCTGAACATCCACCGCGCCGGCCGCTTCGGCGTGGGCCTTCGCCGCGTCGAGCACCGCCGCGCCGGCCTGGCGGGCAAGCTTGGCCGCTTCGGCGTCGTGCCTGGTGAGCGTATCCATCAGGCTGGAGCGCGCGCCCAGCGACAGATTGCCGGTCATGTCCACCGGCGCGGCGCGGCGGTGATGGTTCGCGGTGTGCACCAGATCAAGCCCGTACCCGGTGGTCCGGCTCACCCAGGCGGCGTGGTCGGCGACGCTCTCGGTATAGGCTGACGCGTCGATAAAAGCGGTGATGCGGGTCATGAACCTGTCTCTAGCCGAGGTGAGCGGTGTTTAGGAGGGGCGATGTGCAGCCGGGGTGCGTCCTTCGAGTCTTTTCGCTGACGCGAAGAGACTCCTCAGGATGAGGACTGTAAGCGCTTGAAGCACCCTCATCCTGAGGTGCGACCCCGGACCTGATCCGGGGAAGCCTCGAAGGACCCGCGGAATGGAACGCCCTCAATGCCCCGCCCCCGGGCTCTCGCCGTCTTTCGCGCCCAGACGGTCCATCAGGGTTTCGCTGGCCTTGTTCATGCCCACAAGGTGCACCGTGGCGCCTTCGCGTTCGAACTTCATCTTCGCGAGGTCCACCGCCTGCACCGCGGAAATGTCCCAGACATGGGCGTCTGAGAGATCAAGCGTCACCTCGGTCAGCGCCTCGCGAAAATCAAAGGCCTTCATGAAATCCTCCGCCGAGGCGAAGAAAAGCTGGCCCTCGATGCGGTAGGTGCGCGTGCGCCCGTCATCTCCGGCCTCGCTGGAGATCGTGAACAGGTTGGAGACCTTCCAGGCGAAGAACACGCCGGAAAGCACCACCCCGATCAGAACCCCGATCGCAAGGTTGTGGGTGATGATCACCCCGGCGACGGTGGCGATCATGACAAGGTTGGAGCTCCACGGATGGGTGCGCAGCGCCTTCACGCTGGACCAGGAGAAGGTGCCGATGGACACCATGATCATGATCGCCACGAGCGCGGGCATGGGAATGAGCGCCACCGTGTCGCCCAGCACCATGATCAGGAACAGCAAAAACAATCCCGCCGCGAGGCAGGACAGGCGTCCCCGGCCGCCCGATTTCACGTTGATCATGGACTGGCCGATCATGGCGCACCCCGCCATGCCGCCGAAAAACCCGGTGACCGTATTGGCGACGCCCTGACCGACGCACTCGCGGTTTCTATCGCTGGGCGTATCGGTGAGATCATCGACGATCTGGGCGGTGAGCAGACTTTCCAGAAGCCCCACCGCGGCCACGGCGGCCGCATAGGGGAAGATGATCTGCAGGGTCTCCAGGGTCAGCGGAATGTCCGGGATCAGGAAGACCGGCAGCGTGTCGGGCAGGGCGCCCATGTCCCCGACATTGCGCACGTCGAGGCCCAGCATGAGCGAGAGCGCCGAGAGCACAAGAATGCACACCAGCGGCGAGGGGATCGCGGTGGTGACCTTCGGGAACAGGTAAATGATCGCCAGACCGCCCGCGACCATGGCGTAGGTCACCCAGGTCACGCCGGTGAGTTCAGGGATCTGCGCCATGAAGATCAGGATGGCGAGCGCGTTCACGAAGCCGGTGAGCACCGAGCGCGAAACAAAGCGCATCAAAAAGCCCAGGCGCAGCACCCCTGCGCCGATCTGCAGCAAGCCGGCCAGGATCGTTGTTGCGAGCAGGTATTGCAGACCATGCTCGGCCACCAGGGTGACCATGAGCACGGCCGTGGCCGCCGTGGCCGCCGAGATCATCCCCGGGCGCCCGCCGGTGAAGGCGATCAGCACCGCGATGGAGACGCTGGCGTAAAGCCCGACCTTGGGGTCGACCCCGGCGATGATCGAAAATGCGATGGCTTCAGGGATCAGCGCCAGCGCCACCACCAGGCCGGCGAGCAGATCGCCGCGCACGTTGAAGAACCAGGTCTCGCGCAAGCTGCGCAAAACCCATTGGCGGGCGTCGTGAAAAGCCATGAACGCGTCACTCGTCGCTTGCCGCGCCCGGCAGGAGGCGCGCCGTGATCGTCAAATCAGAAAAGGCCGATGACGCCCCCTCGCGCCCGCGGCCGGCTCTGTCGGGAATGGGCGCGTGTGTAGGCGAAATCGTGCTGCGGCGCAACAAAGCGGGGCTTTCGGGGCGCAGAAGGTTAAAGCATCCAGCATGCGCACCCCTGCGACGCGGCGCCCCTACCGTTTGGGCGCGAAGACGCTATGTTTGCGCGCTGACGCATCAAACGCCTGAGGAACCCCCATGAGCTATCGCGCCCCGGTCCAGGACATCCGTTATTCGCTGGAGGAGGTCGCCGCGCTGGACAGCGTGAAGGCCACCGGCGCCTTTCCAGACTTCAGCTCCGACCTCACAGGTGCGATCCTGGATGAGGCCGCCAAGCTCGCCAACGACGTGCTGGCGCCGCTCAACCGCACCGGCGATCAGCAGGGATGCACGCTGGAGAACGGGGTGGTGACCACCCCCGACGGCTTCAAGGCGGCTTACGACACCTTCGTCGAGGGCGGCTGGCAGGGTTTGCAGTTCCCCAGCGATGTCGGCGGGATGGGGCTTCCCAAAGCGCTGGGCTGCGCGCTGATGGAGATGCTTCAGAGCTCCAACATGGCGTTCGGGCTCGGGCCGATGCTCTCCTTCGGCGCCATCGAGGCGCTGATCGAGGTGGGCACCGAAGAACAACGCGCCCTCTACCTGCCCAAGATCATCTCCGGGGAATGGACCGCCACCATGAACCTCACCGAGCCGCAGGCCGGCTCCGACGTGGGGGCGCTGCGCACCAAAGCCGAACCGAACGGCGACGGCTCCTGGGCGATTTCAGGCCAGAAGATCTACATCACCTGGGGCGAGCACGATTGTGCGGAGAACATCATCCACCTGGTGCTCGCGCGCACGCCCGACGGCGCGCCCGGCACCAAGGGCATCTCGCTGTTCCTGGTGCCGAAATTCCTGCCCGACGACAACGGCAATCCGGGTGCGCGCAACGGCGTGAAGGCCATCGGGCTGGAACACAAGATGGGCATTCACGGCTCGCCCACCTGCACCATGGAATATGACCTGGCGACCGGCTGGCTCGTGGGCGAGGAATTCAAGGGCATGGCCGGCATGTTCATCATGATGAACTCGGCGCGCCTGAATGTGGGCGTGCAGGGCGTCGGCATCGCCGAGCGCGCGTATCAGCAGGCGCTCGCCTTCGCCAAGGACCGCCGCCAGGGCCGCGCCGCCGGCGTAGAGGCCGAGCCGCCGCATAATATCATCGACCACCCCGACGTGCGCCGCACGCTCGCCGTGATGAAGGCGAAAACCGAGGCTGCGCGCGCCATCTGCTATCACGCCGCGGTGGAGGCCGATCTCGGCCAATGGGGCGACGACGCTGAGGAGAAGGCCTGGTCGAAGCGGCGCGAGGATCTGCTGATCCCCATCGCCAAGGCCTGGTCCACCGATATCGGCGTGGAGGTCGCCTCGCTGGGAATCCAGGTCCATGGCGGCATGGGCTTTATCGAGGAGACCGGCGCGGCCCAGCACTACCGCGACGCGCGCATCGCGCCGATCTATGAGGGCACCAACGGCATCCAGGCGATCGATCTGGTGGGGCGCAAGCTGGCGCGCGACGGCGGCCGGGCCATGGGCGAGCTCATCGAGGATATCCGCCAGACCGTGGAGGATCTCGAAACCAGCTCAAACCCGGACCTGCCCGGCCTCGCCGAACGGCTCAAACCCGCCTGCGACGCGCTGGAGACCGCCTCGCAATGGGTGCTCGGCGCGAGCGATCCGGACCGTCTCTCCGCGGCGACCCCGTTCCTGAAACTCGCCGGCGACGTCACCGGCGGCTGGCTCTTGTGCGTCGGCGCGGTGGCGGCCCAGCGCATGCTCAAAGAGGGTGAGAACGAGGGCTATGCACGCGCGAAAATCTCGCTGGCGCGCGTCTACGCCGATACGCTCCTGTCCAGCGCGCCCGGCCTGCTCGGCGACATCCAGCTCGGCTCAGGGCCCCTGTTCGAGCCGGGCGCGGAGATGCTGGAGAGCGCCTAAACCAGAAACCCGTTGGGATCGGTGTGGGCGCGTCCGTCGATGAGGCGGATGAGGCCCACGGCGGTGCGGATGACCAGCCAGATGCCGCCGACGAGCCAGATCAGCGCGCCGAGGAAGAAGATCCACAGCGTCAAGAACCCCACCACGGCGATTAAAAGCCCGTACCAGAAGGTGGCGATCTGAAAGTCGAAATGGCTTTTCAGCCACGGCTCGGCCTGGTCGCGGCGCACATAGGCGAGGACCGCGGCGATCAAAAGCGTGATCCCGTTCGACAGCGCCAGAAAGCACAGCACGTAATTGATGATCGCAAGCACCCGGTCGCCGCTCTGATCGCGCGGGCTGGTGCGGGTGTCGCCGGTGGACTGGTCGGTCATGGCGGGGCTCCCTGAAAGCTGGTCGACATCGTCATAGCACGGAATCGATTCTGGTTTGGATGACCGTTCGTCCATGTGCGCGTTAAGCGTTTGGAATCGGCTCAAACGCTGCTATTGCTAGACACGAGGTGTCTGCGCCTGGCCGAGGCGCGGACGAAAAATGCGGGATCGGCCGATCGGGGTTTTGGGTTATGGGTGATGTAAGCGATCATCCCGGCGCACGCGCGCCGGTGCTGGTGACCATGGGCGACGCCGTACCCGGCCGGGAGATCGATCAGGTCATCGGCATCGCCCGCGGCTCTGTGGTGCGGGCGCGCTTTTTCGGGCGAGACTTCATCGCCGGCCTTCGAAACCTGGTGGGCGGCGAGGTGACCGAGTACACCAAGCTCATGGCCGAGGCGCGCGAGCAGGCGTTGGGCCGGCTGGTGAGCCATGCCGAGGCGCTGGGCGCGGACGCAGTGGTGACCTTCCGCTTCTCCACCTCGGCGGTGATGGAGGGCTCGGCGGAGATCCTGGCCTATGGAACGGCGGTGAAACTGAAATGAACCCTCTGGTGAAACGCATGGGCCGCAAGGCGGCGGGCGAGGCGGGCGAGATCGTCAGCTTCCTGGCCGGCGTGGCCGGGGTCTGGTTCGTGCTCGTCACCTTCTTCTTCGCCGCGTTTCACATCCCGTCGGTCTCCATGCAGCCCTCGCTGGAGGTCGGCGACCGGGTTCTGGTGAGCAAGTTCGCCTACGGCTATTCGCGTCACTCCCTGCCGCTGGGGCTCGGCTATCTCCTGCCCGACAGCTGGTCGGGGCGGGTGTTCGGCTCGCTGCCGGATCGCGGCCATGTGGTGGTGATCCGCGATCCCGATCAGAACCTCAATCTCATCAAGCGCGTGGTGGGCCTGCCCGGCGACCGCATCGAGATGCGCGGCGGCCGGCTCTACATCAACGGCGACCGCATCCCGCGCGAGCCGCTGGGCGAACGCCGCTACCGCGACTACACCGGCGCCGAAATTCCCGTGGCGGTCTTTGAAGAGACCCTGCCCGGCGGCGCCGACCATGTGATCTATGAGCGCACCGACAGCGGGCCCTTCGACGATGTCGGCCCCTTCCTGGTGCCGGAGAACCACATCTTCTTGATGGGCGACAATCGCGACGCCTCCGCCGACAGCCGCGCCTCGCTGGGCTATGTGCACAAGGACGAGGTGGTCGGGCGCGCCTGGACGGTGCTGTTCACATTCGCCAATTGCCGCCAGGAAGACGATCTCTTCTGCCCAGGCTGGCGGGTCTGGCGCGGGCTCTAGGCGGGCTCTAAGGTCGCCCCGTCAGACACGGGAGATCTCCATGAGCTTACAGGGCAAGACCCTCTTCATCACCGGCGCGAGCCGAGGCATCGGCGAAGCCATCGCGGTGCGCTGCGCGCGCGACGGCGCGAACATCGTCATCGCCGCCAAGACCGACGCGCCCCATCCCAAGCTTCCCGGCACCATTCACACCGCCGCCGAGGCGGTGGAGAAAGCCGGCGGCAAGGCGCTGCCGCTGGTCTGCGACATCCGCGACGAGGAGAGCGTAGAGGACGCGGTGAAGACGGCGGCCGATCATTTCGGCGGGATCGACGCGGTGATCAACAACGCCTCGGCGATCTTCCCGATGCCCACCAAGGATACGCCCGTCAAACGCTGGGACTTGATGCATCAGGTCAATGCGCGCGGCACCTTCCTCGTCACCCAGAAATGCCTGCCCTTCCTTGAAAAGGCGGAGAACCCCCACATTCTCGCCCTGTCCCCGCCGCTGGACATGCGCACGCAATGGTTCGCGCCCCATGTCGCCTACACCAGCGCCAAGTACGGGATGAGCCTGTGCATTCTGGGCTGGGGCGGGGAGTTCAAGGGCCGAATCGCCGCCAACGCCATCTGGCCGCGCACCGCCATCGCAACGGCCGCCATCGCCAACGTGCTGGCCGGCGAAGAGGCGTTCAAGAACTGCCGCAAGCCGGAGATCCTGGCCGAGACCGCCTACCGGGTGCTCTGCAAGCCCGCGGCGGACTTCACCGGCAATTTCCTCATCGACGACAGCTTCCTCACCTCAGAGGGCGTCACCGATCTGGAGCAGTTCTCCGTTCAGCCCGGCGAGGACCTGCTGCCCGACTTCTTCGTGCCCGAAGAGCCCAAGGCGCCGCAGGGCGTGAAGATCATGGACGTGCCGATGGGGCATTAGAGGTGCAATGAGGTCCAGCGCAAAACTCCGCGACGTTCTTCGCAAAGCCCGCCTGTTGCGATTGTGGCTGGTTGGGGTGAGCACCCTCTTGGCGCCCGCCACCGTTGCCGTTGCGCGGCTTTTTCCGGATGACTGGGGTGTGGTCGGACTTCTAGTCACGCTCTTCGCTGTTGCTATTTCCATCCTATGCGGAGGTCTTTTGCTAGCGACGTCAACAGATGCGGCCGAGCTGATCGACGACTTCTATTCCCTATCCGATGACCTATCGAAGGAACGCGCGGCGAGGCAGGAAGCCTTCCGTCGTGCGAAGCGAGAAGCCGCGGGCCGCGCGCTGCTTACTACAATAAGCGAGCTAAGCGTTGCTGCTTCCCAAAGCGCCGCAGCGAAAGAAATCGCGGGGCTACAGTTCCAGGCGCTCGTTGATTTGCGGCAGGACCTTTTTGGTATCACAACTAAAGAGAAATGGAACTTCTGTATCTATAGGTTCGACTCAGCGGAAGGCGTCCTCAAGTGTGTCCTTCAGCGGCGGGCGTGGAAGAACACGAAGGGGCATACCAGTCGCCAATGGCAGCCTGGGTTTGGTCACGTCGGCTTAGCCTACCAACGGGGCGGTGAGGTCGTTTACGGGAATTGTCTTGAGCCAAGCATACGAGAGCAGCTGGGTCAGTCAGGAGAACAATCCGCGGCTGACAACAGTTTATACGTTTCAGTGGCGGCGCTCCCGGTCATGCGACACGACACGTGTATAGGTGTTATCGTCGCGACATCGAACACGAAAGGCCGGTTTAGTTACGACAAGCCGATCGAGCTGCAGGCTTTAAGGGATTTTTCCTACTGGGTCGCGAATCATATCGAACACCTCGAAGGTTCATGGTAGGTTTTGGGCATGGCGAAATTTAGAATCTCTTCTGCGCCCGAGTGCGAGGGTATGTTTCGCAAGGACGAAGCTACACGCCTCTCGTCTGAGCTAAACGCCGTAATAAATGATCCGACCCTGACATCGGAGCAGCGGAAGGCTCGGATTCGGGAAATCGCCAAGAAACGCTCAAACTTGTTCCTGCGCCGGGCCGCACCGCACGCGGCTTGAAGGCAAATGCGCTAAGGGGCCTTACGGCCACAGCCCTGCAAGCGCCAGCTCACTCGCCCGCCAAGTCTTACATGACGCTCGCATGACGCAATTTTGGCTGTCGTGCGACCGCCGGGCGTTTTTGCATAGCCGGTATGGCGCGGCGTTGGTTGCCGGTGCGCAGGGGCGGGGGCATATACCCCCTCGAACGACGCCGAGGGCGACGCCCTCTTTCGTCTTTCCCCTTTGCGCATACCGTCTCCTCCCCGATCTGGTATGCTAAACTGAGCCGGCCACCGCGATCTGCGGGGCCGGCTCTTTTCTTTCCAGCTTTGCAAAAACTGGCCGCGTCTTACCCGTGCCCATGCTCGGGCGGGAAAATCCCCCGCTTGCCGGCGTGGTCGGGCGGACCGATCATGCGCCCGGCGAAGTTCGAGGCTGCGGCGCTGCGGGCGGTGCGTTCGCCTCACCTGGCCGTTCTAGGCGGCCAGCGAGGGAAGCCAGAAGATCATGGCGGCGCCGACCACGCCGATTGCGGTCACGCCGGCCGCGCCGAAGACAAGCGCGGCCGCGCCATAGCGCATGCCGGCTTCGCCCCCGTCACGGGCGCGCAAATAGAGCTCCAGCACGACCAACGGCAAGAGGTAAGAGCCAAGTGCGAGGGCGTAATCGACCGGTCCGTCCAGCATCGGACCGACGCCGGGCATGGCGCCGTCTGTGGCGAGGAACCAGAAGCCGTAACCGACCCGGAAAAACCACACCCCGCTGGCCACCATGAACAGGCGCAACGCCCAGCGGTGGTGGATGGCGAACTGACGCTTGAGCGCATGGCGCACCACAAGGACAGCGAAGAGGATGATCAGCACGGCGTTGATGGAGATCGTGATCTCGTTGAACAGGCCCGCCATGCCCCGCGCCCAGGTCATGTAAAGTCCGCCAAGGCTGATCAAGACAACCGTCACCGTGAACACACGCCCGTTCCAGCGGTGAAACCGCGCGAAATTTTTGCGAATTGACGGAATGAATTGAAGCGGGCCGCCGACACAGATGATGAAGGCGAGCAGCATGTGGGCGATGACGTTCAGATTGCCTGCAACATCGCCGTCCACGATGCCGACGATGAGGCGGCGCGTCCACGCGTCCCAATCGCCATCCAGCGCGGCGCCGCCATAAAATGCGAAGATGTATGCGGCGAAGGCGAACTGCCCGAGCGTTGCGATCGCAAACCAGGTGATCGCCGAAGCCTTCAACACGCCGTGCCCGGAGCGGTCGGCGGCGCGAAACTCTGCCGTATTTGGTACCATGATCGTCTCTCCAACCAAGCTGCATCGCGCTTATCTGCGCGTTGCATTCAGGTTGGTGGGCCTTCCTCACTCGGTCCCGCCGCTTTCAAAATCGGCCAGAATTGATGTCGGATCGGCCAGAGCCGAGCCTAAAATCAATCGCCGATTTCCAAATCGAGAGGTTTGGGGCCATCATTTCGCACTAGCCGTACGCGTACTGCGCCGCGCCATTGCAGTTTGTGTGCTAGACTGACCTGTGTGACTTGGAGATTGACCGTGCCCGATTTTGCAATCTTCCAGCTTATCTGCGCCGTCCTCCTGCTTGGCGTCGCGGCTCTGTCCATCTGGCGCGGCCGCCGGGACGGTCTGGGTTGGGCCTGGGCCGCGTTCTGCACCTCTGCAGCGGCGTCGCTGTCCTTAAGGGCGCTCGGCGCCGATGCCGATGGGAGCCCCGCGGTCTTTCTATTGCTGGCGCCGGCCTCGGCGACATGCGGCGTCGCCTGGCTGCTCGCTCGCGCGCTCTTTCGCGAAGAGCGCGCCATCATGGCGGTCCATCTGGGCGTCGTGGCGGTTATCGCCCTGGTCAACCTCACCCCTTCAGGGGCGTTCGGCGCGATGCTCGGCAATCTTCAAAACCTTCTGGCCTCAACCGTCATCGTGCTGACCCTTTGGGAAGCCATCCGCGGTTGGGCCGCCGCGCCGGCGCGCGGGGAAAAGCTCATGCGCGGCGCGTATGTCGGCGTCACCGGGCTCGCAGTGCTGGTTGCGGTGGTCTGGCTCAGCGGTCCCGGGGTTGCGCCGGGCCTGAATGACGCGGTTGAAACCACGGCCTTGCTCGCCGTCAGCCTCGCCGCAGGCCTATGTATGCTCTACCGTCGGTGTCATCCGCTTGCGCCGGGCAAAGGGGCTACAGCAGGCACGCCCTCTCAGCGGGGGCGCCCGCTTGATCCGGAAATGCGCCAGCTTGCGGCGCGGGTTGACGCGATCGTTCAAGCCGAAGCGCTTTATCTGAACGGCGATCTGAAAGTCGCCGACCTTGCGCGCAAGCTGCAGGCGCCTGAGTACAAAGTTTCCCGCGCGATCACCGGAGCGTTGGGAGCGGCGAACTTTAATCAGTACATCAACCGCTTCCGCATCAAGTTCGCCCAGGATCTGATCACTGAAGATCCCGCCCGCTCAATCCTGGTCGTCGCATTTGACAGCGGTTTCGCCTCGCTTGGCCCGTTCAACCGGGCCTTCAAGATGATGACCGGGCAGACGCCGCGCGCGTGGCGCGCAACTCTTAATACGCCCTGACGGCGCTGAACCTGCGCCGGCCTACCCGTCCCCATGTTCCGGCAGGAAGATCTCGCGCTTGCCCGCGTGATCGGACGGCCCGATCATGCCTTCGTCCTCCATGCGCTCGATGAGGCTTGCGGCGCGGTTATAGCCGATCTGCAGGCGTCGCTGGATATAGCTGGTGGAGGCTTTGCGGTCGCGCGCCACCACCGCCACGGCCTGGTCGAACAGATCATCGCCGGAGCCTTCCCCGCCGCCGAACATATCGCCGGCGCCGCCGTCTTCATCGGTGTCTTCGGTGACCGCGTCGAGATATTCCGGCGTGCCCTGTTCTTTCAGGAAGGCGGCCACGTCTTCGACTTCGCGGTCCGACACGAACGGCCCGTGCAGGCGCCGAATGCGGCCGCCGCCGGCCATGTAAAGAAGGTCGCCCATGCCCAGGAGCTGTTCGGCGCCCTGCTCGCCGAGGATCGTGCGCGAATCGATCTTGGACGTGACCTGATAGCTGATCCGTGTGGGAAAGTTCGCCTTGATCGTGCCGGTGATCACGTCCACCGAGGGGCGCTGGGTGGCCATGATCAGGTGGATGCCGGCCGCACGCGCCATCTGGGCCAGGCGCTGAATGGCGCCCTCGATCTCCTTGCCGGCGACCATCATCAGGTCGGCCATCTCGTCGATCACCACGACGATATAGGGCATGGGATCAGGCTCGATGATCTCGGTCTCGTAGACCGGCTCGCCGCTTTCCTTGTCGAAGCCGGTCTGCACGGTGCGCTCCAGCACCTCGCCAGCCTCGCGGGCGGCGCGGGCTTTTTCGTTGAAGCCCTTCATGTTGCGCACGCCTACCTTGGACATTTTCAGATAGCGCGACTCCATTTCGCGCACGGTCCATTTCAGCGCCGCGACGGCCTTTTTCGGATCAGTGACGACCGGGGAGAGCAGGTGGGGAATGCCGTCATAGACCGACAATTCCAGCATTTTGGGATCGATCATGATCATGCGGCACTCCTCCGGCGGCAGCCGGTAGAGGAGCGACAGGATCATGGCGTTCACGCCCACCGACTTGCCCGAACCGGTGGTGCCCGCGATCAGCAAATGGGGCATTTTCGCAAGGTCGGCGGTGAACGGCTCGCCGCCGATGGTCTCGCCCAGCGCCATGGGAAGCTCGGCCTTGGCGGCTTCGAAGTTTTTCGACGCCAGAAGCGCGCGCAGGAACACCGTCTCGCGATCCTGATTGGGCAGCTCGATGCCGATGGCGTTGCGCCCCGGCACCACCGCCACGCGGCAGGCCACGGCGGCCATGGAGCGCGCGATATCGTCAGCCAGATTGATCACCCGGCTGGTCTTCACCCCGGGAGCGGGTTCCAGCTCGTAAAGCGTCACCACCGGGCCGGGGCGCACCTGCACCACCTCGCCCTTCACCCCGAAATCGGCCAGCACGCCGGTGAGGATCTCCGCGTTCTGGGCCATGGCGTCGGGATCCACCACCTCGGAGCGGGGCGGGGCGGGGGAGAGCAGGTCAAGGCGCGGCAGGTCGAACCCGTCGGTTTCCGCAAACGGCAGCGCGCCCTGGGCTTCGCGCGCTTCGCGGCCGGAGGGTTTGGCGGATTTCTTCTTGGCCACTTTCGGCTGGGGCCGTTTCTCCGCCGCGGCGGGCGGGGCGGGCGTCTTGCGGTCCAGCGGCGAGGGATCCTCCTCCTCGCTGCGCGCGCGCTTGAGGAAACTCGGCGCAGTGGCCGCGCTGCCGTCGGGCTCGGGCGTCTCCGCGACCGGGTCCCTGCGCCAGGGCCGCGGCGCGTTGCGGGTGAGCTGGTCGATCCACACGCGCACCGTGGCCCAGGCGAGCTGGGCGGCGTCCTGTGCGGCGGCGAGGTCGGACAGGCGAAGCCCAAAGCAGAAGAAGACGCCGAACACCGCCAGCACCAGACCCATCGCCGCGGCGAGAAACACGGGTCCGGGCAGCACCATTGCGATCAGGCCGGCGGCGGCGGCGAGCATGCGATCGCCCAGAAGCCCGCCGAGCCCGGCCGCGAACGGCCAGTTCGCCGGCATGGGCAGAGCGCTCACCGCCATGGCGAAGCCGACAAGCCCGGCGAACCCCGCGGCGAGGCGGAACAGCCCCAGCCAGACCCCGCGCCGCCGCGGTCCCCGCACCAGCAGGATCAGCCCCCAGGCGATCAGCGCCAGCGCGGCCGCGGCGCCGGACCAGCCGAACACCTGCAGGACAAGATCGGCGGCGACCGCGCCCGGCGCGCCGAGCCAGTTCGTGACCGGCCCCGCCGTGGCCGCATTCAGGCTTGGGTCGAGGGGGTCGTGAGCGGCCATGGCGGCCAGGGTGAAGCCGCCCGCCCCGGTCATCGCGAGCCCGGCGAGCGCCGTGCGCACGCGCGCCATCAGCCCCGGCGGGGCGTCGATGACGGTGTCGGACGGCGAAACGGGTGCGGCGCTGGCGGACATGGCCGGAAGGATCGCGCGAAGAGTCTTCAGATGGGGTAAACGCGGATTAACCGACACTGCGAACGGCCGCGCGGCGAGAGCCTTGAAGCGATACATCGGAAACTGATATTATCTGACAGCTTCAGGAGGCGGCGATGCCCGACGTTCATTTGACTCAGCCTATGCAGGAGTACGCTGAGGCGCAAATAAGATCAGGTGCCTATGCTAATCTTTCGGAGGTGATCCGCGCCGGGGTGAGGCTCCTAATGGAGAAGGACGGAGCCCGTCAGTTCTATGCGTTGAAGGCCGACCTTGAAGCTGCAGTCGGCGAGGCGGAGGGCGGCGCTTTTGAAGTCTTCGATCCGGAAGCCTTCGAGCCGGAGGCCTATGACGGCCCGCGCGACCGGTGACGATCCGCCTGTCTCGGCGCGCGCGAGCCGATCTTGAAGACGTGCGGACCTTTACCAGGGCGCGTTGGGGGGCGGATCAGTGGCTGGCTTACTACAAGAAGATCGTGCACGCTTTCGAATTGATCGCGGCCCAGCCGGAGCAAGGCCGCGACCGTAGCCTGTTCGCTCCCGGCATGCGCTCAATCAATTGCGGGCGGCACGTAATTTTCTACAAGCGCCTTGAGGCGGCGAAGGGTGAGCCGGTCGTGTTGCGCATCGTTCACCAGCGTCGGCACCTGCCGGGTCTGCTCTATCACGACGATCTCGACATCGGATAGCGCTATCCCTCACTCCCGCTCAAAACGCGGCTTGCCCGCCACGAACGCGCGGTCGGCCTTCTTCGCGGGATAGATCAGCGAGAGGGTGGAGCCCAGCGTGTAGTACGAGCGCAGGAAGCGGAAGCCCATATAGAGCGGCAGCACCCACAAAAGATCGAGCCGGCGCCAGATCAAAAGCACGGTCACCGCCAGCACGAAGGGCATGCCGAGGATCACCGCGACCACGGTGGCGAAGCTCGGGTGGGCGTAGATCTGGCCGTAGAGCGCCAGCACCAGCGCGCCGTAGATCAGCAGCGGCGCCATCATCGCGCGCCGCGCCCCGTTCAACAGGGTGAAGGGCAGCGACACGCAGCCGATGATCGAGCCGTTGCGGAACAGCGTGGCGCGATTGTGCGCGGTGACGTGGTAAAGCGAGCGGAACCAGCGGGTGCGCTGTTCGCGCAGGAAGGCCACGGTGTCCGGCGTCTCGGTGTAGAATTTCGCTTTCGGATCGGAGACATTGCGATAGCCCAGATTGGCCATGGCCAGCGTGATGTCGGTGTCCTCCCCGTTCATGCCTTCCACAAAGCCGCCGGCCTCGTCCAGCACCGCCTTGCGGTAGATCACGAACATGCCCGGCAGGCCGAAAATCCCGCCGAAGGCGCCGAAGCTCACCTGCACGAAGCCGTGGCGTAGCAGCACCTCGATGGCGCGCACCTTCGACAGCAGGCCTTCGTCCTCGTGGGGCAGGGGAAGCCCGCCCACCGCGCCGACCTTTGTGTTGGCGAAATGGCGCATGGCGACGCGGATCGCGTCCTCGCCGATCTCGGTGTCGGCGTCGATGCGCACCACGAAGGCCTCGTCGATGAGGTCCAGGCCGCGATTGAGGGCGCGCGCCTTGCCCGGGATTTTCGAGGCGTCGACCACATGGCCGGCCACGTGCTCGGCGGCTTTCAGCGTGGCTTCGGCCAGGCGCGCGGTCTCGTCGGAGGAGTTGTTCTCCATCACGATCACCCGCACCGGCCCGTCATAGCGCGCCGCGGCCTTGTCCACCGCCATGAGGGTTTCGCGGATCTGGTGCGCCTCGTTATGGGCCGGGATCAGCACGGCCACCGGCGGGGCGAAGGCGCGCCGGCGCGAGACGATGTTTCTCAGCCAGCCGATCACCGCCAGCTGGCCGGTCATGATCTGCTGGGCGAGGAACACGCCGGGACCCATTCCGCCAAGAAGCGCGATGGAGCGCAGATAGTCGGCCTGGCCTTCATAGACGGTGGCCACCACGATCGCCGCGACCGCGGCGATGAAGCCGGTCCCAAACACCAGGGCGTACTAGTAGAACCGCCCCACGCGCCGGATCGGCGTGCCGGAATCCACAGGCAGGCGAGCGTTGCGGATGAGGGTATGGGGAAAGATCGCCAGCCCCGCCATCCCCACCAGGAATTGCTGGAAATGGATCGGCCAGGTGGCCGCCGCATAGCGCCAGCTCGCCCAGCTCATCAGGTCCACGAGCGCGCAGGCGATCGCGAACTTCACCGTGAACATCAGCGCCAGCTTCAGCTTGCCGCCCGGCGAGGCGTAGGCGAACAGGGCGTAGGTGAGGAAGAAGCTCAAAAGGAAGGTGCGCACCGGCAGCACCTGATTCAGCCGGTCGGCGGAGAAACCCACGAAGTCGCGCGGGATCGCCAGATCGAACGCCAGGCGGCCCGCCTCCGGGATCGCCAGCAGGGCCGCGGCGACGAGGGCGAACACCACCAGGGCTGCGTCCTGAACGATGCGCGGGCGCGCCACCGAGACGCCCTTGGGCGTGGAATCCACCGAGCGGAAGAAATCCTGCTGGCGGCCCATGGAATCAAAGCGCGCCTTGTCCACCCGGCCCGCATCGGCGTCCACCTTCGGCGGACCATCGGCGCGCGGCGCGGCTTTAGCCGCACCAGGCCTCGGCGGCGCGGGCGGCGGATCGGTCTCGTTTGAGCCGCGATATGTCGTGTCCTCGCCCATGGCCTGCCTGAAAATCGCCCTGCTTGCGTCGCTTCGGCGCCGCAGACGCCGCGCCATTTATCCGTTAAGACTTGGTTTACAGTGAAATGCGGCGGCTTTGGGGTCCAGAAGAGATTTTGCGAACCGGCGCACAAGGGGGAAGCCCATGAAATTCACGATCACCGCCGCGGGCCTGGCCGTCCTGTCCTCGGGCGCGTTCACCTATGACGCACAAGCGCAGGACGCCCGGTTCGAGTTGCGATCGGAGAACATGATCGCGCGCTCCGACCCGTATTCGCCCGACGATGAACTGCTCGGCCCGGCCGGCGCGCCGTTCGATCTGGAGACCGGGCTGGATTCCAACACCTGGGCGAGCTGGGTGCGGCCGCTGGAGGGCCGCAAGGTGGTGCGCGTCCAGGGGCAGGTTCGCGCGCGCACCTATTTCGACCGCGATGAACTGAACTCCCTGCTGCTCACCCCGCGCATCCAGTACTGGGACACGTTTGCGGACAACCGCATGCAGGTTCGCCTGCGCGGCCAGGTCAGCGTGCTCAACCGCGACGGCGGGCGCCAGTGGACGCGCCCCGAAGCCGAGGCCCAGCTGCGCTTCAGACCCAAGGGCGACCGCAGCCTGGAGACCGTCGCCCGGGTGCGGGTCAATCGCTACGATTTCGACGATGCGGTGCTGGACGGGCTGGATTCCGACCGCGTGCGCTTCGGGCTGGAGCAGTTCTTCCGCTTTGAAGGCGACCGGGCGCAGCTGCGCCTGTCGGCCTTCCATGAAACCGCGGACGCGAAAGACGACGCGTTCAGCTTCGATGAGGTGCGCACCCGCGCCGAGCTCACCTTCCGCCCCGACGACCGCACCGCGCTCTCGCTCCTCGCCGATTATCGCGACCGCGATTACGAGGACGATTTTTCTGCGGTCATTCCCACCCCGCGCGCCGATCAGCGCTTCATCGCCGAGGCGCGAGTGGAACGCAAAGTCTCCGAGCGAATCACCGCGTTCGCCTCGGCCGGCTATCTGGAAAACGAGTCCAATATCGCAATGCGTGACTATGGCGGCGCCACCTTCCAGGCGGGCTTCCGACTGCAAATTTAGAACAGGCTGAACCGAAAATGAACGAGGCGGTCATAAAGAGACCACATGAGCGCCTGTTCTTGGTCTGAAACCGATCACGGATGTGTCGCATTGCCCTGCGAAATCCAACAAGGTGAATGAACCGTAAAGGTTCTAAAAAAGGGGCGATCCGGCCCCACGGGGCGAACGGGGGTTTGGCGAATGAAGACGAACAAGGAATATACGCGCCGCTTCCCGTGGTTCTCCGCATCGCTCGGGGTGATCGCGCTCGCCAGCGTCGCGACGCTCTTCGTGTCCGGCCAGCTGAACGCCGGCCAGGGCGAGTTCGGCCTGTTCGTCACCCGCACGCTTCAGAACTTCACCACCGCCCAGGCCGATTTCGACGGGGCGAATCGGCACCAGGTCCGGCTCGGCGACGCGGGCGCAGAGGACGGGCTGACGGTGTCGGGCTTTCCCTCCTACGCCTCGGCGGAGCTGCCGCTGGTGCGCGACCAGGAAATGACGGCGGTGCGCCTCATTCTCTCCGGCGAGCAGGACGTGAGCGAGCGCGCGGTCACCGCGCTGCGCGTCACGGTGAACGGGGAACGGGTGATGGAGCGCGTGCTCAGCCCCGGCCGGCGCCAGTTCAACTGGGTGTTCGACCTGACCGAGGAGCTGGCCGACGCGCCGGGCGCAAGGGTGGCCTTCCAGCTCATGGGCGACCTGCCCGAAGACCTCTGCCATAACGACCGCTCCATGGGCGCGGTGATCGCGTTCGACGCGGACTCCGGCTTCGAGCTGGAGCTCGACGGACCGCTGTCCTCGGTGCGCGACGTGCTCGCGCTCACCCCGCGCGACATCGTCATCGCCATGGACGAAGGCGATGCCTGGTTTGAAATGGCCGCGCGCCTGGGCGCCGACTTCGTGCGCAACGGCGCACGGGTGGAGATGGTGTCGCTGGCCGACGCCGCCGCCATGTCGGAGCCGGCTTTGAAAGGCTTGTTCCTGGCCGCCTCGCCCGAGGCGCTGGACCGCGCCGGCTTCAACGCCATGCGCGAGCGCTCCGAGGCCGGCGCCAGCCTGTGGCGGCGCGCCGGGGCGACCATGATCGCGGTCACCGACCCCAGCCGCTTTGAAACCGCGCGCTTCCTGACCAGCGAGCTGTCCTCCATCGCCCGCACCGACGCGGTGGATCCGGTGGTGTTCAACCGTCGATCACGCCAGGGCGAAGTGCTCTCGGTGGAGCGGTTCGGCGTGGACACCTCCATCCAGCGCATCGCCGACAGCCGCGAATGGAGCTTCGACTACGCTCTGGCGCAGATGCCCCGCGGCCTGCTGCCTGAGGCGTTGGCGCTCGATCTGCGCCTGCCCGAAGGCCCCGGCGGCTTCACCAACATCGCCCACGTGGAGCTGAACGGCGACTTCATCCACTCGCGCCGCCTGGAGGCGGGTGTCGATAATCGCTTCGCGGTCGCCCTGCCGCCTGAACGCCAAGGGCTGAGCAATGAAATCTCCGTGGTGCTGCAGCGCCACCGTGACGACGGCGGCTGCGAGATCAGCCAGCAGCGCTATCCCGTGCAGCTGACCGGACAAAGCGGGCTGATGATTTCGCGCGGCGCGGGCGCGGGCGGCTTCACCGCCCTGCCGCCAACCTTCGCCGACGGCCTGGACGTGCGGCTGCCCGACGGTCTTGTCGGTCCGGAGCGTCTGATCGCCGCGCGGGTGACGGCCGAAAGCCTGGCCTATTTCGCGCCGGCCGGCGCGCCCATGGCTTTCTCCTTCCTGACCGCCGACAACGGCGTGACCGGTCCGGTGGACCGGCCCTTCCTGGCGGTGAACACGACCCCGGCGAACGCCGGCGCGCCGCTGCGGGTGTACGCCGACCGGCTGGTCATGGCCGAGGATGCGGGCTCGGGCGCGGACGTGCGCGCCCTGTCCAACCTGGCCCTCATTCAGGTGGCGCGCGCCGAAATCGACGGCCGCGGCGGAGAGCCGGTCTACGTACCCGGCCTGATGGTGCACGCCATCGACGACGCGCCGCTCATCGCCGGCGCCCGTCTGGGCCGTGAGTTCGTCTCCATCGTGCACTCTGACGGCGTGGCGGTGTCGCCTGAGCGCGCCTCGGTCGACGGGCTCTCTGATCTGCTGCGCTAAACGCACGCTTCGATTAACCATTCCGCAAGGCGGCGCGGGCGACACCTGACCCTTGTCTCACGGGAAGGGTCCCCGGCGTTTGCGTCGGGACGCAATGGTATGGATCATGTCTCGATCGACGCCGCAGAGGCGCTAAGCGGCGAAGAATCCTTTATTCTTCAGCTCCGCCCTCCCGTTCCGCCGGGGGCTGACGAGGCGGCGCTCGCCGGCCAGATCGATCAGTTCACCGCGCTTTACCTGTCGGCCGCCGGGCCGCAGCGCGGGCGCTTCGCCCAGCTCGCCCCGCTGACCTGGGCGATCGCTGCGAGCCGGTTCGACGCCGAACAGCTCGAACAGGTGCGCGGCGATCTCAGCGAGACCCTGTTCGGCTCCGATCTGGCCGAGCGCGTCCAGCTTGCGCGCCAGCCCGTCGCGCCGGTGGCCGAGAACTGCGCCGACCACCCCTCCGCCGCGGCGCGCGCCGCGTTCGATGACGAAAACGATACCTTCGATCTGGACGCCGCGAGCTTGAACATCGACGACAGCGACGTGTTCGAGGTGGACGCCTGGCGGGTGGGCGACGACGCTGACCACCAGGGCGCGGAGCCCGAAACGGCGCCAGGCGACGAGCCCGACGCGATCGCCGGCGGTGAGCCGCTCGACGCCGAGCTGGACGCCGCCGCAGACAGCCTCGATTTCAATCTCGATGACGAAACGCCCGACTCCGATGTCCTGACCGCGCTCGCCGAGCTGGAGCGCGCCTTCACCGGCGAGCCCGGCGCCGAACCGTCCGCCGAGCAGCCGGCCGCGGAAGAGGACTCCGCCACGCCCGTCCCTGGTGACGACTGGGATCTCGCCGAGCCCTCGACGCACGGCGCGCCGGAGGCTGAAGACGATTTCGACGCGCGCGCCTTCGAAGCCGATCTCGACGCGTTCGAGGTCGCCGCGAGCGATGAGCAGGGCCCGGCGCCGGACGAGGCTTTCGAACCGGAGCAACGCGAGGCGGGCTTTGATCAGCTCACCGAAGCGCCGCAACCGCGCGCCAGCGATGTGGCCGCCGAGATCGCGGCGTTTCGCGAGGAGATGCGCGCCATCGCCGAGAGTATTCCAGGCGGCGGGGCCGGCGACGCGCTGACGGAGTTCCGCGAGGAGATCGAGGCGATCGCAGGCGCGGTGGGTCAGTGCGTGGACGGTGCGGCGCAGCGAATCGAAGCGGCCGCCGAACGCATCACGGCCGCAGCGGGGCCTGACGCCGCCGAGCGCCTGAACGGCGCGGCGGCCCGCGCCGAGCAGAGCGCGGCCTTGATGGAGACCAGCGTCGAGGAGGCGGTGCGGGCGTTGAAAGCCGTGCTTCACGCTGCAGGCGCCGAAACGCCGCGCCTTGTGAGCGGGGACGGGCGTTAGGGGCTCCGGCTCCAACCTTTCTGCTTGTTCATGAAAGAATGTTAATGATACGCTCTTCCCGAAACGTCTGGGGAGGCGATTATGATACGCATGGTTTCAGGAGTTTGCGCGCTGGGCCTGTTGGCCGGGAGCTATTTTGTTTGTCCTGAAGGGGTGAAAAACCGCGTCCAGGAGGCGCTCAGCCCGCCTGACCATACGCTCGCCGAGCTTCAGGCCGGCCTTGACGCGCTCACCAACCATTTCAACGGCCCCGGCGATATGACCCCGGACGTCAGCCTCGGCCAGGCGGCCAGGGAATAAACGGCGACACCCGATTGACGTAGTCGGCGTAGGCCGGCCGCGTCTTGTGAAGGCCGCGTTCCAGCATGGGCGCGCCGGACCATTTCACCAGCGTGAACGTCACGAAGACCGGCCCCAGGACGGCGAACAGGCCGGGCGTGGTCTCCGCCGCGATGAGCCATATGCCCCACCAGGTGACCGCTTCGCCGAAATAATTGGGATGGCGCGACCAGGCCCATAGCCCCTTATCCATGACCCGGCCCGAATTGCGGGCGTCGGCCTTGAAGCGCTGGAGCTGAAGGTCTGCAAGGCTTTCATAGCCGATCCCGAACACCGCAAGCGCCGCGCCGATCGCCGCGAGCGCGGTGAAGCCGGGCTCCGCAGAAACCTGACCCAGCTGGGCGGGCAGGGCCATGACCCACAAGAGCACGGCCTGGGGCGCGAAGACGAAGGCCGCCGTGGTGCGCGCGAACGACCAGCCCCGCTTTTCCCGCGCGCCCGCCAGCAGCGCCTCATAGCGCCGGTCCGCCCCCTCGCGCCGCCAGCGCAGGAATAGGTGCACGCCAAGGCGTACGCCCCAGACCAGCACCAGCCCGGCGATCAGCGCCTTGCGCGGCTCCCAGCCGCCGGCGAGCACGAAGCTGGACACCGCCAGAAGGGTCGCGCCGAACGCCCAGAACGCGTCCACGAAGCTGGGATCGCGGTTGAACTGGGCGACGCCCCACAGCCCCGCGAACAGGGCGAGGATCAGGGCGAGGTTGGCGCCAAGCAGGGTGAGGGGTTCCACGGTCGCTCCTTTAAGGGCGGCGTCAAGGACGTGTCGCAAACACAGGCTAATCCTGTTTCATGTTCCTAACCCAGCCGGACGGGCCATGTCTCGCCCGGCGGGCGTGATATGCTCGAAAGGATGTCCCATGCGCCGACTCGCCGCCGTGTTCGCGTCCCTCGCCGCTCTTGGTTTCGCCCCCGGTTCCGCCGGCGCGCAGGAGAGCGGAAACGTCATTTTCTTCCACCCTGACGGCTCCTCCGCCGCCCACTGGGCCGCCGCGCGCATTCTGGAGAAGGGCCCGGACGGCCGGCTCAACTGGGACGGCTTGCCGGCGATCGGGGTCTACACCGGCCACACCGCCGACAGTCTGACCGGATCCTCCCATGGCGGCGCCACGATCCACGCCTATGGGGTGAAGGTGCAGCGCGACAGTTTCGGAATGGACGGCGAGTCGCCGGTCACCGCCGCCTCGGGCGCGGAGATGTCGATCATGGCGGAGGCCATGGCCGCGGGGCGCGCGGTGGGCCTTGTCCAGACCGGCCATCTCGCCGAGCCGGGCACGGCGGCGTTCCTCGCGTCGGTCCCTTCACGCGGCATGCGCGAGGCCATTGCGGCCCAGCTCATCAAGAGCGGCGCGCACGTGCTTCTCGGCGGCGGCGAGCGGTATCTGCGCCCGGCCGGCGCGGAAGGGGTGCACGGCGAAGGCGGCCGCGAGGACGGCCGCGATCTGATCGAAGAGGCCCGGCAGGCCGGCTACACCGTGGTGTTCACCCGCGAGGCGCTGCTGAGCCTTGATCCGGCCGCGGTGGACAAGCTTCTGGGCGTGTTCGCGTGGGAGGACACCTATAACGACGCCAGCGAGGAGGCGAACGCCGAGCGCGGGCTTCAGGCCTACGACCCGGCCGCGCCCACCGTGGCGGAGATGGCGCGCGTGGCGCTGTCGATTCTGGACCGCGATCCCGACGGCTTTTTCCTCGTGGCCGAGGAAGAGGGCACGGACAATCTCTCCAACGACAATAACGCCTCCGGCGCGCTGCAGGCGCTGACCCGCGCTGACGACGCCGTGGGCGTGTTCGCCGATTACGTGGACGCCGACCCTGAGACGCTTTTGATCATGGCCGCTGATTCCAACGCGTCGGGCATGACGCTGGTGGGGCCGTCGGCGGACGAGATGGCGATGGTGGCCGCGTCGGGAAGCCTGCCGGCGTCCATGCGCAACGGCGCGCCCCTGGACGGCGTGGCCGGGACGGGAACCGCGCCGTTTGAAAGCGCGCCGGATGCGGCCGGGGTCACCCACCGCTTCGGGATCGCCTGGTCGGGGTTCGCCGACGTGTCCGGCGGGGTGCTGGTGCGCGCCAAGGGGCTGAACGCCGATCGGGTGACCCCGGTGATGGACAACACCGAGGTCTACGCCGTGATGTACGAAACCCTGTTCGGTGAAGCGCCCGCCGACGCCGCCGCGCGGCGCGGGGGCGAATAATCGTTCAGGCCGGTTTCGGCGCGATCATCGGCGCGATCACCCAGCGCCAGAGCCCGATCCCGGCGAGCATGGCGGCGAGGAAGAGGAAGACCTCCCATCGGCCGAGCGTCGCTGCGGTGATCGCCGGGCCCGGGCAGAAGCCGGCCAGCCCCCAGCCGGCGCCGAACACCGCCGCGCCGCCCAGGAGCCGGGCGTCGATCCGCGTCAGCTGAGGGATCTGGAAGCTGGCTTCGAAGAGCGGGTGGGGCAGGCGCAGCACAAGCTTGTAGCCGATCGCGGTGACGATCAGCGCCGCGCCCATGACGAGCGCGAGGCTGGGGTCCCAGGCGCCGGCGACGTCGAGGAAGTTCTGCACCTTGGCGGGATTGACCATGCCGGAGATCACAAGGCCCAGACCGAAGACAAGGCCGGCGAGGAGGCTGGAGAGAAGACGGGTCATTGAAGCGGTTTCCTGGTGTGCGCACGGCGCATTAAATGAGTTTCGTGCGGGGTTTTCCTCCCCCGCCTGCGGGGGCGGTGGGCCGGCGCGCAGCGCCGGACGGAGGGGGGCGGAAGGCCTTTCGCGGCCCCTCAAAGCACGTGGCGGACGAGGAAGACGGCGATCGCGCCGGCGGCCATGAAGGTGAGGGTGGCCGCGATCCCGCGCGGGGAGAGGCGGGAGATCCCGCACACGCCGTGGCCCGAGGTGCAGCCCGAGCCCAGCTGCGTGCCCACGCCCACCAGAAGCCCTGCGGCGATCAGCAGCGGGGCGGAGGCGGGAATCGTCACCTCGATCGCGGGTCCCAACGCCATGTAGAGCGCCGGCGCGGCGATGAGGCCGAGGATGAAGGCGGCGCGCCAGCCGCGCTCCGGCGCGCTTTGACCCGGGCCGATCAGACCCCCGGCGATGCCGGAGATTCCTGCGATGCGCCCGTTGCCGGCCATCAAGATCACCGCGGCGAGCCCGATGAGCGCGCCGCCTATGGTCGCCGAAATCGGCGTGAATTCAGTTGCGTAGTCCATGTCATCCTCGTCCTGGCCGCTGCTCGACTTTCGTCTTGGGGCGAATTGTCCCATGGCGGGTGTGGATATTTTCGGCTTTCCTGCGTGTCGGGCCTTGCATTCCGGCTTGTCATTTATCACTTATCGAAAATGATAGATGATTGCTCCGGACGCAAGAGGCGCCGGCGCCAACCCCGGGAGACCGGACGTGAAAACGCAAATGGACATCGCCGAGCTGCGCGGGCGGGCCGAAGAGGTCTCCGCCATGCTCAAGCTGCTGGCCCACCCCAACCGCCTGCTGGTGGCCTGCGAGCTGATGGAGGGCGAGCGCTCGGTCTCCGAGATTGAGGCGCGCACGGGCGTGCGCCAGCCCAATCTGTCGCGCGATCTGGCGCGGCTGCGCGCCGAAGGCCTTGTGACCACGCGCCGCGAGGCCAAGCAGGTGTTCTACGCCCTGAAGGGCGAGCGCATGCAGAAACTCATGACCGCGCTGTGCGCGGCTTTCGGACCGGACGCTCCGGCCGCACATTCCAGGGAGGTCTCATCATGACCGCAGACACCGCCGTCGACACTGTCGCCAAACCGGATGTGAAGACCTTCTTTGACGAGGAGACCTTCACCTTCTCCCACGTGGTCTCAGACCCCGAGACCAAGCGCGCCGCCATCGTGGATTCGGTGCTCAATTACGATCCCAAATCAGGGCGCACCGCCAAGACCGGCGCCGACGAGATCATCGCCTATGTGACCGAGGCCGGCCTCACCGTCGACTGGATCCTTGAGACCCATGTGCACGCCGACCACCTCTCCGCGGCGCCCTATCTGAAGGAGAAGCTCGGCGGCCGGCTCGCCATCGGCTCGAACATCAAGACCGTGCAGGACGTGTTCGGAAAGGTGTTCAACGCCGGGACCGAGTTCCAGCGCGACGGCTCGCAGTTTGATCATCTGTTTGAAGACGGCGAGCAGTTCGCCGTGGGCTCGATCCAGGCCAAGGCGATCCACACCCCCGGCCACACGCCGGCCTGCATGGTGTTCGTGATCGGCGATGCGGCGTTCGTCGGCGACACGATCTTCATGCCCGATTTCGGCACCGCCCGGTGCGACTTTCCCGGCGGGGACGCGCGCGAGCTTTACCGCTCGATCCAGAAGATCTTCGCCCTTCCCGACGAGACGCGCCTGTTCATGTGCCACGACTACAAGGCGCCGGGCCGCGACCACTACGCCTTCGAGACCACGGTGGGCGAGGAGAAAGCGAACAACATCCATGTGGGCGGCGGCAAGACCGAGGACGATTTCGTCAAGATGCGCACCGCGCGCGACGCCCAGCTCGCCATGCCGGCGCTGATCCTGCCCAGCGTGCAGATCAATATGCGCGCCGGCGCGCTGCCGCCCGCCGAAGACAACGGCGTGCGCTACATGAAGCTGCCCATCGACGCGCTCTAAAATGAACGACGCCCGGCGGCCAGGCGCCGCCGGGTGCTTTCGTCCGGGGAGGACACCGCCATGGACCTGAAGCCCATTTCGCCCTTCTTCACCGTCAGCCCGCAGCTTAAGCCGCGCGATATCGGCGTCGCGGCGAGCGCCGGGTTCAAGGCGATCATCAACAACCGCCCCGACGGCGAGGGCGACGACCAGCCCGCCTCGGCCGAGCTTGAGGCGGCTGCGGCCGCGTCCGGGCTCGACTATCGCCATATCCCGGTGAAACCCGGCCAGATCTCCGACGCGGACATCGCCGACTTTACTCAGGCCATGGGCGAGGTGACCGGCCCGGTCCTCGCGTTCTGCCGCACCGGCACGCGCTCGGCGACGCTCTGGGCCTTGAGCGAAGCCCGGCACATGGACGCCGATGCGCTGATCAAGGCGGCCGGCGCGGCCGGCTATGACCTCTCCGGGCTCAAATCCCGCCTTGATGGAAGACTCGCCAGCCGCGCGCAGGCCGGCGGCGAGCCGCCGCCTGACGATGAGGCGCGCCGCTATGACGTGGTGGTCGTCGGCGGCGGCGCGGGCGGGATCTCGGCCGCGGCGAGCCTGTTGAAGCGCCGGCCCGGCCTGAAGGTGGCCATCGTGGAGCCGCGCGAGCAGCACTATTACCAGCCCGGCTGGACGCTGGTGGGCGGCGGCGTGTTCGACCGGAACGACACCGAGCGGCCCATGGGCGAGCTGATGCCCGAAGAGGCCGACTGGATCCGCGCCGCGGTGGCGAAATTCGCCCCCGAACGCCGCGAGGTGATCCTGGAAGACGGCGGACGGCTCGCCTACGCCGCGCTGATCGCCGCGCCGGGCATCAAGCTGGACTGGGACCGGATCGACGGGCTGAAGGCGACGCTCGGCAAGAACGCAGTCACCTCCAACTATCTGTTCGACCTTGCGCCCTACACCTGGGATCTGGTGCAGGCCACGCGCAAGGGCCGGGCCCTGTTCACCCAGCCGCCCATGCCCATCAAGTGCGCCGGCGCGCCGCAAAAGGCGATGTATCTGTCCTGCGACGCCTGGACCCGCAAGGGCGTGCTCAAAGACATCCAGGTGGAGTTCCACAACGCCGGCCCGGTCCTGTTCGGCGTCGCCGATTACGTGCCCGCGCTGATGGAGTACGTGAAGAAATACGCCATCGAACTGAACTTCGGCTCGAAGCTGGTGGCGGTGGACGGCGAAAAGCAGATCGCAACGTTCGAGACTGCGGGCGAAGACGGGCCGGCCCATCAGGAACGCTCCTTCGACATGCTCCATGTCTGCCCGCCCCAGACCGCGCCGGACTTCATCAAGGACAGCCCGCTGGCCGACGAGGCGGGGTGGATCGCGGTGAGCCCGGAGACGCTTCAGCACACCCGGTACGGCAATATCTTCGCCCTGGGCGACGCCTGCTCGGCGCCCAACGCCAAGACCGCAGCGGCCGTGCGCGCCCAGGCGCCGGTGGTGGCCGAGAACGTCGCCGCGGTGCTGGAGGGCCGGACGCCGCGCGCGGTCTATAACGGCTACGGATCGTGCCCGCTCACCGTGGAGCGCGGGAAGATCGTCCTCGCCGAGTTCGGGTACGGCGGCAAGCTTCTGCCCACTCTGCCCACCTGGCTTGTGGACGGGACGAAGCCGACTTGGCTCGCCTGGTTTTTGAAGGAGAAGATGCTCCCCTCCATCTATTTCGACGCCATGCTGCAAGGGCGCGAATGGATGGTGAAGACGCAGATCCTGCCCCACGATCCGGCCGCGCGCGAGGCGCCGGACGCCTGCGCCGATCCAAAACCGGTCAAACCCTCCGGCAAAGCCGCATAGAAGCGAACCGCCTGTGAAGCTCTCCAAATACGTGCCCGTGCTGGACTGGGGACGCCGCTATGACGGCGCCAAGTTCGGCGAGGATATGATGGCGGCGGTGATCGTCACCATCATGCTGATCCCGCAATCGCTGGCCTACGCCCTGCTCGCCGGCCTGCCGCCGGAGGCCGGTCTCTACGCCTCGATTCTGCCGCTGGTCTTTTATGCGATCTTCGGCACAAGCCGGGCGCTCGCCGTGGGGCCTGTGGCCGTGGTCTCGCTGATGACCGCCGCGGCGGTGGGCGAGATCGCCGAGACCGGAACCATGGGCTACGCCACCGCGGCGCTGAGCCTTGCGTTCCTGTCGGGGCTCTTCCTTCTGGTCATGGGCGTGTTCCGGCTGGGCTTTCTGGCGAACTTCCTCTCCCACCCGGTGATCTCAGGCTTCATCACCGCGTCGGGCCTGATCATCGCGGCGAGCCAGCTGCGCCATATCCTCGGCGTCGAGGCGCACGGCCATAACCTCTATGATCTAACCTTGAGCCTTGGCGCGCACATCACCGATCCCCACTGGCCCACGGTGATCATCGGGGTGAGCGCGGCGGCCTTTTTGTTCTGGGTGCGCTCCGGGCTCAAACCTCTATTGCTGGCCTTGCGCCTGCCCCGGCGCGCCGCGGACATCCTGACGAAAGCCGGCCCGGTCTTCGCCGTGGCGGTCTCCATCGCCGCGGTGTCGCTGCTTGATCTGGGCGAGCGCGGCGTGGCGCTGGTGGGCGCGGTGCCCCAGGGCCTGCCGCCCTTTTCCGCGCCCAGCTTCGAGCCGGAGCTTTTAATGCTGCTGGCCGGGCCGGCCATGCTCATCTCGATCATCGGGTTCGTGGAGTCGGTGTCGGTCGCCCAGACCCTGGCGGCGAAAAAGCGCGAGCGAATCGATCCCGATCAGGAGCTGGTGGGGCTTGGCGCGGCCAATCTCTCCGCCGCGTTCTCCGGCGGCTATCCGGTCACCGGCGGCTTCGCCCGTTCGGTGGTCAATTTCGACGCCGGCGCGGCGACCCCTGCGGCCGGCGCCTTCACCGCCGTGGGCATTGCGATCGCCACGCTGTTTCTCACCCCGCTTCTGGCCAATCTGCCGGTGGCGGTGCTGGCGGCCACGATCATCGTCGCGGTCTTAAGCCTTGTGGACTTCCCCGCGTTGAAGCGGGCCTGGAATTACTCCAGGCCCGATTTCGCGGCCATGGCTGCGACCATCGCGCTGACGCTCTTCATGGGGGTTGAGGCGGGGGTGACCGCGGGCGTGGTCCTGTCGCTCGCGCTCTTCCTCTATCGCACCAGCCGGCCCCACGCCGCCGTCGTCGGCCAGGTCGCCGGCACCGAGCACTTCCGCAATGTGAAGCGCCATGCCGTGGTCACCTCGCCGAAGATCCTGACCTTGCGCGTGGATGAGGGGCTTTATTTCGCCAATGCGCGATATCTGGAGGACATGGTCTACGCCGAAGTGGCGAGCCGGCCGGAGCTGGAGCACTTCATCTTGATGTGTCCGGCGGTCAATCAGATCGACCTGTCGGCGCTGGAAAGCCTGGAGGCGATCAATGAGCGGCTGGCCGATTCGGGGGTGACCTTCCACTTGTCCGAGGTGAAGGGACCGGTCATGGACGCGCTGAAACGCTCCCATTTCCTGGAGGCGCTCACCGGCGAGGTGTTCCTCAGCCAATACGCCGCGGTGGCCGCCCTGGACGCAAGCGCGCTGGAGGGCGAGACGGCCCAGGATGCTGCGGCGCAATAGCGCTTCGGCGCCTCAGGCGGCGCCGCCGTCATCGAAATTTCACAGAATTCGGTCGCCGATCCGGCGCCGAAGCCACACCGCGCATTGCGCCTGTCTCCAAAGGTGAATCCGGGCCGCCGCGCCGGGCGCGGCCGGGGCGCGCCGCCGCGATAACCCTTCGCCAACCGGGGTGTCATCGACCCGTCATCGATTTGATGTCCGGACGTAACAAACTTGCTGTCTTTTCCCCGTCGATCGCTCGCGCCCCGCGAATACGCAGGCCGCGTCGTGTCCGAGTGTAGCGCCATCAAAACCTCTCGGGGGGTAATCCATGACCAAGCTTTCCAAACTCAAACTGCTGCTGGCCGGGGCTTCGTGCGCCGTGATCGCGGCATGTTCGGCCGACACCGCCATCGTGGGACCTGACGAACAGCCCAACGTTCCTCCCCCCACCAATGACGGCGGCGGCGGCGGCGGTTCCGCCCGCATCCAGGTCAACGGCGTGCCCGCCGGCGGCTGTCCGGACGCCGCTCCGGTCGCCACGGAAATCGAAGGCAATGTCGAAGTGACCGGTTGCCGCCTGGCCGGCGACCTCACCGAAGACCTCACGGTCGCGGCGAACTCCATCTTCTTCCTGCAGGGACCGGTTTTCGTTCAGGGGGCGTCGAGCGGCTCGGCCGGCATCACCACCCAGAACGATGACAGCGGCCCGACCCTGGTGATCGAGCCGGGCGCCACGCTGGTCGGCGAGACCGGCGGCGACTATCTGGTCGTCGACCGCGGCGCGTTCATCAACGCCCAGGGCGAGCCCGGCAACCCGATCGTGATGACCTCGCTGGCCGATCTGGCCGCCACCGAGGCCGGTGATCCGCGCGAACTCCTCTCCGGCGCCCGCGGCGAATGGGGCGGCCTGATCATCAACGGCTTCGCCCCGATCAACGCCTGCATCGGCGACGTCGCCGGCGGTTCCGAAGATTGCGAGAAGTCCGGCGAAGGCTCCTCCGGCCTGTTCGGCGGCGACCGCGCCAACGACAGCTCGGGCGCGCTGCGCTACGTGCAGGTCCGATACGCCGGCTTTGAGATCAACAACGAAGACGAGCTGAACGGCATCGCCTTCCAGGGTGTCGGCAACGGCCGCCCGGCGTTTGACGTCGGCCCGGCGCTTCCCGCCGGCGCCGAGCCCTTCGAATATCTTCAGGTGCACAACAACGCCGACGACGGCATCGAGTTTTTCGGCGGTACCGCGAACGCGCGCTACCTGGCGCTGACCGGCAACTCCGACGACTCGCTGGACTACACCGACGGCTGGACGGGCGCCGCCCAGTTCGTCCTGGTGCTTCACTCCACCGACGCCGGCGACCAGGCGTTCGAGTTCGACAATAACGGCGACGAGAACGACGCCACGCCGCGGTCCAACCCGTCGATCTCCAACTTCACCCTGATCGGCCAGGACAACACCGACATCGCCATGCTGCTGCGCGAAGGCACCGCCGGCACGCTGGTCAACGGCATCGCGGCCGGGTTCGGCGACAACTGCCTGGACGTGGACAACCAGGCCAGCTTCGACCAGGCCGACGCCGGCGAGCTGGTGCTGCGCTCGGTGTTCATCGCCGAGGCCTGCGGCTTCTCCACCGATGACGACGGCTTTGATGAAGCCGCCTTCTTCAACTCCTTCCCGAGCAACGTGGTCGGCGAATCGACGCTGGACGGCGTCTTCGCCGGCTCCAACGAGCGTGCGGTCGAGGCGTTCGACGCCACCGAGCTGGGCGACTTCTTCATCGAGGCCGACTATGTCGGCGCGTTCGAAGACGACGCCACGGCCCAGAACAACTGGGCGGCCGGCTGGAGCTTCGGCCTCTTCCCGGAAGACAATGACTGCCCGACGGGCACCACCCGCACCAGCGAAGTGTTCCCGCACCCGCAGACCGGTGTCGAAACCCCGGTGTGCCGCATCGAGGGCAACATCACCGAAGACCTCACCCTGACCGCCGGCAATCTGTATGAGCTGGACGGTCCGGTCTTCGTGGGCGTCGACCGCGGCGCCGATCCGGCCAGCCCGCTGCCGTCCGGCATCGAGGCCAACCTGACCATCCAGCCCGGCGTGGCCCTGTTCGGGTCTTCCGGCGGCGACTATCTGGTCGTGGCCCGCGGCTCGCAGATCAACGTCAACGGCACGGCGTCTTCGCCGGTCGTCATGACCGCGCGCATCGACCTGGAAGGCGGCGCCAACGAAGCCACCCGCGGCGAATGGGGCGGCCTGGTCATCAACGGCCGCGCGCCGATCAACGCCTGTATCGGCGCTGTGGACGGCGGCACGGTGGACTGCGAGAAGTCTGGTGAAGGCTCCTCCGGCCTGTTCGGCGGCGCCACCGCCGACGACGACAGCGGCTCCATGTCCTTTCTGCAGGTCCGCTACGCCGGCTTCGAGATCAACAACGAAGACGAGCTGAACGGCATCGCGTTCCAGGCCGTCGGCTCGGGCGGGACCTATGAGTTCCTGCAGGTGCACAACAACGCCGACGACGGGATCGAGTTCTTCGGCGGGACGGCGAACGCCAGCCACCTGGTTCTGACCGGCAACTCCGACGACTCGCTGGACTACACCGACGGCTGGGTCGGCGGGGCTCAATTCGTGGTGGTCAAGCACGCCAGCGACGCCGGCGACCAGGCGTTCGAGTTCGACAATAACGGCGACGCCAATGACGCTCTGCCGCGCTCGAACCCGTCCATCGCCAACTTCACGCTTGTCGGCGACCCGAACACCGACATCGCGATGCTGCTGCGCGAAGGCACGGCGGGCACGCTCATCAACGGCGTGGCCACGGGCTTCGGCGACAACTGCCTGGACGTGGACAACGACGCCACCTTCGACCAGGCCGACAATGGCGACCTGGTGCTGAATTCGGTGGTCATCGCTGAAAGCTGCGGCTTCTCCGGCGACGACGACTCGTTCGACGAGCAGGCCTTCTTCACCGGCTTCGCGAGCAATGTCGTCTCCGACGCCACGCTGGTCGAGAACGGCGTGCTGCCCGCCGCCGCGCTCGCATCGATCGCCGCTCAGGACGCGACCGCGCTGGGCCCGTTCTTCGTGGAGGCCGACTACATCGGCGCCTTCCCGCAGGACGCCACCGTGGCCGACAACTGGGCCCAGGGCTGGACCTTCGCCGGCTTCCCGCTGTTCGAAGACTAAAGCGCGCCAGAGCCCGGCGGCCATGACGGCCGCCGGGCTCGGCCTTCGCGGTGCAAACCAAATTGGGGAATATTATGCACAGCAATCGCATCGCGCTTACGGCGGCCCTGCTGGCGACCACAAGTCTGGTCCCGCTCGGTGCAGCCTTCGCGCAAGAAACGACGACGGACGACGTCATCACCGTCCGTTACCAATATGTCCCCGACGACAAGCGGGTCACCTCCGAGGTGTCCAGCTTCCTCGACGTGGACGACATTCTCACCACCGGCGATTCCGACATTGCGAGCGCCCTCGCCCGCGTGACCGGCATCTCGGTCACCGACGGGCGCTTCGTGGTGGTGCGGGGTCTGAACGACCGCTACTCCAACACGCTGATCAACGGGTCTCCGCTGGCCAGCCCTGAGCCGTTCCGCCGTGCGGTGCCGCTCGACCTGTTCCCGACCTCCCTGATCAGCAACATCCTGATCCAGAAGACCTTCTCTCCGGAATACCCCGGCGAGTTCGGCGGCGGCCTGGTGCAGATCGAAACCACCCGCCTGCCCGAAGAAGGTTTTCTCGAGCTCGGCGTGTCGGCTGCGGCCAACACCGCGACCAGCTTCAATGAAGGCCTGCTGCACGACGGCGGGTCCAATGACTGGACCGGGTTCGGCGACGACACGCGCGGCTTCGACGGCGAGTTCGCCGAGACCTTCGCCAACTTCAACGTCCAGCGCCAGCAGCTCGGCGGCATCGATTCGCGCACCGGGGCGGTCTACCAGGCCGAAATGATCCGTTCGCTCGCCGATGAAGAGCTGTGGGTCATCCAGGAAGGCGATATCGGCGGCGATGTCGGGGTGTCCGTGGACGCCGGCGAGCGTTTCGACTTCGACGGTTTCTCGCTGGGCGTCCTGTCGGCCGTGTCCTACGACAACGGTTGGGAGACCCGCACGGGCGTGCGCAACGACATCGACGTGACCGGGGCCGGGGACACCGCCGGCATCCGTCAGTCGAACGACAAAGAGCGCACGGTCACCACCAACACCATCGAACTGAACGGCATGTTCAATCTGGGCGTCGAATCCGCGTCCGGCGATCATGCGGTCAGCGCGCTCGCCCTGGTGCTTCGCTCCACCGACAAGGACAGCGAAATCAGCACCGGCTTCGATGAAGACGACAACACCCAGATCATCGAAGGGCGCACCGGCTGGTTCGAGCGTCAGGTCTACACCTACCAGCTCTCCGGCGAGCATGTCTTCGAGTTGGGCCAAGGCCTTGAGGTCGACTGGCGCGGCTCGTTCGCCGACGCCTCGCGCAACGCGCCCGACCAGCGCCTGTTCAAGTACGAACAGCAAGGCGACACCGGCCCGTTCACCTTGCAGAACGAGGACGACACCCGGATCCGCTTCTCGCGCGTGGATGAAGAAACGACCGAGTACGGCGTCGACTTCACCCTGCCGGTGGCCCTGTTCGGCCTGGATTGGGAATGGAAGGCCGGCTACTCCAACGTCGAGCGTGAGCGCGCGAGCTCGCTTCGCGAACTCGGCGCGCGGCGCAGCGGGATCGTTCCCAACGACCTGTTCGCCGTGGACACCGACGGCGACGGCGTGGCCGATGAAGGCACGCGCGTGGACTTCGTGTTCGCCGACGAGAACATCCACCCGAACCGGTTCCGGTTCACCGAGGTGGGCGGTCTGGCGTTCCCGGAAGCCTATGACGCGACCATCGACACCGAGGCGTTCTATCTGGGGACCGACGTTCAGGTCACGCCCTTCCTGCGCGCCGCGCTGGGCGGGCGTCTGGAAGACGGCGAGCAGACCCTGAACACGTTCGGCGCGCCGGAGGCCAATCCGGCCGAACGCCAGGACATCGAAGCCCGGATCAGCGAGGAGTACTTCCTCCCGGCCGCGACGCTGACCTGGACCTTTGCGGACAATCTCCAGTTCCGCGTGGGTTACTCGGAGACGATCACCCGCCCGCAGTTCCGCGAGCTGGGCCCGACGCTGTTCTTCAACACCGAGACGGACACCCGCTTCCGCGGCAACCCGTTCCTGCAGAACACCGAGATCAACAACTACGACGCTCGCCTCGAGTACTATTTCGGCCGCGAGCAGTTCATCACCGCCGGCGTCTTCCACAAAGAGCTGGAAAACCCGATCGTCGAGTACGTTCTGCCTGAAGGCGAGAGCCTGTCGACCTCGTTCGTGAACGCCCCCGAAGCCACGCTCACCGGCTTCGAGATCGAATACGAACAGGCCTTCGATCTGGCCGACATGTTCGAGCGTGACGGCTGGTGGAGCGATTTCGAAGTGTTCGTGAAGGGCAACTTCACCTACACCGAATCCGAAATCTCCGCCCCCGACGACCAGTTCGTGCTGGTCGCCGACATCTCGGGCGGCTCGGTGGTGAACGAAACCGGCGACGCGGCGGTCACTCCCGCCGATTGCGACGCCAGCCCGCGTCCCAGCTTCTGCATCCCCGCCGGCCAGCTTCTCGAGGACGGCGCACAGCTGCAGGGTCAGTCGGAGTATCTCGCCAACCTTCAGCTCGGCTTTGAAAACACCGAAACGCTGACGCGTACGGCGCTGCTGGTGAACTATACCGGCGAACGCGTCCGGGCCCTGTCCGACCGCTCCACCGGCGCGCCCGCGCTCATGGAGGAGCCGCCGGTGATGCTCGATCTGGTGCATTCGCGCAGCTTCGAGCTGGACCGCGGCGGGGTCTATGACGTCCGCCTCGCCGTCCGCAACCTGCTGGGCGAAGACTACCAGGCGTCCTACTCGCTGGGCGGCGACACCATTGTCGTCGACTCCTACGATGTGGGGACGACCTTCTCGATCAGCCTGAGCCGCCGCTTCTAGGCGCAAGGGCCGATCCAAACGACGACGCATGCGGGGCGGGCCTTCTTCACCGAAGGTCCGCCCCGTTGCGTCGCCGCCGCTTTCCTTTGACCGAACAACGTGGTTGAACCTTTCTCCATGAGCCCCGCACAGGCGATCCCGAGCCCGGCCGGACGCGACGCGCGCCACCAGCGCGCCGCCGGTCTCGCCGCGCGCGCCGCGGAAATCGCGCTGGTGCTCGTCATCGCCTGGCTCGCCGCCCAGGCGCTCTGGTTCATCGTGTACGGCGCCGAGGCCCGGCGCATGGATATCGCCCCGGCCGGGACAGGCGGTGCGTCCACCGCGGCGGTGCGCGATCTGAGCGCGCTTGAAACCTTCACCGTTTTCGCCTCCCGCGGCCGGCCTGAAGCCGCAACCGCCGCCCAAGCGCCGGAGACCCGGCTGAACCTCACGCTGCGCGGCGTGCGCACCGGGGCGAGCCCGCTGGACGGCTCAGCCGTGATCGAGGCGCCCGGCCAGGGCCAGCGCGCGCTTGCCGCCGGGGCGCAGATCGCCGACGGCGTGCGCCTGGTGGAGATCCACCCCGATCGGGTGATCATCAACCGGCGCGGCGCGCGCGAAACGATTTTCCTGCGCGAGGAGGCCCGCCGCAACGCGCGCGCCGCCGCAGCGCCGCGGCCGGCCGCCGGCCCCGCCGCGGCCGCGCAAGCCGCCGGGCCGACGCGCGACGCGGCAAGCTTCGACCCGGACGCCTGGATCGACGGCTTGCGTCTTGAGCCGGTGCTGGACGGCGCGACCATGCGCGGTTTGCGCGTGCGCGACGCCAGCCGGGCCGAGCTTCTCAACGCCGCCGGGCTTCAGGCCGGCGACGTGATCACCCGCGTCAACGGCGTCGCGCTCGACGGCGCGGCTGCGGCGCGCACCGTGGCGCAGAGTTTTCAATCCGCCGGCGATGTCCGGCTCGAGATCGAGCGCGACGGCGCGCCGGTCTCGCTGACCATACCGCTCGGCCAGGGCGGGTGAGGGGAGTAGGGGCGAGATGATGACGGTGACGTTACGCGGCGCAGCGGCCGCATTGACCGCGGGCCTGACGCTGGCGTTTTCAAGCCTTGGCGCGGCGCACGCCCAGGAGCGCTCCACGCTGAATTTTCGCGACGCCGAAATCGGCGCGGTGATCGACGACGTGTCGCTTCTGACCGGCTACACCTTCATCGTCGACCCCGACGTGCGCGGCCGGGTGACCATCGCGTCCCAGGCCGCCCTGACGCCCAGCGAGGTCTTCCAGGTCTTCCTCTCCACCCTGCGGGTCAACGGCTACACCGCCGTGCGCACTGCCCCGGGCGTGTTCCAGATCGTGCCCGAGGCCGAAGGCGCGCGCGCCGGCGCCCAGGTCACGCCGGACCGGGAGAACGAGCTGTTCCTCACCAGCGTGGTGCGCCTGACCAACGCCAGCGCCCGCGACGCCCTGCGCGCGGTCGGCCCGCTGCTTTCGGCGTCGGGCGCGGCCAATGCGGTGGAGGGCTCCAACATCATCGTGGCGGTGGACTACGCCTCCAACATTCAGGCTGTGGAGCAGACCTTGCGCGCCATGGATCGCGACCGCTCCACGGTGGAGATGCTGGTGCTGGAGAACGTGCCCGCCGAGGACATGGTGGGCATTGTCGAGCGCCTGCGCGCGCGCACCGCCCAGGGCGAGGAGGACCGCGCCTTCGCCGTCTCCGTCGCCGCGGTGCCGGCCTCGAATTCGCTGTTGTTGCGCGGCGAGCCTGGAGCGGTCGCGGAAATGATCGCGCTGGCGCGCCGCGTGGATGCGGTGAGCCGGTCCAACCAGTCCTTCCGGGTGGTCAGCCTCAATCACGCCGAGGGCGGCCAGCTTCTGCCCATTCTCGAGCAGTTCGCCGACGTGCTCACCGAGAGCGCCACCCAGGCCGTGCGTCAGACCCGCATCGCCTATCACCAACCCACCAACTCCATCATCATGAACGCCGACCCGGACGTGCTGCGCGAGCTGGAGCAGGTGGTGCGCCGGCTCGACGTGCGCCGGCCCCAGGTCCAGGTCGAAGCCATCGTGGTGGAGATCTCAGACCAGGCCGCGCGCGAGCTGGGCGTGCAGTTCCTGCTGGCGGGAAACGGCGATGACGCCACCCCGTTCGGCTACACCCGCTACGGCTCGCAGCGCTCGCCCGACCTGCTGGCGCTCGCCGGCGCGCTGAGCTCCGGCGGCTTCAACACCGGCGACGACGCCTCGACCGGCGATCAGCTTTCCCTGCGCAGTCTGGCGGTCAATTCACTGCTGGGCGCACGCGGCGGCGCGTTCGGCGTGGGCGGGCAGATCGGCGACGACGGCGCGCTGTTCGGCCTGATCCTCAACGCGCTGGATTCCGACACCGAGAGCAACGTGCTGTCCAAGCCGCAGGTGATGGTGCTGGACAATGAAGAGGCCAGCCTCCTGGTGGGCCAGCAGATTCCCATCACCACCGGCGAGGCGCTGGGCGCCAACAACGCCAATCCGTTCCGCCAGATCGACCGCGAGGACGTGGGCGTCCAGCTCACCGTGCGCCCGCAGATCAATGACGGCGACGCCATCCGCCTGCAGATCATCCAGGAGGTCAGCTCCATCGCCGGCCCGGTCAGCGCCGACTTCCAGGAGCTGATCACCAATCAGCGAAAGATCGAAACCACGGTGCTCGCCGACGACGGCGAGATCATCGTGCTCGGCGGTCTGATCGAGCGCGACGAGCAGCTTCTGGACGATTCGGTGCCGGGCCTGTCGCGCATCCCCGTCGCCGGCCGCTTGTTCCGCAACGAGTCCCGCTCCGAGGTGCGCCGCAATCTGATGGTCTTCATCCGCCCCACCATCGTGCGCGACGCCGCCGACATGCGCCGGGTCACCCGCAACAGCTATGAGTTCGCCGTGGGCGAGCAGATGATGGCCAATGAAGGCGTCTCCAGCCTGGAAGAGATCGTCGAGCTGATGGTCGGCCCCGGCGATCCGTTCAACCGCCCGCTGCCCGAAGCCGAGCCCCGGCAAGAGCCGTGAAGCCGCTCGCCTACTCCTTCGCCCGCGAGACCGGAATCGCCCTGCAGCCCGGCGAGGCGCCGGTCTTCCTGTTGCGCCACGGCGCCGATCCGCTGGGCCTGGTGGAGGCGCGCCGCGCCGCCGGCGCGGCCTATCCGGTGGAGCCGGTGGACGCCAAGGCCTTCGACACGGCCCTGTCGGACATCTACGCCTTTGACGGGCTCGCCGCCTCCATGAGCGAGGAGAGCGAAGGCGAGAGCGAGGCGAGCCTCTCCGAGATCATCTCCGAGATCCCCAAGACCGAAGACCTTCTCGACAGCGCCAGCGACGCCCCGATCATCCGGCTCATCAACGGGTTGATCGCCGAAGCGGTGCGCATGGGCGCCTCCGACGTCCATGTGGAGCCGTTCGAGGAGAAGGTGGCGGTGCGCTTCCGCGTTGACGGGGTGCTGCGCGAGACCGTCTCGCTCTCCTCCCGCCTGGCGCCGCCCTTGATCAGCCGCATCAAGGTGATGGCGCGCCTGGATATCGCCGAAAAGCGTGTGCCCCAGGATGGCCGCCTGACCCTCACGCTCGCGGGCAAGGGCGTGGACGTGCGCGTCTCCACCCTGCCGTCGCGCTATGGCGAGCGGGTGGTGCTGCGCCTTCTGGACAAGGAAAGTGCGCGCTTCACCCTGGAGCAGCTGGGCATGGCCGAGCACCAGCTCGGCGAGTTCGAAAAGGCGCTGGGCCAGCCCAACGGCGTGGTGCTGGTCACCGGCCCAACCGGCGCGGGCAAGACCACGACGCTTTACGCCGGGCTGAACGTGTTGAACGACCAGACCCGCAACATTCTCACCGTGGAGGACCCGGTGGAATACGCGGTGGAGGGCGTCGGCCAGACCCAGGTCAACGCCAAGGTGGGCATGACCTTCGCCGCCGGTTTGCGGGCGATCCTGCGCCAGGACCCGGACGTGGTGATGGTGGGCGAAATCCGCGACCAGGAGACCGCCGAGATCGCGGTGCAGGCCTCGCTGACCGGGCACCTCGTCCTGTCGACCGTGCACACCAATTCCGCCGTGGCCGCGATCACCCGCCTGCGCGACATGGGCGTTGAGAGCTACCTGCTGGCCTCCACCCTGTCGGCGATCGTCGCCCAGCGCCTGGTGCGCCGGCTGTGCCAGTCCTGCAAGGAGGCCTATGAGGCCGACAACGCCGAGCGCCGCATGGTCGAGGTCCGGCCCGACGAGGCGGTGACGCTGTACCGGCCCAAGGGCTGTCCGGCTTGCGGCGGGACCGGCTTTGCTGGCCGGCGCGGGGTGTATGAGGTCGTGCCGGTTGACGACACGATCCGGTCGCTCATCCATGATGATGCGCGCGAGCTTAATCTCGCCGCCGAGGCGTTCCGCAGCCGCGACACGCTGTGGCGCTCCGGGGTGAAGCTGGCGCGCGCGGGCGAAACCAGCCTGGCGGAAGTCATGCGGGTGTGCCGCGAGGACGGCGAGCGCGATGGCGGCGTTTGAGTACGAGGCCCTGGACGCGGCGGGCAAGAAAACCAAGGGCTTTCTCTCCGCCGACTCCGAGCAATCCGCACGCCGCGAGCTACGCCGCCGGCGCCTGGCGCCGTTATCGGTCAGTCGGGCCGACAGCGGCGGCGCGGGCGCGGCGGGGCTTCTCAAGGGGCTGACCGGTCCGCGGCCGGTCTCTTCGCGCGAGCTCATGGGCGCCACGCGCCAGCTGGCCACGCTGATCGGCGCGAACATGCCGGTGGAAGAAGCGGTGGGCCTTGTGGGCGGCCAGGCCGCCAGCCCGGCCCTGCGCCGCGTGTTCATGGAGGTGCGCGCCAAGGTGGTCGAGGGCGAGCGCCTGTCTGAAGCCATGGCCCATCACCCGCGCTCCTTTCCTGCGGTCTACCGCGCCATGGTCGCGGCGGGCGAAAGCGCGGGCGGGCTCAGCCTCGTGCTCGACCGGCTGGCTGAATATCTGGAGAAGGCCGACGCGCTCAAACGCAAGGTGGGCGGGGCGCTGATCTACCCGGCCGTGCTGGGCGTGGTGGCGCTGGGCGTGGTGGTGATGCTGCTGGTCTTCATCGTGCCGCGCATCTCAGAACAGTTCGATACGATGGGGCTGCAGCTGCCGCTGATCACCCGGATCATGATCGGGCTCTCCGGCTTCCTGCAGGCGGCCTGGCCGATCCTTCTGGCCGGCGCCGGGCTTGCGATCCTGGGCGCCGGGCTCGCCTTGCGCCAGGAGCCGGTGCGCCGCGCCGCGCACCGCGCGCGGCTTTCAACGCCGGTGATCTCCGGCCTGCACAGGAAGACCGAGGCGGCGCGGTTTGCGCGCACCATGGCCATTCTCATCGCCTCGGGCGCGGTGCTGCCCGACGCGCTGCGCGCCGCGCGGCGGGCCAGCGGCGATCTGGTGGTTCGGGACGTGCTCAAGGACGTGATCGAACAGGTGGAGACCGGCAAAGGCCTCGCCGACGCCCTGAGGGCCGCGCGCTTCTTTCCGCCCCTCATGGTGTATATGATCGCCGCCGGGGAGCGCTCGGGCCGGCTGGCGGAGATGTTCGAGCGCGCCGCCGAGCATCTGGAGGGCGATGTGGACGGGCTGGTCACCGCCGGGCTCTCCTTCCTGGAGCCGGGCATCATCCTTTTCATGGCCGCCATCGTGGTGACCATCGTTCTGTCCATCCTCCTTCCGATCCTGCAGCTGAACACCTCCGTGCTCATGTGAGCGCGGCGGCGAACAAGGGAGACGCGTGCATGCTGATGCGCCGATACGACGAACAGCCGATCACCGACCGCGAGGCCGGGCTGACGCTGATCGAAATCATGGTGGTGGTCGTGATCGTGGGCATTCTGGCCACCATCATCGTCATCAACGTCCTGCCCAGCCAGAACCGGGCGATGATCGAGAAGGCCCGCGCCGACGTCAGCCAGCTGGAAAGCGCGGTGGAGATGTACCGGCTGACGATGAACACCTATCCCACAACCGAGCAGGGCCTCGACGCCCTGGTGGTCGCGCCCGACGACGCGCGCCTGGCGGCGCGCTATCCCGAAGGCGGGTTCATCAACCGCCTGCCCACCGACCCGTGGGGCGCGGAGTATCAGTACGTGATCCCTGGCGAGTACGGCCGGTTCGATATCTGGTCCTTCGGCGCCGACGGCCGCGTCGGCGGCGAGGGTGAGGACGCCGATATCGGCAACTGGGATCCCGAGGCCGAACGCTAGACCCCATGCGCGCGCGCTCCGCCCTCCATCGCGAAGTCTTCAGTCCTCTCCCTTCACGGGGGAGGTGCGCCGCGCGCAGCGCGGGGCGGAGGGGGGGCGGCGCCCTGCACCGCGAGGCCGGCGTCTCGCTGCTGGAGATGCTGGCGGCGCTGTCGATCGTCGCGGTGATGGCCACCGCCGTGGTGGTGCTGGGCGATTTTGGGGACAGCACCGAGGAGGCGGCCGGCGAGCGGCTCCTGCGCTCGTTCGCCGAGGCCCGGCGCGAGGCGCTTTTGTCCGGCGCGTTCGTGGGCTTTTCCGCGGACCCGGACGGGCGCGGCTATCGCTTTTTCCGCCGCGGCGAGGCGGTCTGGCTGGAGCGCCGCGACCATCCCGCCCTGGAGCCGGTGCGGTTTTCCGATCCGGACCTTCTGCTCGCGCTGACAGACGGCGGGGTGGCCCGGCGCGAAGCGGGCGGGCTCGCCGGTGAGGAGACCCGGCCCCTGGCGCCGGAGGTCTGGTTTGATCCGGCCGGGTTTGACGATCCCTTCGCCTATCGCCTCGAGGGCCCGGACGGCGCCGCGATCGTGTCTCGCGGCGACGACGGAGGGCTTGTTTTTGAGCACCAGGCGAGGAGGGGCGGCGGATGAGGCGGGAGGCCGGATTCTCCTTGATAGAAATGCTCGCAGCCCTCGCCGTGCTGGCGATCGCGGGCGTGGCTTTGATGAACGCTTTGACCACCGGGATACGCGCTTCCACGATGGCCGAGGACGCGGCGCTGGCCGGGCTCGCGGCGGAAAACCTGCTCTCCGAACACATCGCGCGCGCCGCCGGCGATCCGCCCCGCGAGCGCTCCGGCCCCTATGAAATCGCCGGGCGCGTTTTCGAATATCGTCTGGAATCAGAGGCTTCCGGCGATCCCGGCCTGGTGCGGATCACCCTGGTCGTGGAAACCGAACAGGGCCGCGAGGCTGCGCGCCGCGTCACCTTCGTAAGGAGCGGGCCATGACGCGCGAGGACGGCTTCACCCTGCTCGAAGTCCTTGCCGCCATTGCGGTTTTCGCGGTGGTGAGCGCCATGTCCGTCGGGCTCCTCACCACCGCTTTAAGGGGCAAGGAGCAGACCGAAGCCGCGCTCCAGCGCATCGAAACCGCACAAGTCCTCAGTGCGCTGTTCACCGCCGACATGGGCCAGCTCGTCATGCGTCCGGCCCGCAACGAGGAGGGGTTTTTCGACCCGCGCGTCTTCGCCGCCGACGGGCGCGGAACCGAGGCGGTGCGCGGCGGGCAGGCGCGCGAAGTGCTTGTTTTCACACGCACCGGCTGGGCCAATCCCGGCGCGGAGCAGCCCCGCTCCACCCTGCAGCGCGTCGCCTGGCTTTATGACGGCGAGACCCTCTGGCGCGAGGCGCGCGCCTATCCCGACGCCGCCCGCGCGAGCACGCCGCGCCGAAGGGTCATGGCCGAAGGCGTGCGCGATCTGCAGGTCGAGGTGCTGCAAGGCGCCGGCTGGGCGAGCCAGGCGCGCTTAAGCGCCGGCGGGGAGGGCGCGCCTGTCCCGCCCGCTGCGGTGCGCCTGCGCTATGAGCTCGCCGGCGTCGGCGCCCTGGAGCACGTCGCCCTCACCCCGGCCGCGGGAGCGATGCGATGAGCGAGCGCGGAACCGCCCTGATCGCGGCGCTTTTGATCGTGGCGCTGATGGCCGCCGTGGCGGTGCAGCTGACTGATCTGACGCGGTTCGCGGTGTTTCGCACCGCCAGTGTGGACGCGCGCGCCGAGGCGCGCTGGTACGCCCGCGGCGCCCGCGAGTTCGCCGAGAACGTGCTCGTGCGCTCCGAGCAGCGCGACCGCGAGGTGACCCGCCCCACCGCGCTCTGGCGCCAGGACCCCCATGTCTTCCCCATCGAGCGCGGGCGCATCATCGGGACCATTCGCGACGGCAATAATTGTTTCAACATCAACGCGCTAACCCATGGCGATGACGGCGACGCCGGCGCCCGCGCGCGCGCCTCCGACATGTTCGACAGCCTGACCGAGCATCTGGGCGTGCCGCCCGGCGCGGCGCAGCGGCTGAAGGCGCAGATCATCGACTGGAGCGATCCCGACACCCGGCCCGAACCCGGCGGGGCGGAGGACGACGCCTACGCCCGCTTCAGCCCGCCCTACCGCGCAGCGAACCAACGCTTTTATGAGCTGGAAGAACTTCTGGTGCTGCCTGAAATGACGCCGGCGCTCTATCGCGCGCTGTCGCCCTGGCTCTGCGTGCGCCCGGACAGCGAGCAGCCGGCGATCAACGTCAATACGCTAGCGCTTGATCAAGCGGCGCTTCTTTCGGCGGCGCTCGGCGGGCGGCTTTCGGCGGCGGACGCCGAAGCAGTGCTTTTCCGCAGGCCGCCGCAAGGCTATGACGCCGTGCAGGATATCTGGGCCGATCCGCTTCTGGACCGGCTTCAGCTGGAGCCGCACTGGCGCGAGGCGCTGGGCGTGAAGACGCGCTGGTTTGAGATGCAGGTGGATGTGGAGGTCGACGAAACCCGCTTCACCTTCAGCCAGCTCGCCGAACTGGACGAGGGAGGGCGGATCCGCCGCCATGGCGAACGCTTTGGAGCCTTTTAAATGAGCGTGCTGGTGCTCACCCTTCCTGGCGATCTGGAGGCGGAGGCGCGCTGGGCGGTGGTCTCGGCCGGCGCGATTCTGGCCGAGGGCCGCTTGAGCCTTGACGCCGCGCCTGACTTGAAAGGCGCCGAGCCCGATCGCGCCATCGCGCTGATCCCGGCCGAGGCGGTGTTCCTGCGCAAGGTCGTCGTGCCCGGCGGATCGGACCGCGACGCGCGCCGCGCCGCGCCGTTTCTCATCGAAGACCAGCTCGCCGGCGCGCTGGAGGATACCGTGGTGGAGACCGGCCCGCGCGCCCAGGACGGGCGCCGGCTTGTCGCGGCGGTCTCCGCGCCCTTGCGCGATCACTGGCGCCGGCTCGCCGCCGGGGTGGGGGTGAAGCCGGTCTACGCCGTGCCCGACGCGCTGGTCCCTGAAGCCCACGGCGCGGACCTGATGGTGTTTGAAGCCGCAGACCGGGTGCTGTTCAAGACGCGCGCCGCGGCGACCGATCCGGCGGGCGAGGATGAGGGGGGCGAACCGCGCGACGCCGACGCCTCGCTGCAGGAGCCCTTGTGCGGCGGCGTCGAAGCCGACCTCGCCGGCCACGTCCTGCCTGCGCTCGCCGCCCGCCTGCAACCGCGCCGGCTTTTGATCAGCGAAGGTCTGGACCCGGCGCTGGCCGCGGTCGACGGCCAGCCTGTGGCGCTCAAGCGTATAGCGCCGCCCGATTTGCGCGTCGAGGCCGCCGGGCTGGATCCGGCGATGATGCAGACCTTGCCGCCGGTGCTCGGCGCCGGGCTCGCCTCGGGGCTGAACTGGGGTGATCTGACACGGCCCTGGCGCGCCGCCGCCGCTCTGGCGCTGGGGGCGTGTCTCGCCGCCGCGCTGATCGCGGCGGGCCAGGCGATGTATTACGAGCAGCGCACCGACATGTACCGCGACGCGGAGATCGCGGTGTTCCAGGAGACCTTCCCCGAGGCCGGGCCGGCGCGCCGGGTGCAGACCCAGCTGCGCGATCAGCTCGCGCGCGTCGGCGCGGCGGACGCTGGCGCCGGCTTTCTCGACCTCGCCGCCGCGCTCGCCCGCCTCACTGAAGGCGAGGAGCGGATCGAGGTGACCGCCATGCGCTATGACGCCGCGCGCGGCGCGTTGCAGGTGAGCGCGCGCTATTCCGGCTTTGACGATTTCGAACGCCTGCGCGCGCGCGCCGAAGGTCTGGACGTTGTCCTTGAGGATGGCGGCGCGCGCCAGGCGGAGACCGGCGTGGTGGGCGATTTCACGGTGAGGGCGCCATGACGGTGAACGAGATCCTCGCGCCGGCCCGGGCCGCCTGGGCCGAGCGAAGCGCGCGCGAGCAGCTCTTGCTGGCGGGACTTGCGGGCTTCCTGGCGATCCTTCTCATCTGGTTCGCGGTGCTCTCGCCCGCCCTGTCCTGGCGCGCCGAGGCGCGGCGCGTGCACGATGCGGCGGTGGAGGATTACGAGACTTTGCTTCAGGGCGTGGCGCGCTATCGCGAACTCGCCGAGGCCGCGCAGACCGGTTCCGGAGGGGCGCCCCTGCGCACGCTGGTGGGATCGACGGCGACGGCGCGCGAACTGCCCATTTCGCGCGTCCAGCCTCTGGATGACGGGGGCCTCGGCGTCTGGCTGGAGGCTGCGCCGGCCGACCGGCTCATGGTCTGGCTCGCGGATCTGGCGCGCGAAGAGGGCGTGATCGTCGACCGGGCGAGTTTTGATCGCGAGGGCGACAACGTGGTGCGCGCCCAGATCACCGTGCGCCGGGCGGGAGGCGCGGCGTGACCCGCTGGATCGTCTACGCCGCGCTGGGGCTCGCCGCCTTCATCGTCTTCGCCGTGGTTCAGGCGCCGGCGCGCCTGATCTACGCGCTCGCGGCGGAGCCTGCGGGGATCGAGGCCGGCCTCGTCCACGGCACGGTCTGGGACGCCGGCGCCCGCCGGGTGCGCGCCGGCGGAATGCGGATCGAAGCGCTGACGGCCCGCCTGCAGGCCGCGCCCTTGCTCACCGGCCGGGCGGCGATGGATGTGGAGATCATCGATCCCGCGCTGCGCGCCACGGGGCGGGTGACGCTCACGCCCGGCGGCGCGGTGATCGAGGATGCGGTAGGGGGGCTCGGGCTCGACGCCGTGCCCGCGCTCGCCGCCGCCGATCTGCCGCCGGGGCAAAGCGCACGTCTCCAGATCGAGCGGCTCTCTTTGTCCTCAACCGGCGCCTGCCGGGAGGCTCGCGGCCAGGTGACCAGCGCCGTGCTCGCGGCGGCCGGAGAGCAGTACGGCGCCGCCTTGCCGGCGCTCACCGCCGACCTCGCCTGCGCCGGGGAGTCGGTGGCGCTGAACTTTGAAGGGCGCAGCGAGGCGCTGGCTCTCACCGGCCGGGTGCGCCTGATGCCTTCGGGGCCGCAATGGCGTATCATGGGCGAAACCGCCGACCGCGACATCATCGCGGCGCTCAGCTTGATGGGCTTTGAACAGGACGGCGATCGCTTCATCGCCGAAAGCGCGCCATGACCCGAATTCTCGCCGCTATTTTCGCCCTCTCCGCCGCCGCCTGCGCGTCTGCGGAGAGCCGCCTGACGCCGGAAGCCGCCGCGGTGCTTTCAGCGCCGGAGCGGCGCGACGCGCTGCCCGCCCAGACCCTGGTGCGCGGCGAGTGCGGCCTGTTCCTGTTCGAGCTGCGCGCGCCGAACAGCTTCGTGCTGTTTGAAAACGAGACCGCGCGCCGCGTGAAGATCCTTGATGACGGGTTGGTGGTGGAGCTGGGCGTGCCGCCGCAGGCGTCCGTGATGGTCCCCGGCGAGCGCTTCCGGCGGGTCTATCTCGACCAGGGATCGAATACGACCTATGCGCTCACCGGCCGTGTGGGCGAGGCGACCGGCGACGACCAGCAGCTGGAGGACGTGATCCTGCGCGCCCGCCTCCTTGACGGCACCGAGACCGTCACACCCCTTGGCGGCGTGCGCCGCTGCGTCACGCGACGCGCGGGTTAAAATCCCGCGAGTTCGGTGAGTCCGGCGGATTCCAGGATGAAGATCAGGCCGATCGCGAAGGCGAGGAACGGGCCGAAGGCGATCATCAGATCCACCTGGAAACGCCGGCCCGCGGCGAACCGCATCACCAGCACGTAAAGGAGCGCCGTGGCGCTTGCGACCAGCAGGATCAGCGGCAGGGCGAGCGCGCCGCACCACGCCCCGCCGGCGGCGAACAGCTTGGCGTCGCCGCGCCCCAGTCCGGCGCGTCCGCGCACGCGAAGATAGGCCAGCTCGATCCCGACAAGGGTGACATAGCCGAGCCCGGCGCCCAGCAGATGCAGCCAGACCGGCTGCCCAAGCCACCAGGCCGCGACGATTCCGCCCGCGATCAGCGGCAGCGTCACCTTGTCAGGCAGGCGCATGGTGCGCGCGTCGATGATCGCCAGCGCGGCGAGGGCCGTCACGAGCGCCGCAGTGATGAGAAGGACCGGCCAATCCATGCCCCGGTTATGGCGAAGCCCCGACGCCGCGCCAAGACCCCGGCCTGCGTCGCGGCTTTCAAAGCACAGCCTGCGCCCTGCCGAGGCTTCCGTCACCTTGATGACACGGGTATTTCAGGTTCGACGCTCGTCAGACCGTCGCGTTCAAGGTCAGCTCTCGAAGCCGGGCCGCATCGAGAATGCGCCAGCGCCGGCCATCCAGATCGATCAGGCCCATGGCGCGCAATTGCTTCAGGGTTCTCGAGACGTGCACGCGCGACAGGCCTGTAGCGTCGGCGATGATGTCGTGACCGAAAATCGCGCCGAGGGCGCCCGACCCGTCGGGGTCCGCGGTCGCCTGGCGCTCGGCGAGGGAGGCGAAGAAAAATGCGACTCGCTTGAGGGCTCCGCTGCGGCCGAGGTGGGTGATCTGGTCGCGCAACCGCGCGCCGTCCTGCACCGCGCCGTGGAGCAGCGCTTCCGACACGCGCGGATGCCGGCTCATCACCGCTCTCAAGCCCGCGACCGGGACCTCCAGCGTTCGAACCTCGTTGAGCGCGACCACGTCATGATCGCTCGGGACGCCGGTGAGAACGGCCGGGTCGATCAGTTCGCCGGGCAGGACGAAGTTGAACACCACCGAGACGCCGTTTTCGAGCCGGCGGCGGCGGAACGCCCAACCCTGCTCGACCCATTGGACGCCGCCCGGCCGTGCGCCGTGCGCCATGACCGCCTCGCGCGCCGCGAAATAGCGGGCCTTGGGATCCAGCCGCTCAAGCGCGAGACGGTCTTCGTCTTCTAATACCTGATTGTTTATAAGCCGTTGAGTCAGTCTATGCTGCATTCAAATGTCCGGAGTTCTTTGACCTTGTGTTTGCTAAGGTTCGCCGGACAAAATTTGAAGATGGGAAATTTGCTGATTGCGTAACACAGGTTATCGCTTTGCGCGCCGCACCGTGCGCAGGATACCTGTTTGGATTATGCAAACGCACGCGGTTGACGGAATCCGAATTATTCCCCGCACGTAACCTGGGTTATCGCGGGCCGCGCTCAGCACGGATATGGTGCCGCCTGCTGATGCAACGGACCCTCCCATTTGACGCGACGTCTTCTAATTCTCGAAAGCCAGATCATCATCGCGCTCGACCTTGCAGAGCGTGTGCGCGCGCTCGGCTGGGCGGCGTGCGGTCCCTATTCCACCACCGCCGAGGCGCTGACGGGGCTTGAGACCACCGCGCCCCATGCCGGGCTTCTGGACCTGACCGGCCGCGAAACCGCAAACGCCGAACCGGTGGCCGACGCGCTCGCCGCGAAAGGCGTGCCGTTCATCTTCACCAACAGTCACGGCAAGCGCTTTGAGCACGTCCATCCGGGCGCGCCGCGCCTGGAAAAGCCGTTCACCGACGGCGACTTCATGGAGGCCGTGGCGCTGCTGGAGGCCGCCGGCGCGCTGGCGCGGGCCGGCGCGAAACCCGACGCGGAGCCTCCTGCGCCGGTGTGACCGCCCCCTCCCGCGCGTGTGCGAAACGCGGTAAGCGCGGCGGTCATGACTCTCGCCACGCTCGCCGCCTTCGCCGGCGCCATCTTTGTTCTGTTCTTCACCCCCGGGCCCGGCAATGTCGCCATGGTGGCCCGCACGCTGGAGGCGGGGCCGGTGCACGGCGTCGTTTACGGCGGCGGGATCATCACCGGCGACATTTTCTGGCTGACCCTGGCGGTGTTCGGACTGGCCGCGGCGTCTGAAGCCGCGAGCGACTACGCTCACCTGTTCTGGGCGGCCAAGATCGCCGGGGCGGGAATTCTGCTCTGGTTCGCCTGGGGCGCGTTTCGCAGCTACCGCAATCCGAAATCGGGCGCGGGCGTCACCGTGGAGCGGGCGAAGCTCTCCAAGCGCGGCCTCGCCGCGACCTATGCGGCCGGGGTCGCCATGCCGCTCACCAATCCCAAGCCCATCGTCTTTTACCTGACGCTGCTTCCCGCCTTCTTCGACCTCAGCCGCGTCACCATGGCGAGCTATGCGGCCATGGTGACCATCATGCTGGCCATGTATGCGGTCACCGCCGGCGTTCATGTGGGGCTGGCGCACAAGGCCCGTCACTGGCTGGCGGAAAAGGGCGTGAAGCGCTGGGCGGACCTTTTAACCGCGGCGATCCTGGCGGGCGTGGCGGTGCTGCTCCTGGTGCGATGAGAGGCGCGGCCGGGCGCGGTTTCGCCCTGGCCTGAACGGTTACCGCCCGGCTGTCGGGCGCCCCCTTCTGCGTGCTCCACAGCAAGATGATCACGGCCATGGCCCCGCCCGTCGCACTGGGGTAAAAAAGCGCCATGTCAGAGAACACGAATCAGGATTACGGCGCGGAGTCGATCAAGGTCCTCAAAGGGCTCGACGCCGTGCGCAAGCGCCCCGGCATGTATATCGGCGACACCGATGACGGCTCGGGTCTTCATCACATGGTCTATGAGGTGGTGGACAACGCCATCGACGAGGCGCTGGCGGGCCATTGCTCGGAAGTGACCGTGACCCTGCACGCCGACGGCTCGGCCAGCGTGACCGATGACGGGCGCGGCATCCCCACCCAGATCCACCAGGAGGAGGGCGTCTCGGCCGCCCAGGTCATCATGACCCAGCTCCATGCGGGCGGGAAATTCGACCAGAACTCCTACAAGGTCTCCGGCGGGCTGCACGGGGTGGGCGTCTCGGTGGTCAACGCGCTGTCGGACTGGCTGGACCTGACGATCTGGCGCAAGGACCGCGAGCACTATATGCGCTTCCGCCATGGCGAGCCGGAAAACGGCCAGGACCTGGTCGAGCGCGGCCCCGCGAACGGCAAGAAGGGCACGCAGGTGCGCTTCATGCCCAGCGAGGAGACCTTCTCCGACATCACCTTCGACCGTCACCGCCTGCAGCATCGCCTGCGCGAGCTGGCCTTCCTGAACTCCGGCGTGCGCATCGTGCTGCGCGACGAGCGCGAGGCCGAGCCTGTCGAAGAGGTGATGGAGTATGAGGGCGGGGTCGCCGCCTTTGTGAAGCACCTGGACCGCACCCGGCAGGCGATCTTCCCCGAGCCGGTTCTGATCTTCGGCGAGCGCGAAGGCGTCACCGTGGAGGCCGCGCTGCAGTGGAATGACGGCTATCATGAAAGCGTTCTGTGCTTCACCAACAACATCCCCCAGCGCGACGGCGGCACGCACCTGGCCGGTTTCCGCGGCGCGCTGACGCGGGTGATCAACACCTATGCCGCAAGCTCCGGCGCGGCCACCAAGGCCAAGGTCGCCATCACCGGCGACGATGCGCGCGAGGGGCTGACCTGCGTGTTGTCGGTGAAGGTGCCTGACCCCAAATTCTCCAGCCAGACCAAGGACAAGCTTGTTTCAAGCGAAGTGCGTCCGGCGGTGGAGAGCGCGGTCTACGACACGCTCACCGAATGGTTTGAAGAACACCCCGCCGAGGCCAAGCAGATCGTGGCCAAGATCGTCGAGGCGGCCGCCGCGCGCGAAGCCGCGCGCAAGGCGCGCGAGCTGACCCGGCGCAAGAGCGCGCTGGACATCACCTCGCTGCCCGGCAAGCTCGCCGACTGCCAGGAAAAGGACCCGGCGAAATCCGAGCTGTTCATCGTGGAGGGTGATTCCGCCGGCGGCTCCGCAAAACAGGGCCGCAACCGGGAGAACCAGGCCGTGCTGCCCCTGCGCGGCAAGATCCTCAACGTGGAGCGCGCGCGCTTCGACAAGATGCTGGGGTCTGATCAGGTGGGCACGCTGATCACCGCGCTGGGCGCCGGGATCGGCCGCGATCAGATCGATTACGACAAGCTGCGCTACCACAAGGTCGTCATCATGACCGACGCCGACGTGGACGGCGCGCACATCCGCACGCTGCTGCTCACCTTCTTCTACAGGCAAATGCCCGAGCTGATCGAGCGCGGCCATCTCTACATCGCCCAGCCGCCGCTCTACAAAGTCGTGCGCGGCAAGTCGGAACGCTATCTCACCGACCAGACGGAGATGGACAATTTCCTCATCGAGGAGGGCAGCTCCGACGCTACGGTGACGCTTGATCACGGCGAGGTGGTCTCCGGCGCCGATCTCGCCAGCCGGGTGAAATCGGCGCGCGGCGTCGTCCTCTCGCTGCAACGCCTGGCAGCGCGCGCGCCAGTGTTCGCGCTGGAGGCCGCCGCGCTGTCGGGCGCGCTGCACCCGGACGCCACGCAAGACCAGGTCGATGAGGCCGCCCGGCGCCTGGCCCGCGCCGCCGACGAGGGCGAGGACGGCTGGGCCGGCCAGCTCACCCCGGAAGGCGACATCGTGTTCAAGCGCGATGTGCGCGGCGTGACCGAAACCGTGGTGCTCGACGATAAGGTGCTCGCCAGCCCCGACGCCAAACGCCTCACCGAGCGCGCCCAGGCCATCGCCGGCGACTATACCGGGCCGGCCGTGTTCAACGGCCGCAATGGCGAGATCGTCATCCACACACCGGCCAATCTCGTGACCGCGGTGCAAAAAGCCGGCGCCAAGGGCCTGAAGATCCAGCGCTATAAGGGGCTGGGCGAAATGAATCCCGACCAGCTCTGGGAAACTACGCTGGACCCCGACGCCCGCTCCTTCCTGCAAGTCTCCATCTCCGAAGCCGACACCGCCGACGAGCTGTTCTCCAAGCTCATGGGCGACGTGGTCGAACCCCGCCGCGACTTCATCCAGGAGTTCGCGCTGGAGGCGGAGGTGGATGTTTGAGTGAGGAGGCTGAGAAGCCCGGCGTCTATGAAAGTATGGTGGCCGAAAGAATCGACGTCATTTTGAGCGATATATCGGCAGGTCTCGAGGTAAAGCTCCAGGTCAAAGATCTGCGGGATTTAGTGTCCTCTCTTCCGGATGAAGGCAGCATTGAAGAAGATGCCGCAGAAGATGTGGATAAAGCCAAATTTTCATTTGAGTGGTTTGAGGCAACTGAATTGCCTGCTGCGCTTCGAAGGCGTGAAGCCGACTTAGCTATTTTGCGAGAATATGGCCTTAGATTCAGCGGGCTGGGCGAAGAAGTTATCAAGTATCTTATCAAAACCGCTTTGGTGGCGCACGGCGCTGTCATACTAGCTTGTCTGTCTGCTCTTTATCAAAGCTCCGGGGATTTCTTTCCCGGAATCCTAATTTGGATGATGGCTGGGTCAGTACTTGGCGCATTATTATCCGGTTCCGGCGCGATCTTATTTGCTTACCAAGCAAACGAACAAGGGGCTCAGATGTTTATTATGGCTAACCATGGATGGAGTAAGTCTTCTATAGATAGGTGGTTTGCCGATGAATCTCATAAGAAGGTTAGAAAATTTTTCATGGATGCTTGTCTGTTTGGCGGTCCAATTATTTTGATATTTCAGGGTGTAATAGCAATATATTTTCTGTCGAATGCGTTGATTTTCTCCTGAGCCTTCAATGCTCGTGTTGACTGGGTTCCCGTTGAATTTAGTCTCGGGAACTTGTTTCAGACCGATTGCTTATGTTGATCGGCGTTGCCCCACTCAAACCTCCCCCTCATCCCATGCCAGACGGTCCCGCAAGGCGATCGGGGCGCGTCAAGGACGAGCGAGCTTTGCTTGCTCGCCGCTTCAGCGGCGGCCCCGGACCTGATCCGGGGGCCGTCCTTGACCTGCCCCGACGCTTGCGACAATGGCGGGCATGGATCGAGGGGGCGGTGTGGTGCTTTCTCGCCGGCCTCTCCGCCCCTCCATCGTCATCCCCGCGAAGGCGGGGACCCAGTTCGGCGGCGCCGCAGCTCTATGTTCGCTGGGTTCCCGCCTTCGCGGGAATGACGTATGGAGGGTCGCCGCGAATGCGGCACGAAGTCGTTTCCGGTAACGCGCTTGTCGGGAGGCCGTGGACACCCGCCAAATTTTCCCGCGATCGTCGCTGCTCCGCTCGAACGCCCCCCTCATCCCATGCTAGACAATCCCGCAAGCCGGCGCTTGCGACACTGGCCGGCATGGATCGAGGGGGCGGTGTGGTGCATTCTCGCCGGCCTCTCCGCCCCTCCATCGTCATCCCCGCGGCTTATCCCCGCAAAGGCGGGGAAGGCGGGGACCCAGTTCGGCGGCGCCGCAGCTCTACGCTCGCTGGGTTCCCGCCTTCCCCGCCTTTGCGGGGATAAGCCGCGGGAATGACGTAGGGAGGCTCGCCTCGAATGCGGCGCGAAATCGCTTCCGGTGATGCGCTCGCGAGCTTAGGCTCGCCTCATGCGCGAAGATTGGACCCCTTGCGTCTACATGCTGGCGAGCCGGCGGAACGGAACATTGTATCTCGGCGTGACGACGAATCTGGCGCGCCGGGTGTGGGAGCATAAGACCGGGACCGGCTCCAGCTTCGCCCGAAAGTACGGCGTCGCCATGCTTGTCTGGTATGAGACCTTCGACGAAGTCAGCGCCGCGATCGCACGTGAAAAAGCGATGAAGAAATGGCGGCGCGCCTGGAAAATCAAACGCATTGAGGCGATGAACCCGCACTGGCGCGATCTATACGAGACGCTCATATAACTGAACACGCGCGCTAATCCCCAAAGCTGCAGGTCACGGCCTCTGTCGGCCCCCGCCTTCGCCGCCGTCGCGGGGACAAGCCGCAGGGAGGACGATTTGGAAAGTCACGGCCTTTGGCCGGATTGTCCCGCGCACCCCACAAAAAACCTCGCCACGGCGAACCGGGCGGGGTTTTGTTGTGAGGCCGGGGAGAGGCGCTGATAGCACCTGCCGTGGCCAAGCTTTGCCTACGCCGCCTTGTGGGCGGTGAAGTCGGCGGTCAGGCGGGCGCCCACGTCGGGGGTGTCCTGCTGGCCGGCGGCCTTTTCGATCTCCCAGGAGAAGCATTCCTTGTCGTCGGTGGAGGCCCAGGCCGCGGCCTGTTTGGGGCGGAATTCAAGGACGCGGAGGCTGGGATCCTCCTTGCCCTTTTCAAACCAGGCCTCTGTGACCGTGTCCCAGTGCTTCTCGATGAGCGCGCCGGAGGTGACGTCGACCAGCTCGCCCTCGACCGAGGCGAACAGGTCGAAATCCTTGCCGGTCAGGATGCAGGTCACCTCAGGCGCGCTGGAGCCGCCGTTGAGGCCCTTGTAGATGTCGGCGTCGGCGGCCGCGAAGAAGCGCAGCACCTTCGCCTGCCGGTCCACCTTCGGGCTCATGGGCTGAAAGGTGCGGCCCTGCTTGGGATTGCCGAGCATCACGGCCGGCGCGTCCTCGGCGGCCTTGAAGATCGCGTCCTGCGGATTGGATTTGAACGCGGCGATATCGGTCATGGAGCGTTACGCCTTTGTTTGCTGCCTCTGGTGCGCCGTCCGGCGCGCAACCGGGCGAAGGATCTGCTTCGCCCGGCCGGCGCGCGCATCAGCGGCGCGTGGCGATGATGTAGACCGCGTGGATGATGCCCGGGATATAGCCCAGCAGCGTCAGCACGATGTTGATCCAGAAGTGCAGGCCGAACCCCACCTGGGTGAATACGCCGAGCGGGGGCAGCAGGACCGCGAGGATCAGGCGAAAGATGTCGCCGCCGGTCAGACCGCCGCCGCCATGGGAATGGGTGGTGCTTTCAGAATGGGCCATTTCAAGCCTCCTTGGGCTGTGGGGAGTTTTGTCTCTTGTTTAGGAAGGACAATGCACCGGGCGGGCCCGGTGTTCCCCGAAAGGATGTTTCGGTGGACGTTCAGCGCCGGGGGTCAGCGCACATGGCTGGCGCCGTTGACGTCGATCACCGAGCCCGTGGCGCTGCGGCACGCGCCCGATAGCAGGAAGGCGGTGAGGGCGCCGAGCTCGGCCGGGCTCGCCATGTCGCCCAGCGGAACTTCGGCGAGGGCGGCTTTGCGCGCGGCGGGCTCTTGCGGGGCCATTTCGGTGTCGATCCAGCCCGGCGCCAGAGAATATGCGAGAAGCCCGCGGCCCGAATAGGCGCGCGCGAGCGTCTTCATCGTGGCGATCAGTCCGGCCTTGGAGGCGGCGTAGGCGGGGTGGTCTGGATCATCGCCGCGATTGGCGGCCCGGCTGGCGATGGCGACTATGGCGCCTTCGATACCTGACTCCACCCGGTCACGGGCGAACAGCCGGGCGAGGTCGGCCGCGCTTTGTAAGTTGATTTGAAGCGTACGCGTCCAGTTGCCCGCCCAGGCGTCGTCGTCGTCATGGACGCTGGCGGCTTCAAAGACGCCGTGATTGAGCACCAGGCCGTGGATCGGTCCGCCGGCGATGTCGCAGGCCCTGGCGTAGGCTGGTCCCGCCGCGCCGGGGTCTGCGAAATCGGCCTGGACCAGACCGGCGGCGCGATCGCCGAGGGCGTCGGCGACGGCGTTCGCCGCGCCGGCGTTGCGCGCATAGCCGAGGATCACACGCGCGCCGGCGGCCGCAACCTGTTTCGCGATCCCCGCCCCGGCGCCCCTGGAGGCGCCGGTGACGAAGACGGTCTTGGCTTCAAGGCTCATCTATTCCGCCGCATTCAGCCAGCGTTTCGCCTCGAGGCGGGAGATCGTACGCTCGTGCACCTCGTCCGGCCCGTCGGCCAGGCGCAGGGTGCGGATGCCGGCGTAGGACGCCGCCAGCGGGAAATCGTCGCTGACCCCGCCGCCGCCATGGACCTGAATGGCGTTGTCGATGACCTCCAGCGCCACGCGCGGGGCGGCGACCTTGATCATGGCGATCTCGCCGCGGGCGTGCTTGTTGCCCACCGTGTCCATCATCCAGGCGGCCTTCAGCGTCAAAAGGCGGGCCATCTCGATATCGATGCGGGCCTTGGCGATGCGGTGCTCCCAGATGGAATGCTTGATCACCGGCTTGCCGAAGGCTTCCCGGCTCATGGCGCGCTTGACGAGCAGCTCCAGCGCCCGCTCCGCCGCGCCGATCGTGCGCATGCAGTGGTGGATGCGGCCCGGGCCGAGGCGGCCTTGGGCGATCTCGAACCCGCGCCCCTCGCCCAAGAGGATCGAAGAGGCGGGGACGCGCACATTGTCGAGCTTCACCTCCATATGCCCGTGGGGCGCGTCGTCATACCCGAAGACGGGCAGGTGGCGCTCGATGGTCACGCCCTTCGCGTCGGCGGGGACCAGGATCATCGATTGCTGCTTGTAGGTGTCGGCGTCCGGGTCGGTTTTGCCCATGAGGATGAAGACCTTGCAGCGCGGATCCCCGGCGCCGGAGCTCCACCATTTGCGGCCGTTGATGACATAGTCGTCGCCGTCGCGGGTGATCGAGCACTCGATATTGGTGGCGTCGGAGCTGGCCACCGCCGGCTCGGTCATCAAAAAGGCGGAGCGGATCTCGCCGGCGAGCAAAGGTTTGAGCCATTGCTCCTGTTGCTCCGGCGTGCCGTAGCGGGTGAGCACTTCCATGTTGCCGGTGTCGGGCGCGGAGCAGTTGAACACTTCCGAGGCCCAGACCACCTTGCCCATCTCCTCGGCGAGGGGGGCGTAATCCTGGTTCGACAGGCCCGCACCCTCGTCAGAATCAGGCAGAAACAGATTCCAGAGCCCGGCCTGCTTGGCCTTGTCCTTCAGCTCCTCGATGATCGGCAGGACCTGCCAGCGGTTCTCTCCAAAGCCTTTAAGCTGGTCGTGATAGGTCTTCTCGTTGGGATAAACATGGCTGTCCATGAAGGCGCGGACCTTCGCCAGGTAATCCTTGCACAGATCGGAGTATTCGAAGTTCATGAGCGTGATGCTCCTCCCCTTGGGCGCCGCGGTCCGGCGCGCTTTGTCTGACTTGCCGGCCAGCATAACGATCACACGGAAAAATCCACCCGCGACATGACGACCGCCCTGTTTTTCTCTGCGGTTTTTCTCACCGCGCTTATTTCAGGCGTGTTCGGTATGGCCGGCGGGCTCATCTTGATGGGCGTGCTCGCCGCGCTCTATCCCGTCGCCGGCGCCATGGTCGCCCACGGGCTCATCCAGTCGGTCTCCAACGGCTGGCGTGCGGTGCTGTTGCGGCGCTTCGTCCTGTGGCGGGCGCTGGCGCTGTTCGCAGCCGGATCGGCGCTTGCGGCGGGCGGGCTGGCCTTCCTGTCGCTGACCCTGTCCAAACCTGTCCTGTTTCTGGTGCTGGGTCTCGTCCCGCTGCTGGTCTGGCTGCCGAAGGAGCGCTTTGCCCTGGATGCGCGGCGCACTGGAGACGGGATCGCGGGCGGCGTTCTGGTGACCGGCCTGAACGTGGTGGCGGGGGTGTCCGGCCCGCTTCTGGACGTCTTCTTCCAGCAGGTGGACGCCGACCGGCGCGCCATCGTCGCCACCAAGGCCGCGAGCCAGGTCCTCTCCCACGGGGTGAAGATCGCCTATTACGCCGGCGCGGCGCTTGATCTCGCCGCCGGGCCGTCCTTGTGGATGCTGGCGCTCGCCGTCCCGCTGTCCATCGCCGGCACGACGGCCGGCGCGCGCGTGCTGGACCGGATGAGCGATCTGAGCTTTCGAAACTGGACGAAATGGATCGTGACGGGCGTGGGCGCGGTCTATGTCGTAAGAGGGCTCCTGCTGATCTGGAGCTGACATGACGCATACGCCTCCCAGCGCCTTCAAAATCATGCAGGACGACCCGGCGCGCCCTGACGTCACCGCGCTGCTTGAGCGCCATCTGGCCTTCACCCGCGCGGCGTCGCCGCCGGGAACCTGCTTTGCGCTGGACGTGGCGGGGTTGAAGGCGCCGGGCGTCACCTTCTGGACCGCGCGCGAAGCCGGCGCATTGCTGGGCTGCATCGCGGTGAAGGCGGGCCATCTTGAGCCCGGTCATGGCGAGGTGAAAAGCCTGCATTGCGCCGCCGAAGCGCGCGGCCGCGGCGTGGGGGCGGCGCTAGTCGGAGCGCTTCTGGAGCATGCGCGCGGCGCGGGGCTGTCGCGGCTCAGCCTTGAAACCGGGCGCTCGGACGGGTTCGCGCCCTCGCGCCGGCTTTATGAGGTCATGGGATTTGAGGCCTGTCCCGCCTTCGGCCCTTACGAAGACGGCACGTTCAGCTATTGCATGACCCGCACGGTCTAGACGCGGCTGAGATCGGTCCTGACGAGCGGCGGAGCCGGAGCCGCGCACGGTACGTTCTCCCGCTTTGCGGCCTGGATACGTCATGCGCGCATACGCCTCCATAACCGTCGCCGGATTTGCGGCGACCGCGATCACCTATGGCCCGGCCCGGATGGGGTTCGGCCTGTTCTTGAGCGCGTTCCGCGAGGAGTTTGATCTTGGCTCGGGGACCGCCGGGCTGATTTCGGCGCTGGGGTTTCTCGGCTTTCTGGCCGCCTTGCCGGCCGGCTATATCCTTGCGGTGCGCATCTCGCCGCGCACGCCGGTGCTTGCAGGCCTGGCCGCGGCGGCGCTGGGGATGGCGGTGATCTCAGCCGCCCAGGGGCCGCTCACTTTGGCCGCCGGGGCGGTGCTGGCCCTGTCCAGCGCCGGGCTGTCCTGGGCGCCGTTCAACACGGCGGTGCACCGCGCGCTGAACGATCAGCGCCGGCCCGGCGCCCTGTCTGTGGTCAGCACGGGAACCACCGCCGGCATCGTCGCGGGGGGCCTGGCGGCGCTGGCGCTCGGCCTGACCGGCGCCTCCTGGCGCATTGTCTGGGCGGGGTTTTCGCTGAGCGGGGCGGCTGCAGCCCTGGCCGCAGGATGGCTTTTAAGCGGCGTCGATTCCGGCCCGCGCGCGGCGGCGGGCGCGAAACGCCGCATGGTGTCCTGGCGCGCCGCGCCGCTGCATTTCGTGGCGCTCGCGTTCGGGGCGGCGAGCACGATTTATATCTCGTTCGCCGCTGACGGTCTGGAGCAGGCCGGCGGGGTCGGCGATCTGCCCGCGAACGCGGCCGCGGGCCTGTTGTTCGCCATTTACGGCGCGGCGGGGCTTGCCGGGCTTGCGACCAGCCGCGCCGGCCGGCGCTTGGGGCTTGCCGTGGTGCTGCGCCTGCTGTTTGCGGCCTGCGCCGCCTCGTTCGCGCTGCTCGCTTTTGCTCCGGGCCGGCTGGAGGCGGTGCTGGTCTCGGCGGCGCTGCAGGGCGCTTTTGTGATGATGATCAGCGCCGCGCTCGCCTTCTGGTCGGAGCGTCTGTATCCCGATCTTCCCACCATGAGCTTCACCGCCGCCCTGCTCAGCGCCGCCGCGGGCGCCGTGCTCGGCCCGCTGGGCGCCGGCTACGCCGCGCAGGCGCTGGGCTATCCCGCCGTGTTCGCCGGCGTGGCGGTGTTCGCAGGGCTCTGCGCGCTGGCGATCCCGCAGCGGCCGGTCTCCATCGCGGTATGAAAAAGCCCCGGCGCCAGGTCCGGGGCTTTTCGTCTTGGTCGGAGCGGCGACCAGATTGAAGTCGGACAGGCCGACAAGGCCCCAGTTGATCCCGCCGATGATCACGAGAATGAGCGCGGTGACGTTTAGCCTTTCACGGGTGATGCTCCGTGCAGATGCGAACCGTCCGCCCGCTTGCAAGGTCGAACGTCCCTGTCCGGTCATGTTTTCCATGAAACTTCACATTGGGGGAAGGGTCGGGAAGCGGGGCCCGCCACCGAGCATGTGCAGCGTGCCGATCGTGCACAACAGGGCCGCTACGGCCGCTGAAACAAGCATGAGCGGGACTCGCCACGCGAGGTCCACGGGTTCGAGAACACCGCCGAATCCGATGACGCTCAGCGCCAGAGCGAACCAGGCTGCGAAGATCAGGGCGTTGCGCCGCCGGTTCGTCATTGAGGCCTCACTCCAGCGGCAGCGTCCAGATCTCCTCGCCCACCATCACCGTGCCTTCCATCCGCAAGGCGCGCAGCCGGCGGCGCATGCAGTCCGGATCGTCCGCGCAGATCGTGCCGGTGAACTCCAGCCCCATCAGATCGCGCAGCTGATCTGAGGTGGGAAACCACCATTGATGCGTCAGGCCGTACTCAATTCGCGGACAGTCGCCGCCGATATCAACTGCCCGAGCCGGAAGCGGCTCAAGGCGTTCAAACACCTCGTCGGGAAAGCGAGGATTGCGGCCGGCCCAAGCGTACATTTCTCGATGCGCCCCGCCGGATCGGACATAGCAGTCGTCATCTCTTCCAAAGTCGCGGACGTAGACCGCGCGGGCCATTGCGGGAGAGTCATGAACGCCGAACATTGCGTCAGGTCCGAACTCAATGGAATCGGCGGCCGGCGCCAGCAGGCTTGCGCATGCCGAGAAACAATAATCGTCAATGATCAGATGCAGTCGGCGCGGCGCAAGCACTCGCGCCAAAGCGAGTGCCTGATGGGTCTCTCCGCCGGTAGATGAAACCGCGATTTGATTATGGGTTTTAAACGCGTCCAGAAACGCGTCGCTAAAATCTTGGTCTATGCGTCCGTCGACGCGCGGAACCTCGGGCCCGGCGAGGAGCCGGGCGGAGGTGTCAGGCGCGCAGGCGGCGCAGAGAAAGGCCGTCAGGACGAACGCCATGAGCCTCGGTCCTGCGTGCGCCGGGCGCGAAGGCGCCGCGCTGTGGTGCGGCGCTCTAGTCATTAGCGCTCGTATAGACCTGACCGCCGGATATCACCGTTGTCCCGGGCGGCATCAGACTGTCGAGGCGCTGCTGCAGGACGCCGGGATCGTCGGCGGCGACCGCACCCTCGATCTCCAGTCCGAAATGGCGCGCAAGCTCTGCGGAGGTGGGAGCCCAGGCGTCGTGACGCCGGTTCACCTCGCCTTGCACGCAGAACTCATCGACGCCGGTCGCCGTCACCGACAGGCCCACGGTCTCGATCTGGACCTGGGCGGTGTCGGGGAGGGGCTTGTTCGCGAACACGCTGTCGCGCGCCCGGCGATAGCGCGTCATGCAGGCCGGCGTCCGCCCGGTCTCGGCCTCCAGCAATCGAAAGAAGATGTCCGTATTCCCGTGAGCGAGGACCAAAGGCTGGTCGTGCGCCGCCACACGGTTGAAGGCCGGCAGCAAATGCTCCAGGCAGGCGGACAGGCAGAAATCAACGATCACCGCGTCGAGCCCGCGCTCGAGGATGACGCCGGCGGCGATCAGACTGTTCGGCGTGAACCCGCCAGAAGACCGCAACGCGAACGGGCCGTCCGCGGGGTCGTGCGCGCGAAGATCCGCGATCAGACCGTGATCGACGGGCGCACATCCAGGCTCAGATCGCGGCGTGCAGGTCTTCGTGACCCAAGCATCCGGGTCCGCCGACACCGCCGAGCCTTGCGGCGGCGCGGCTGAGGCCAGCAACGACGCCGTAACGACCGCGAGCCACGAAATTACGCTACGCCTTTGCGACACTCCCGCCTCCTCTCGGCATGAACCATGCCCGATAGGCGATGAGCGCACAATCGGTGAGCGGGCTTAAGCCCGCCGCTTAAGCGCTCAGCTCGATGTCGTAGGTTTCGATGACCGGGTTGGCCAAAAGCTTGTCGCACATCTGGGCGACGCGCTTGTGGGCCTCTTCGGCGTCGGCGGTGTGAAGATCGATCTCGATGAGCTTGCCCTGGCGCACCGCGGCGACTTCTTCAAAGCCGAGATGGTTCAGCGATCCGGCCACGGCCTGGCCCTGGGGGTCGAGGACGCCGGGTTTGAGATAGACGTGGACGCGCGCTTTCATGAGGCCTGCTCGTCTTTGGAGGGTTGGTTTTCTTTCATGATGCCGAGCCGGCGGGCCACTTCGGCGTAAGCTTCGGTGACGTTGCCGAGATCGCGGCGGAACCGGTCTTTGTCCATTTTCTCGTTCGTGTCCATGTCCCAGAGCCGGCAGGAATCAGGGCTGATCTCGTCGGCCAGGATGATGCGCGGCATGTCGTTCTGGTCGTAGATGCGCCCGAACTCCAGCTTGAAGTCCACAAGCCTGATGCCGGCGCCGGAGAACAGGCCGGAGACGAAGTCGTTCACCCGCAGCGCCATGGCGATCATGTCGTCGATGTCTTGGGTGGCGGCCCAGTTGAACGCGGTGATGTGCTCTTCAGAGACCATCGGGTCTTCCAGCGCGTCGTCCTTGTAATAGAACTCCACGATGGAGCGGGGCAGGGGCTCGCCCTCGGTCAGGCCGAAGCGCTTGGCGATGGAGCCGGCCGCGACGTTGCGCACGACCACTTCCAGCGGAATGATCTCCACCTCGCGCACCAGCTGCTCGCGCATGTTCAGCCGCTTGATGAAGTGGGTGGGCACGCCGATGCGGTTTAAGTGCTCCATGATGAATTCGCTGATGCGGTTGTTGAGGACGCCCTTGCCTTCCAGAACCGCCTTCTTCTGGGCGTTGAAGGCGGTGGCGTCGTCCTTGAAGTACTGCACCAGCGTGCCCGGCTCCGGGCCCTCATAGAGGATTTTGGCTTTGCCTTCGTAGAGCTTCTTGCGGCGGGACATGGACGCTCCGATTAATGGGGCGCCAGCGCCTCGCGCCCCGTCGATAAATGCGAAACGGCCCGCATGACGGGCCGCTTTAAGCCGCCATGATACTCCGCCGGGCCGAGTCCCGGCAACCGCGCATGTGCGCGCCTTGCGGACTCTTCGCCGCAAGCGCGGCGGATTTCATTGAACGCGCGCGCGGCGAGGAGTACCGATGGGGCGAGGTTCAACGACGAGGAGACGCGCCATGAGCACGTTCGATGATCGCGAAAAGGCGTATGAGAACAAGTACGCCCACGACCAGGAGCTGGAGTTCAAGGCGGTGGCGCGCCGCAACAAGCTGCTCGGCCTGTGGGCGGCGGAACTGATGGGCATGGACGAGACCGCCTCGCTGGAATACGCCAAGGCGGTGGTGAAGGCTGATTTCGAAGAAGCCGGCCACGAGGACGTGTTCCGCAAGGTCCGCGGCGATTTCGACGCGCGCGGGATCGAGCAGTCCGACCACCAGATTCGCCACAAGATGGAGCAGCTGCTTGAAGAGGCGCGCCTGCAGGTGCGCGAGCAAAGCTGAGCGGATCGCTTAAGTCCCTCCCCTTCACGGGGAGGGTGGGCGCGCCGGAGGCGCGGTCGGGTGGGGTGGAGCCGCATCGCTCGGGTCGGCAGGCCAACGGGTGCTGACGGGCCGCCCGCTCGGTGCGATCGAATTGCTAACCCGATGGATCGGCTTCGCCGCACCCCCTCCGCCCCGCGCTGAGGCGCGGCGCACCTCCCCCGTGAAAGGGGGAGGACTCAGTCAGATACGGCTCGCTCGCGGAATAATTCGGTCGGGGAAGGGTTTTTGTTCAATGAACCTTACAGGAGCCGCCTTCCCGGCCGACAAGCTCATTCTGGTGATGGACGCCGAGTGCGCCCTGTGCAGCTGGGGCGCGCGCACGATCGCGGCGCATGATGAGCGAGACCTGTTCCGGATCGCGCCGATGCAGAGCGCGCTTGGCCGCGCCTTGCTGATCGAAAACAGGCTGGACCCGGACGATCCCGACAGCTGGCTGTTGCTAAAGGACGGCGAGGCGATGATCGGGGCGCGCGCCGTCATCGCGGCGGGGCGTCGGCTGGCCTTTCCCTGGCGCGCCTTCGCCTGGCTGGGCGCCTGCGCGCCCGGCCCGCTGCGAGAGCCGGTCTACCGGTTCGTGGCGCGAAACCGGATCAAATGGTTCGGGAAGGGCGATCTGTGCGCGCTCCCCGATCCAGAGCTCAAGCGCCGCCTGCTGGACCTGCCTTAGGGATCAGCGCCCCCAGCGGGCCGCGCGGCCGCGGCCGTCGATATGGACGAAGGGGCCGTGCACCGCATTGGCGCCGTAGGCGCCGATACCGCCGGGCACGACCTCGTCGGAATTGGCGTAGAGCCGCGCTGCGTAGTCGTAGAGCCATTCGGCGTCTTCACGGGTGACCCGGCCGTCATTGTTCAGGTCGTCCATCACCGAATCGTTGCCCTCGACATCGGGATAGATGTCCGACGCGTCGCCGTACATGTGACGCGAGCGCCGCGCCGAACCGATGGCGGTGTTGTAGAACGGCGTGCGGAAGCCGCTCATGATGAAGAAGGTGTCCGCGTTGGTGCGCCCGTCCTCACGCAAATTCTCCAGAAGAAGCTCAAGGCGCTTCAGCATCGGGCCGGAGGTCATGATGAATTTCGGCCAGTGTCCGATCTGCTGCTTGCAGATGAATTGTCCGATCTCGAAGCTGGGACTGATCGGCGTGTCCATATCCGCCTCGGTGAGGCGGATAAGCCCTTCCGGCGGATTTTCCGGGTAGGCGCCGATCCTGTAGCCTTCAAGCACGGTTTGACCGTTCAGCGGCTTCTTCACGAAGATGGAGATGTGCTGGACCTCGCGGTCCGTATTGAACGCGCGCAGCGTGTGGACGCCCGGTTCACTCGGCGCCTGCCAACTATGGGCGTCGCCGGTCTGGGTGATCACGGCGTCGTCGAGCGACAGGGCGAAACCGTCGTCAGCACTGATCTCAATCGTCTCGCCGGGCATCACCATGGCGTGCCAGACGGGGTGCGGGGTTTCTTCGCCGTTCAGGCTGACCTGAAGCCAGGCGTCCTCCGAGGGTTCGCCAGCCTCCAGCACGGCGCGGTGAGCCTCTCGCAGAGACCCGGACACGCCGCCGGCGCGCGCGGTCTCGCCGTTCCGGCCCGCGTCCACAGCCGGATCGCGCGCGGCCTCGGCGGTCTCCACCACGTCGGCCGGCGCATCAAGGCTTTCATCATAAGGGCCTTGCTCGGCGAGGTCGGCTTCGGCCGCCTCAGCCTGCGAGCCGCTGTCATTGCCCTCGCAAGCGCCCAGCAAAGCTGCAGCGCCCACGCTTGCGGCCAGGAACACCCGGTGGGTCATGGTTTACGCGCCTCCGCTTGCGTTCATGGCGATCGGATTGTTGTTGAGCGCCGTGATCAGGCGATCGTCACGGCCATAGATGTCCTCCCAGAACACCGCCTGACCGTCATCGCCTTCCTCAACGGTGAAGTAGAACAGATAGACCGGCAGCTCGCGCTCCAGCCTGAGCCGGGTGGTCTCTTCTGAGTCCACCGCCGAAGCGACGTCGGAATAGCTCAGATCGCCGCCATTGCCCTCGACGATCCAGCGCGCCATCTCCATGGGCCGCTCAAGTCTGACGCAGCCGGATGAAAACGCGCGCTCGCGGTTTTCAAACAGATAGTCGGCCGGCGTGCCGTGCAGGTAGATCGCATGCTCGTTCGGGAACATGAATTTGATCTGGCCGAGCGCGTTTTCCTCGCCCGCGCCCTGGACCAGCCGATACTCGTCTTCGACGGCATCGTCTTGCCAGTTGATCTCGTCATGGGGCACGCGGTCGCCGGTTTCCCGGTCCAGAACGAAATAATCGTTGTTCGGGATGTAGTCGGAGTTCTCCCGGATGTCGTCGAGCTTGTCTTTCCTCAGGATTGATTCAGGCACGTACCATTTCGGGTTCGCGACCATGTACTCGATCTCATCGGCCATCATCGGAGTGGGCCGGCGGCCCTGGCCGACGATGGCGTCCATGGTGATGTCCGGGCGCCCGTCCTCGTAGCCCATGGCCACATAGGCGGCGGGATTCACGCGGATATGGCGCTCGGGCATGTTCGCCGGCGCCCAGCGCCAGCGCTCCAGATTGGCCTCGATGCGCGCGATCTTGTCGTCGAGCCCTGTGTTCAGCGCGTCGATCGTGCGCGGGCCGAGCACGCCGTCCACCTTCAGGCCGTGATCGCGCTGAAACGCGGTCAGCGCAGTCTCGACTTTTTCGGTGTAGAGGGTCTGGCTCACCGGCTCGCCGTCGGAGCGCGGTTCGTCCACGTCATAGCCTTCTTCAGCCAGGCGCTGGCGCAGGACCGCGACCACGTCGGCCTCTTCGTTCAGGGTGACCACCGCATCGCGTTCGATCTCGGTGAACCCGGCGTTCTCTTGATGCGAGCGGTAGAGCTCCAGCAATTCCACCAGGTCGCGATAGCCGCGATGTTGCGGGTCGAGGCGGCCGTGGTCCAGCTCGCCGGCGCCGGCCTGGCCGAGATAGCGGCGCATGGGCTCGGCGTTGGATTTTTCAAACTTGATGCCGTCAAGGGTGGCCGGATTGATCGCGCCGTTGATGCGCGAGTCGGCGTAGGTCATGAAGGCCGCGGACAGGCGCAGATCGGCTTCGGCGGCCTCGCGCGTGGACGGGTTTCCTTCAAGCGTGCGGGCGGCTTGTTCCACCGCGTCTATGAGGCCTTGAGAAACCTGCAGCCCGTAACTGGGCGCATTGTTGAGCGCGTCGATCAGATCCTGAGCACCATAATTGGTCCAGACCGGATCGTAGACGCGCATCACATAGGTCTGGGCCGCGGCCGAACGGATCCCGTCGGACTCGTCGGCCAGCTGGCGTTCCAGATAGCCTTCCTCTACGGAGTCGCGGATCGCTGCGGCGATGGAGCCTTCGGGCACTTCGCCGTCAGGTCCAGATTGCTCGCCCATGACGTCGGCGTTGAAGTCGGCCCGCGCATTCGGCTCTTCGGTGTCGCCTTGCTGGGCGAGGGCGGCGGGGGCGGCGGCGATCAAGGCGGCGCAGGCGGCCGATCGCTTAAGAATATCGATCAAAGACATGGCTGTCCCTTCTTTGGGTTGACAGTCGTATGACCGATCAACGGGGCGCAGGGCGCGCCGTTCCGAATTTCTAGGCGCTGCATGTCATATGAATTGGCGCGCAACCGGCGGCGTGCGGGCGCGTTCACCGGCGCGCTCGGCTCGGGCTGTCGCGTTCGCGGTCCGGCGCCTCGCGGCGCGGCGGCGGCGCCGGATCGCCATCCCGGGTTTTCTTGCTGTCCAGCGTGTCGCCGGCGAGCCGGTCCACAAGCCAGAGCACGATCAAGGCGAGGATCACCGCGGCGCCGGCAAGGTCGAAAGCGCCCACGCCGCACGCCACACCCGCGGCGCCGGAAAGCCATAGCGCCGCCGCGGTGGTGACGCCTTGAACCGAGGCGCGCGCGCGGATGATCGTGCCCGCCGCGATAAAGGCGACGCCGGCTGTGACCGCCTCCACCACGCGGACCGGATCGGCGCGCGCCACGCCGCCGGCGGCCGTGGCGCTTTCGACAAGTTCAAGCGAGGTGAGGGTGAACAGCGCGGCGGCCAGGCTCACCAGCATGTTGGTGCGCAGCCCGGCCGGGCGTTCGGAGAGCTCACGATTAAAACCGATCAGCCCCCCGGCGAGCGCCGCCACGGTGAGCCGCACCAGCGAATCCCAAAACGAGCTGGGTTGCGGGGCGAGGCTCAGCCAGTCGGGGAGCTCGGGCATGGGGCGCTTTCGTCCGGTGGCGGAGCAAAACAACGGCTGCGCCAAGGCGCCTGTTCCTGCAGACCGGAGCGGGGATGCGGCAGGGCGCCGCGCGACCGCCCGCCGCGCGACGCCTTGCCCTATGCCCGCGGGCGCGAAACGGGCGCAAAGAGACCCCAGTCAAATTATGGGAAAGGGGAAACACCCATGAAAACCGCTCTCTTCACCGCCGCCGCAGCCATGACGATGCTTGGCTTCGCCGCCCCGGCCCAGGCCGACGCCGGCGACTGGCTGTTTCGTGTGCGCGCCATCAACGTGACGCCGGACGAAAGCGCGACCATCACGCCCATCGGCGGGGATGTGGACATCGACTTTTCAGTCGTGCCTGAGTTCGACATCACCTATTTCCTCACCGACAAGGTGGCGGCCGAGCTGATCCTGGGCGTCACGCCGCACGACGTGGAGGCGGTGGGCACCGCGCTCGGCGACGTGGATCTGGGCGAGGTCACGCTGCTGCCCCCGACGCTGACCCTGCAATATCACTTCAATCCCGAAGGCCAGGTCCGCCCCTATGTGGGCGCGGGTCTGAACTACACCGTGTTCTTCAACGAGGACCTTCCCGGCGGCTCGCCGCTGGCCTCGATCGATTACGACCCCAGTGTCGGCGGCGCGCTGCAGGCCGGCGTCGACTACGCGATCAATGAGCGCTGGTTCGTCAATCTCGACGTGAAGAAGGTGTGGATCAACACCGACGTCACCATCGACGCCGGCGGGCTCGGGATCGTCGAGGCCGATGTCGACATCAACCCGGTGATCTTCGGGGTCGGCGTGGGCTGGCGCTACTAGTCCGCCAGGCCCCCCGCGGCGCGCGGCGGCCGGTCCTCCCCCGGCCCCGCTGCGCGCCGCCCTCGGCCGGCCTTGTGCGGGTGCCACGCCGAGTTGCCTATGGGGCGTTCCTGCGCTAGCAAACCCCAACCGTTTTTCAGGGGGATCCAGACATGGCCGACGCGCCCGCCAACCCAGCGACCGTTCAAGGTCAGCTGCCGCTTTACAAGACGCCCGAACCGCTCAACGCCCAGCAGCACAAGGGCAAGGGGCTCAAGTTCGGCGACCGTCCGTTCGAGTTTCTGCGCGAAGCCCATTTCGTGCCCGTGACCATCGGCGAGTTCGCTCAGGCCGGCTCGCGCTTCCCGATCATTTTCCTGGGCGACAACAAGACCCCGGTCGCGGCCATGGGCCTGCAGCAGGGCGCGAACCTGTTCGTCGACGAGGACGGCCAGTTCGAGCCGTACACCTACATGCCCGCCTATGTGCGCCGTTACCCGTTCGTGGCGGCCACCCACACCGACACCAAGGACCGGTTCACGGTTTGCGTGGACGCGGGCTCGCACCTGTTCTCCGACCAGCCGGACGAACCCTTCTTCACCGACGACGGCCAGCCGACCGAGTTCGTCAACCGCGCCATCGACTTCGTGCGCCGGTTCGAGACCGACGTGGCGCAGACCCAGACCTTCGTTGAGAAGCTGACCGAGCTGGACCTGTTCGATCAGCAGCAGGCCACCTTCCAGCCGCGCGACGCCCAGGGCCAGCCGGCCGGCGAGCCGCAGGTGATCGCCAGCTATTGGGGCGTTTCCGGCGAGAAGCTGAAAAAGCTGGATCCCAAGGTGCTCGCGGAGCTGCGCGACAACGCCTATCTTGGCGCAATCTACGCCCAGATGCTCTCCATGCCGCAATGGGACGTGCTGATTGGCAAGGCCGCCCGCCGCCAGCAGGGCCCGGCCGCCGGCGCCGCCGTCCCGCCGCCGCCGGCCGCGCCGGAAGCGTAAGCGTCACAGGATCGACGATCGAAGAACCCGCCGCAGGCTCTGCGGCGGGTTTTTTCGTGGGCTCTGGCCCGAAGCGGCGAGGGCGCGCCGCCGGACAAGAAACCGCCGGACAAGAAAAAGCCCGGACGCTTGCGCATCCGGGCTTTTTTATCTTCAGCGGCGAGAGGGCGCCTAGTTCAGGCGGTCCTTCACGCTGGCGATGTCGGATTTCAAAAGCGCATTGCGCTGGGTCTTGGTCATCTTGTCGCTGAGCAGCAGCTTGGCCGCGTCCACCGCCAGGTCGGCGGCCAGCGCCTTCACCTCTTTGGCGGCCTGAGCTTCGGCCTGGGCGATGCGCTGCTCGGCCAGAGCCGTCCGGCGCTCAATGCGCTGGGCGATCTCTTTCTTGGCGTTCTCGCGCAGATAGTCAGCCTCGGCCTTGGCCTGGCGGATGATGTCCTCGGCGTTCTTGGCCGCTTCAGCCTGCTTGCGCTTATAGGACGCCAGCAGCTCCTGGGCTTCCTCGCGCAGGCGGCGCGCCTCGTCGAGCTCAGTGCGGATGCGGTCGGCGCGCTCGTCGAGGGATTTGGTGATCATCTTCGGCGCGCCGAAGACGAAGATCACGATGAAGAACAGCACCAGGCCGACAAAGGCCCAGAACGTCGTGTCCTGAAGAAGATAGCTCATGGCCTAGCTCCGCGCCTGATCGACGGCTTTTTCCGCGTCGGATTCGCTGACGTCCAGACCGGCGAGCCGCTCGGCGGCCGCAGCGGCGGTTTCCGCGGCGATGGTGCGCACGTCGGCGAGCGCCTTTTCGCGGCTTTCCTTGATGCGTTGTTCGCTGTCGGCGAGTTTCGCGTCCAGCTCGGCGTCGGCTTCGCGCGTGGCTTCGGCGATTTCCTTGTCGGCTTCGGCCTTGGCCTCGGCGGCGACGGCCGAGGCGCGCGCACGCGCGTCGGCGAGTTCTTTTTCGTAGGCCTTCACCGTCTCGTCGGCCTGGGCCTTCATGTCGGCCGCGGCGTCGAGATTGTCCGCGATGCGGTCGCGGCGCTCCTCGATGGCCCCGCCGATGCGCGGCAGCACGAAGCGCGACAGCAAGAGGTAGAGCAGCGCAAAGCTGATCGCCAGCCAGAACAGCTGCGAGGCGAAATAGGTCGGATCAAAAGGCGGGAACGCGGCTTCCGCTGCGTAGTCCGCGCCCGGGGTTTCCGGCGCCGTCACGGGCGGCCTCCCTTTAAGCAGCAAGGCTTCCTAGAACGGTTCGCGCCGGACGGGCCCGCATGTGCGAGCGCCGCCCGGCGATTTCAAACCGCAACGTCCGTCGAACAGGTGTTAGACGACGAACAAGAGCAGAAGCGCGATGAGCAGCGAGAAGATGCCCAGCGCTTCGGTCACGGCGAAGCCGAAGATCAGGTTGCCGAACTGGCCCTGAGCCGCCGACGGATTGCGCAGAGCGCCCGTCAGGAAGCTGGAGAAGATATTGCCCACGCCGAGCGCGGCGCCCAGCATGCCGAAGGTGGCCAGACCAGCGCCGATGTATTTGGCGGCTTCCGCTTCCATGTCGAAACTCCTCGTAGATGAACGGTGCGGATGGATAGAAAGGGTGGATCTTCCCGACCTAGTGATGCCCCGGATGGAGCGCGTCGGAGAGATAGATGCAGGTCAGCACGGCGAACACGTAGGCCTGGAGGAAAGCCACCAGGAATTCCAGCGCGGTCAGCGCGACGACCATGACCAGCGGGGCCACGGCGCCCAGGACGCCCAGCGCCCCCACCGAACCCAGCATGACGATAAAGCTGGCGAACACTTTCAGCAGAATGTGGCCGGCCAGCATGTTGGCGAACAAACGAACCCCGAGCGTCACCGGACGCGAGAGAAACGAGATGATCTCGATCGGGGTCAAGAGGATATAGAGCGGCCAGGGCACGCCGGCGGGAAAGAACAGGGAGAAGAATTTCAGCCCGTGCTTGAACACGCCGTACCCCACCACGATGCCCATCACCAGAAGCGCCATGGCGAAGGTGACGATGATGTGGGAGGTGAAGGTGAAGCCCTTGAAATCCGGCGCCGGGAAGTAGGGCATCATGCCCAGCATGTTGCCCATCAGGATGAAGGCGAACAGCGTGAACACGAAGGGGAAGAATTTCAGGCCCGCGTCGCCGGCGGTGGACCGGATCATGCCGGCCACGAACTCATAAAGCAGCTCGGCCACCGATTGCGCGCGGCCCGGCACGAGCGCGCGCTTGGACATGGACATCCACAAAAGGCCGGCGACCAGAACGGTCGAGGCGAGCATGAAGTAGCTGGAGTTCGTGAACGACAGATCCAGACCGCCCACCTCGAACGGGGCGAGCACTTTGATCTTGAACTGCTCGATCGGGTTAGTCGCGTCCGCCACGCCCGGTCCCTTCCATCATGGGGCGCATCGTGCACGCCCGGCCTTGTTTCCAGATCCGCGCCGCGCCCGTCAGGGCGACCCGTCGCGGTTCATGCTCGAAGCGGCGCGCACGACATTCAGCGTGCCCGCCGCGAAACCTAACAGCACGCCGATCAGCAGCCCCCAGGGAGTCCAGCCGAACGCGCGATCGGCGAGATAGCCCAAACCGGCCCCCGCGAGAACCCCTCCGGCGAACTCCGAGCCGTATCGCACGCCCTGGCTCCAGTTGGATGGAGCCTTTTCGGCTTGCTCGGCCCTGCGCTTTTCGAGCTTGGCTTCTAAGCGTCGCTCGAAATCATCGCGGTCTGATGCGTTCTGGATCGGGTCGTCTCGACGGGACATGTATGATCAGCGGCCTGAAGAAGACCTCCCCCTCAGGCGCGCGCACCCTATAAGCGGGCCTATACCAAGTCAAGCAAGCTCGGCTTAGGGTTTTCCCTTTGAAAAATATAGGCTTTCGCCGTCACTCCGCCGCCACGAGCGCTTCGGCGGTGCGCAAGTTCACCGAGACGAGCTGGGAGACGCCGCGTTCGCCCATGGTCACGCCGAACAGCCGGTCCATCCGGCTCATGGTGACGGGGTTATGCGTGATCACCAGGAATCGGGTCTCGGTCATGGACCGCATCTCTTCGAGCATGGTGCAGTAGCGGTCCACATTGGCGTCGTCGAGCGGGGCGTCGACCTCGTCCAGCACGCACACCGGCGCGGGATTCACCAGAAAGACCGCGAAGATCAGCGCGGTGGCCGTCAGCGCCTGCTCACCGCCGCTCATCAGGCTCATGGTCTCCATCTTCTTGCCCGGCGGACAGGCGAAGATCTCAAGCCCGGCTTCGAGCGGGTCCTCGTTTTCGGTCAGCTCAAGGCGGGCATGGCCGCCGCCGAACAGGGTGGCGAACAGTTTCTGAAAATGCCCGTCGACGGTCTCGAACGCCTCCAGAAGCCGGGCGCGGCCTTCGCGCGACAGGGTGTCGACGGCCTTCCTGAGCCGCGACACCGCTTCGGTGAGGTCGTCGCGCTCGCGCTTCAGGCGTTCGCGCTCGGCGTCCAGCTCGCGCGATTCCTCATCGGCGCGCAGATTGACCGCGCCCAGGCGTTCGCGGGTCAGGCGCGCCTCGTCCAGCCGGCGCTCAAGCTCCTGGGATGAGAGATCCTTGAATTCCGAGGTTTTGCCGCGCTGCGCCAGCGTCTGCGGCGACTCGCCGGTGGCGTCGGTGAGTCGCTCCACCGTTTCTTCCAGCCGCTCCCTGGCGGCGACCAGGCGGGCATGGGCCGCGGCGCGCGATTCGCGGGCTTCAGCGGAGACCTTTTCGGCCTGGCGAAGCGCATTGTCGAAATCGCGCTGGCCGGTTTCAGCCTCGGCGACGCGGGCGCGGGCTTCATCGGCGCGCTTCTCGGCGGCCTGGAGCGCTTCGATCAGCTCGGGGCGCCTGGCCTCCAGCTCGCCGGGCCGCGTGCGGGCGGCCTCAAGCTCGGCCTCGGTGTCCGCCTTGCGCGCTTTCAGCGTGTCCAGACGCTCGCGCGCGCTTTCCTCCCGGCGCGTCCAGTCGGCGTGTTCGCGCTCCAGCGCGGCGATGCGGTGGCGGCGCCCTTGGGCTTCGCGCTTGACCGTCTCCAGCGCCGCGCGCGCATCAGCCGCCGCGCCGCGGGCGCGCTCGGCCCGCGCGCGGCAGGCTTCCAAAGCATCCTGGCCGTCATCGGCCTCCATGGCGTCGCGCCAGGCGGTCTCGGCGCCTTCAAGGTCGCCTTGCGCCGTCGTTAGCCGGGCTTCGGCGCGCTCCAGCGCATCGGCGAGCCCGGCCTTCTTCGCTTCGGCGCGCGCCGCTTCGGCCTGAGCTTCAGCGAGGCTGCGCTCGGCGGCGCGGAGCGTTCTTTCGGCTTCGCGCGCGGCGGTGCGGCCGGTCTCGGCGGCGTGCTCGGCATCGGCCAGCCCGCCCTTGAGCGCCTGGGCCGCTTCGCGGCGCGAATTGGCGTCGCGCTCGGCGTCTTCAAGCTGGGCTTCGACCTCGGCGAGCCGGTTGCGGGTTTCAAGCCGTACGGCCGCCGGCGAGGGCGCGCCGGCGTCGGAGGCGAACCCGTCCCAGCGTTTCAGCGCGCCGGATTTCGTCACCAGGCGCTGGCCGGCCTTCAGCTCTTTCGCAAGCGCGTCCAGCTGCGTGTCCTCCACCACGCCGATGGCGGCGAGACGGTTTTTCAGCGCATCCGGCGCGGTGACAAGCGTATCCAGAGCGATCGCGCCCTCGGGCAGCGCGCCGGCTTGAGATCCGCCTCCCGCCCAGCGCCGCGCCGCGCCGTGCGACAGACTCGCCTCCAGGTCTTCGCCCAGCGCGGCAGCGAGGGCGTTCTCGAATCCGGCTTCGGCGGTCACCGCGTCGAGCGCCTGATCCTCCACATCGCCCGTGGCGAGGAAGCGTTCGAGGCTGGTCTTTTCGCGCGCCAGCGCGCTCGCCTCGCCCTCGGCCTCGCGGGCGCGTTCACGGGCGTCGGCGGCCTTGGCGCGCCGGGTCTCAAGCTCGGCCTCGGCGGCTTCCATGTCAGTGCGCGCCTGCTCCAGCGCGGCCGACGCGGTTTCGGTCGCCTCCTGCAGCGCATCAAGATCGGGCAGGGCTTCGGCGTCGAACGCCTCCAGCGCCGCGCGCGCACGCTCGGCTTCGCGGGTCAGGGCCTCGGCGCGCTGGCGCGCGGCCTCGGCGTCGCGTTTTGCAGCATCGCGCCGGGCGCGGATATCGGCGCTGCGCGATCCGGCGTCATCCAGCTCGCGCTCGGCCTTGGCGCGCGCCTCATCGGCGTTCTGCAGGGCGGCTTCGGCGCGCGATTGCGCGGCGGCGTCCGCGCCAGCCTCGTCCCTGAGCTTGGCGAGCGAAGATTTCAGCCGGGCGAGGGCGCCGGCGGCTTCCTCGTAAAGCTCGGCCTCCCGGGTTTCGCCCTGGCTCAGCTCGCCGAGCCGCGCGGACAGACGGGTGATCGCTTCGCGCGCCGCGTCCAGATCCCGGTCCAGCTGGTCGCGCGTGCGCTCGGCCAGACGCAGGGCGGCGGCGGCTTCGGCCTCGGCTTCGCGCAAGGGTGCGACCTTGCTTTGCGCGACCTCCGCTTCGCGGGTTTTCACTGCGGTCTCCACCAACGCCTTCTCGGCGACGGCGTCGGCCTCCTTCAAAGCGGCCTCAGCGGTTTCCGCGGCGGTTTTCGCATCGCTCCAGCGGCGCAGCCAGAGCAGGGATTCAAATCCGCGAATGGTCTGGGACAGCTCGCGATAGCGGCCGGCCTGCCTGGCCTGGCGCTGCAGGCTGGCGAATCGATTGTCCAGATCGGTGACGATCTCCTGCAGGCGTTCCAGATTGGCTTCGGCCGCGTTCAGGCGCAGCTGCGCCTCGCGCCGGCGCGCGCGCAGGCCGGCGACCCCGGCGGCCTCCTCCAGCACCCGGCGGCGGTTTTCCGGCTTGGCGCTGATCAGCTCGGAAATCTGACCCTGACGCACAAGGGCGGGCGAGTTCGCCCCGGTGCCGGCGTCGGCGAACAGGAGCTGAACGTCTTTGGCGCGCACGCCCTCGCCGTTGATCGTGTAGTCCGAGCCTTTGCCCCGGGTAATGCGGCGCACGATCTCCAGCAGCTCGGCGTCGTTGAACTGGGCCGGCGCGCGCCGGTCGGAGTTGTCGATGGTCAGCGTGACATGAGCGCTCTCGCGCGCGGCCCGGTTGTCGGTGCCGGCGAAGATCACGTCCTCCATGCCGCCGCCGCGAAGGCTCTTGGCCGAGGTGGCGCCCATCACCCAGCGCAGCGCTTCAAGCAGATTCGACTTGCCGCACCCGTTCGGACCGATCACGCCGGTCAGGCCGGGATCGATCCTGAGCTCGGTCGGGTCAACGAACGACTTGAAGCCGGCCAGTCTGAGCTGGGTGAACTTCAATCAGCGCCTCCAAGGGCGCCGCCGGCCGGTTTTTCCGGTCTCGGGACGGCGCCGCCATCCAATAGCGCCGGCTATTCCTCGGCGCGATCTTTGAAGTAAAGAATGATTCGCTCGAAAGTCTCGCCTTCGAACGTGGCGGGAATGGGACCCTGGTCGTCGATCATCGCCTCGCCGTTCACGCCATAAGCCTGGCCGGAGCCGTCCGGATTGCGCACCGGCTCGATCCGCTGACCGTTGACGAAGAAGGTCGGCGTGGCGTTCACCCCGGCCTCCACCGCGGCTTCGTTGGCGGCCTGCACCTGGGCGAGCACCTCTTCATTCGCCATGCACTGGCGGAACTCTTCGTTGGAGAAGCCCAGCGAGTTGGCGATCTGCTGGAACCGGCTTTGCGCCTGGTTCTGCTGCATGGCGGTGAAGAGGGCGCGCTGCTGCTCGAACAGCACGTCGATGACGTCGAAATATTGATCGTCCGGCGCGCAGCGCGCGAGCATGAAGCCGGCCACGGCCAGCTGGTACTGGCCGGTGACCATCTCGCGGAAAACATAGCGCACATCGCCGCTCTCCACGTATTCGTCGACCGTCGGCGCCGCCATGGCGTGCCACTGGGCGCAGCCGCCACAGGCCACAGAGGCGTATTCGATCAGGGTGACCGGCGCATCCGGCGAGCCCTTGGCGAAGTCGCCTTCGGTCTCGTACTGGCTGCGGCCGCCCGCATCGGCCGAACCGTTTCCACAGGAGACAAGCACGACCGCGCCCAGGGCGGCGGCGGCGACGGCGGCGATGCGGTTCAAGCTCATGTCAGTCCTTCCCAGGGTCGTTCGGCCTTCGCGGGCTCACGGGCGCGCCTTCGCGCCGGGCGACCGCATCGGCCCAGTCTTCAAGCAGGGCATCAAGACTTTTGCGCCCGCCGTCAAGGCGATCCACCTTGGTGATGCGCCGCCGGCGCACCGGTTTGGGGGCGAAGGTCTCGGTGATCGGGCCCTGCACGATCTTCAGTTTTTTCGCATCCTTGCCTGAATAGCGCGCGGCGCGCTCTAAAATGCGCGGCGCCTGGGCTTCGGCGAGGGCTGCGGCCGGGCCCTTGGCGCGGATGCGCAAGGTCAGCCCGCCCGCGCCGCCGTGATATTTCTCCGGCCGGGTGTATTTCGCCAGCTGGTCCCCGACGATCTCGGCCCAGTGCGCCTCCAGCTCGGCCAGGGCGGGGCTGAGTTGTTTCTCCAGCGGGCGCACGACTTTGACCGCCGCGCGGCCGACGCTGGGCGGGGCTTTCGCCGCGGGCCGGGCGCGGTGGCTCTTCGCCCAGGCCCAGGCGGCCTCCTCTGCGCCCGGCTCGGCGCGCGCGACCCGGCGGCGCAGCGCGACTGATTTCGCACGCGCCGGCGGGCTTGAAGGCGGACGGTTTCGGCTCATGATCTCGACCATCGCGCGCGGGCGGGCTGCGTGCAAGCGTTCCAGGGAGCAGCGTGTGTCAAAGACGCGGGATGTCGCAGCGCTTCGATCCGCCTTGCTGGACTGGTATGACAGCCAGGGCCGAAGCCTGCCCTGGCGGGTGCGGCCCGAAGATCGGGCGGCGGGGCGGGCGCCGGATCCGTATGCGGTATGGCTGTCGGAGATCATGCTGCAGCAAACCACCGCGCCTCATGCCGCGCCGTATTGGGAGCGATTTATCAAGCGTTGGCAAAGGGTTGGCGATCTCGCCGCGGCGCCGCGCGAGGATGTGCTGGCGGCCTGGGCGGGGCTGGGATACTATGCCCGCGCGCGCAATCTGCATAAATGCGCGCAGGTCGTCGCGCACGAGCTTGGCGGGGTTTTCCCCAGCGATCTTGAGGGTTTACGCGCTCTTCCGGGGATTGGCGAGTACACATCCAATGCGATCCGGGCGATCGCCTTCGACCAGCCGGCGAGCGTGGTGGACGGCAATGTGGAGCGCGTTCTGAGCCGGCTGTTTGCTGTTGAAACCCCGCTCCCGGTGTCGAAACCGTTCATCAAGGCGCGCGCCGCCGAGCTCGCTGATCCGGAGCGTCCGGGCGATTACGCCCAGGCGCTGATGGATCTCGGCGCGACCGTCTGCACGCCGAAATCGCCGGACTGCGCCGCCTGCCCCTGGAGCTTTGATTGCGAGGCCAGGAAGGCCGGGACGCAGACCCGATACCCGCTGAAGCAGAAGAAGAAGCCCAAGCCCGTGCGCCGGGGAACCTGCTTTCACGTGGTGCGCGACGGCGCGCTCTGGCTGCGCCGGCGCCCGGACGAGGGCCTGCTCGGCGCGATGATGGAATTGCCCGGTTTGGGCTGGAGCGAGGCCGCGCCCGATCCAGCCGAGATCGCCGCCGCGGCGCCGTTCGACGCCGACTGGCGCGGCGCAGGCGAGGTGCGCCATGTGTTCACCCATTTCACGCTTCATCTGGAGGTGGTCTGCGCCGCCGCGCCGGCCGGCTGGAGCCCGCCGGAGGGCGGCTTTTATCCGCTCGGCGCGCTGGACGCGGCGGGGCTTCCCAGCGTCATGATGAAGGCCGCCCGGCTCGGCCTTGTATCCCGGCTTCTGTGATCGAAAAAAAAAGCGCGGCCCTTGAAAAAGGCCGCGCTGAAGAGTCGATCCAACTCTAGGGGAACTAGAGTGAGGACCGGTGTATCAGCGCGCCCGCGCGACTTCATGGGTGGCGCGGCGAGGGTCCGGCGCAGTGCGGCGAAGCGTACACCGCGCGGCGAACCGGGCGCCCGGCGCGGCGAACCGCTCAGGCGGCGTCCTTGAGATCGGTGACCTGCAGCGCGGCCTCGAAATCGGGCAGCAGGTTGAACGCTTCCATGGCGCTCATCGTGGGCGCGCGCCGCCCCTGCGTCCAAAACCGCCAGAACGAGGAGACGTGCTGGAGCCGGCCGATATCCTCGCCCATCTCCACAAACAGGGTGGGCGCTTTGGCCATGAAGGTCTTCAGCGCGGCCGGGTCGCCTTTTTCCACGAATTGCCGGAACTCGGTGTGATAGGCGTCCAGCCGTGCGCGCAGCCGGTTCCATCGGCCCATGGACAGCTGGGCGATGGACGCCGTCACGGTGCGGATCTCCGCCCGGTCGGCGTCGGACAGGCCGACGACCTTCAGCGCCCGCAAATCCTTCAAGAACCCGGTGATGTCGGCGTAGCAGTCGGTGGAGCGCCAGGAGTAATACAGCGTGCCCTTCCAGCCGAAAACGCCGTCGCGATACTCCTGCCGGGTCATGCGCAGGGCGTCGCGCAGCACGATGAGCTGCTCGGAGTCTTCGTCCTCGAACAGGATCTTCGCCAGGCGGCGCGATTTATCCATGCTGGCCAGATCGGCTCCCCCCATGGCCTTGCGCACCAGCATGTCGATCTGACCGGCGACGTATTCGGTGATCTTGGTGAGTTCTTCAGAAGATATGGTGAAATAGCACGGATCAATCCTCTCGCCGCTGCGGCGGAAGAACTCGTGCAGCAGATAGGGATCAAAGCTCGGCAGGCCCGCCAGCGCGCGCAGGCGCGCCACGTCGCTGACGAAGGCCGGCTTGTCGGCGGTGACGCCCAGATGGTGGGACAGCAGGCGCTCGAACTGGGGATCCTCCACGAAGATGGAATGCCCGCCCAGATCCAGATCGGTGTCGGAGATCGGGATGATGACCTTGGTGGCCGAGGTGCGATCCCCGCCCAGCTGCTCGCGCTCCCAGTTGCGCAGCGTATGCTTGACCACGAAGGACTTGTTCAGGCGCGACAGGTTGAACAGCGGCGCCGCCGCCCAGCCCGGAGTTTCGCTGAAGCGCTCTTTGATGGAGACCAGATCGATGACCCGGCTGGTGGAGCCGCCGCGCTTGAGAAAGCTCAGCTTGCCGAAGGTGTCGCGCGCCATGCTTGAAACGCCTCCAAGAACCCGATTGACTGCCGGCAGCCTAGTAGGGGCGTATGGAAGACAGGTTAACCGGCGGAGCGAAGCGATGCGTGGACAGGGCGATCTCGGGGTTCAGGAAATCGTGCGCATGCTGGACATGAGCCCGCACCCCGAAGGCGGCTGGTACGCCGAGACCTTCCGCGACGCGCCGGGCCCCGACCAGCGCTCGCGCGCCACCGCGATCTATTTCCTGCTCGCCGCCGACCAGGTGAGCGCCTGGCATAAGGTTGACGCGACCGAGATCTGGCTCTGGCAGGCCGGCGCGCCGCTGGCGCTCACCATTTCAGAGGACGGCGTCGAGGCGCGCTCGCACAGGCTCGGCCCGGATCTGCGCGCCGGCGAACGGCCGCAAGGGATCGTGCCCAAGGACGCCTGGCAGGCCGCTGAATCCCTGGGCGCCTGGACCCTGGTCAGCTGCGTGGTCGCGCCCGGCTTTGAATTCTCCGGCTTCGAACTGGCGCCGCCCCACTGGCGCCCGTCCCCGGACGGCCCGCCGGCGGGGTAGGCCCTGTCCTCCCCCCTTTATGGGGGAGGTGTCCGCGAAGCGGCCGGAGGGGGTGGTTGCGCGAGGTTTGAAGGGTTTGGCGCCCAGCGGCTCGGGCGCTACGACCAATGTCGGGCTGCCCGTGAGGCGCCATCGCTGACACGCTCTCCTGCAAGGCCGGAAAACCGGCTGCATAACGGGAGGAGCAATATCATGGCTTCAGACACGCCCGCCGCGGCCCCGCCGGCCGAAGGCGATCACGACATCACCGAAACCGCGATAAAGAAGTACTGGGCCGAGAACGTGCGTCTCATGCTCATCCTTCTGGCCATCTGGTTCTCGGTGTCTTTCGGCGCGGGGATTCTTTTCCGCGACTTTCTTGATCAATGGTCCATCGGCGGCGCGCCGCTGGGCTTCTGGTTCGCCCAGCAGGGCGCGATCTACGTCTTCGTCATTTTGATCTTCGTCTACTCCGCCGTGATGCATCGCATCGAGCAGAAGTACGACGTCGACGACGACGAAGGCTAAGGGAGGCCATCATGGAATCGACCATTTTCGGCATGACGCCCACCCTGTTCTGGACGGCGTTTTTCGTGATCACCACGTTCGGGCTTTATATCGGCATCGCCATCTGGGCCCGGGCGTCCACCACCAACGATTTCTACGTGGCCGGGCACGACGTGCATCCGGTCTTCAACGGCATGGCCACCGCCGCCGACTGGATGAGCGCGGCCAGCTTTCTGTCCATGGCCGGCCTCATCGCCTTCATGGGCTATGACGGTTCGGTCTTCCTGATGGGCTGGACGGGCGGCTTTGTGCTGCTGGCGCTGTTGCTGGCGCCGTACTTGCGCAAATTCGGCAAGTTCACCGTGCCCGATTTCGTCGGCGACCGGTATTACAGCCAGGCCGCGCGCATCGTCGCGGTGATCTGCGCGCTGTTCATCTCCTTCACTTACATCTCCGGCCAGATGCGCGGCACGGGGATCGCGTTCTCCAACTTCCTGGGCGTGGAGATCGAGATCGGCGTCATCATCGGGGCGATCATCGTCTTGTTCTACGCCGTGCTCGGCGGGATGAAGGGGGTGACCTACACCCAGGTGGCGCAATACTGCGTGCTGATCTTCGCCTTCACCGTGCCGGCGATCTTCCTGTCTTTGCAGATCACCGGAACGCCGATCCCGCAGCTGGGCTTCATCAGCGACACCAGCGCCGGCGTGCCGCTTTTGCAGAGCCTGGACGCCACGCTGACCGAGCTGGGCTTCGCCCCCTATCTGGAAGGCCAGAAAGCCAGGATCGACGTGTTCTGCATCACGCTTGCGCTGATGGTGGGCACGGCGGGGCTTCCCCACGTGATCATCCGCTTCTTCACCGTGCCCAAGGCGTCGGACGCGCGCAAATCGGCCGGCTGGGCGCTGATCTTCATCGCTCTTTTGTACACCACGGCGCCGGCCGTGGCCGTGTTCGCGCGCTCCAACTTCATCGAGACCGTTAATGAGAGTGAATACTCCATCGACGTGCGCCGCGGTGAAGCCGAAGCCGCCGAGATGGGCGAGGGCGCCACGCCGGGCTGGTTCTACACCTGGGAGCGCACGGGCCTTCTGGGCTTCACCGACAAGAACGAGGACGGCCGCATCCAGTACCGCGCCGACGAAGCCGTCAACGAGGTCACCACGCTGGACCAGGACATCTTCGTGCTGGCCAACCCTGAGATCGGTAATCTGCCGGGCTGGGTGATCGGGCTGGTGGTCGCGGGCGGTCTCGCCGCGGCGCTCTCCACAGCGGCTGGATTGCTGATGGTGATCAGCTCTGCGGTAAGCCACGATCTGTGCCGCAAGGTGTTGTTTAAAAACATGTCCGACACCCAGGAGCTTCTGGTGGCCCGGTTCGCGGCGGTGGGCGCGGTGCTGATCGCGATCTACGCCGGCATCAATCCGCCGGGCTTTGTGGCGGCGGTCGTGGCCTTCGCCTTCGGGCTTGGCGCGGCCAGCTTCTTCCCGGTGATCTTCCTGGGCATTTTCTGGAAGCGCATGAACAAGGAGGGCGCGATCGCGGCCATGGCCACCGGCCTGTCGGTGACGGCCGCCTATATCGTGCACTTCAAGATCGGCTTCTCCTCCGGCGTGATCGGGGCGGTCGCCCTGATCGTGGCGGCGGTGTTGATGATCCTGCACTTCGGCCTGAAGAATGAGAGCGACACACGGGCGATGTTCTTTGGATCGCTGGGCCTGATCGCGGTCTTTTTCGCCGGGGTGTTCGGTTTCCTGCCGGACATCGCCATGGGGACAGAAGCCCAGTGGTTCCTGGGCGTGTCGCCGGAAGGCTTCGGCGCCATCGGCATGGTCGTCGCCTTCACCGTGGCGATCGTCACGGCGCTGGCCACCAAGGCTCCGCCGCGTGAGGTCCAGGACATGGTCGAGGAGATCCGCATCCCCTCGGGCAAGACCCACGTGGCCCACGCCCCGGCCGAGTAGGCCGCTATAACGCGGGACTGGAGCGCGGCGGCCGGAAACGGCCGCCGCGTTTGTTGTGTGCGCGTGCGGCGCACCGCGCCGGGGTGATTGCGTTCACGAACACCGGCCTATAGTTTGCAGGCCGATCCGGGCCCTTGCGCGTCTAAGCCGCGCCATGGGCCGTTTTTTTCAGGACGGATGATGTCGGACCCCAAGCGCACCTATCTCGATTTCGAACGCCCCATCGCTGAACTCGACGCCAAGATCGAGGAGCTGGAGACGGTTCTGAAACGCAACGGCGAGGACGCGCCGGACGCCAAGGACGAGATCGCGCGCCTGCGCCAGAAATCCTCCGATCAGCTCAAGACGCTGTATTCAAAGCTCGACGCCTGGCGAAAGACCATGGTGGCGCGCCATCCCGAGCGCCCGCACCTGAAAGATTATATCGAGCATCTGGTCAGCGATTTCGAAGAACTCGCCGGCGACCGGCGCTTCGGCGAGGATCACGCCATCGTCGGCGGGACCGGCCGGCTGAACGGGCGTCCGGTGGTGCTGATCGGCCACGAGAAAGGCCACGACACCCAGACCCGGCTTAAGCACAATTTCGGCATGGCCCGGCCTGAAGGCTACCGCAAGGCGATCCGGCTGATGGATCTCGCCGAGCGCTTCGACCTTCCGGTGGTGACGCTGGTGGACACCGCGGGCGCCTATCCCGGCCTTGGCGCGGAGGAGCGCGGCCAGGCCGAAGCCATCGCCCGCTCCACCGAGCGCTGCCTGACCCTGGGCACGCCGCTGGTTTCGGTGATCTGCGGCGAAGGCGGTTCGGGCGGCGCGGTGGCGCTGGCCAGCGCCAACACCGTTTTGATGCTCGAGCACTCCATCTATTCGGTGATCAGCCCGGAAGGGTGCGCCTCGATCCTGTGGCGCGACGGGGCGCGGGCGAAGGACGCGGCCATGGCCATGAAGATCACCGCCCAGGACCTCATCGATCTGAAGATCATCGACTCCATCATCCCCGAGCCGCTGGGCGGCGCCCATCGCGGCCGGGCCGAGACGATCAAGCGCGTGGGCGAGGCGATCGACGCCGCCCTCGACAGCCTTGAAGGCATGGACGCGGCCGCGCTTAAAAAGCAGCGCCGTGAGCGCTTCCTGCAGATCGGCCGCAGCCTTCTGGACGGGTGAAGGACCGGCGCCCGCAAGTCTTGCCGGCGCCATGACGACCCGCGCGCGATGGAGCGGCGCCGCGCCGCACCCGCGACTCATCCCCGCCTGATAGACTTGCGTGATGACACGGCGCTCCATCCAGCTCGGTGATCGCGAGATCGCCTATACCGTCGCCCGCTCCCGGCGCCGGCGCACGATCGGTTTGAAGATCGGCGAGCAGGGGCTGGTGATCACCTTGCCGTCCAGCCTCGGACTCCATCACGCCGAGCGAGCCGCGCGTGAGAAGCAAGGCTGGATCCTCGACCGGCTCGAACGCGCCGCGGCGCGCGCCCGTCCCAAGCTGCGCGGGCTGGACGGCGAGACGATCGGCTGGCTCGGCGGCGAACTCAAGCTCGCCGTCACCGCCCACCAAAAGGCGCGCACGGTGGTGGAGCGCGGCGCCGGCCGGCTGGAGGTGCGCATCGACGCGCGCCTGGAGCCCGAGATGGCGGACGCCACGGTGCGCCGCGCCCTGCATCGCTGGCGCAAGGAGGAGGCGCTGGCGCTGATGACGCCCAAGCTGGAGCATTATGCGGACCGGCTCGGCGCGAAACGCCCGCGCGTCTTCGTGCGCGAGCAGGCCGCGCGCTGGGGCAGTTGTTCCGCGGACGGCTCGATCCGCATGAACGCCCGGCTGATCCATTTCGATGAGGCGCTGATCGACTATGTCTGCGCGCACGAGGCCTGCCACCTTCTGGTGATGGACCACTCGCCGCGCTTTCACGCGCTGATGGACACCCTGATGCCCGATCACAAGCATCTGCGCCGGCGCATGCGAGAAGAAACTCCGCCCGGCGTGGAGTTTTAGCCGCCCACCACCACTTCGACACGCGCGCCGTTGTCCGGCGGGGCGGGGAAGGTGGTTCGGAAGCGTTCGACCGCGCCGGGCTCCAGCACCGGGCTTTCCAGCGCCAGCGACCATTCGGCGAGCACGGCGCCTGAGGCGTCGAGCACCACGGCGGTGAGCGGCGCGGCGTCGCGGTCTCGTGCGGCGACATTGCGCACCAGGCCTTCGACGACGAGCACCGGCGCGCCGTCTTCCTCGACCAGTTCAGCTTCCAGCTCTTCGACCGCCAGGCCGATCACGTCCACATCCAGGCCCACCGCCGCATAGGCGCCGGCGGCGCGCGGCCAGGCCTCCACCACGTCGACGCGCAACACAAAGGCCGCGCCGAGCACCACCATCAAGCAGGCCGCGACGCCCGCCCAGCCCGCGCCCTCCACCGCCAGGCGGGTGCGTTTCGCCCGGGTCGCGGCGCGCGCGCGGATCGCGGCGTGGGGCTTGTCCTTGAGGCTCGGCGCGGGCTCGGCTTCCGGCTCCGGGCTCTGAGCCGGGGCGGGCGCCGGTTTCGGCGCGGCCTCGGCCACGGTCCACACATGGGCGCAGGCCGCGCACTTCACCTTGCCGCGGCGCGCCTCAAGGGCGCTTGGCTCGACGCGATATTTCGCCTCGCAGCTGGGACAGGTGACGATCATTTACGCGCGCCTCATTTGTCCTGCATAGTCCGGGGCCGCGCCCCGTTCGCCTCAACCGGATTCGCTTCACACCCCATGGCCGACGCTCCTGAACACACCCGCCAGGCGCCTGCTGTGGCGTTCGACGCGGTGGGCATGCGCTACGGGCGCGGTCCTGAGGTGCTCAGCGACCTAACCTTTCAGTTACCAAGCGGAAGTTTCCATTTCCTCACCGGGCCGAGCGGCGCGGGTAAATCCTCGCTTTTGCGGCTGATCTATCTTGCAGAGCGCCAGTCGCGCGGGCTGATCTCGCTGTTCGGGCGCGACACCGCGCTTCTGCCGCGCGCCGCCCTGCCGGAGATTCGCCGGCGCATCGGCGTGGTGTTTCAGGATTTCCGCCTGCTCGACCATCTCACCGTGTTCGAGAACGTCGCCCTGCCGCTGCGCGTGGCGGGGCAGTCGCGGGCGAGCTACGCCGATGACGTGGAAGAGCTTTTGTCCTGGGTGGGCCTAGGTGAGCGGATCGACGCCTTTCCGCCCACCCTGTCAGGGGGCGAGCAGCAGCGTGCGGCGATCGCGCGTGCGGTGATCTCCAAGCCCGAGCTTCTCATCGCCGACGAGCCTACCGGCAACGTGGACCCGGCCATGGCGCGCCGGATCCTTCGCCTGCTCGCCGAGCTGAACAAGCTGGGCACCACGATCCTGGTGGCCACCCACGACATCGCGCTGGTGCGCTCGCTGGAGGCGCCGGTGCTGGAGATCGCCGGCGGCAAGCTCATCTCCGCAGGCCGGCGCGCGGCATGAGCAAGACGCCCAGATCCGCCCCCCTTCTACCCCCCGACGCCGGGCGCGACCGGCCGCTGTTCGCGGTGGCCGCGATTCTTGTGTTCCTGGCCTGCCTCGCCGCGCTGGGCGCGGCGGGCGCCTGGCGCGCCGCGGAAGGCTGGACCGCCCAGCTCACCGATCAGATCACGGTGCAGATCCTGCCTGGCGAAGGCCGCGACGCCGACGCCGATGCGCGCGAGGCCGCGCGCCTGATCGCCAATCTGCCCGGCGTCACGGCGGCCGAGGCGCGAACCCGTGCGCAATCGGAAGCGCTTCTACAGCCCTGGCTCGGCGCGGCGGGTCTTCCCGACGACCTGCCCGTGCCGCGCCTGATCGCCGTCACCGTCGATCCCGCCGACCCGCCCGCGCCCGGCGCGGTGGAGGCTCTGCTCTCAGACCTGCCGGTGGAGGTCGCGGTCGATGATCATGGCCGCTGGGAGAGCGCGGTGCGCCGAGCGGCGGCGGCGGTGCGCTATTTCGCGCTGGGGCTGGTGGCGCTGTTGACGCTCGCGGCGGCGGCGGTGGTCGCCTTTGCAGCGCGCGCCTCGCTGGCGGCGAGATGGGATGTGGCGCAGGCCCTGCATCTTGTGGGCGCTCCGGATCGTTACGTCACCGCACTGTTCCAGGGCCGGTTCTTCTGGCTTGGGCTCAAGGCCGGGCTGGCGGGCGCGATCCTCGCCGCGCTCGCGGCGGCCGGGCTGGCCTATGCCGGCGGCGCGGCGGGGGCGGTGTTCTTCTTGCCGAGCCTCGAACTCGGCTGGTCGGCCGCAGCGATTCCCGCCGCCGCGGCCATGATTTCGGCGGCGATCGCGGCGCTTTCTGCGCGCCTGGCCGTCGCCGCTGAGCTGAAGGCGCGATGGTCATGAGCCGCTTCGCCACTTTCTTGCGCGCGACCGCGTTCATCGTCCTGGTCGCCTTTGTGACGGGCTTCGTCCTTTATGTGCACGAGGCCCGCTCCATGGTGCGCGACGAGCGCACGCGCGCCGACGGCATCGTGGCGCTCACCGGCGGGGAGGGCCGAGTGCGCACCGCGGTGAGCCTCCTGCGCGACGGGCGCGGCGGGCGGCTCCTGATCTCCGGGGTCAACCCGGGAAGCCCGCCCGAGGACATCGCGCGCGCCGCGGGCGCCCCGGCTGAACTGTTCAATTGCTGCATCGACACCGGGCCGCTGGCCGTGGATACGCGTGGCAATGCGCTGGAGGCCGCCGCCTGGGTGACGCGGAACCGCTATTCCACGGTCCTCGTCGTCACCAATGATTTCCATATGCCGCGCGCCCTTCTTGAACTTCAGGCCGCCATGCCCGATACCCGGCTCATCGCCTATGCGGCGCCCACGCCTCCGCCCTGGTCCGGTCCGGGGGAGGCGCGCCGCTGGTTGCAGGAATACGCCAAGTACGCCGCAATCTTCATGCGCGAGCGGATCGGCGTGATGGATGTGGACGGCGCCTAGCCGGCGCGCGGGGGAGGGGTCTTGAACACGCTGCGTTCGCTCATTTTCGTCATCTGGATGTACGGCCTGATGGCGGTCATGGGCGTGCTTTGCGCGCCCGCCCTGATCGGGCCGCGAAGCTGGGCGAAGGCGGCGCTGCGCGCCTATCTCGCCCTGGTGTTCGGCGGGCTCAAGCTCATCTGCGGCGTGGATTACGAGGTGCGCGGGCGCGAGCACGTTCCTAAAGGCGGCGCGCTCATCGCCTCCAAGCACCAGTCCATGTTCGAGACCCTGGCGTTCTGGAGCATGCTCGACGACCCGGCCATTATCCTGAAAAAGGAGCTGAGCTATCTGCCGATCTTCGGCTGGTATGCGATGAAGCTGAAGAACATCAAGGTGGACCGCGGCGCCGGTTCGAAGGCGCTGCGCGACATGCTCAAACAGGCGCGCATGCGCGCGCAGGAAGGCCGGCAGGTGGTGATTTTTCCCCAAGGCACGCGCCTGCAGCCCGGCGCCGCAGACAGCTACAAGCCCGGCGTGGTGGGCCTTTATACGGCGATGAAAGTCCCGTGCGTTCCGGTGGCGCTCAATTCCGGGCTTTACTGGCCGCCCAGCGGGATCACCCGCAGGCCCGGCCGCATCGTGGTGGAGTTCCTGCCCGCCATCGAACCCGGCCTCGACAAGAAAACCTTCCTGGCCGAGCTGGAGCGCCGCATCGAGACCGCGTCCGACGCGCTTCTGCCCGACAGGGCCGATCAGACCAAGGCGGAGGCGGCGTGATGGGCGGCGTGTTTCAACGTTTCCGGCTCGGTCTTATCCTGCCCTTCGCCGCGCTCATCCTCGTGCTGGCGGTCCACGCCGTCTACTGGATCCTGGTCTCCGGCGGGGTGGAGGAGCGCGCGCGCGCCTGGATCGCCGCCCAGGAGACCGCCGGCTACACCGTCGAGCACCAGGGGCTGAGCGTGAGGGGCTATCCCTTCCGGTTCTCCCTGCGCGCCGAGGCGCCGGTGATCACCGCCCCGCTCGTGGAAGGCGGCTGGCGGGCCGCGCTCGATCAGCTTGACGCCACCGCCCAGTTTTACAATCTCGACCACTGGATCGTGACCCTGGACGGCCCGGCGCGCCTGTCCGCCCAGGGCGAGACCGGACCGGTCGTCTATGTCCTCGACGCCGAAACCGCGCAGTTGTCGCTGGCCGCCTCCTCAGGCGCCACGACGCGGGTGGGCGGCGATCTCGACGCGTTCACGCTGACCGCCGAGCAGGGCCCGGCGCCGGCGATCGAATACGCCGGGCAGGTGCGCCTTTCTGGATTCCTCGACGCCGACGACCGGTTCAGCTTCGCGATCGAAGCTCAGGAGGTGCGCCTCACCGAAGCGGCGATGGACGCGCCGGTGCGCGCCGCGTTCGGGCGCACCGCGCAGCTGGCACGCATGGCCGGCGCGCTCACCGATTGGAGCGAACTGGCTCGCGCCGGCGATCCCTACGCCTGGACGGCGGCGGGCGGGCGAATCGAAGTCGCCGCCGCCCAGCTCGTCTGGGGCCCGGCCGATCTCAACGGCGAGGGGGAGATCACCCTGGATCCCCAGCTGCGCCCGGCCGGCCGGCTGTCGCTCGTCGTCACCGATCCGGACACGCTGATCAACGCGCTGGTTGAAGCGGGGCTGGTTCATGACGAGCAGGGCGAGGCGTTGCGCCTGTTCGCACTCATGGCGCCGCGGCGAGACACCGGCATCGCTTTGCCGTTCCGCCTGCAGGACGGCGGCCTGTTCCTGGGGCCGGCGCGCCTCGGCGATATCGGCGCGGTGAATTAGCCGGCGCTCCGGGTGGCGGTCGTTTCGCTTGGGGCGGGCACTCCGTATTGCAGCGCTTTTGTCGTCAGCACGCTCATGAAGTCGGCGCTGGGGCTGTAAACAGGCCGGGTAACCGACGCTTCCGTTTGTCTGAATTCCGCCATGGTCGCTCCCTTGCCGGCATATTGTCCGAACGCACGGCGGACTAGAAAGCCGACTGCCGCGTCCAGCAATCTGAGATCGGGATTGCGCTCCTCAAGGTAAAGAAACTGGCCGCAAGGATTGAAATCCAGCAGCCAAAGCCGAGGGCGATAGCTTTTTTAAGCTGCATGCGTTACTCCATTGGATTGCATCACACGATCTTGATGCAGATCAATAGTCGCAAAATCAAACGAATGTCAGGAAATGAAGCAATTCAAAGTTCTTTCCCTGATCGTGCTTGCCGGGTTTTTCTGTTGTCCGGCTGATGCCGACGCTCGGGTGGGGTGGTTCGAACCGTACCCGCAATGCGCGGCGCCCGGCGCGCTCAGTCTGAAGCCGGCGACTGGTGCGCCGCTCATAGTGATGCTTGGAGAACTCCACGGATCGCGTGAAGCTCCCGCATTTGTCGGTTCGCTCGCGTGCACCTATGCGCGCGCCGGGTTGAGGACCGCGGTGCTGCTGGAAATCCCTGCAGACGTAAATGCGGACCTGCGAGGCTTGTCCGGCGATCGCGCCTTGGACCGTCAGCGGCTTTGTCGAGGGCGTATAGGCCATTTCTGGAGCTGGACGCGCGACGGGCGGGGCACGACGGCGACCGCTGAGCTTATGTTGGACGTGGCGGCGATGCGCGCCGCCGACGCACCCCTCACGGTCGCGGGGTTCGACGCTTCGGATATTCCGGTCGGCCTGGACGGTGAAGAGATCCGTGAAGTGCGCTATGGTGTTACGCTGGACATCGTCAGGCAGGCTGCTCAGACACATGACGTCACGCTCATGCTGATCGGCAATCTTCACCCGCCGGGGCTGGCGCGGCGTATCGCAGACATTCCGGAACTAAAGGCCGCCCGCATCGTCAGGCTTCGCCAGCGCTACGAAGCTGGAGAGGCGTGGAACTGCGCGCCCTCGTGCGGCGTGAACGTATTCGACGGACATGGCCGAGACCCTGGCGAACCGATCTTTTCGATAGAACTGAACGCGCGCTATGAACGCTTTGATGGCACAGTCCACACTGGACCTATCACGCCGGCCTATCCGGTCAGAGACTCCTCCTTCTGCGCGGCCGAACAGCCCTAACCGCGAGCCTCCGCCGTGCGCGGAGTTCCGGTTCCGCGCTGGCTTCGAAGCCGCCAGACGATCAGCGGGACGGCGATCACCAGGGTGATGAGCCCGGCGATCGCGCCCAGCATCGCGCCGGCGATCAACACGGCGGCGACCAGCCCGGTGACGATCAGCGCGGTGAGGCCGTGCTCGCGGATATCCTCCACGATCATCACGAAGGCGGGCAGCAGCATCAGAATGGAGATCGCGGCGAACACCAGACCCGCCCCCAGGGACACCGCCATGGGGATGAGGAACTGGGCCTGCGGGCTCTGCTCTGAAATGATCGGCAGCAGCCCCAGCGCCGTAGTGAGCGTGGTGATCAGCACCGGCCGGAAGCGCCGGCTCGCGGCTTCGGCGACGGCGTCCACCGGCGCCATGGCGCGTTCGTTCTTGTTCTTGTTGTAGCGGTCTATGAGCACGATGGAGGCGTTGACCACCACGCCCGACAGCGCCACCGAGCCGAAGATGGACGGGAAGGAGAGGTCGTAGCCCAGCAGGAAATGGCCAAGGATCGCCCCGCCAATCCCGAAGGGGATGGCGACCAGAATGATTATCGGCTGGATATAGCTTCGAAGCTGGGTGGCCAGCAGGGCGTACATGATCACCACGGCGATCATCAGGCCGCGGCCCAGCGACTGGAAGTCCTGGGCCTGCTCGCGGCCGGCGCCGGCCAGGCGGTAGTCCAGTTCGGGATACTCCGCGACCAGCTCCTGCAATATGGATTCGGCCTGTCCGCGCGCCTCGCCGGGGGTGATGACGGTCTCGTCGACGTCGGCGGTGGTTTCGATGATGCGCCGCCCGTCGATCCGCTCGATCTGGGTGTAGCTGCGGGTCTCGGTGATGCTCGCCGCGACGCTTAAGGGCAGCGCCTCGCCCTGCGGGGTGCGGATGCGCAGCTGGGACAGCGCGGCGAGGTCGGTGCGCAGGCGTTCGGGATAGCGCACGAAGACGCGCACCTCTTCGCGGCCGCGCTGGATGCGCTGCACCTCCTCGCCGAAGAAGGCCTGGCGCACTTGCCGGGCGATGTCGCTGGGGGCGAGCCCCGCCGCTTCGCCCGCCGGCGTGAGCTCGAAATTGAGCTGGCGCTTGCCCAGGTCGAAGCCGTCATTGATTTCCGTCACGCCCTCGATCCCGCCGAGCTGGTCGGCGAAGCGGCGCACGGTGTCCTCCAGCACGGCGTTGTCTGGATGGGACAGCTCATAGGCGATATCGGATTCCTGCGGTCCGGCCGAGGAGACGATGGTCAGCCGCTCCACCCCCGGGATCTGGCCGATGCGCTCGCGCCACTCGCTTTCAATCTGCGCCGATCCCACCTGCCGATTCGAAGCGCTGGTCAGCTGCAGCTGGATTTGCGCCAGGTTCGGCGAAACGGTGGTGGACTGGGTCGCGCCTGGCCCGCCGCCCAGGCTGGTGCGCCCGCCGATCGTGGCGATCACCGAGTCGATCACCGGCCGGCCCTGCTCGGCGTAGTGCGCGTTCAGCGCGTCGGCCGCCTCCAGCATGCGCTCGGCGGCGCGCCGGGTCTCTTCAAACGGCGCGCCCTCGGGCAGGACCAGATTGGCGCTGACCTGGTCGGCCTCGATGGAGGGGAAGAAGACGAACCGGACAACGCCCGTGATCGCCAGCGAGAACACCATGGCCAGCACCACGATCCCGCCCAGCGCGGTCAGCCAGCGCGTGCGCGCGGCGAAGCGCGCCCAGCCCTGCACCGGCCCTTCGGCGAACCGGCGCAGCCCGTCGGCGACCTTGTCCTGAATGCGTTTGAGCGGCCCGCGTGACCAGTCCCGCCCGTGGGACAGGTGGGAGGGCAGAATCAAAAACGCCTCCACCAGGGAGATCGCCAGGATCGAGATCACCACGATGGGAATGGGTTTGACGATTTCGCCGAACTGACCGCCGGAAAAGATCAGCGGGCCGAAGGCCGCCATGGTGGTCAGAACGCCCACGAGCACCGGCGCGGCGACGCCGGTGACCCCGGCGATGGCGGCTTCCTTGGGCGTTCGCCCCTTGGTGCGTTCGCGATCGGTGTTTTCGCCCACCACGATGGCGTCGTCCACCACGATGCCGAGCACGACGATCAGACCGAACGTGGTGATGAAGTTCAGCGTCACGCCCACCGCCCCGAACACCACGAAGCCGCCCAGAAACGAGATCGGCACGCCCATGGCGACCCAGAACGCCAGGCGCAGGTCGAGCATCAGAACCAGCAGCAGAAACACCAGGGTGAAGCCGATAATGGCGTTGCGCGCCAGCAAGGAGACGCGTTCGACGAACACCTGGGACTGGTCCGACGCGATGACGGCCGACACGCCCGGCGGCAGCCGCGCATCGTTCTCCAGCCAGTCCACCGCGCTCGAGCGGACCTCCAGAAGGTCCTCCGAGCCTTGAATCTGCACGTCCACGAACACCGCAGGCTCGCCGTCATAGGTGGAGATCAGCTGCTCGTCCTGAAACGCGTCGCGGATGTCCGCCACGTCGCCCAGCCGCACCCGCGCGCCCGACAGGGAGGAGCGGATGATGATGTCCTCGAAGGCCGCGCCGGTCTCGCGGCGCGCGTTCGTGCGCAACAGGATGTCGCCCCCGGCGGTGCGGATTTCGCCGCCGGACAGGTCCAGCGAGGCCGCGCGCACCGCCTGGCTGACCTCGTTGAAGGTGAGCCCGTAGCGCCGCAGCGCGTCTTCGGAGACCGAGATCGAAATTTCGTACTGGCGCACCCCGCGCAGAGCCACGGTGGAGACGCCGTCGCGCGATAAAAGCTCGCGCTCCACCGACTCGCCCGCCTCGCGCAGCGTGCGCTCGGAGACCGGGCCGGTGAGCGCCAGCGTCAGCACGGTCGTCACCGGCTGGGGCACGCGGATCTGAACCTGTTCGGCTTCGCCGGGCGGGAAATCGGCGATGGAGTCCACCGCCGTCTCCACGTCGTCCTTCACCAGCTGGGCGTCGGCGAACTGCCTGAGCTCCACCGTCACCGTTCCGCGCCCCTCCGAGGCGACAGAGCGCACCCGCTCCACCCCGTCGAGCCCCAGCACCGACTCCTCGATGCGGCGCGTGACGCTCTCCTCCACGTCGCCAGGGGTCGCGCCGGGATAGATGACGCTCACCTGCACCTGGCTCGGCGGGATGGTGGGGAAAACCTCTGTCGGGATGGTCGCCGCGGTGACCACGCCTCCGATGAGGAAGAGAAACATCAACAGGTTGGCGGCGACCGGGTTGTCCACGAACCAGCCCACCAGCCCCTTGCCCGGCCAGCCGGAGGGCGCGGCCGCATCGCCGCCGCCGCCGCCGCCGGCGTTATCTGTGTCGCGGCCCTCGTTTTGCGCACTCATCCGCGCGCGCCCTCCCGGCGTTCGGGTTCGGGGGCGACGTCCATATCGTCGGCGGCCTCGCCGGTTTCCGCTGCGCGTTCGGCGGGGCTGGCATAGCCGCCCTGGTAGGGTCCGCTGATGTCGCTAAGCCCGGCGTCGGCTTGCGGGGGTTCGACCTGTTCGATGATCTCCGCCTCGCGGCCGATCGCGCCTTCGGGCAGGGGCGAGACCACAAGGCCCTCATGGACGTCGAAGGCGCGCGCGATGATCCGGCCGGGCGGCCGATCCAGCACCTCGATCCGCTCGGTGACGATCGCGCCGTCTTCGATCAGGCGCACCTCGTTCAAGCCCGCGACCGCGCCGGGGGGCAGGATCATGACGTCTTCAAGCAGCGGGCCCTGGATCATGACGTCGGCGAAAAGCCCCGGCTGCAGGACCAGATCGCCGGCTTCGGGTTCGATGTAGAGGTCGATGAAGCGAGTGCGCTCGTCTAGTTGCGCGCCGATACGGGCGACGCGGCCGGGAAAGCCCGGCCCGCCGGCTTCCAGGGACAGGCGCACCGGCGCGCCCTCGGCCGCACCCAGGCGCGCCAGATCGGTGGGGGAGATGGGCGCGATCAGCTCCACCGCCTCAAGATCATAGGCCCGGCCGTAGGACTGTCCCGCACTGACCAGCGCGCCGGCTTCTACCCGGCTTTCGATGACCTTGCCGGCGAAGGGCAGGCTCACCGAGGTGCGTTCCAGATTCAGCCGCGCCTGATCAAGATCGGCCTGGGCCGACAGCAGCTGTCCGCGGGCGGCTTCAAGCTGAGGCTCGCGCGCGGCAAGCGGCGTGATCGGCCGGCCGGGATAGAGATTGTCCCATTCCTCGCGCGCCACTTCAGCCTCGGCCTGGGCCTGAGCCAGGCTCGAGCGCGCCTGGGCCAGGGCCGAGCGCGCGCGGGTGACGGCGACTTCGTAATCGCGCGGGTCGATCTCGAAGAGCACCTCGCCGGCCTCGAACGCCGAGCCGGCGCGCACTGCGTCGGAGACCGACATCACGCGCCCGCCCACTTGCGGGGTCAGGTCGACGAAGGCGGTGACGCTCACCGTGCCGGTCAGGGCGACCGACACGCGATGGTCGGCGATGACCGGATCGGTGACCCGCACCGGCACGTCAGGGCGTTCCGGCGCCGCCTCGCCAGGCTCGCCGCCCGTGGAGGACAGCCAGATCGTGATCCCCGCCGCGACCAGGATCACCAGCACGATTCCGGCGATCTGCAGCCAGCCGATCCAGCCGCGATCGCCGCTCTCGCTGCGATCTTCGGTCCGCTCGCCGCTGTCCTGGCGCAATCTCGCGGTCTCTTCGCTCATCGATAAAACAATTCCTAATCGCAGCGCCTGCAGACGCGACACACGATGAGGGTATACCGGTGAACGGTGTTTGCCATCGCGATGAAGGTCATAGGCTGAAATTTTTCTGCGTCGCGTGGACTTCCATGTCACGATTTTTCCGCGCGGGTGTTACATCAGCCAAGCCGAGGGGGCGCAAGGCCGAGCGAGGACTGCGATCACGATCCGCTTAATCAACAACGGTTTCACGCTGCGCTGCGTTGCGGCGGCCGTGCTTCTGCTGGCGTTCGCGGGCCTTCAGGGTGCGGGCGCGGCGCCCCTGGCGCGCGTCGAGGGGATCGAGGATGCGGGACTGCGCACCGCGCTGCGCCAGGCGCTGGGCGAGGCCGAGCGTGCGCCCGAAGACCGCTGGCGCGCGCGGGAACAGGCCCGCGACGCCGCCGATCGGGCGCGCCGTTTCATGGAAAGCCGGGGCTATTACGCCGCGGTTGTGGATCCGCGCCTCGACGATGAAGGCCGGCCGGTGATTCGCGTGCGCACCGGCGCGCAGTTCACTTTCCAGAGCGCAGAGGTGGTGTTCGACCAGCCGCCGGGCGCGCGCGAACCGGACCTGGAGACGCGGGCGGCCCTGGGCCTGTCGCAGGGCGATCCGGTCATCGCGCGCGAAGTGATCGACGCACGCGCGCGGGTGCTCGCGGCGCTGCGCCGGTCTGGCTATCCTGAAGCCCGCGAAGGCGATCACGAGATCATCATCGACCACACCGTGGACGCGGCGCGCGCCGATTTCCTTTACCGCACCGGCGAGTTTATCACCTTCGGCGATCCCGAATTCGCCGGCGGCCTGGCCGAGCTTGATCCCGAATATATTGACCGGCTCGCCCCGTTCGAGATCGGCGATCCGGCGAGCCGTCCCGCGCTTTCGGAGTTCGCCAGCCGGCTTCAGGGGCTGGAGGCGATCGTGGTGGCCGATGCGCGCCTGGCGCCGCCCGGCGTCACCGACGCGGACGGCAACCGGCTGGTGGATGTGCGCGCCGATCCGGCGCCGAAGCACCGGCTGGAGGGGCTCTTGTCCTTTTCAACCGATGAAGGCGCGGGCGCGGAAATCGCCTGGACACGGCGCAATCTGTTCGGCCAGGCCGAGCTTCTCACGCTCGCAGGCACGTTCGCTCAGCTTGAGCGCTCGGTCTCGGCGGAGTTCGTGGCGCCCCACTGGCGCCGCTACGGCCAGGAGCTCACCGTGTTCGCCGAAGCCGCCCAGGAGCGCACCGACGCGTTCGATCAGGACGTGGTGCGCGCCAGCGCCATTGTGGCGCGCCAGGTCTCCGATCATGTGAGCGCCTCGGCCGGGGTGGAGGTCTCCACCGCCGAGATCCGCGATGCGCGCGGCGAGCGCCGGCTGAACACGGTTTCCGCGCCGCTAGGGCTTGCCTATGACGGCCGCGACGACGTGCTTGACCCGCGCGAGGGGATTTTCGCCGATGTCGCCGTGGCGCCGGGCTGGTCGTTCGGCGACAATGACGTGCGCTTCGTGCGCCTGGAGGCGGGGCTTCGCGGCTATCAGCCGGTCTCCGACGACGTGGTGCTCGCCGGCCGGGTGCGCGTGGGCACGCTGCAGGGCGCCTCGGCGTTTCGGGTCGGCGTCGATGAGCGCTTTTACGCCGGCGGCGGCGGCTCGGTGCGCGGCTACGCTTTTCAAAGCCTGTCGCCCCTGCGCGAAGGGTTCAACACCAACGCCCTTGAACCCTTCGGCGGCGCCTCGCTGGCGGAAGTGAGCGCGGAGGCGCGCTGGCGCTATTCCGACCGGCTGGGATTCGTCGGCTTCGTCGACGGCGGCGCGGCGACTACCGACGCCCAGCCCGATTTCGGCGCCATGCGCTACGGCGCGGGCGTGGGCGTGCGGTATTATCCAGGCTTCGGCCCGCTGCGCGTGGACATCGCCACGCCGCTCGACCCGCGCGAGCGCGACGACATCGTTCAGGTCTACATCTCCATCGGGCAGGCGTTTTGAGCGAACAGAGCCCCACCCGGCCGCGCCGCAGGCGCTGGATCGCCCGCCCGCTGGCCTGGCTGTCGGGCCTTGCGACCCTGCTCGTCGTGCTGCTGGCCGTCGCGCTTGTCCTCGTCACCGGCCCGCTGGGCCGGGACTTCGTACAAGACCGCCTGCAGGGCCAGCAGATCGCCGGCTATGGCGCGCTTCAGGTCGGCGAGATCGACGGCAACATCATCGCAGCGTTCGAGATCGACACCCTGGCGCTGAAGGATGAAAGCGGCGTCTGGCTCACCGCACAGGAGGTCGATGTCGAATGGAATGTCTGGGCGCTGTTGACCCGGCGCATCGAGGTCGAGGCGGTCGCCGCGCGGCGGGTGGAGATTTTGCGCCGGCCTGAGCGGGTTGAGCAACAAGGTGGCGGCGGCTCGTTCAACTTCGACATCGAGCTTTCCAGTTTTGACATCGCCGCCCTCCATCTTGAAGCCGGCGTGGCCGGTCCTGAGGCCGCTTACTCCATCTCCTCCGGCTTTCGCCGCGTCGCCGGAGAGTTGAGCGGGCGATTACAGGCCGAGCGGCTCGACGCGCCGGGCGACGTCATTGATGCGCGGTTCGACTATGGCGAGGCGATCAATGTGGACGCGCGTATCGAGGCGGCGCCGGACGGTCCGCTCGCCAGATTGCTGCGCGCCGGCGGGCAGGGGGCGAGCGCCGTGGTGGAGGTGCGCGGCGGGTTCGATCAGGGCGCAGGCGAGGCTCTGGTCGAGATCGGCGGCGACGAGGCGGTGCGCGTTTCAGCCGACTGGACGGCGCGGCGGCTGACGGCGGACGGGCGGGTGCGGCCGGACCGCTGGCCGCAGTTCGAAGCGTTGCAAGCCTGGCTTGGCGGGCCGGCGCGGTTCACCCTCGAGGCGCCGCTGGCGGGCGGGCTCGAAGACCCGCTGGTGCAAGAGGCTGAGCTGCGCCTGGATGCGCCTCAGCTGAGCGCCACGCTCAGTCCCGATCCGGCGCGCGACAGGGCGCTTGAGGCGCGTGTGCAGGCGGCTCCCGGCGGCCGGCTCGCCGCGCTTCTGCGCGCCGGCGAGCAGGGCGCGGTCATCGAATTCGACGCCCGGGGCGGGCTGGACGCCGGCGCCGCGGACGGCGCGCTCATGGTCGGCGAAGCCCAGGCGCTGCGCTTTTCGGCGCAATGGACGCCGCAGGCTCTAACTGCGGACGGCCGTGTCCAGCCCGGGCGCTGGCCGCAGTTTGAACAGCTCCAGACCTGGCTTGGCGGTCCGGCCGACTTCGACGCCCGGGTTCAGCTCGGCGGGCGGCTCACCGAGCCGCGCCTTGAAGGCGCGCGCCTTCGGCTCGACGGGCCGCAAGCGAGGGTGAGCGTGGAGCCGCTCCAAGGCGGTGAGTTTGAAGTCGACGCCCGGCTGGACGCGCCGCCGGGCGGGCCGCTCGCCGAGGTGTTGCGCGCCGGCGATCAAGGGGCGAGCGCGGTGCTTGAGGCGCGCGGGTCGCTGGAGGCGGCGACGGCGTCGGGCACGATGGATATCGGCGGGGTCGACGCGGTGCGCTTCTCGGCGCAATGGACCAGTGAGACGCTGGAGGCGGAGGGCCGCGTCGAGCCGGCGCGCTGGCCGCAGTTTGAGCAGCTTGGGACCTATCTGGGCGGCGCGGCGGAGTTCTCCCTGGCCCTGCCGCTGGGCGGATCAATCACCGAGCCGCAGCTGGCCGGCGCCACGCTGAACCTGGACGCGCCGCAGGCGCGCATCACCCTTGAACCCACCCCCTCGGACACATACGCCCTGGACGCCCGCATCGAGGCTGCGCCAGGCAGCCGTCTGTCGCAGCTTTTGCGCGCAGGCGAACAAGGGGCGAGCGCTGTCGTTTCGGTGCAGGGCGGGCTTGAGCGCGGTGAGGGGCGGGCGCGGGTCGACGTGGACGGCGCGGACGCGCTGCGGTTCACCACCAACTGGACGCCGCAGCGCTTGAGCGCGGACGGCGAGGTTCGTCCTTCGCGCTGGCCGCAATTTGAACAACTCCAGACGTTTCTGGGCGGGCCGGCCGATTTCACGCTTGATCTGCCGCTGGCCGGAGGGCTGTCCGATCCGCAGCTGGAAGACGCGGTGGTCACCCTTGATGCGCCTGAGGCGAGCCTCATCGTACGGCCACGCTCCGGCGAGGTGATCGCGGTTGAAGGCCGGGCGGGCGCCGGCCTCGTCTCCGCCGTCACCGGCGGGTCGGTTTCGGCGCGCGAGCTTCGGGTGACGGACGCGACCGTGGACCTTTCCGGCGCAAGCTGGCGCTTTTCCGGCGATGTCGCCGTGCAGGGGCTCGACCTGCCCGGCGAGTATGCGTTCGAGCGCGTCTCCGGCCCGCTCACCGTGGCGGGGCCGGCCGGGCGCCTTCGCATCCAGGGTGATCTGGCGACCCAGGGCGCGCGCTTCGATAACGCCGTCGTCGCCGATCTGCTTGGCGACGCGCCGCGCATTGACGCGAGCCTGACATACGCCTCCGGGGCGCGGCGCCTGGTCATCGAGCGCGCGGACATCGAGGCGGCGGCCGGACCCGTGGGCGCGTCCGGGACGGTCGCCGTGGGCGAGGAGCGCTTCGACGTGACGCTGTCCAGTGACGCGTTCGACGTCTCCACCCTCACCGACCAGCTCTCCGGGCGCGGCGCGGTGGACGTGTCGGCGCAGGGCGCCTTCAACGCAACTGTGGCGTTTCAGGCGGAGGCGTCCGGCTTTGAGCCCGCCGGCGGCCTTGAAGACCCGCTCTCAGGACCGATCAGCGCGGAGGTCGATGGACGCCGCACCGCCGAGGGCGGGCTGGAGTTCGACCGGCTGCAGGTCCAGAGCCCGGATCTTGTGGTGGACGCCACCGGCGCCCAGGCCGGCGAGCAGTTCGATCTTCAAGGCGAGGCGGTCTATTCGGGAGAGTCTCCGGTGGCCGGAATTTCGCTTGCGGGCACCCTTCAGGCCGCCTTCGAAGCGCGCTACGGCCCAGAAGGCGTGGATGCGCGCATCGACGCCAACGCCGGTCAGGTGGGCGCCGGTCCGGTGGAGGTGAGCGGTGCGCGCCTGCGCGCGGAAATCTCCGGCCCGCTGGATCAGCTTGCCGGGGAAGCCCGCCTCACCGGCGACAGCCCGCGCGGGCCGGTGGACCTGGGCGCCGATTTCGCGCGGGAGGGCGAGCGGCTGCAGCTCACCGGCCTTAACGGACGCGCTGGCGGGCTGACGGTGGACGGATCGGCGGATGTGGCGCCCGGCGCGATCAGCGCCGATCTCGACATCGCTCCCGTGGAGGGTTTTGGATCGCTCTCGCTGCAGGCGCGGCTTCAGGACGGTGAATTGGACGTCACCGCTTCGGCCGAAGATCTGATCGCCGGGGATATGAGCTATTTCGACCGCTTCGATTTCACCGTGCAGGGCCCGCTGGAGAACGCACGCTTTTCCCTCATCGCCGACGGCGCCTATGGCGCGCCGTTCGAGGTCAACGCTGAAGGCCGCATCCAGCTCGCCGGCGGGCCTGTGGAGGCGCGCGCGAGCCTTGAGGGCGAGTACGGCCGGATTCCCATCGCCTCGATCGAGCCGATCACGGTGTCCGCCAGCGATCCGCTGAGCGCGCAGGCGCGGCTTTCGGTGGGCGAGGGGCGCATGTCTCTGAGCTATCGCGGCGGCGAGGCGCAGCGCGTCACGGCGCGGCTGCAGGACGTGCCGGCCGCCATCCTGTCCCTGCGCCGGGCGCGCGAACCGGTGAACGGGGCGCTGTCGGGCGAGCTGGCGTTTTCGCGCGCCGGCGGCGTCTGGACCGGCCAGGCGGTGCTGCAGGGCGACGATCTGCGCCCGGCGGATGTGGATCTGGAGAACGCCCTGGACGGCGCGGTGACGCTGGATCTGAACCGCGAACGGGTCGAGCTGGGCGTGCGCGCGGATGGGCCGGACTTCACTGCTCTGGCCGACGGGGTGATCCGCACCGGTCCGGTGCGCGGACCCGGCGATCTCACCGCGGCGTCCAACCCGGTTTCCGCGCAGGTGGACGTGAGCGGGCGCATTGGCCCCTTCGCCGCCTTCCACCTGGCCTCCGGCCAGCGCTTGAGCGGGGATGTGCGTATCGAAGCGCAGGTCTCCGGCACGGTGGGCGATCCCGATCTGGTGGGCGAGGCGGCGCTGGTGGATGCGCGCTTCTCCGACAGCCGGGCGGGGCTCGTCCTGCAGGACCTGGTGATGCGTGCGCAGTTCACCCAGAGCCGGGCGCAGATCACCGAGCTTACCGCCACCGACGGCGAAGGCGGCGACCTCAGCGGGGGCGGGTCGGTGGAGTTCGCCGGCGGCCTGAGCGCCCGCGCGCAGGCCGAGTTTGACAGCTTTCAGGTGGTTGATCGCGACGACGTCTCCGCCGTGGCCAGCGGCGATGTGGCGTTCGATCTCGCAGACGGGGAGGGGACGATCACCGGCGCGGCCACGATCGAGCGCGCCGAGGTGAGCCCGCCGGATTCAGGCCGGTCCGCCATCCCCACCCTTGAGGTGACGGAAATCAACGTGCCCGCCGGCGTGCGCGAACCGGATGCGGGCGACGATGCGGGCGGCCCGTCCATTGCGCTGGATTACGCGGTGTCCGCGCCGCGGCGCATCTTTGCGCGCGGCTCCAATTTCGACACCGAATGGGGGCTGGAGGTCCAGGTCGCCGGCACGGTCGCCGATCCCGAAGTCTACGGCGCGGCGCGCGTGGTTCGCGGCCGGGCCGATCTTCTGGGCCGGGTGTTCGACATTGAAAGCGGCGTGGTGCGCCTGTCCGGCGATCCCAGGGACGCGACGCTGCAGCTCACCGCCGTGCGCGAGGAGCGCGACATCACCGCGCGCATCGTGGTGGAGGGGCCGGTCACCAGCCCCGCCATCGATCTGCGCTCCTCGCCGAGCCTGCCCCAGGACGAGGTGGCCAGCCGCATCTTGTTCGGCGAAGGCGCGGCGAACCTGTCCGGGCTGCAGGCCGCCCAGCTCGCCGCCTCCCTGGCCTCGCTGTCGGGCGGGGGCGGGTTTGATCCGCTGGGCGCCCTGCGCCAGGCCTCCGGGCTGGATCAGCTGGGCGTGCGCCGGGATGCGGGCGGCGGCACGGTGGTTTCCGGCGGGCGCTATCTGACCGAAGACGTTTATCTGGAGCTGGAAAGCGCGGGCTCGTCGGCGGCGCCGTCCACCAATATCGAGTGGGAGCTGACGCGCCGCTTCACCCTGCTCTCGCGCCTGTCGGCCGACGGCGCGGCGGGGATCGCCTTAAGCTGGCGCACCGAATACGATGACGACCCCTTCGGCGGCGGCGATCTGTTCGACTTCGACCGGCTGAACTTTTTCGGCTTCGGCTCAGGCGATGACGACGAGGAGGACGAGGCGCTCGACGGCGAGGTCGACGGCGTCACCGTGCCCCAGGCCCCGCGTGATCCCGACGACGGCGTCACCACCCTGCCGCGCCGCGGCGGGTAGGGGGCGGATAACGTTTCCACCTCGCGCCGAGGCGTCTGCTAAAGCGGGCCGCGAGCCCGGATATCAGCGGCGGCCGGGCCAAATGTGAGTGAGTGCTCACTCATTTCAGCCGCGCGTCTCGTGGAACCCTTTCTCGGTCATTCCTCCCCGTCGATCCATGCTGGAAAAACCCGCAAGGCGATCGCAGACTGTCAAGGACGACCGGGCGACGCCCGGTCGCCGCATTGCGGCGGCCCTTCGGGCCGTCCTTGACGGTCCGCGCCGCTTGCGAAAATCGCCGCCGTGGATCGACGGACATTTGGGGTCGGCGCGGCGCTGAACCCGACGAGCGTCGAAAAGTGAGCGAGCGTTCACTCCAGTTTCTGTTCGGTCCGGCTCCGGCGAGATGCGGCGATGCGGCGAGTTCGGCGTCGCGCCACCCGGCTGAAGCAGCTCCGCGCCCCTTACAGCAGCACCGCCGCACCCAGAGTCGCCAGGGGCAGAAGGATCAGCGTGCGCAACACGAAGATCACCACCAGGTCGAAAAAGTTCAGCGGCAGCGCCGATTTCAGGATCAGCACGCCCACTTCCGACATGAAGATGAGCTGGCCCACCGCCACCACCGCCACGATGAACCGGGTCTGCGCCGAGCTGATGTCGGCGGCGATCAGGGCGGGCAGGAACATGTCGGCGAACCCGATCACCATGGCCGGCGCGGCTTCGCGCGCGCTCTCCACCTGCAACGCCTCGAGCACCCAGTAGAACGGCCAGCCGAGCCAGTCGAACACCGGCGTGGTCTCGGCGACCGCGATGGACACCGTGGCGATCACCATCGCCGCCGGGATCAGCCCCAGCCAGATGTCGAGCACGTTCACCGTGATCATGCGCGCCAGGCCGCCCGGCCCGGGCGCGGTGTCGGCGCGTTTCAGCGCGTTCTTCAGCGACCGCCTCATGCTGGGCTGATCGAGATCGGAGGCGCGCAAGGGATGTTCGGCCAGCAGATCGTCCGCCTTGCCGCGCAGCGGCGGGATGCGCGGCATGATCATCGCGCATGCGATTCCAGACAGGGTCAGCACGCCGTAAAACTGGAAGAACAGCGCCTCCAGCCCCACCGCCTCGACGATGACGAAGGCGAAGGCGATGGAGACGATGGAGAAATTGGTGGCGATCACCGCGGCTTCGCGCCCGGTATAGAGCCCGGCGCGGTACTGGCTCACCGTCACCAGAACGCCCACCGAGCTGCCCCCCAGCCAGGAGGCGACCGCGTCCACGGCGCTGCGCCCCGGCACGGTGAAGATGCGGCGGAAGACCCGCTCCACCAGCCCGGCGACCAGCTCCATCAGCCCGAATTCGGTCAGGAACGGCAGCACGATGCAGGCCAGCGCAATGGTGATGAAGGCCGGCACCATCAGATCGTTGAGCACCAGCCCGCCAATGTCCGCGCGCCACACCCAGTCGGGGCCGAGCTGGAAAATCACCATCACCGCGGTGACCGCGCCGGCGATGCGCAGCCCGGTCCAGACCAGGCCGGGGCGCAACAGCGCGTCGGGTACGTGATCGCCGCCGCGCGGGCGTGTGAACACGCTGTAGAGCACCGTGGCCACGGCCGAGATCACACACACCGCGACCACGAGTCCCGGCAGAACGTCCGCGCCCTGCGCCTGCACCCAGCCGGTCAGAAGGCCCAGCGGGATCTGCAGGGACCCTCCGGCGGGCAGGGGCAGGAGCAGCATCGACGCGCCGAACGCGGAGGCGGCGGCGAGCTTGATCCACGCCGTTCCAAAGCTCTGGGCCCCGGAGCTCTGGTCTTCGTCCTTCATCGCCGGCCTCCCCGCGCCGATTCGCTGTTGCAGGCACGATAGGGCTCAGCGCCTTTGATGGCGAATGCGGTAAATTTGTCCGAACAATTGACGCGCGCCGCGCCCTGCGGCTAGGGTTTCATCACCGTTCCCGATGTGCGGCGGTTGCTTGCAATCTCCGGCCCGTGGGCCGGAGCGACTTTTACAGGGCGGGCGCGGCGGCGTCCGCCCTTCCTTTATAGGAGCCGGGCATGGACGGCCTCTACACTGCGCTGGTCTTCGTGCACATCCTGTTGTTCGTCGCCTGGCTGGGCGGGGATATCGGCGTGTTCATCCTGGGCCAGCACTTTAGAAAGCGGCACGCCTATACGCTTCAGACGCGGCTGCACCTGTTGAAGCTGTTGGTGCTCAACGACATGGCGCCGCGCACCGCCTGGGCGCTCATGGTGCCGGTCTCGCTTTCCATGACCGCGCTCGGCGGCTGGGCGGCGCTGCCGGCCTGGCTCATCGGCTTGAGCTGGGGGATCGGGCTCGCCTGGCTGGCGCTGGTCTGGTGGACCTATTTCGAAGGCCAGAGCGCGCGCGCCGCGGTCCTCAAGCGCATCCAGTTCTGGCTGACGGTGGGTCTGTGCGCCTTCTACGCCGGGCTGGCGCTGGCGGGCTTTTCCGGCCTGTGGGAGGCGCCGGCCTGGCTGTCGCTGAAAGCGCTTCTGTTCGCGGCGATCTTCGCCTGCGCCATAATGATCGACGTCGCCTACAAGCCGGTGGGCAAGCTCCTGGCGCGCCTCATTGAAGAAGGCTCCAGCGACGAGACCGAAGAACCCCTGCTCGCCGCCATGAACGTCACGCGCCGCTGGGTGCTGTTGCTCTACGCCCTTTTGCTGCTCATCGGCGCGGCGGGCACGGTCAAGCCGGTGTTCTGAACGGGCGAGCCTGGCGCCGGCGACCTTATCTAAGCGCAACGCCGACGCGCCCCTCGCCTTCAACCTTGTAAGTGAGATTTGCCGGTTCTGGTTTATCCTATCGGAAGCGGCGTCGGTTGCGAGACCGGATTTACCTTTGGGTTTTACGCCCGTGGGAGAGCTTAGGTCCGCGCCGTCGGTCCATCGACCCCGAACAGTCGCAG
>JAVJPX010000011.1:0-229021 GCA_040217555.1 Oceanicaulis sp.
GCCAGACGCCCCCCTCTCAGGCTAATGATTAGCGCCCGAAGTCCCCTTCGCCCCTCTCAGAGGGGAGAAGGTGAGGATGAGGGGTGGGGTGGGAGTTGGTACGCCGGCGCTTCAGCCTCCACCGACCCCCTCTCCGTACCTTCGGACAGTCGATCGATCCCCCGGATCGATCTTGGTGTCCTCAGCCCCCTTGAAGGGGGCGAGGGGGCTTTGACGTTGCGCTATTTCTTTAGAGGCAGGCGCCTCGCTCAGCCCTCAATAATGATACCGGCACTGCGCCACTTGCACCCTTGGCGCGCCGCCAGCCTCCACCACTCGGTAGACCAGCCTGTGTTCGCCGTCGATGCGGCGGGACCACCAGCCGGAGAGATCGCCCTTGAGCGGTTCGGGTTTGCCGATGCCGTCAAACGGCGCGCGGCGCACGTCCTCGATCAGTTTCACGATGCGTTTGGCGATGCGCACGTCGCGTTCGATGAACCAGCGCAGGTCTTCCAGCGCCTGCGGCGTGAACTCGACGTTCACGGGGAAATGAGGGCCTGAAGGTCGTCAGGGGTGAGGGCGCGCACCTCGGCCGCGTCCGCCGCGTCGATGCTGGAGCGCAGGCGCCGGGCGTTGGCGGGGCTTTTGAGCAGGTGCTGGGTCTCCTGCAGCGACTCCCATTCGGCCATGGAGACCATGACCACCGGCTCCGCCCCGCGCCGCGTGATGATCGCGGGCGCACGGTCGGTGGTGACCTGGTCCATCAGCGCTTTCAGCTTCGCGCGGGCTTCCGAAAAGGAAAAGATCAGCGACATGAGGTGAAGTGTACTGAAATTGGTACAAAAGTCGAGGCGCTGCGCGGCGCTCACCCCTGCCCCGCTCCACGCGCGAGGACGCCGCAAGGCGGATCATTCAGGCGTGACGGAGACCTGGACGTCCAGGCCTTCAAACGCCGAGAGGTCGCCGATGAAGCTGCCGGAGACAGGCATGACCTGGCGTATATGGCGCGCCACGGCGACCGGAATCAGGTTGAACCCGCCGACGCTGCGATTGGTGGGGTCGAACATGATCCAGCCCGCGCCCGGCAGATAGACCTCCGCCCAGGCATGGGTCGAGCCAGAGCCGCTTGAGCCGATGAGATTGCGGTCAGGGTCGTACAGATAGCCGGAGACGATCCGGGCGCCGAAGCCCAGCGCGCGCACCGCATCCACGAAGAGCACCGCGAAATCCCGGCAGGAGCCGCGGCCGCGCGCCAGCGTCTCGACGGGCGACTGCGCGGATTCGTCCTCGCGCTCTTCATAGACGATCTGCGCGGCGACGCCCTGGCTGATGTCTTTGAGCAGCGACAGCGTGTCCGTGCCTTCAAAGGCGACGAAGCCCTGCGCCCATTCGCGCAGCTTTCCGGTGGAGTCCAGATAGGCCTGCAGGCGCAGACCGCCGAGATCGGTCATCTCGTCTTCGCTCAGCAGGAACGGATAGGTGGACGCCGAGCCGGCGATGTCGAACACCGGCCATTTCTCCACATCCAGCGTCAGCGTGGCGACGCTTTCGATGGTGAGCGCGTGCGCCGGCTCATGGAAGGTCGCCGTGGCCACGCTGTTGCCCGTCACGTCATGCGCCCAGCTCACCGTCGCGGCGGGAGAGACCTCCAATTCATGGGCGTGGAGACGCAGCGTACGGCTCTCCTTGGGGCGCAGCATCAGCCGGTGGGGGCCGAACGTCGTCGGCTGGCGATAGCGGTAAGTCGTGCGGTGACGCACGATGAGGCGGGTCAATGGGACGATCCGGCGAGGCCTGCATCGCCGGGGCGCGGTGCGGCGATACGGCGGCGCGAGGGATCCAGATTCGGATACGCCGCGGATTGATGAGCCATGTCGGCCTCCATGCACATGTGAAGGGCGACCATGACCCAATGCGGCGCCGCGTTCCAGCGCCGGCGCCCGCCCTCGTGGAGCGCTTCGCCGCGCTTTGCGTTAGCCGGGCGAGCTTTGGGGAAGGGTTTTTCCATGACCGTCGCCGATATCGTCGCCTTGAGAGGTCTGTATCTCGCCGCCGTGATCGGCGCGGGCGGCGCGGGGCTCGTCACCCTGTTCGCGCCGCGGCTCGCCGATCAGCGCCTGTTCTATGGCGGGCTGAAGATCGACGCCTATACCCGCATGATCGGAGCCTTCTGGCTGGGGCTGGGCGTGATCGCCGCGATCGGGCTGCTGCATCCGCGCGAGATGGCGGCGATCCTTCTGGTGCAGATGGCCTACAAGGCGATCTGGGTGGGCGCAGCCGCCCTGCCCGCAATTCTTTCGGGCCGGCGCGAAACGGGGCTTTTGCTGCTCACCGTGATTTTCATCGTCTGGGCGCTGGCGATCCTGTTGCTGTTTCCGTTCGCCGGCGTGTTCGGCGCCGTTTAACCCCGCCGTTTCTCCCGCAGCGCCCGCCAGTGCTCCAGGCGCTCTTTCAGCTGGGCTTCGCGGCCGCCGCCTTTGGGGTCGTAGAAGACCGGGCGTTCGGCCATCTCGTCAGGGAAATAATCCTGGCCGGACACACCGCCCTCGGCGTCGTGATCGTACTCGTATCCCTTGCCGTAGCCTTCGCTCTTCATCAGCTTGGTGGGAGCGTTCAGGATGTGCTTGGGCGGGCTCAAGCTGCCTGTGGCCTTGGCGGTGCGCAGCGCGCCTTTCCAGGCTTTGTAGACGGCGTTCGATTTCGGCGCGCAGGCGAGATGGACCACCTCCTGGGCCAGCGCCAGCTCGCCCTCGGGGCTGCCGAGGAAATCATAGACGTCTTTCGCCGCCAGCGCGGCGTGGACCGCGCCGGGGTCTGCGAGCCCGATATCCTCATTGGCCATGCGCACCAGGCGCCGGGCGAGATAGAGCGGGTCCTCGCCCGCGCTGAGCATGCGGGCGAGCCAGTAGAGCGCGGCGTCGGGATCGGAGCCGCGAACGCTTTTGTGCAGCGCGCTGATGAGATTGTAGTGCTCGTCGCGGTCCTTGTCGTAGGCCGGCGCGCGGCGCTGCAGCACCTCGGCGAGATCGCCGGGCTCTAGCGGGGTTTCGGGGTCGAGATTGAAGACCTCTTCAGCCAGGTTGAGCATGTAGCGCCCGTCCCCGTCGGCCATGGCCACAAGGCCTTCGCGCGCCTCGGGCGTGAGCGGCAGATCGCGCCCCTCCAGCGTCTCGGCGCGCTTTAAAAGCCTGTCCAGAGCCTCCGCGTCCAGGCGTTTGAGGACCAGCACCTGGCAGCGCGACAACAGCGCGGCGTTCAGCTCGAAGCTGGGGTTTTCGGTGGTGGCGCCCACAAGCGTGACCACCCCCTCCTCCACCACCGGCAGGAAGCCGTCCTGCTGGGCGCGGTTGAAGCGGTGGATCTCGTCGACGAACAACAGCGTGCCCTTGCCCGAGGCCCGGCGCTGGCGGGCGCGCTCGAAGGCTTTCTTGAGATCGGCGACGCCGGAGAACACCGCGCTGATGGCGTCGAACTCCAGCTCCGAGGCCTCTGACAAGAGGCGCGCGATGGTGGTCTTGCCCACCCCCGGCGGACCCCACAGAATGATGGAGGAGAGCCGGTTCTTCGCCAGCATGCGCCCCAGTGGCGCTTCGGCGCCGAGGATGTGATCCTGGCCCACCACCTCGTCCAGCGCCTTCGGCCGCAGCCGGTCGGCCAGCGGGCGCGGCGCGTCGTCTTCAAGACCGGCGCTTTCAAAAAGGCTCATTGAGGCGCAAGCTCCAGGCGGCGGTAAGCAAAGGAGAGACGCCATGGACTCGCATGCGGACACGGCGAAGGAAAGCCCGGCCGGCGGCGCGCGGCCCAGCCCGGTCGTTCCCTATCTTTCGGTGCGCGGCGGGCTGGAGGCCGTGGCGTTCTATGAACAGGCGTTCGGCGCACAGCGCGGCGACGTCTACGAGTTTGAAGGCAAGCTCGGCCACGCCGCGCTGAAGCTGAACGGCGGCGCGGTCTATCTCGCCGACGAATACCCCGAGCACGAGGCGATGACGGGCAATGTCGCACCGGCGACGCTGGGCGGGCGCACCACCTTCACCATCAATCTCAATGTCGATGACGCCGACGCCTGGTTTGATCGCGCGATCAAGGCCGGCTGCACGCCCATCCGCGAGGTCACCGACGAATTCTTCGGCCGCCACGGCAAGCTGCGCGACCCGTACGGCCATGTCTGGTCGATCGTGACGCTCAAGACGGATTAGCCAGGGGTCATCCGCCCTTATGCCCGAGCCCTTCGCTTGCAAGCATGAGCGAGCCCAGCAGCCCCGCGATCACGCTGGCGTAGCCGAACCAGGGCTGCCAGTTCAACGCGAACGTGGCGGCCAGCACCAGAAGCGAGATCAAAAACGGTAACGCCCAGACCGCCAGCCGGCGCGGCGTGATCTGCGTGTTCGGGGTCTCGGGTTCGGGGGGCGTCATGGCGGCTCCTGCAGCGTGGGCGTCTGCGCATTATGGCCCGCCCGCGCCGGTGACTGAAGCGGTATGGGCTGCGCGGCGCATGAATTGCAAGGGGCCCTCGGCCCGGCTTTCGCATGTTTACCCTTGATTCAGCATACGGCTTCGGCCAAGGCGTAAACCGGGTGGAAACGCATGGGGGTCACTCTGGTTCACGTGCGTGTTGAACAAAGGCGCGCTTTCGTGCCAACTTCCGCCCTGAGGGGCGAACAGCAAAGCTGACGGACAGGCATGGTCAAACGACTTCTCGCGGGCCCGTGGGAGCAGATCAAGGCGCGGTTTCCCGATCGCCAGATCTACCATCGCACGGAAGGCCAGGTGCGGTATTTCGCCGTCACCACGCAGATGCAGCTCGCCGCCGTCGGCGGGGTGTGCGTGCTGGCCGTCTGGCTTGCGCTGACATCGGTGACGATGATTCTCGGCGACGGGGCGAAGGACCGGCTGCGCCAGCAAATGCTCGTCCAGCAGCAGGAGTTCGAGGAGCAGATCGAGGAGGCGCGCGCCTCCGAGGCCGCTGCGATCGCGTATGTGGAATCGCGCACCAATGCGTTCGACCGCACCGCCGGGGAGTTCCAGCTGCGCCATGACACGCTGCGCCGGCTTCTCGATTTCGCCGACGATCTGTCCATCGGCCAGGACCGCGAAAGCCCCTCCATCGAGGAAGGCCGCATCTTGATGGCCGCCACGCCGTCCGATCCCGATCCGCGCGGCGCGCTGGTGGATCTCTCCGCCACCGCCGCCGGCGACGGCCTCGCCGAGGAGCGGGTCGCCGCGCTGCTCTCCGACCAGGAGGCGGCGCTCGCCCATGCCGAGGACGGCGCCCAGCGCCGGCTGGAGAATCTGCGTGCGGTGCTGCGCCTGACCGGCATGCGCATGGACGACGCCATGGAGGACGGCCCGCTGGACGGCGAAGGCGGCACCGGCGGCCCGCTGCTGGCGCTGGACCAGGCGCCGCTGTTTTCCCAGGGACTGAATCTGGAAGACCCGTTCAACGCCCGGGTGGCCCGCATCGCCGCGCGCCTGGCCGAGGCCGATCAGCTTGAAGCGCTGCTCATGGCTGCGCCGCTGGGCCTGCCTGTCGGCGGCGAATTCCGCCAGACCTCGCCCTACGGCACGCGCATCGATCCGTTCACCCGGCGCCTGGCCATGCACGCCGGCATGGATTTCGGCGCCTACCGCAACGCCCCGATCATCGCCCCGGCGCCGGGCCGCGTGGTCTATGCCGGCTGGCGCGCGGGCTATGGCCGCACTGTGGAAATCGACCACGGATACGGCTTCCGGACACGGTTCGGTCATCTTCATTCTGTAGACGTTCGCCGTGGCGACATGGTCGAGCTGGGTCAGCGCGTGGGGGGCATGGGCTCGACCGGGCGATCGACCGCGACGCATTTGCATTACGAGGTGTGGTTCCAGGGGGACCACGTGAATCCCGAAAGCTTCATCAAGGCCGGACGCTATGTTCACTAAAAAAGAAACCGCCGCCGCCGACGCCTCGGCCCCCGCTCCCGCACCGTCGAAGAGGTCTTCCATGAAATCGAAAGCTCCCTCCATTCTGAGCGCCGACCTGACGGTCACCGGCTCCATCAATTCTGAAGGCGAGGTCCAGCTCGACGGCGTCGTCGAGGGCGATGTGCGCGCCAGCTCGCTCACCATCGGCGAGGAAGCCACGGTGAAGGGCGAGGTGATCAGCGAGAATGTCGTGATCCGCGGCCGCGTCGAAGGCTCGGTGCGCGCCCGCCAGGTGCAGCTCACCTCCACCGCCCGGGTTGAAGGCGACGTCATCCACGCCAGCCTCGCCATCGAGAGCGGCGCCTATTTCGACGGCCACTGCAAGCGCTCCTCCGATCCGCTCAGCGACGCGAAGTCCGCGCCGAAGACCGAAACCAAGTCCGAAGCGCCCAAGCCCGCGCCCGCCCCCGCCCCCGCGCCCGCACCGGCGGCGCCGCCGAGTGCGGCCAAGTCCGAACCGCCCAAGGCGGCCTCGGGCGGCGATCCGTTCCTGAGCAAGGGCTAAGGCTCTTACGCGTCAGACACGCAAAAGGCGGGCTCCAGAGCCCGCCTTTTTTTGTTTGAGGCTTGAGGGCTTGCGACACCTGCGTTTCCCGATTCATCCCCCAGACCTGATCCGCCCGCACCTGAGGCGGGGGCGAAACCGGGACCCTGCAGCGCTTCAAGCCCAAGCGCCCCGCAAGCGTTCACCGGCGCGCCTGCGCTTGATCTGGAAACGCTCCAAGGCCCCGGCCTCGGTCCCGGATCAAGTCCGGGACACGCGCCGGGGACAGAGGTCGCGGTTGCGGTGGCGCCCAGGGCCCTTCGGCCCGTTCGCTCGCTTCGCGGGAGACGTCCCCCATAAAGGGGGAGGACAGCGCGGCGTTTCTTGCCCCTTCCCTTGATGGGGAAGGAGAAAGAATACGCCGCCCTACCCGTCCGTCTCCGCGCCCACGCGCTGAGCCAGCGCGGCGGCCATGAAGGCGTCGAGATCGCCGTCGAGCACGCCGCCGGTGTCGGAGGTCTCCACGTTCGTGCGCAGGTCCTTGACCATCTGATAGGGCTGCAAGACGTAGGAGCGGATCTGGTGACCCCAGCCGATCTCGGTCTTGGACTCCGCCTGCGCCTGGGCGGCGGCCTCGCGGCGTTGCAGCTCGATTTCATAGACGCGCGCCCGCAGCATGTCCCAGGCGTTCGACCGGTTCTTGTGCTGGGAGCGCTCATTCTGGCACTGCACCACGATGGGGCTCTCCTCGCCGGGCATGTCGTAGGTCAGACGCACCGCGGAATCGGTCTTGTTGACATGCTGACCACCCGCGCCTGAGGCCCGGTAGGTGTCCACGCGCACGTGCTTGTCCTCGATCTCCACCTCGATGGTGTCGTCGACCAAGGGGTAGGACCACACGCTGGCGAAGCTGGTGTGGCGCCGGCCCGAACTGTCATAGGGCGAAATGCGCACCAGGCGATGCACCCCGGCTTCGGTCTTCAGCCAGCCATAAGCGTTCTCGCCCTTGATCAGGAGCGTGATCGACTTCAGCCCGGCCTCCTCGCCGGCCTGGGCCTCGATCACCTCCACCTTGTAGCCCGAGCTCTCCGCCCAGCGCGTGTACATGCGCGCGAGCATGCTCGCCCAGTCCTGGGCCTCGGTGCCCCCGGCGCCGGGATGAATCTCCAGATAGGCATCGTTGCCGTCGGCCTCGCCGGACAACAGCGCCTGCAGCTCGGCCTTGCCGGCGCGGCTTTTCAGCTTCTGCAGCGCGGCGAGCGCTTCTGCGAACAGATCCTCGTCGCCCTCGGCCTCGGCCAGCTCGGAGACTTCCAGGTTTTCTTCAAGCTCGGCCTCGATCTCGGCCACGTCAGTCATCGCCGCTTCGAGCTTGTTACGCTCCTTCATCAGCGACTGCGCGCGCGACGGATCGTCCCAGATCGAGGGGTCTTCGGCCTTGGCGTTCAGTTCGTCGAGGCGTTTCTGGGCGGTATCCCAGTCAAAGACGCCTCCGTAGAAGCGCGGTGGACTGCTCGACGGCGGATTTCAGCTCGGTGATCTCGGCGCGCATGGCGGATCCTTTCAGATGCAGAGAGGGTGTTTCGCCGCACGGACTTAGCAAAGCGCGCGCTGCGGCGGCAAGCGGGTCTGACCCCGCGTCAGTAAAGATCGCCCAGCTCGTCCTCCGGCGCGTCATCCTCCTGCGGCTGGTCCTGGCGCCGGGCGCCGCGGCCCAGCGCGCCGGCGCCGAAGCTCAACGTCTCTTCCGCGTCGCTGGCGCCGCGCTGCGGGGCGGTGCCGGGGCGGAACGCCTCAAGAATGACGCCGGGCCGACCGATCACGCCGGGCGCGCCGGTGTCATAGTCCACCGGCGCCAGGCTCACGCCGTCGGGCACGCGGAACGGCGCCACGGGATACCCTTCCAGCACCGGGGCGAGGAAGTCTTTCGCGATCGGCGCGGCCACCCGGCCGCCCGCCTCGCCGGAGCCCAGCGGCAGCGGCGTATCGAAGCCCACATACACCCCCACGACAAGGTCGGGCGAGAAGCCCACGAACCAGGCGTCGCGAAAATCGTTGGTGGTGCCGGTCTTGCCGCCCATGGGCCGGCCGAGCGAGCGCAGCGCCGTACCGGTCCCGCGCTCCACCGCGCCTTCGAGCATGTGTACGACCTGATAGGCCGTCACAGGATCGACGATCTGTTCGCCGGGGTCGGTGAGCAGCGGCTCTTCAAGGCCCGGCTCCCACGCCTCCACGTCGCAGCCCAGGCATTCGCGCTGGTCGCTCTTGAAAATCGTCTCGCCTGAGCGCGCCTGCACCCGGTCGATGATGGACGGCTCCACCAGCCGGCCCCCGTTGATCATGGCCGCATAGGCGCCCACCAGGTCGATCAGCCGCGTCTCACCGGCGCCCAGCGCCATGGCGAGGGTGGGCTGCAGATCCTCATAGATGCCGAACGCCTCGCCGTACTCGGTGATCGGGCCCATGCCCATCTCCTGGGCCAGGCGCACGGTCATGACGTTGCGCGACAGCTCCAGCCCGCGGCGCAGGGTGGAGGGCCCGTAGAACACTTCTGAATAGTTCTGAGGCCGGTAGAAGCGCGTGGATTCATCGCCGGAGGCGACGAACGGCGCGTCCAGGATGATGGAGGCCGGCGTGTAGCCGTTGTCCAGCGCCGCGGCGTAGACGAACGGCTTGAACGAGGAGCCCGGCTGACGGTTCGCCTGAACCGCGCGGTTGAACTGGCTCTGGGCGAAGGAATAGCCGCCCACCATGGTGAGCACCCGCCCGGTGAACGGGTCGATGGCCAGGATCGCGCCGTTCACTTCGGGAATCTGGCGCAGGCCGTAATGATCGTCCTCCACCGTCTCCTCAGGCGCGTCCTCGGCTGTCAGGTCTTCCACCAGCACCACGTCGCCGAGCTCCAGCACGTCGGCGGGGCGGCGCACCGCCGCGCCAAGGCGCGGGAAGCCGTCCTCGTCGCGGCGCGGTTCGCGGGCCCATTCCAGCGCATAAAGCGGGATCTTGCCGCGCGAGCGGTCGGCGAAGCCGATATCGGCGTGGCGGTCGGTGAGCTCGAGCACCACCGCCATGCGCCAGGTCTCGTCGATGTCGGCGGGCGGCTCGACCGCTTCAAGCTGCTCGGGCCAGGCGTTGAACTCGGCGAGCGTCGTCACCGGGCCGCGATAGCCGTGGCGGCGGTCATAGGACTCCAGCCCGTCGCGCAGGGCGCGCCGCGCGGCGAGCTGCATGGAGGTGTCCAGCGTGGTGCGGATGGACAGGCCTTCGCGGTAAAGCTGGTCCTCGCCGTAGCGGTCGAACACCTCGCGGCGGACCTGCTCGACGAAATATTCCGCGGCGAGATATTCCTCGCCTTCCAGCCGGTCCACGGTCTCCAGCGGCAGCGCCATGGTCTCATCGGCGAGCGTCTCGCTGATATAGCCGTTCGCGGCCATGCGCCCGAGCACGTAGTTGCGCCGGGCGATGGCGTTCTCGGTGCGCCGGGTGGGGTGGTAATTGTTCGGCGCCTTGGGCAGCGCTGCGAGATAGGCCGCCTCTTCCAGGGTGAGCTCGTCCAGGGACTTGTCGAAATAGTTCAGCGCCGCCGCCGCCACGCCGTAAGCGCGATTGCCGAGATAAATCTCATTGAGATACAGCTCAAGGATCTGGTCCTTGGTGAAGGCGCGCTCCATGCGCCGCGCGATGACGATCTCGCGCACCTTGCGCTCGATGCGCTGATCGGCCGACAAGAGGAAGTTCTTGGCCACCTGCTGGGTGATCGTGGAGCCGGACTGCAGCGGCGCGCCGGGGTTTCTGAGCCGGGTCATCACCGAGCGCACCCCGCCGCGGATCATGCCGAACAGGTCCACGCCGCCGTGCTGGTAGAAATTCTTGTCCTCCGCCGACAAGAAGGCGCTGATCACGTCGGGGGGAATGTTCTCGATGGGCACGAAGACGCGGTGCTCAATGGCGTACTCGGCTATCAACGCGCCGTCCCCGGCGTGCACCCGGCTCATGATCGGCGGCTCGTACTCGGCGAGCTGCTCGTAATCGGGCAGGTCCTCGGTCACGCGCACGGTGTAGACGATGGCGAAGATCACGCCCGCCACCAGCAGCACCGCCGCCGCGCCGCCGCCCCAGACAACGAGGCGCAGCAGGTTCTTCCAGGTGAAGATTTTCATATGGTCCTCGTCGCCCGCGCTCCCCGTCAGCGCAAGCTTCTGCCGCCCTTCTTCGGCGCCATTATGGCGATCTGAGGCTCAAACGCCACAACGCGGCGCGGCGCGGGGTCAGCGTGCCGAGCGGGCGCGTCCGGCCGAGGCGATGTAGCGCGAGCGCTCATCGCCGCCGCCGCAATGAACGAAGTGATCGTCCACCGCCGCCACGACCGCGTTCATCAGCCGGTTCAGGTGGCGCTCGTCGTTGAGCATGCGCGCATCGTCCGGGTTGGTCAGGAAGCCCATTTCGAACAGAACGGCGGGGATCTGGGAGTCGATCAGCACGGCGAGGTTCGCCCGGTCGATCTCGTCGCGCCACAGCGAGCGCGTGCGGCCCACCTCGGTGAGCAGAAGATCGGCGAAGCGGTCGCTTTCCTCAACCTTCTGGGTGATCGCCATGTCGCGCAGGATCTCCACCGCGATGGGCGCGCGTCCACGCTCAGCCCAATCGCCGTCGTTCTCCGCCTGGGCGCGGGCGCGGTCGAGGGCGCGGCCGTTCATGCTCATCACTGACGCGCCGCTGGCGGCGCGGCTGGCGTCAGGGCTGGCGTTGGCGTGCAGCGAGATGAACAGGTCGGCGTCAAGTTCGCGCGCGATGGCCGGGCGCCGGTGCAGGTCGATGAACACGTCGGTGTCGCGCGTCATCACCGCGTCATAGCGCCCCGTCGCCTCAAGCAGGTCGTGCAGGATGAGGCCCGCGGCCAGATTCACGTCTTTCTCATGACCGCCGCCGAAGCGGGCCGGAGCGCCGGAATCGCGTCCACCATGGCCGGGATCGATCACCACGCGCACCACGTCGCAGCTCGGCGGCAGGACCGCCGGGGCGGGCTCGGGATCAGCGAGCTCGCGCTCCAGCGTCACCAGAAGATCGCCCATGTCGTCGCGATTGTTGAAGCCCGAGGCCTGGACGAACGCTGCGCGCGAAACCGGCGCGATGTCCACCACGGTGCGATAGCCCCCGCCCGGCGCAGGCGCCAGGCTCATTTGGCTTTTGACCGCGTTGGGACCGTCGAGATTGAAGATCAGGCGCGGCGCGCCGGCGCGCTCGTCGAACACGAAGGCGCCCACGCCCGGCACGGTGGACCGGCCGCGCCCGTCAAGGCCGGGCACCGCGAAGCGCGCGCCGCGCGGCAGCTCGATCACCAGACGTTCGGTGGGCTCGGCGCTGGTGAAGATGCGCGCTTGCACCGGCGCGCTTGTCTCCACGACGATTCGCGTTTTGTCGGGATGGGCGCCGAAGCGCACCGCCGTGACCTGATCGGCGAGCGCCGCCCCGGCGGCCATCGCGGCCGCGGCGAGCGCGATCGTTATCGTGTTCAGCACTCGAAGCACGTCTATCACCATCCCTAACGGCTTGTCCGGCCAAGCATTTCCGCCTCTTTTCAGTGTGGGCGGTCCATGCGGGAGTTGGAAGTCTAGCGCGCACGCCTTGCGATTCGGTTAGCGACGCGTCAACGGTGTCTAGCACGGGAAAGCTTGCTTTTCATCGCTGCGGATATGGTGCAAGGTGCAGAAGCCGTACTGAAGGCCTCGCGTCCGCGTCCCCTCGCGGAGACGGAGGCCGGTCGGAGGCTCGAGCCCCGGCGGCTGATTTCGCCAGGTGTTCGAGCAGGAACGAAATTCTGGACGACGCGCGGGCGGCGACGCCGTTCGCGCCGGCGCCGCAACACATGACGGGCGAGACTTCAGGCGGCCGGCGCCAGCCGGCGGACCGCCTGTCCGCCGCGCCCGAAGGACCGAACCCCATGCGCGCTGCGCACGCGACACGCCCAGCCCCGCCTTCCACGGCCCGGACTGAACCGGCACGCCGCGCCGCGCGCTCCAACAAAAGCCGCAGCCCGATCGCTCCGCCCCGCCTTGCGCAGCGGATCGGTCCTGCTCGGCATGGAGTCATAGTGAATGTCCCGCAAAATGCTGATCGACGCCGCCCACCCGGAGGAAACCCGGGTGGTCGTGGTCGAAAACAACCGCGTTGAAGAATTCGACTTCGAGAGCGCTTCAAAGAAACCGATCCGGGGAAACATCTATCTGGCGAAAGTCACGCGCGTGGAGCCCTCGCTTCAGGCGGCCTTCGTCGAGTACGGCGGCAACAAGCACGGCTTTCTCGCCTTCAACGAGATCCATCCGGACTATTACCAGATCCCGCACGCCGACCGTGAGGAGCTGCGCCGCCAGGAGGCCGAAATCGCGGCGGAGTACTCCGGCGGCGACGACTCCGGCTCCGACGAGGAGCAGGAGACGATCCCCGACGAGGACGATCTGATCGACGAAGCGGCCCGCAAGCGCCGCAACTTCATGCGCAAGTACAAGATCCAGGAGGTGATCAAGCGCCGCCAGGTCCTGCTGGTGCAGGTCGCCAAGGAAGAGCGCGGCAATAAGGGCGCGGCGCTGACCACCTATCTGTCGCTGGCGGGGCGCTATTCGGTTCTGATGCCCAACACCGCGCGCGGCGGCGGCATTTCGCGCAAGATCGCCAACGCCGCCGATCGAAAGCGCCTGAAGGGCGCGGTGAACGAGCTGAACGTGCCCGGCGGCATGGGCCTGATCATCCGCACCGCCGGCCAGGACCGCACCAAGGCCGAGATCAAGCGCGATTACGAATATCTGATCCGGCTGTGGGAGAATATCCGCACCTCGACGCTGGAGAGCACCGCGCCCTCGCTGATCTATGAGGAAGGCAATCTCACCAAGCGCGTGATCCGCGACCTCTACGACAAGGATATCGAGGAGGTTCAGGTCGAAGGCGAGGAAGCCTACAAGGAGGCGAAAGCCTTCATGAAGATGCTGATGCCCAGCCATGCGGTGAAGGTGAAGCACTACAAGGACGACACCCCGCTCTTCCTGCGCCATCAGGTGGAGAGCCAGCTTGAGGCCATCCACTCGCCGACAGCGCAGCTGAAAAGCGGCGGCTATATCGTCATCAACCCGACCGAGGCGCTGGTCTCCATCGACGTCAACTCGGGCAAATCGACCAAAGAGCGCAATATCGAGCAGACCGCGCTGCGCACCAATATCGAGGCCGCCGAGGAAGCCGCGCGTCAAATGCGCCTGCGCGACCTGGCGGGCTTGTTGGTCATCGACTTCATCGACATGGACGAGAACAAGAATGTTCGCCAGGTCGAGAAGAAGATGAAGGACGCGCTCAAGCGCGACCGCGCCCGCCTGCAAGTGGGCCGCATCTCGCAGTTCGGCCTCATGGAGATGAGCCGTCAGCGCCGGCGCACCTCGCTGGTGGAGGGCTCGTCCGACATCTGCCCGCAATGCGGCGGCGCCGGGCATGTGCGCTCTATCGAATCAAGCGCCCTGGTGGCGCTGCGCACGCTGGAGGAGGAGGGCGTGCGCGGGCGCACCGCCAAGGCGCGCCTGGCCTGCCCGGCCGAGGTGGCGCTCTACCTGCTCAATGAAAAGCGCGACACGCTGAACACCATCGAGGCGCGCTACGACATGCGCGTGATCATCGACGCCGAGGACGGCATGATCCGTCCCGACTGTCAGCTTGAGCGCCTTGAGAGCCGCAAGGAGGCCGCGCGCGCCGAGGCCGAAGCCGTCGCCGACGCGCCGGCGATCACCGCAGCCGACGTGGAGGCCTCCCGGCCCGAGCCCGACGCGCCGGATGAGCGCGACGAGGCGCCCAAGCGCGGTGAGGATCGCTCCGAAGACCGGCGCGAAGACCGGGGCGAGGAGCGCCGCGCCCGCGACGAGGACGACGAAAACGGTAACGGCAAGAAACGCCGCCGCCGTGGCCGCCGCGGCGGACGCAATCGCCGCCGCCGCGACGAAACCGGCTCGCCCGACGCCGAAGCCAACGCCGCGCTGGACGCCGCCGACGGCGAAACCCGGACCGATGACGACGGGCGGTCGCGCAGCGAGGACGGTCAGGCGGTCGGCGGTGATGACGTTCTGAAAGTGGTCAACCCCACCGGCGGTGATGATTTCTCCGCCGCCGAGGAGCCTGAAAAGCGCGAGCGCCCGGCCCGGCGCCGGCGCCGCAGGGCCGAGCCGGAGGCCGACGCGGCCCCCGAAAAGGCCGAAGCCGACGCCGACGCGGTCGAAAGCGCCCCGGTGAACGCCGAAGAGGCGCCGGCGCAGGCGTCCGAGGCGCCCGCACCGAAGCGGCGCACCCGCCGGCGCAAGACAGCCGAACCGGCCGAGGACGCCGGGGCGTCTGAGGCCGCCGCCGACGACGGTCCTGTGATTGATGAAAGCCCAGCCGCCGAGCCCCAGGCCGAACCGGCTGCGGCTGAAGACAAACCCAAGCCGAGACGGCGCACCCGCAAAAAGGCCGCGCCCAAGGCCGAGGACGGCGAAGCGCCGGTGATCGACGAGACCCCGGCCGCCGAAGGCGCCGAGGCGGTGGAGGAGAAGCCCAAGCCGAAGCGTCGCACCCGCAAGAAGCCCGAGCCGAAGCCTGCAGCTGAGGCTGAGGCGCAGCCTGCAGCCGAAGCCGACGCGCAACCGGACGCGCAGCCGGAGCCCGCGCCCTCGCCCGAACCCGAGACGACGCCTGAAAAGCCCGCCGCACAGGCCGAACCGGCCAAGGCCGGCGCCACCGGCGACGGCGCCTCCGGCGGCGAGGAAACGGGCGAGGACGGCGAGCCCCAACCGCGCAAGCGCGGCTGGTGGCAGCGCTCGTCGAAATTCCTCGGCTTGAGCTAAGATCAGGCCCCGCGCCGGGCTTTCAGTCCGGCGCGGGCGCCTTTTTCGCGCACGCGGGGGTTCGCACGCCATAATTCGGCGCTAAATTTGCTTGCATGACCGGGGGTGATCCAGCGCTTGGGGTGAGCGCGCGACCGACGGAGGGCGTTTGATGCCCGCATTGTTCCGCACACTGGCCAGCCGCCTCGCCGGCGCGCTTTGCACCGCCGTGCTCGCCGCAGCCCCGGTGTTCTCCCAGGGCCTTGTCCGCGACACCGAGATCGAAGCGGTGATGCGCGAGTACACCGATCCGCTGCTGGTTGCGGCCGATCTGGATCCGCGCTCGGTGGACGTGTATCTGATCGGGGATATGGAGTTCAACGCCTTCGTCACGCAGGGCCAGAACATCTTCCTGCACACCGGCCTCATCGTGCGTGCGGAGAATCCCGGTGAAATCAAGGGCGTCATCGCCCACGAGATCGGCCATATCGAAGGCGCGCACCTTGCGCGCATGGGCGATGCGGCGCGCGGCGGCATGGCGACCATGGCCGCCTCCATCGGCATCGGGCTGATCGCGGCGCTGGCCGGCGCGGGCGATGCGGGCGCGGCGATCATCGCCTCGGCGCCGCAGTTCGCCACCATGGACATGCTGCGCTATTCGCGCGGCCAGGAAGCCTCCGCCGACCAGGCCGCGGTCCGTCTACTCACCGCCACCGAACAGTCGGGCCGGGGCCTGGTGTCCACCTTCGAGCGCATGGCCTATCAGGAGCGGATCAGCCAGCAGCGCCGCTGGGAGTATTTCCGCTCTCACCCGCTGTCCACCGACCGGGTCGCGGCGCTGCGCCGCAATGTGGAAGCCTCGCCCTATGTGGACGTGCCCGACACGCCTGAAGAGATTGAGACGCTCAGGCGCATCCAGGCGAAGATCATCGGCTTCATGGTTCCGCCCGCCCAGACCTTCAACCGGTATCCAGAAACCGACCAATCATTTTCCGCGCGCTACGCCCGGGCCGTGGCGTATTACAAGCAAGGCCTGACCGACCGCGCTGAAGAGGAGGTCGACGGGCTGCTGCAGCTGGAGCCGGAGAATCCGTTCCTGCACGAGCTCAAGGGCCAGATGCTGTTTGAAAGCGGGCGGATCGAACCGTCCATCGCGCCCTATCGCGAGGCGGTGGAGCGCATGCCCCACGCCGCCCTTCTGCGCATCGGGCTGGCCGGCGCGCTGGTCGCCACCGGCGATGAGGCGCTGGTGCGAGAGGCGGTCAACCACCTCAATCTCGCGCTTGTTGAAGAGCCCGGCAACACGTTCGGCTGGTTCCAGAAGTCGCTCGCCCACCAGGCGCTCGGCGAAACCGCCATGGCCGAGCTCGCCACCGCCGAGCGGGCCTTCCACGCCGGCGATGAAATGCAGGCGCATATCTTCGCCCAGCGCGCGCACGAAGACCTTGAACGCGGCACACAGGGCTGGATCCGCGCCGCAGAGATCATCGCCGTCACCCAGCCCACCAGCCGCGAAGTGCGCCAGTGGAACCGGGTGGAGCGCGAACGCCGGCCGAACTTCTAAGACTTACGGCCGTTCACCTGACTGCGACGCGACGGGCTTGGACAGGCCCCGCGGACCCGGCTAAACACGCCTCACTTATGACCCGAAGACCGGAGACGCCTTGATGCGCCGCCTTATCGCCGCCCTCGCCTTCTCGTTCGCCATCGCCGCCTGTTCCGGCGCCGACGACGCCTCCGCCCAGGCCGACCGCGTCGATGTCCGTGATCGCGCTGAAATCGAGGCGGTCGTGCGCGCCTACATTCTGGAAAACCCCGAGATCATCGAAGAGGCGCTGATCGAGCTGCAGATGCGCGCCCGCCAGCGTGAAAGGCAAGCTCTGGCCCAGGCCGTGGCGTCCCAAGCCGAGCGCGTCTATGAGGATCCGCGCGACCCGGTGCTGGGCGCCGCCGACGCCCCGATCACCGTGGTGGAGTTCTTCGATTACCGCTGCCCCTATTGTACTCTGACCAACGATTGGGTGCAGTCGGTGCTGGAGGACCATGGCGACCAGGTGCGCTTCGTTTTCAAGGAATACCCCGTGAACGGCGAAACCTCGACGGAGGCCGCGCGCGCCGCGCTCGCGGTCTGGCGGCTTCAGCCGGACCTTTACGCCGCGTTTCACGATGGGATGATGACCGCCTCAGGCCCGCTGCCCAGCGAGCGCATCAATGAGATCGCCGCAGATCTCGGCGTCGACGTCGCGGCCATGCGCGCGGAAATGGACGCTGAAGAGATCACCGCGCACCTGGTGGACACACGCGCCCTCGCCCGAAGCATCGGACGCGTGGGCACCCCCTTCTTCGTCATCGACGGCAAGGCCGTGAACGGGGCCGACCTGAACGCGCTGGACCGCCTTCTCGGCGAAGCGCTGCAACAAGCCGGTTAAGCGCCCGCCGAAGGCGCTGAGGCGCACCCGCGAAGCCGGCGCGGCGCCGGTCCGGGGCGGAGCCATTGCCAGCCCACCCGCTGCGGCGTATTTGTCCGGACATGACCAGACTCAAGGACGCCTATTTCGCCCGCGAGGCTCCGCTGGAGACAGAGAGCGAGCGCCTGCGCGCGCTGGACGCGTTCTACGCCGCGCCCACCCGCAGCTGGCTGGAGGAGACGGTCGCGTTTACACCGGGCATGAAAATCCTGGAAGCCGGTGCGGGCTCGGGCGGCATGCTGTCCTGGTTCGCGGAGAAGACCGGGGCGCACGGCGACGTGCTCGGCCTCGACATCGACCTGTCGCGCGCCGCGCCGCCTGCGCCGCCGGTGCGCCACATGCAAGCCGATCTCTACGCCGCGCCCGCCGAGCCGGAGGCGTTCGACCTGGTTTACGCGCGCCTGGTGCTGATGCATCTGCCCGATCCCACCCGTGCGCTCGACGCTTTGTCCGGCTGGCTGAAGCCTGGCGGTGTGATCGCAATCGCCGATCTTGACTGCTCCACCTGCCGCCCCGCCGAACCGGACGCGCCTTGCGCGGCGGAGTTCGCAGAAGCGGTCGAAACGGTGCGCGCGGCTATGGTGGCGTGCGAACTGATGGATCCGGCCTTTGGCGCCCGCCTGCCCGCGCTGCTTGAGCAGGCCGGGTTCCAGGACGTCCGCGCCGATCCGTACGAGCGGGTCATCCAGGGCGGCTCGGACTGGGCCGAATTCATGGCGCACAACAACACCATCATCGGCCCGCTGGTCGGCGCGGCCGAGGCCGCCGAAACGGCGGCGCGTCATATGCGTTCACCCGCCATGAGGTTTCACGACCAGACGCTGGTGCGCGTCACCGCCCGCAAACCGGAGCCCGGCGTCGACACCCGCCTCGCCGGCGCCGCCCGCCCGGACTAGCCTCCCACACCTTCAACGACAAATGGAGAGCGCCCCTTGCGCACCCTGACCCTGACCGCCGCTTCACTGTTCGCCCTGACCCTCGCCGCCTGCGGCGGCGAGGAAACCGAAAACGCCGAGATCGCCGGAGCCGAGCGCGAAGCGGCTGTCGAAGCCGTCCCGGGCGAAGCCGAGCGGGAGGCCCCCGCGCAAAGCGACACCGACGACACCCGCGCCGCCGCGGCGGAGAATGGGCCGGACGCTCAGGCGATCCTCGCCGGCTTCGGCGCGCCCTATACCGGGGCGGATCTGTCCAACGGGGAGCGTCTGTGGCGGCGCTGCCAGTCCTGCCACACCCTGCCCGAAGGCGCCCGGCACATGGTGGGTCCGAATCTGCACGGCCTGTTCGAGCGCGAAGTGGGCGGGGCTGAGGGTTTCCGCTATTCCAGCGCGCTGCAGCAGGCGGACTTTGAATGGAGCCCGGAGCAACTCGACCAGTGGCTCGCCGACCCGCGCGGCTTCCTGCCCGGCAATCGCATGAGTTTTTCGGGCCTGCGCAATGAAGAAGACCGCACCGACCTCATCGCCTGGCTGGCGGTGGAGACGGCGCAGTAGACGCTCAGGGCTTAGAGGAGATCGTCGACATCGACCCGCAACGCGCCGGCGAGCTTCTTCAAGGCCTCAATGCCGGCCTCTCGTTTGCCGCTCTCGATTTGCGAGATATAGGGCGCGCTAAGCCCGGCGGCCTTCGCAAGCTCGGCTCCAGACAGGCCCCGGTGCTCGCGCCAGACCCGCACCTTGCTTTCCCGGCCCGACACAAGCCGGTCGACAATCTCAGACGGGACGAGATCTGCGCGCCCTTCGGCGACCGCACGATCATAGCCGTCCACAGCCGCCCGGTCCTGTGAGTCTTCGAGGGCTTCAACGAGCGCGTCGTACTCCGCCTCTGGCACGACGACGAGACGATCTCCGTTCGGAGTTATGATGACTTGCTTGGTCATTTCGTTCTCACTCGTACGCCGCACCACGCGGCGCGATCCGGATCACTGCGATCACGACGCCGTCACGATAGATAACTCTCCAGTCGCCGACCCTGAGTCTGAAAACCCCAGGCCGACCTTTCAGAGCCTTGATATTGTTGGCGAGCGATTGAGGATTCTCAGCAAGTTGATCAACCTTGCTGCGGATCAAGTTCGCCGTATTCGACGGCATCTTCGCCAGCGCCTTCAGCGCATGCCGTTCGTAAATCACCCGCTACATTGAGCCGAAGTTAGCACACAGCTAACATAACGGGAACTCAGGTTTACTAGTCCGGCGCCGGGGCCAGATGCGTCACCTTCGTCTGGAAGGCGTCGTCATTGCCCTCGATCAGGAGCGGCAGGGCGCGGGCGACGGCGTCGGCGAGATCGGCGATCCAGCCTTCCGCTTTGGGAAAGTCGGAGAGCACCCAGCCGGTGACCTTCGCTTTGTCGCCAGGATGGCCGATGCCGATGCGGCCGCGCCTGAAATCACCGTCGAGATGGGCCAGGGTGGAGCGAAGGCCGTTATTGCCGGCGTGGCCGCCGCCCGTCTTCAGGCGGAACTTGCCCGGCGCCAGGTCAAGCTCGTCATGGAAGACGGTGACCATGGGGCTGGGGATCTTATAAAAGCGCGCCGCCTCGCCGATGGCGCGCCCGGATTCGTTGTAATAGGTCTGCGGCTTGAGCAGCAGCACCTTTTCGCGCCCGTTCGCCGTCTCCACCAGCGCCTCGGCCGCCGCGCCGGAAAAGCGCGCCCGCCAGCCTGAGGGCGCGTAGCGCTCCGCCAGGGCGTCGAGCACCATGAAGCCGGCGTTGTGGCGGTTGCCGGCGTATTTCGCGCCCGGATTGCCCAGCCCCGCGATGAGATGCATAAGCCGTCTCCACAAACGAAAAGGGCGGCTGCAGGAGAGTGCTCCGGCGCCGCCCTTCGATGTTTAGCCGTAAAGGGCTTCGATCTTACTCGTTGCCGCCTTCGGTGACTTCGGGCTCTTCTTCGGACTCGCCTTCGGACGCGTCGGCCTCAGCGTCTTCCACGCCATCGGCGTCGACGTCTTCGTCTTCAGCCTCTTCCTCCACCAGGGCGCGCGAGCCCTGCATGGTGGCGATGGTGAAGTCGCGGTCGGTGATCGTCGGCTCGACGTTTTCCGGCAGCGCGACGTTGGAGATGTGCACCGAGTCGCCGATGTCCATGCCGGACACGTCCACCGTGATGGCCTCCGGGATCTGGCCGGCCGGGCAGTTCACTTCGATAGCGTGGCGCACCACGTTGAGAACGCCGCCGCGCTTGATGCCTTCGGCCTCTTCCTCACCGACGAAGTTCACCGACACTTCCACCGAGATGACGTCCTTGGCGCTGACGCGCTGGAAATCGACGTGGAGCGGCAGGTCCTTCACCGGATCGAACTGCACGTCGCGCGCGAACACGGTCTGCGTCTCGCCCTTGTGATCGATGGTGATCATGTTGGCGAGCAGCTTGCCGGAGTTGATCGCCTTGATCAGCTCGTTGTTCTTCAGCGCGATGGACACGGGATCCTGGTCGCCGCCGTACAGCACGCCAGGCACGAAGCCGTCGCGGCGCGCCTGGCGGGCGCCGCCTTTGCCGGTGCGCTCGCGCACCTCGACGGAAAGAACAATATCGCTCATCGGTCCGGTCCCTCGGCGAAGTCGGTTTAAATGCAAGCGCCGCCACGCGGCGGCGCTTGGGGGTCAGGCGCCGCTCCGCTAAAGCGTGCTTCGCCGCATTTCGAGCCGCGGCGTATAGCCGATCACCGAAGGGTGCGCAAGCGCAGGCGCTGAATCCGATGTGCGCCTCAGCGCAGGTGTTCAAGCCCCAGCGAAACCGCCCCGCCCGACGCGATGAACAACACCCCCGAAACGATCGCGGCGCCGCGCTCGAACGCGCCGGTCAGCTCCAGCCGGTCGCGCACGCGGGCCAGAACCGGCAAGCCCGGCGCCAGCCCCGCCAACAGGAATAAAGCCCCGCATAGGATGAGAAACCCGCCCAGCGCCGAGATTACGACCATGACCCGCTCCGTTTAACCGAACCCAGGCGCAAATCTTACGATCAGCCGTGCGGGCCGCGCCAGCGAAACCGGTCCGGTCGCACACGAAAAAGCCCGGCGCGTTTGCGCCGGGCTTTTCACCGTGAAGGCCGGAGCGACCTAGTAGCTGTCGCCGTCGACCGGTTCGGCCGCGGTCAGCGTGCTGGTGTCGTATAGCGACATGGTCGCGTTCTTATACTCCTCCCAGCTGATGGTGCGGTCGGAGTCGGTGTCGAACATGCCGAAGCGTTCTGCGTAGAAGCCCTCATCGGCCTGCCATTCGCCCCATTCGTCATAGGAGACCGACATGTCGTCATCGGTGTCGATCGCCGAATAGGCGCGCTGCAGGCGCGATTCGAACATCATGTTGAAGGCGTCGTCGTCATGCGTCGCCCAGGTTTCGTCGTTCCAGTCCATGTCCTGGCTGGAACCGTGGTGATCAAGCGCGACAGCTGCGCCGCCAAGGGCCAGAGCCGCAGCAGCGCCGAACAGTGCAGTGGTCTTCATGGAATAGTCCTCCTCGGGTCGCGCCGCAGTCTTGCGGCGTGCTCATCGGGGACAACGCAAGCGGTGCGGCGCCGTTCCGGACACGATGAAGGTGGCGCGGCGACGGGGCGCGGAGGGTTTGTTCGCCCCGTTGGCGGCGGACAAGAGGATAGAGGCTCTAATCGAACAGCTTGGACACCGACTCGTCGTTGGCGATGCGCCGGATCGCCTCGGCGAGCAGCGGCGCAACCGAAAGCGCGCGCACATTCGTGGCGGCGCCGTTCAGCTTTTCGGTGGAATCGATGGAATCGGTGACCACCAGCTCGGTCAGCGCCGAGGCGCCGATGCGCTCCACCGCCTTGCCCGACAGAACGCCGTGGGTGATATAGGCGGAGACTTCCGTGGCGCCGCGCTCTTTCAGCGCCGCGGCCGCATTACACAGCGTGCCTCCCGAATCGATGATGTCGTCGAAGATGATGCAGCGACGGCCCTCGACCTCGCCGATGATGTTCATCACCTCGGCCTGACCCGGCTTGGGGCGGCGCTTGTCGACGATGGCGATGTCCGCGCCGATCCGGCTCGCAAGCGCGCGCGCGCGCACCACGCCGCCGACGTCCGGCGACACGACCATGAGGTCCTTGGTGTCGTAAGCCTTGCGGATGTCTTCTTCGATCACCGGCGTGGCGAACAGATTGTCGGTGGGGATGTCGAAAAAGCCCTGGATCTGCCCAGCGTGCAGATCCAGCGTCAGCACGCGGTGCGCGCCGGCTTCGGCGATCAGATTGGCGACGAGCTTCGCCGTGATCGGCGTGCGCCCGCCGGTTTTCCGGTCCTGCCGGGCATAGCCGAAATAGGGAATCACCGCCGTGACGCGCCGGGCGCTGGCGCGCGTGAGCGCGTCCATGCAGATCAAGAGCTCCATCAGATTGTCGTTCGCCGGTTTCGACGTAGACTGGATGATGAACACGTCCTGGCCGCGCATGTTCTCGTCGATGCGCACGAAAAGCTCGCCGTCGGCGAAAGTCTCGATGTCCACATTGGACAGCGGGGCGTCGAGATAATCGGCGATGGCCTTGGCCAGGGGCCGGTTCGCGTTGCCGCACATGAGTTTCATGGGGAGCCCTCTCGCGCCGTGAAGTCGATGCGCGCGCTCTTAGCAGGGATAGGCGCAGGGGCAAAGCGCCCCGCGGTGTCCGGATGCGGATAAAGCGCGCCGTGCTTGACGGCGCCCGCTGCGCGCGTCATCGCAAGATCCCATGAAACGCCGCGCCAAAAGCTCGCCCCCGCCCCGCACCGACACCTTGACCGCCCGCGCCCTCGGCGCGCGCGGCGATGCGGTTTTCCAGGGCCCGGTCTACGCCCCCGGCGTTTTGCCGGGGGAGACCGCCAGGCTTGAGATACGTGGCGAGCGCGGCCGGGTGCTGGACCGCCTCGACGCCGCCGCTGAGCGCGTGGAGCCCTTCTGCCCGATCGCCGACAGGTGCGGCGGATGCTCGCTCCAGCATTTTGAAGAAAGCGCCTATCGCGCCTGGAAGCGCGGCCTCGCAGAAGAGGCTCTGTCGCGCGCCGGGCTGGGCTTGCCGCTGGGCGAGCTTATCGACGCCCACGGCCAGGGCCGGCGCCGCGTCACCTTCCACGCCATGAAAATCGGCGCAAAATTCATCTTCGGCTTCAATGAGCGCGCCGGCGACCGCATCGCTGATGCGCGCGACTGCCCGGTCTCCACGCCGGCCATACGCAAGGCGGTCCCGGCCCTGCGCGACATCGCCGAGGCCGCGGCGCTGAAAAAGGGGCGTATCGACATCGCCGTGGCCGATCTTCAACCCGGCCTCGACGTCTCCATCGGCGGGGTGAAAGAGGTCACGCTGGCTCTGCGCGAGCTGATCGCCCGCCACGCCTCCACCCACCAATGGGCCCGCGTCGCGGTCTCCGGCGAGCCGGTGATCGAGATCGAGGCGCCGGTGGTGCGCTTTGGCGCGGTGAAAGTCACCCCGCCGCCGGGCGGCTTTCTTCAGGCCACCGAGGCGGGCGAAGCGGCGCTGGCCGCCGTGGTTATGGAAGCCGCTGCGCGCATTGAGGGCGGGCCGAAGCAGGTGATCGACCTTTACGCGGGCTCCGGCGCGTTCGCATTGCGGCTGGCCGCACGCTTTAAAGTTCTCGCCCTTGAGGGAGAGGACGCTCCGCTCGCCGCGCTGCGCCGCGCCGCCGACCATACGCCGGGCCTTAAACCGGTAGACGCCCGCGTGCGCGATCTGGCGCTGGAACCGCTCAGCGTGAAGGAACTCTCCGGCGCCGATCTGGTGGTGCTCGACCCGCCCCGCGCCGGGGCGAAGACGCAGATGGAGCGCCTGTCGGACAGCCAGGTCCCGGTGGTGTGCTCGATCAGCTGCAATCCGGCGACCTTCGCCCGCGACGCCGCCATCCTCATCGAAGGCGGCTATCGCCTGGCGGCGCCCATCGCCCTGGTGGACCAGTTCAAATGGACCGGCCACCTGGAAATGGCGGCGGTGTTCGAACGCAGGCGCTGAGTCTGGACGGCGCTGAAACGGCGGCCGCACCGAGCGCGTCCATCCCCCTTCGGCCCTTACGCCGTCTGGTTACACGCCAGCGCGCCGATGGAGGTGCGCGCGGCGTTCGGGCCGTAGCCCGCCCCGGCCTGCTTCTGGCGGGCGGCTTCGTCGGCGAGGGCCTTCACCAGGCCTTCGGTCAGGGCCTTCAGCGCCTCCACCGCCGCACCATTACGCTTGAGCGCGGTTTCGAACGCGTGGGTGGACTCCGTCAGGCGTTGCTTCATCACCGGATCAAGCCCGGCGAGCCGCGCGCGGTCCTTCGCCGCGCGCTGGGTCTCGGCGCGGTAAAGCGTCGCGAGCTTGGTCTTTTCCGCCTGCAGGCTCACCGCGTCATGGGGCCGGCGCGCTTCAAACAGGGCGGTCTCCTGCTCCAGCAGCTGGGTAAGCCGTCCGGTGAGGCGGATCATCGCTTCGGCGCGTTCGACAGGGGTGGATGCGGCCAGTTCGCTCATGGGTTTTGCGCCTCCTGAAGGCTGAGCATTTCGCGCGCCAGGCTGTCGGCGAGGCCGATCCCGCCGGCCTTCGCCATCACCTTGGCGTACTCTTCATTGAGCATGCCCTTGAAAGCCGCCTCGCCCGGCCCGCCGCCGAAGCTGGATTCAGTGCTCTCGCCCATCATCTGCTCCATCATCTGAGCCAGAAACACCGCCTCAAACTCTTCGGCCGAGGCGCGGATCTGGTCCGGCGTCTGAGCGCCGCGCGGCCGGTCCGGACCGCCCCCGCGCGAGGCGAGCATGGCGTTTTGAAGCTGGGCGTCGAGAAGGCCGTCCATCTAGAGCACCTCGATTTCCGCCTGCAGGGCGCCGGAGGCCTTGATGGTCTGCAGGATGGTGATCATGTCGCGCGGGCTCACGCCCAGCGCGTTCAGCCCGTCGACCAGCTCGCGCAAGGAGACCGTGCCCTCCAGCACGCCAAGCTCGGCCTGGCCCTCCTCCACGGTGACGTCGGTGCGCGGCAGGACCACCGTCTCGCCGCCGTCGGCGAAGGGTTGCGCCTGGCTGGCCACCGGGCTTTCGGCGACAGTGATGGTCAGACCGCCCTGGGCGATTGCGACGGTGGACACGCGCACGTTCTCGCCCATGACGATGGTGCCGGTGCTTTCGTCGATGACGACGCGCGCGCGCATGTCGGTCTCCACGCGCAGCTGCTCCACCTCGGCGACCAGCGCGACCATGTCGCCGCGAAAGCCCGTGGGTCGAGAGAGAGAGACGATGGAGGGGTTCTCCGCGCTGGCGGCCTGGGCGCCGAGATAGGCGTTGATGGCGCTCGCCATGCGGCGCGCCGTGGTGAAGTCGGGATTGCGCAGCGCCAGACGTATGGAGGCCTGCTCGGCGAGGTTCCAGTCCACCTCGCGCTCGATCACCGCGCCGTTGGCGATGCGCCCATTGGTGGGCACGCCGCGCGTGACGCTGGCCGCGTCGCCTTCGGCCGCGAACCCGCCCACCGCGAGCGAGCCTTGGGCGATGGCGTAGACATCGCCTCCCGAGCTCATCAGCGGTGTGGCCACCAGCATGCCGCCCTGCAGGCTGTCGGCGTCGCCGATGGCGCTCACCGTGACGTCAAGGCGCGTGCCCTGCATGGAGAAGGGCGGAAGCTCGGCGGTGACGATCACCGCAGCCACGTTGCCGGTGCGCAAATCGGCCTCGCGCACATTGATGTTGAACCGCTCCAGCATGGAGTTCAGCGCCTGGCGGGTGAACGCGGAGTTTCGAAGCGTGTCGCCGGACCCGTCCAGACCCACCACCAGCCCGTACCCCACCAGCTGGTTGTCGCGCACGCCCTCCACGTCGGCGATATCCTTGATGCGCGGATCGGCCAGGGCCGGCGCGGCGAAGACGGCGAACACGGCGAACACCGCGAAAAGGGCGAGGAATCGGATCATGATGGCGGTTCAAATCATCCAGGCTGCGGCCGACCGCGCCCGCCATGCCAGAACCGTGCCAAGGTTAATGCGCCGATGCACCTAATATTTCAAAGACTTGAAAATTCCACGGCTGGGCGCGATCTGCCGCCCCGGCGCCCCGGCCCGGCAAGATCTGCCGGCTGGCGCATCAGGCTTAAGGCCTTGTTAACAGAGCTTAAGCCAGTGTCGATCCCAAGGCTTGGAAGGGCTTTTCACGCATGAAGGTCAACGGTCCGCGCAATCTCTCCGGCGCCTCGGGTCCGCGCAAGGCGGGCAAGGCCGCGCCGGCGTCCGGCTTCAATCCTGGCGGCGGCGCGCCCGCTCAAGGCCCTGCCGCCAGCGGCGGTTTGTCCGGCGCCGGCGCCATCGGGTCGGTGGACGCCCTCTTGGCGCTGCAGGGCGCGGGCGATTTCCGCGAAGCCAAAAAACAGGCGACCGAGCGCGCCTTCTCGCTTCTGGACGTGCTCGACGATCTTAAACTCGCCTTGCTCGACGGCGCCCTGCCCCGGCCCACCCTGGTGCGGTTGATGGAGACGCTGAAGAGCCGCCGCGACGCCACCGACGACCCGCGCCTGGAGGCGATGCTGGACGAGGTGGAGGTGCGCGCGGCGGTGGAGCTGGCCAAGCATGACGCGTGAACGGCGCCGCTCCGTCTTATTAACGTCAAGATTTCATGGGACTTTCGCAATCAGGCATTAGTTGTGCATAGACGGCCGTGCCTGATTGACTCAAAGTGCGCCGCGGCTATTCTCCCGGCGCTTTTAAGAGGGGCGGCGCAGGAGACGGTCTTATGAGCGTGGCCACGGAATCCAAGATCGAACTTCCCGCCGGCTATCGGCCGAGCGAGAAGGAAGAGTTCATGAACGAGCGCCAGAAGGAGTACTTCCGGCGCAAGCTTCTCGCCTGGAAAGACGAGATCATCCGCGAGAGCAAGTCGACCCTGTCGAATCTTCAAGAAGACATGGGCTCTCTGCCTGATCTCGCCGATCGCGCCTCCACCGAGACCGATCGCGCGCTGGAGCTGCGCGCCCGCGACCGCCAGCGCAAGCTGATCTCCAAGATCGACTCCGCCCTGCGCCGGATCGAGGTCGGCGAATACGGCTATTGCGAAGAGACCGGCGAGCCGATTTCCCTCGCCCGCCTCGACGCCCGCCCGGTCGCCACCCTCAGCCTCGAAGCCCAGGAGCGTCACGAACGCTCAGAGCGCGTTCATCGCGACGACTAGGATTGATCGGCGCGCTTGACCGCGCCGATCAGGTATTCGCGATTGCCGTCCCCGCCCGTAATCGGGCTCTCGGTTTCGCCGATCAGATCAAAGCCCGCGCCCTGCAAGAAGGCGCGGGCTTTTTCACGCGCTGTCTGGACCGCCGCCGTGTCGGAGACGATCCCACCCTTGCCCACATGCGCGCGTCCCACTTCAAACTGGGGCTTGAAAAGGGCCGCCAGCCGCGCGCCGGGCGCAGCCAGCCGCAGCGGAACCGGCAGCACTTTACCCAGCGAAATGAAGCTTGCGTCGCAGACCACCAGCCTGGGCGGACGCCCTGCGATCCGGTCCAGCGTCAGCGCGCGCGCATCGGTGGCCTCGAGGCTGAGCACGCGCGGATCATCGCGAAGGCTGGCGTGCAGCTGACCGCGGCCCACATCCACCGCCGCCACAAAGGCGGCGCCGCGCTCCAGAAGGACTTGGGTGAATCCGCCGGTGCTGGCGCCCACGTCCAGACAGTCGAGCCCGGCTGGATCAATCGCGAACGCGTCGAGCCCGGCTGCAAGCTTCAGCGCCGCTCGGCTGACATAGGGATGGACGGGCTCGGCTTCGATCACCGCGCCCACGGCGATTTTCGCGGACGCTTTCTCGATCACCCGTCCGTCGGCGCGCACAAGGCCGGCGGCGATGGCCGCCTGGGCTTGCGCGCGAGTTTCGAAATAGCCGTGCTCGACGAGATGCTTGTCAGCGCGCACGTGTCATCGCCCCCAAATCGCAGCTAAAATAAATTTCAAAACAACTTGCACTTTTCATTTTATGTTGCTACTCATGCTTCATCGATTTTTGGCCGGTCTTTTTGGTCCGCGCGGCTTCGCGCCCCTTCTCCGAACCTCTCCAAATCTTGATCGACACGTGCCGCAACGCATGCGGTGCGTCGCTTAACTATGACGTAAAGGAAGTTTCCCATGGCTACGGGAATTGTGAAATGGTTCAACTCCACCAAAGGCTACGGCTTCATTCAGCCTGACGACGGCTCCAAGGACGTGTTCGTGCACGCCACGGCCGTCGAGCGCGCCGGCATGGCGCAGCTGCAAGAAGGCCAGCGCATCCAGTTCGAGGAAGTCCGCGACCAGCGCTCGGGCAAGACCTCGGCCGGCGAGCTGCAGGCCCTTTAAGGCCGAACGCCCTTTTTAGGGACGTGAAGACCCCCGGCGCCCAGGCGCCGGGGGTTTTTTATGCGCCTCACCCGGCTTCAGCGCCGTGGGCGATCTTGAGCGCCGACTCCAGCTTGTCCCAGTCCAGCCCCGCGATGCGCCGGCGCGATCGCAACAGGCCGTGGCGCATGGTCACCGGCCGGGGCGGCGCGACGAGGCGCATGCCGAGCCCGGCCACCACTGCGGGATCCACGTCGAGCGGCGCCGCCGCGACGAGATTGCGCTCCAAAATGGCGCGCAGGGCGAAGGCGGGCAGGCCCGAGCGCAGGCGCAGCGCCGGGGCGTCCACGCCGTAGGCGCTTGCCAGGCGGCCGACCAGCGCTTCGCCCACCTCGCTGGCGTCGCTCACCCACGCCAGCTTTTCAGCGTCGAGCCGGTCGCCGGAGAGCGCGGGATGATCCTCGCGCAGGGCGATCCCCCAGGCCACGTCTGCCAGCGAAGTGAAGGACAGCGTGCCGCCGTCGCCTGGCTCCGCGCACAGGGCGAAATCCAGCTCCCGCGCCGCGATCTGAGCGGAGAAGGTGCGCGTGGCGCCCGGCAGCAAGACAAGTTCTGCGGCCGGCAGGGCTTCCAGAACGCTCAAAATATCCGCGCTCTTCCGGGTCAGCGAGTACCAGAAGCTCATGCCGACGCGAAGTTTCAGGCTGGCCGCGTCGCTCGCGGCGGCGCTGCGCTTCATGTCGTCGACCAGGGCCAGCAGTTCAGAGGCGAGGCTCATCACCGCTTCGCCCTCACGGGTCAGCGCCAGTCCGCCGGGGCTGCGGTCGATCAGCACCCGCCCCAGCTCCTCCTCCAGCGCGCGCACCGACCGCGACACCGCCTGCTGGGTGAGATCGAGCTTGCGCCCGGCGGCCCCGAAGCCGCCCTCGGCCATCACCGTGCGCAGATGCAGCAGCTGTTGCAGCGTCATGAGCGAGACCCGAAGGATTGCGTGAAGTCTGCAAATACGCCGTCCACCGCCTCCATCAGCGCATCCCAGTCCAGCCCCACCGGGGCCCGCCGCGGCGTGAGCAGGCCGTAGGCGCGCTTGGGCAGGTCGGATGCGGGCAGCGTGGCGATCCCCGACCAGTCGCACAAGGACCGGCAAATCGTCTCCGGAACCAGCGCGAGCCGGTCGCTGTTCTGCACCAGGCGCACCAGATCGAGCACGCTGTCTGCGGTCGCGGTGATCTGCGCAGGCCGGCCTGAAAGCGCGCGGGCGGCGCGTTCGATATTCGCGTGGCCGTTTGGCGAGGGCGCCGCCACGAATCCATAGTCGGCGACCCTCGCCAGATCGCCCGAGCGCACGATGGGATGGTCCGATCGCGCCGCCAGCAACCAGCCGAACTCGAACACCGGGCTGAACAGAAGGCGCGGCGTGGACGGTGTTTCACTGGTGAACGCGAAATCCAGCTCGCCGGCGGCCACGCGCGGCGTCAGCTGCAGATTGGCGCCGGCGATCCAGTCGATCCGCTCGAACCCCAACCGGTCGAACGCCTTGCACGCAAGCCCCGCCAGCGCGCTGGTGCTGAACACGTAGCCGGCGCCGACCGACAGGCGCTTGCGCTTGGAGCTGGACGCGCTCTGCGCGATCTGATCGCGCAGGCGCAAAGCCTGGAGGATTTTCTCATGCAGCCGCGCGCCGAAGGGCGTGAAGATCACACCGCCGGCGGCGCGCTCGAAGATCTGCGCCGACAATTCGCGCTCCAGCGCCCCGATCGCACGCGACAGCGCCTGCGGTGTGACGCCAAGAGCGTCGGCGGCGGAACGAAGGCTGCGATGGCGCGAAACGGCGTCGACATATTCAAGCTGCTGCAGGTTCAATCGCCAGTCCTCTGGTTGGAATTACCGGTATAACCAACGCGCATCCGTTTGGCAGGCCTGAAGCTGAATTTGTGAGCGCAATTTCATTTAATAGCACGAACTGAAACGCGCGGACCGGCTCAGCGAGCCAGGCGAAGCGTTAAAAATCGCCCGCCGGTGTCTCCGGCGGCCGGCTGGCGTGCGTCAAGTCCAGGTGCAGTCGCCGCAGCGCCGTAGACGGGCTTACGCCAGCGCCTTGGCGGCCTCAGCCTCGCGGCCGAGCGCTTCGAGCACCTTCGCGGTGACGTGCTTGGCGTTGAGCCCGGCCGTCTCGTACATGGCGTACGGGCTATCCTGGTCCTGGAAGATGTCGGGCAGCGTCATGGTGCGAATTTTCAGCCCTGCGTCCAGCGCGCCGGAGTCTGCAAGGAAGTGCAGCACGAACGCGCCGAAGCCGCCGCGCGCGCCCTCCTCAATGGTGATCAGAACCTCGTGCTCCTTGGCTAGGCGCGTGATCAAATCCTCATCCAGCGGCTTGGCGAAGCGGGCGTCCGCGATGGTGGGGGTGAGCCCATAACCGCCAAGCTCCTCGGCGCTCTTGAGCACTTCGGACAGGCGCGCGCCGAAATTCAGGATGGCGACGCCTGTACCTTCTGAAATGATCCGCCCCTTGCCGATCTCCAGCGGTTCGGGATTGAGCGGGATATCAACGCCCATCCCCTCGCCGCGCGGATAGCGGAAGGCGCTGGGCCGGTCGTCGATTTGAGCGGCGGTGGCCACCATGCGGGTCAGCTCCGCTTCGTCGGCGGCGGCCATGACCACCATGCCGGGCAACGCGCCGAGATAGCCGACATCGAACGCGCCGGCGTGGGTCTGGCCGTCCGCGCCGACCAGCCCGGCGCGGTCGATGGCGAAGCGCACCGGCAAGGACTGGATCGCCACGTCGTGGACGACCTGATCATAGCCGCGCTGCAGGAAGGTGGAATAGATCGCCGCAAATGGTTTCAGGCCTTCAGCCGCGAGTCCGGCTGCAAAGGTGACCGCGTGCTGTTCGGCGATGCCCACGTCCCAGGCCCGGTCGGGGAAGCGGGTCATGAATTTGTCCACGCCGGTGCCGCCGGGCATGGCCGCGGTGACGGCGCAGACCTTCTCGTCCTTCTCCGCTTCGGCGATCAACGCCTTGGCGAACACCGAGGTGTAGCTGGGCCCGCCCGCCTTGCCCTTCTGTTGCTCACCGGTGACGACGTTGAACTTGGAGACGCCGTGATATTTGTCGCTGGCCGATTCCGCCGGGGCGTAGCCCTTGCCCTTCTGGGTGCAGACATGGATCAGAACCGGGCCTTCGGCGGCGTCGCGCACATTGCGCAGCACCGGGATCAGCTGGTCGAGATCGTGGCCGTCGATGGGGCCGATATACCGAAAGCCGAGCTCTTCAAACAGCGTGCCGCCCACGGCCATGCCGCGCAGATACTCCTCGGCGCGCCGGGCCGAGGCCTCCACGCCGAGCGCCTTGGCCACGCCCTTGCCGAGCTTGCGCAGGTCGCGATAGCTCTTGGAGCTGACCTGGCGGGCGAAATAATGGCTCATCGCGCCCACGGGCGGCGCGATGGACATGTCGTTGTCGTTCAGGATCACGATCATGTTCTTGTCGAGCGCGCCGGCGTTGTTCATGGCCTCGTAGGCCATGCCCGCGCTCATGGAGCCGTCGCCGATCACAGCGATCACATTGCGCTCGGTTTCGCCCTTCAGGTCGCGGCCCACAGCAAAGCCGAGCCCGGCCGAGATCGAGGTGGAGGCGTGCGCAGCGCCGAACGGGTCGTATTCGCTTTCCTTGCGCTTGGTGAAGCCGGAAAGCCCCCCGCCCTGGCGCAGCGTGCGGATGCGGTCACGCCGGCCGGTGAGGATCTTGTGGGGATAGCACTGGTGGCCCACGTCCCAGACCAGGATGTCGTCCGGCGTATCGAAAACATGGTGCAGGGCCAGCGTCAGCTCCACCACGCCGAGCCCGGCGCCGAGATGGCCGCCGGTCACGGACACCGCGTCGATCACTTCAGCGCGCAGCTCGTCGGCTGCGGCGCGCAGGAAGCGCATGTCGCGATTCTTCAGATCACGGGGGAGCTGGACTTGGTCGAGATGGGGCGTTTCGGGCATGGGGGCTCCGGTCAAACCGCGTTTGCGGTCATGTATACGTCAAGACTGGCGATCCAACACGTAATCCACCGTCTCGCGCAAGCGTCCCGCCTCCGCTCCGAACGGAGCCAGGTGGTCCTTTGCCTGCTCTGCGAGCCGGTGCGCCCGGTCGCGCGCCCCCTCCACACCGAGGATGGTGACGAAGGTGGCCTTTCCCTGACCGGCGTCCTTGCGCGTGCGCTTGCCGGTGAGGGTTTCGTCGCCTTCGGCGTCAAGAAGGTCGTCGACGATCTGATAACACAAGCCGAGATCATGGGCGAAACCTTCAAGCGCGGTGCGCTGATCCTTCGCAGCCTCCACGATCGTGGCGCCGGCCTCGGCGCAGAACGCGATGAGCGCGCCGGTCTTCATGCGCTGGCACCGCGTGATGACGCCGATATCGTCAGCCTCACCCGCCTCGATGGCCATGTCGATCATCTGCCCGCCCGCCATGCCGCGCGCGCCGGCGGCGCGGGCCAGGCGCAACACCAGCTGGGCGCGTGCGCCGGGATCGGTGCAGGTTTCAGGGTCGGCGAGAATTTCAAACGCCATGGTCTGCAGAGCGTCGCCGGCGAGAATCGCGGTGGCTTCGTCATAGGCGATGTGCACCGTGTCGCGGCCGCGGCGGATGTCGTCATCGTCCATGGCGGGCAGATCGTCGTGAATCAGCGAATAGGCGTGCACGCACTCCACCGCACAGGCCGCGCGCAACAGGGCGCGCTCGTCCGCGCCCACCAGCCGCCCGCACTCGATTGTCAGGAAGGGCCGCATGCGCTTGCCCGGCCCCAGCGCGGCGTAGCGCATGGCGGAGATCAGGCGCTTTTCAGGACCGTCCGGGCGCGGCAGAAGCGCGTCGAGCGCCACGGTGACGCGGTCTGCGGTTTCAGACAGGACGGTGTTGAAAGCGCTCATCTCAGGACACCCGTGCGCCCAGGGGCGCCTCGCCGTCCGGCGAAAGCAGCCGCACCCGGCCTTGTGCGTCGTGCACGCCGAGGACCAGCACCTCAGAGCGCACCGGCCCGATCTGGCGCGGCGGAAAGTTCACCACGCCCAGCACCGCACGCCCCATAAGGGCGTCCGGCGTATAGTGTTCGGTGATCTGAGCGGAGCTTTTCCTCACCCCCACGCCGGGGCCGAAATCGATGGCGAGCTTGTAGGCCGGCTTGCGCGCCTCGGGAAAAGGTTCGGCGGTGACGATTCGCCCGAGCCGGATATCGGCGGCGAAGAACGCGTCCGGCGCGATCTCATCGGCGGGCGGATCGTCCGGCCGCGTCATCAGCTAAGGTCCGCAGGTTCGGTGGAGACCTCGCCGCCGGAGCCGACGACGATCTTGTCCACTTTCAGCTGGGCTTCCTTCAGGCGCGCTTCGCAATGGGCTTTCAGCGCCGCGCCACGCTCGTACATGGCGATGGACTTTTCAAGCTCCACCTCGCCGCGTTCCAGCTGGCTGACGATGCCTTCCAGCTCGGCGAGCGCGGCCTCGAAGCTCATGGAGGCGATGTCGGTGGAAGCGGGGTCGGCCATGGCGCGGCTCCGGTGATCTAAGGGGGCGACAAGAGAAGCGCCGATCCGCTCGGCGATCAACCGCCCGTGCTGCGCCGTGAGGTGTTTTTAAGCTCGTACCGGCGCCAGGACCAGTACCAGTCGCCGCCATCGCGCACGCACGCCCAGCCGCGCTTTTTCAGCTGCGGGCGCATCATCCGGTTGAACCAGCCATGGGCGAACAGGATGACCGGGCCGTGGCTCGCGGCCTCGATAAGCGCCTCGACCGCGGTCTGGGCGCGGCGCTCGGCCTGGGGCCGGCTTTCGCGGCCGCGGGCGTGACCCACCCACCAGGAACAGCGCGCGATGACGCCCCAGGTGCGCGCGGTGAAACGCCCGGGCATCGCCGGGGGCGGCAGGGGCGCCTCGACGAACATGGAGTCCAGCGAGATCTCCCGGCCCCCGCAGCAGGCCTGGGCGGTCTCGATGGCGCGCGGCAAGGTGGAGGCGTAAAGCGAGCGCGCCTGGCGCGCCTCGGCCACAAGGCTTTCGGGCACGTCCTGCCCGGCCTTCAGGCCCGCCTCGTCATAGGCCGCCCACCAGCGCTCATAGCCGCGCCAGCCCATCCGCTCATAGCGGTCGGCGTCCGGCTCGCCATGGCGCGCAATGACGATCTGTCCGGGCGCGAGAGGGGTTTCGGGCTCGATCATGAGGCTTGGATACGCGTGCACGCCATGATGGGGGACAAACCAGCGGGAGGCGCGGCCGCCCCCGTCAGGCCGCCTCCAGCGCGCTGAGGAACGCTCCCACGGAGCGCTCGAGCGCGGGGCAGTCGTATCCCCCCTCGAGCATGCACACAAGCCGTGATGCGCTCAGCCGCTTCGCGGCCCCGCCGAGCGCCGCGCCCGCCCAGGCGTAATCGGCTTCCACCAAAGCCATACCGGCCAGAGGATCGGCCTCATGGGCGTCAAACCCCGCCGAGACAAGGATGAGATCGGGCCCGAATCGCTCAAGCGCCGGCAGCACGCGCGATTCGATCGCCGCGCGCCAGGCCGCGCCGGCCGTTCCCCGCTCCATGGGCAGGTTGATGATGTTGCCGTGGCCGCCGGTCTCGTGGGCCGCGCCGGTGCCGGGATAGATCCAGCCCTGATGGATCGAGGCGAACAGGGCGCGCGGCTCGGTCTCGGCCCAGGCCTGAGTACCGTTGCCGTGGTGCACGTCGATGTCGACCACGGCGACTTTCGAAAGGCCGTGATGGTCGAGCGCATGGGCGGCGGCGACGGCGATGGAATTGAACAGGCAGAACCCCATGGCCCGGTCCGACTCGGCGTGGTGCCCCGGCGGGCGGGCGGCGACGAACACGGCTTCAGCTTCTTTGGCCATCACCGCGTCGACCGCCTCAATCCCCGCCCCAGCGGCGTGAAGCGCGGCGTCCAGCGAGCCCGCAGCCATATAGGTGTCCATGTCGATCTTCGCCCAGCCGGCCTTGGGCTCGGTGTTGAACACCTGGTCCACCAGAAGCGGCGCATGCACCCGCTCCAGCTGGCCGCGCTCGGCCCGGCCCGCGCTCTCCGCGATCTCGAAGCCTGCGCCCCGCGCGCCGTCGAGCGCCGCCTGAAGCCTCCCGGGATGCTCGGGATGGCCCTCGGGCGCGCGGTGCTCAAAGCCGGACGGGTGGGTCAGGACGCGTGTTTTCATGGGTGTCGCCGCCGAAGCTGTTTCCCGCGCTTATACGCTGCGCAGCGGCTGGAGGGTAACCCCTAGGGGCGCGTGAGCGCGACCCCGCGCGACGCCGAAGCGAGCGGCTTTCCCACCAGAACACGAAATTTGTCAAAGTCTGTATACAAATGCATTTATTTGTAATACCGTTCTCGTGACAGGAGATCGACATGCCTGGAAAAACAGTACCGCTTTCGGTGCGCATCAGCGATGACGACGCCGAGTTTCTCGCCCGGCTCGAGATCGGGGACGCCGCGACTCCGTCTGAGAAAATGCGCGCCCTGCTCGCATCTGAACGCCGGCTGCGCGCTGGTCCGCGCGACGCCGGTGAGGCGTCGGAAATGCTCGGCGACCTGATGCGGCCGGCCAGGCGGCGCTTGCGCCAGGACGAAGAGGCCGCAGGCGCACACTCGGAAGTGCTCCAGCGGGTCTACGACCGGCTGCCAGAGCTCGTCGCGCTGGCGCTCGCCGGACCGGAAGCGCCCGGCGAGGCCAAAGACGCCGCCGCCGCGCTTGAACACTTTGAAGAACGGGTCATCGACCAGGCCTTCGCCTTGCTCGAAGACCTCATGCAGATCGGACTCTTGCGCGAGCCGCGGGCTCTGAACCGTGAGGCGTTGAAAACTCGTCTTTCAGCGGTGATCGAGCTTGCCGAACTCGCCAAAATGGCTAAAACCTCAAGCTAAGGGAGAGGGGCATGGCTGAAGGACTGGTGTCGCGAGTCACGCGATTGGTGTCGGGAAGCGTCAATTCCGTCGTTGATGCGGTGGAGAACGCCGCACCGGAGACGGTGATGCGCGAGGCGATCCGCGAGGTGGAGCGCGCCATTGATGACGTGCGCGCCGAGCTGGGCCTCGCCGCGGCGAACAAGCATCACGCCAACAAGCGCCTCATGGAGGCGACCGCCAAGCATGAGGCGCTGGCCGGCCAGATCGAGACCGCGGTTACTGAGGGCCGCGATGACCTGGCGGAGGCCGCCATCGGCCGGCAGCTCGACATCGAGGCTCAGATCCCGCTTCTGGAAAGCGCGCTGACCGAAGCCGCTGAGCACGAAGCCGAGCTTGAAGGCTATGTCCAGGCGCTGCAGGGCCGCAAACGCGAGATGGCGGCCGATCTCGACACCTATCTGAGTTCGCGCGCAGACAGCGCGGCGCCCGGGTCGGCCGGAGCTGGCTCCGCCGGCCGTGACGACGGCGCCGAAGCGCGCGCCGACAAGGCTGAAAGCGCTTTCAACCGCGTGCTGCGCGGCCAGACCGGTGTCGGCGGATCGGTCAAGTCTGATCGCGAGACCGCGGCCAAGCTCGCCGAGCTGGAGCAGATCTCGCGCGGCAACCGGGTGAAGGAGCGTCTAGCCGCCCTGAAAGCGGCCAAGTCGGACGAGCGATGAGCGGGGTTTTCGACCCCGCCGTCGCCCCCTTCGCGGTGGCCTTGGTGCTGATGCTCGTGATCGCGTTGGCCGAATTGGCCGGCGCCCTCATGGGGATCGCCCCGTCGGGCTTTCTTGACAACATGCTGCCGGAGATTGAGGTCGATCTGGACGCGGAAGTCGACCTCGCCGGGTCCGGCGGCGCGCTTGACGCCGACGCGGTCGCCGCGCCCGACGCGCCGGGGGCGGGCCCACTCTCCTCGGTGCTCGGCTGGCTGTGCGTCGGCAAGGTGCCGATCCTGGTCCTGCTGATCGCCTTCCTGACCGCGTTCGGCCTGGCCGGCTACGCGGTCCAGGCCGCGCTTTCGAGTCTATTCGGCGTCACTCTGCCGGCGGCGCTCGCGGTTGTTCCCGCCCTGTGCGCCGCCGTGCCGGCCACCCGCGCCAGCGGCCTGGTGCTGGCCCGCCTCATCCCGAAGGAGCAGACCGACGCAGTCAGCCGGACGGGCTTCATCGGACGCATCGCCGTGGTGATCCGCGGCGTGGCCCGCCAAGGCTCTCCTGCTGAAGCCAAGCTCACCGACGCCCACGGCCTCACGCACTACCTGCTCGTCGAGCCCGACGACGCCGGCGAGCAGTTCACCGCCGGCGACGCGGTGCTGCTCGTGCGCGAGGCGGGCGGGCGCTACCGCGCGATCGCCAACCCGAACCCGGTGCTGACCGATGACCCGACCTGACATCTCCCTGCCCGGCCCTGACGCCGCCCAAACCGCCATGGAGCCCGCCATGCCCGTCCTCGACATTCTCATGATCGCCGGCGTGATCTTCGTCGCACTTCTGGCGATCGGCCTGATCTTCGCCCGCCTCTATCGCCGTTCGTCGAAGGAGGTGAGCTTCGTGCGCACCGGCTTCGGCGGCCAAAAGGTCATCATGAACGGCGGCGCGCTGGTCTTCCCGGTGCTCCACGAGATCATCCCGGTGAATATGAACACGCTGCGCCTGGAGGTGCGGCGAAATGACGGCCAGGCGCTGATCACGCGCGATCGAATGCGCGTAGACGTGCAGGCCGAGTTTTACGTGCGGGTTCAGCCGACGGTGGAGTCCATCGCCAACGCCGCCCAGACGCTCGGCAAGCGCACCATGACTCCGAGCGACCTGAAAGAGCTGGTCGAAGGCAAGTTCGTCGACGCCCTGCGCGCGGTGGCCGCCGAAATGGCCATGGAGGAATTGCACGAGCAGCGCGTGGATTTTGTTCAGAAAGTTCAGGCGGCGGTCTCCGAAGACATTTTGAAAAACGGGTTGGAGCTGGAATCGGTCTCGCTCACGGGGCTGGACCAGACAAACAAGGAATTCTTCAATCCCGACAACGCGTTCGACGCCGAGGGCTTGACGAAGCTTACACAGGAGATCGAAGAGCGGCGCAAGAAGCGCAACGATATCGAGCAGGAGACCGAAGTCCTGATCGCGCGCAAGAATCTGGAAACGCGCCAGCAGCAGTTCACCATTCAGCGCGACGAGGAATATGCGCGCCTGGAACAGGACCGGGAGGTGCAAACCCGCACCGCCGAACAAGGCGCCCAGGTCGCCCGCGAGCGCGCCGAGCGCGAGCGTGAAGCCGAGGAAGCCAAGATTCTCGCCGGCCAGCAGGTGCGCGAGGCCGGCATCCGATCCGACCAAGCCGTCGCCGAGCGCGAAATCGAAAAGGCGCGGCTCGTTGAAGAGAAGGAGATATCCAAGGCCCAAGCCGTCGAGGCCGCCGCGGTGGAGAAAGCCAAGCAGATCGCGCTCGCCGAACAAACCCGCGACATCGCTGTCGCCGAGAAGAGCCGCGAAAAATCCGAAGCCGACTCCAAGGCGGACGAAGCCCGCGCGATCGCGGCGAAGGCGTCCGAGGAGGTGACCACCGCGCGCGAGACCGAGATCGCCAACCGCGAGAAGGAGATCCAGCTCATCGAAGCGCGCAAGGCCGCCGAGCAGGAGGCGATCGCCATCCAGGTCGCCGCAGAAACCGAGAAGGCCGCCGCCGCCGACCGCGCCGAAGCGATCCGCATCGCCGCCGAGGCCGACGCGCAGAAGGAGCGCCTCACTGCAGAAGGTCACGCCCAGGCCGAGCGCCTTCGCGCCGAAGCGCTGGAGGCCGTCTACCAGGTCGAGGCCGCCGGAAAGCGGGCCATCAATGAAGCGGAGAACCTGCTCTCGGCGGAGCAAGTCTCTATGCAGGTGCGCATGGAGCTCATCAAGCAGCTGCCGGAGATCATCGCCGAGTCGGCGAAGCCCATGGAGCAGATCTCCGACATCAAGATCCTGCAGGTCGACGGTCTGAACGGCCATGGCGGTTCCGGTGCGGCCGGCGCCGGCGAGGGCTCGGGCCTCGCCGACCAGGCGGTGAACGCAGCATTGCGCTATCGCAGCCAGGCGCCGCTGGTGGACGCGCTGATGAGCGAGCTGGGCTTGAAGGCCGGCGATCTGTCTGGGCTGGCCGGCGAGGCGAGCGGCAAGCCGCCCGCGCCAGAGCCGAACTAAGCGCCGCGCCCGGTTTTTAGCCGAGCGTTTTCCCCTCGCATCGGCGAGGGCGGCGGAATGATCCGCCGCCCTTTTTTTTCGCGGCCGCGAGGATATGCGCCTGCGGGCGGGCGTTCGCCTCGACCATGGAGCAGAGCATCACAAAGTCCGACTTGAAATCTACGTCATCGAGGCGATCTCTTCGCCCGGCGCGATGTCTAAAATCGCGTTTCCATGCGCCGCGTCGCAGAAGTCGGTGTCGGGTTTGAGCGCGTGGTCCATGTGCGAGCCCAAAAATGGCGGTTCGCGGCGTTGACGCGCTTCCCTAACCCCGGCTTGATCGCGTCCCATGAATTTTCTCTCCGACACCACCGCCCCCGCCCATCCCGCCGTGCTGGACGCCCTGAGCCGGGCCAATGACGGTTTCGCGCCGAGCTATGGCGCCGACCCCGTCAGCGACCGGGTGAAGGCGCGGCTGAAGGACATTTTCGAGACCGATCTGGAGGTGGTGTTCACCATTTCGGGCACCGCCTCGAACGCGCTCGCCCTCTCGGTGCTGTGCCCCGGCGACGCGGCGATCCTGTGCCATGACGAGGCGCATATTCACCGCGACGAGCGCGGCGCGCCGGAATTCTTCACCGGCGGCGCCAAGCTTTTGGCGCTCAAGGGCGATCACGCGAAAATTCCCGCCGACACGCTCGCGTCGGCCCTCACCGAATGGCCGCGCGATTTCGTGCACGCCAGCCCGCCCGCCGTCCTGTCCGTCTCCCAGCTGAACGAATCAGGCTGCGTCTATGCGCTTGAAGAGATCGAGACGCTGGCCGGGCTGGCCAAAGACGCCGGCCTCGCCGTCCACATGGACGGGGCGCGGTTCTCCAATGCGCTCGCGCGCCTGAACTGCTCGCCTGCGCAGATGACCTGGAAGGCCGGCGTCGACGCGCTGTGCCTGGGGGCGACCAAGAACGGCGCCCTGGCCGCAGAAGCGGTGATCCTGTTTCCAACGGTGATGGACCGCTTCCCGGCGCTGCAGGCGCGCCAGAAGCGGGCCGGACACATGCTGCCGAAAATGCGCTATGTCGCCGCACAGATGGAGGCCTGGCTCGAGGACGGGCTGTGGCTTGAGCTGGCGCGCGCCGCCAACAGCGCGGGCGGGCGCATCGCGGCGGGGCTCGACGCCCTGCCCGGCGCCGGTCTCGCCCATCCTTGTGACGGCAACGAGGTGTTCGCTCGCCTCGACCCGGCTCTCGCAGACCGCCTTCGCGGCGCCGGGGCGGGATTTTACGGCTGGCCGGACGGCTCGGCCCGCTTCGTGGCGAGCTGGTGCACCACCCACGAGGAGATCGACGCCCTGCTCGGCGCGGCGCGCGGTTAGCGCGATCCAATCTGCGGCATATGCGTTATAACGGCCCAGACCGAAGCGGAGCTGCACCATGCGCCTTGCCCTCGCCGCCCTGCCCCTGCCCCTGCTGTTCGCCGCCGCCTGCGTTCTGCCGCCGGACAGGCTGGCCGGAGACGAGCCGCCGCCAGTGGTCGAGTCCGTCGATCTTGAGCGCTATTCCGGTCGCTGGTTCGAGATCGCGCGCTATGACGTGAGTTTCCAGCAAGGCTGCGAAGGCGTCACCGCCCAGTACCGGCCCATGCCCGACGGCATGATCGAAGTGATCAACGCCTGCCGCAAGGGCGGGCTGGACGGCGAGCTGGACACCGTCACCGGGCGGGCGAAGGTGGTGGAGGGCTCCAATGGCGCGAAGCTGGAGGTGAGTTTCTTCGGCCCGTTCTTCTTCGGCGATTACTGGGTCATCGATCTGGCCGAGGATTATAGCTGGGCGGTGGTGTCCGAGCCGCGCGGGCGGTTTTTATGGATTCTCTCGCGCACCCCGCAAATGGACGAGGCGGTTCTCGCCGACCGGCTGACCTGGCTTGAGCAACTGGGCTACGACACGGGCGCGCTGCGCCTCACTGAGCAATGGGACAGCGTTGACGCCGCGCCGGCGCCGGTGGACGGCTGAGCCGGCCGCGGATCAGTCAGCAAACGCCGCACGCCACGGCGCCGGTGTCAGATCGGGGCGTAGCCGCCGTCCTCCTCGCGCCGGACCCCGAACACCGCCGCGAGCCGATCCGGTGACAGCGCCGTGTCCGGCGGGCCGTCGGCGACGACGCGCCCGGCGTCCAGCACCACGATACGGTCGGCCCAGCGGCGCGCCGCGTCGAGATCATGCAACGCCGCGAGCACGGCCCGCCCCGCATCCGCCTCTTCACGCAGTACCGCCATCGCCTGATGCTGGTGTTTCAGGTCCAGCGCGTTCGCCGGTTCGTCAACGATCAGGGCCGGCGCCGGGCTGATCAGGGCCCGCGCAAGGTGCACGCGCGCGCGCTCGCCGCCGGACAGTGTGGTGAGATCGCGTCCGAACAGGCTGGCGACATCCAGGCGCGCCAGCTCGCCGCGCACCTTCGCCTGGCCGGCGGCGTCGAGCCGGCGATAGGACCGGCCGTTCCAGGCGAACAGACCCAGCGCCACCACGTCCTCCACCGCCAGCCGCCACACAAGCGGGCGTTCCTGAGGCAGATAGGCGGCGAGGCGCCCGCGCCGGCGCGGCGGCAGATCCCGCAGCCCCTCCCCGCCCAGCTCCGCCGCGCCCGACACCAGCGGGACAAGACCCAGCAGAGCTTTCAGCGCCGTGGACTTGCCGGCCCCGTTCGGCCCGACAAGGGCGGTGAACTCGCCAGCACGCGCAGCCAGATCGACGCCGTCCAGGATCATCGCCTCGCCCGCGCGCACGCTCGCCGCTTTGAGGGCCGCCGCGCTCATCGTCCGATGCTCCGGTTTTTCACCGCCACCCAGATGAAGGCGGGCGCGCCCACCAGCGCCGCGGCGACACCAAGCTTGAGCTCCTGAGAGAACGGCAACACGCGCAACGCGGTGTCGGCGAGGACAAGGATCAGGCCGGCGAGCAGCGCGCTGGGCAGGACCAGATCGGCAGGGTCGTGGCGCACGAAGGGGCGGACCAGGTGCGGCGCCACGATGCCGACAAATCCGATCGTGCCCGCCACCGCGACCGCCGCGCCGGTCAGAAGCGCCGAGGCGGTGATGACCAGAAGCCGCACCCGCCCCAGATCGGCGCCCAGCGTCGCCGCGGTGTCCTCGCCCAGCGCCAGGGCGCGCAGGCCGGGCAGCGCGAAGCCGGCCAGCACCGCGCCGGCGATCCAGAACGGCGCGCCGAAGCCGATATCGGCGAAGGAGCGATTGGCGACCGACCCTAAAAGCCAGTTCACCATGTCCGACAGAGAGAACGGGTTGGGCGACAGGTTCATCGCCAGCGCGGTGATCGCGCCGGCGAAGCTGGACAGGCCGACGCCGACCAGCACCAGCTGCACCGCCGACAGGCGCGCCGCGCCCGCGACATAGAGCACCGCCGTGGCCGCCAGGGCGAACGCCACGGCCATGACCGGCACCGCGAAGGCGCTGATCAGGGCGAGGTTGAAATACAGCGCCACGACCGCGCCCAGAGCCGCCGATGCGCTGACGCCGAGAACGCCCGGATCAGCCAGCGGATTGCGCAACAGGCCCTGCAGCAACGCTCCGGAAGCGCCCAGGGCGGCGCCGACGAGAAAGGCGGTCAGCGCGCGCGGAATGCGAATCTCCCACACGATCAGACGCTCCGCCTCGCCCGCGCCGCCGGCGAGTGCGGCGAGCGTCCGGCCAAAGCTCATGGGCGCATAGCCGGCCAGCGCGGAGACCAGCACCGCCGCGAGCGAGGCGAGCGCAAGGCCGGCGATGAGCCGCGTGGAGGACACCGTCCCGGTCATGGCCCCTCCCCCAAGAGCGCGTCCGCCTGGCGGCGCGCCTGCAGCGCGGCGTCGGCCATGAACCAGGCGCCGCAGGAGAGATGGGCCCCGTCGAGATGCACCGCCGGCGTGCGCTCCAGCTGCGCCTTGAGGACGGGGTGGCGCACCGCGCTCCAATTGTCCACGCGCTGGGTGGGCGTGTCGAAGAAGCCGGTGACGATGAGCTCGGGCGGGTCGAGCACCAGCGCCTCAAGCGGCAGATCGCGCCAGCCCGTGGCGCCGCCGCGCGCGGCGATGTTTTCAAAGCCCGCCGCCGTCAGGATTTCGTGCACGAGGGTGCCGCCCGCCGCGGTCACCCCGCCCGGGGTGACGTAAAGCGCCGCCGGCCGTCCGGCCGGCCCGTCCGCGGCGGCGCTGAGCGCGGCGTCCATCTTTGCAACGATCCGGTCTCCGCGTTCAGGCCGCCCCAGCGCCGCGGCGGCGCGGCGCACCATGTCGCGAACGTCCGCGAACGAGGCGGCATAGCCCAGCTCGTGCACGGTGAAGCCCAGCCGCCGGTAGAAATCCCGCGCGCGCGGGCCTCCACCATAGCTGCGTACGATTACGTCAGGCCGGCGCGCGATGACGTCTTCGGCGTCGTCACGCAGCACCGGCAGGCCCGCCGCCTGGGCGCGCATGGCGCTCCAGGCGTCCTCCGGGCCGGTGCTCACCGCAAGGATCTGATCGCGCTCGGCGAGCGCGAGGACATACTGGTCGGCGCAGTAATCCAGCGACACCACGCGCGGTCGGTCAGCCCCGGCGGCCGGCGCCGCCAGGGCCGCGAGCAGGAGAAAGGCCAGGACCGCCCGCACGCCGCGCTAGCCCTCAGGCCGCCAGCGCACGCCGATCGACACCGTGCGCGGCGCGCCGGCGAAAGCGGCCGGCTGCTCATAGGTTTCATCGAACAGATTGGTCGCCGCGGCGAAGACCTGCCAGGCGCCGGTGAGCTGATACCGCCCGGAAAGATCCACCAGGGCGAACCCTTCGACCGGCGCGCCGCCGGCGACGAAGGCGCCTGCGTCGTCGTAGACCACGTCCAGGCGCTCGCCGCTATAGGCATAGCGCAGGCTTACCGCGGCCTTCGGCGTCGGGCGCCATTCGGCCGATGCCGCCCAGGCGTGTTCGGGCCGGCGCAAAAGGCGCACGCCGGTGTCGGCGTTGAGCGCGTCAGTATAGGTGTAATCGGCCGAAAGCGTCAGCGCCTGCGCCGGCGTCCAACGCACATAGGCCTCCACGCCGGAGAGGTCCGCCTCGCCGATATTCACGTTCGTGCCGGTGAAGGTGGCGAAGTCGAAGACGTTCTCGATCAGGTTTTCGATCTCGCCCTCATACCAGGCGGCGCCGAACGCGACCGTGTCCAAGCGGGTGTCAAACCCGATCTCGCCCATGGCCCCGGCTTCCGGCTCCAGGTCCGGGTTGGGCGTGACGAAGGCGGAGCTGGCGAAGCGTTCCGACAGGGTCGGCGCCTTGAAGCTCGTGCCGTAGCTGGCCCGCAAACGCGTGTTCAGGGCCGAAAGGGCGAACACCGCGCCGATATTGCCGGTGGCCTCCCCCCCGAACGCCTCATAATCGTCGTAACGCGCCGAAGCGGTGATCGTCAGCCGCCGGCTCAAGCCGGCCTGGACCGCGGTAAAGACGGAGACCGCGTCCTCGGACACCGAAAGCGGAACGTTGAAGGCGGTGTCGGTGTCGATGGCTTCGTCCTGATATTCGGCGCCGAAGCTCACCAAAGCGGTGCGCAGCGCGCCCCATTGCGGGCGCCAGTCGCCGGTGAGCTGAACGAAGTCGCGCTCGCCCTCATAGGCGTCGGTGCGCGCGCCGTCGTTGAAACTGGCGATGTCGTAGATCACCTGACCACCGCGCAGCCGCCCGGTGAGCCCGCCGCCGCGCGCCTGCCCGACAAGGCCCAGGCTCCAGAGCGTCTGATCATCGGTGAGCCGCAAATCGTCGTCGTCGGCGCGTAGAAAGCCCGACGACCCGCCGGAAAAGGTGTCAAACTCGCTTTCCATCTCGCGCAGGCGCACCAGCGCTTCCACGGAGACCGCCTGGTTCAGATCCAGCGCGCCGTTGGCGCTGAGCGTGGTCGACGCAGCGCCGTCGGCTTCAGAGCCGGCGTTTGCGATGCGCGCCGGGGTGACGTTGTAGCCGCCGGTCTCGAAACGCTCCAGCGTGAAGACCCCGCGCGCGCGATCGCCGCCGGCGCCGAGCCCGGCGAGGCCGCGAACGGTGTCGCGGTCGCCGAGGGAGGCTTCGGCGAAGGGCTGAACACCGCGCTCCGGCGCGGTGCGGGGCCGAATATTGATCACGCCGCCCACCGCGTCCGAGCCGTACAGAGACGACAGCGGTCCGCGCACGATCTCCACGCGTTCTGCGTCGCCCAGCGTGTCCGATCCGAAATTGAACACGCCGGTGGCGGCGCTGGGATCGTTCAGCCGAACGCCATCGTAAAGCGCAAGCGTGTGCTTGGAATTGGCGCCGCGGATGAAGAGGCTGGTGAGCGAGCCGGCCGGCCCGCTTTGCACCACGGCGAGCCCGGGCTCGTCGCGCAGGGCTTCGGCGAGCGTCGCCGCGCCGGTGAGTTCGATGGCGTCCCGGTCGATGACGGAAACGCTGGCCGGCAGGCGCGACACGTCGGTCGCGGCCCGCACCGCAGTGACGACAAGCACGTCGCCGTCAGCCTCTCGCTGGTCGGACTGCGACACGGCGGGCTGGCCGATCGCCGCGGCCAGCGCGGCCGCCGATACAGATAGGTTCAACATGGGTCATCCCCGCGCGCGCCGGGCGGGAGCACCCCGGCGCAGATAAGCTCAACACGCGCCCGCCGGCGTGGCGGAACCCCGCCGGCCGCTCCAGCGCCCTCGTGTCGCTTCACACGGAAAGCCCGCGCGCCGCCCCTGGAGTTTTCCCGCTCCCGGCGATGCGACTGACGGCAGGTCTCCTGGCTCGCGGGTCGGCGCCCTTCCGCCGCCTTCCCAGAGCGTCACGCTCCAGTGGCGGTGTGGCGGAGGACTCGCCGCTGACAGTTGCGGGTACAGCCCCGGACTTCACGCTGGCGCGCTTCACCGGTGTTCCCTCTTCGCCCGTTCGCACGGGACCGTCGCCAAGCGTGGTAATCCGCAGCGCGAAAAGGGTCAAGACGCAGCGCTCTCGGGGCGAGGCCGGCTGGATCGCGATCTGATCATCCGCCGACCGGCCGGCCCCGCCCGGCCCCCCTTGCGCCTGCGGTCACGGCGCGATCATCGCGTAGCGGATGGCCCGCGCGACGGCCTCGGCCGTGGTGCGCGCGTTCAGTTTCGTGCGGGCCTTGGCGAGGTGGAAATTCACCGTGGCGACCGCGAGCCCCATGTCCTCGGAAATGCGATCGGGCCGTTTGCCGGCGGCGATGTGCTGGAGGCAGTCGACTTCACGCACGCTCAAGGGCTCCACCCCGTCCAGTTCTCGCCGCACCCCGGCTTGCAGGCTGATGTGCATGTGGTGGGCGAACACCAGGAGCTCCGGCGCGCGCTCGCTCATCAGCGTCCTGAACTCCACGCCTTTCATTCGCGCGCCCAGAACGAGGCCGCTTTTCAAAGCTCCCCCGGCCGGGCCCGCCGGAAGCGGCACCAGAAGGTTGATCGAATGAGAGGCGGACGCGACGAAGTCGAGATGGCTCCGGCGATCGTCTGGAAGATTGGCGAGCGTCTCCTCCAGCGCCGCGCCGACCACGTATGGCGTGGCGCGGCCCGAGCGACCGTAATCGGCCAGCGGGTCGACAAGGTCCAGACGGTTTTCAAGATAATGCTGGATGAAGTCCGGGTCGGCGGACGACTTCATCTGGACGGGGGCGCTCTCCAGATCGCCGCGCGTCCCGTCGATAAAGCTGTAATTAACGACCGGAAACCCGTTCTGATCGAAAAAGTCGCGCGCAACCCGCCATTTCTCGTCGTCGTCTTTCGCCGACGAGAGCCTCTCAAGCGCCCGCTCCAATCTCGCCGATAACAAGATCGCCCCCATTTTCGTCCCCGTACGCCAACTTATGCCAAGGCTTGGCGATGTCCAGCACGCACAGAGCCCCGAAGCCAAGCGCGACGGATTCCCGGCGGCTCGCCTATAAAGATTACTAGTAGCAGTCGAGGCAAAGTTCCGGTTACGCTTTCTTAACTAGATTTTGGGGAGCAGGACATGGCGATCATCAACGGAACCGCGGGAAACGACACGCTTTTCGGGACCGGCACCGACGACGAGATCAACGGCCTGGGCGGGGATGATTCGCTGGACGGCGTGGAGTTCGGACCGGACGGCGTGGACACGCTCAACGGCGGCGCCGGCGACGACACGCTGGAAGATTGGGGCGCAACCACGCTCGACGGCGGGACGGGCGACGACATACTGCGCTGGCGGGTGACCGATCCTCAAGGAAACACCGGGGTGGTGACGATTCTTGGCGGCGCTGGAAACGACCTGATCGAAATGGCCCCCGGCTTCGGAACGGTCGTCGCGGGCAGCCTGTTTGACGGCGGGGCCGATACCGACACGCTTCAGCTTAACGGGCCGGTCGATTTTTCCGCCGCGACGATCTCGAATATTGAAATCCTCGATCTCGACGGGTCTCAGATCACCGCTACGCTATCGCAGTACAATAGCTTCAGCACGATCGCCAGTTTCGGCACCACGATGTTCATTTCCTCCGGCGCGGGCACGCTTGATCTGACCGGCAAGGTCGCCGCGTCTGAAAGCGGCACGATCGGCGCGTCGGGCAGCAATGACGCGTTCACGCTGATCCTTACCCATTCGACTGGAGACTGGTTCGTCAACGGAAGCACCTCAGGCGACACGCTCAGCACCGGCGCCGGCGACGATACGCTCAACGGCGGCGAGGGCGATGACGTGCTTAACGGCGGCGCCGGAAACGATCAGCTCAGCGCTGGCGCGGGGAACGACACGCTGAACGGCGGCGCGGGCGATGATGAGCTCAGCGCGTTTTTCGATGGCGGCGACGACATTCTCAATGGCGGGGACGGCGATGATACGCTGACCTGGAACAATAGTGACGGCGGGTCCGCGGACTTAAATGGCGGCGCTGACGACGACACAATCGTTATTCAAGGCTTTGGAACGACCACCGCCGCTACGTCCATCGATGGCGGTGATGGTGTCGATACTTTGAGTTTGTTCGGCGCACAGGATCTCTCCGCCGCGACGCTCTCGAATCTCGAAACGCTTGATCTGGACAGCCAGCAGATCACGGCGCGCCTCGACCAGTTCAATAGCTTCAGCACGATCGCCAATTTCGGCACCACGATGTTCATTTCCTCCGGCGCGGGCACGCTTGATCTGACCGGCAAGGTCGCCGCGTCTGAAAGCGGCACGATCAGCGCGTCGGGCAGCAATGACGCGTTCACGCTGATCCTTACCCATTCGACTGGAGACTGGTTCGTCAACGGAAGCACCGCAGGCGACACGCTGCGCGCAGGAGCCGGTGCGGACACGTTGAACGGCCTGGGCGGCGACGACCTCCTTAGCGGCGGCGCCGGCGCCGACGCGCTGGCCGGCGGCGACGGGGTCGACACGGCGAGCTACGCCGGCGGCGCCGGTGCGGTGACGGTGGATCTCGGCACCGGAACCGGACTGTTCAACGATGCTGCGGGCGACACGCTGTTGGATATCGAAAATCTTGTCGGCTCCGCGTTCGACGACACGTTGATCGGGGATTCCGGGGCCAATGTGCTCGACGGCGGGGACGGGGACGACACGCTGGACGGCCGGGGCGGCGCGGATACGCTGATCGGCGGCGACGGTGTGGACACCGCGAGCTACGCCGCCAGCGCGGGCGGCGTGATCGTGCAGGTGTGGAGCGGGTCCGGCTCAGGCGGCGACGCGGCGGGCGACACCTTGTCCGGAATCGAAAACCTGATCGGTTCGAGCTTTGACGACCGGCTTGTCGGCGGTTTTGGAGACAACAGCCTTGATGGCGGCGCAGGAGACGATTTCCTCCGCGGGCTTTCGGGGAATGACACCCTGATCGGCGGTGGCGGCGCCGACAGGCTGGACGGCGACGCCGGTGACGACGCCCTGGAGGGCGGCGACGGCGACGACACGCTCACCGGCGGCGTCGGCGCGGACACGCTTACGGGCGGCGCGGGCTCCGACACGGCGAATTATGCCGCAAGCAACGCTGCAGTGGCGGTGCGCCTATGGAGCGGCGTTGGATCGGGCGGGCATTCTCAAGGCGACACCTTCACCGGGATCGAGAACGTCATCGGCTCGGGGTTCGATGACCGGCTGGTGGGCGAGAACTTCGTCGACAACCGGCTTGAGGGCGGCGCCGGCCGCGACATTCTCCGCGGGCTGATCGGTGACGACACCTTGATCGGCGGCGCCGGCGCGGACTTCATCGACGGCGGCGACGGCGACGATACGGCGAGTTACGCCGGCTCGAACACAGGGGTGTCGGTCAACCTGGCGACGGGCGCGGCCGCGTCAGGCCATGCCGAAGGCGACACGATCACCTTCATCGAGAACCTCATCGGCTCCGATCACGACGACACGCTTACAGGGACTGCGGAGGCGAACCGCCTCGAAGGCGGCGCCGGAGACGACGTGCTGGCGGGCGGCGCCGGCGCGGACACCCTGCTCGGCGGCGCGGGCGCGGATACGATCGACTACGCGGCCAGCAGCGCCGGCGTGACGGTGCGCCTTTGGAACGGAACCGGACTGGGCGGCGACGCTGAAGGCGACACGCTGGACGGGATTGAAAATATCCTCGGCTCGGCGTTCGACGACCGGCTGGTGGGCGATTTCTTCGACAACCGTCTCGAAGGCGGCGACGGCGACGATATTCTTCGCGGTGTGAACGGCGACGACGTGCTGATCGGCGGCGCGGGCGCGGACACCCTCGACGGCGGCGCCGGAGTGGATACTGCGAGCTACGCCGGATCGGACGGCGGCGTGTCGGCGAACCTGGGTGCGGGTGCGGGCCAGTTCGCCCATGCTGAAGGCGACACCTTCACGGGTGTTGAGAATCTCATCGGATCCGATCACGCAGACACCCTGACCGGGAGCGCGGGCGTGAACCGGCTGGACGGCGGCGACGGCGACGACACGGTGAGCGGCGGCGGCGGCGACGATACGCTGATCGGCGGCGCGGGTGACGACACTCTCGCCGGAGGCGTGGGCGAAGATGTGCTGGACGGCGGTGCGGGCGTGGACACGGCCGACTACGCGTCCAGCGGCGCCGGCGTGGATATTCGCTTGTGGAATGGAACCGGTTCGGGCGCCGACGCGGAAGGCGATACGCTTACAAGTATTGAGAACCTGATCGGCTCGGGGTTCGATGACCGGCTGGTGGGCGACTTCTTCGACAATCGCCTGGAGGGCGGCGCCGGCGACGACATTCTTCGCGGCCTGAACGGCGGCGACGTCCTGATCGGCGGCGCGGGCGCGGACTTCCTGGACGGCGGCTCCGGCGTGGACACGGTCAGCTACGCCGGATCCGACGCCGGGGTCGAGGTCGATCTGGAAACGGGCGAGACCGGAGCCGGTCACGCCGAAGGGGACACGCTCACCGGCATCGAGGATCTCATCGGATCGGACCACGACGATACGTTAACCGGCGACGCCGCCGCAAACCGGCTTGAGGGCGGCGACGGCGACGATACGTTGGGCGGCGGGGACGGCGCGGACATCCTGATCGGCGGGGCCGGGTCCGACACTCTGCTCGGCGGCGCCGGCGATGATACGATCACCGATGAAGACCGGGCCAACGCCTTTGGCGGGGACGGCGACGACGCGATCACGGTGGCCGACGGGGCGGCCTATGGCGGGGCCGGCGCGGACACGCTGATCGCCTCGAGCGACGCCGGCGTCAATCTTTTGGGCGCAGCCGATCTCGTCCGGTTCGACGGGTTCGATCAAGACTTTGTTGTCAACTCGCTCGATGACGGGGTGGCCGACACCCTGATCGGGGCGGGCGGACGCGACAGCTTCACCATCGGCTTGTATGACACCGCCGACGGCGGCGGAGACATTGACTCGCTGTCGGTCACGCTCGCGGGCTTCGCGTCAGGCGTCACACTCGATCTGACCGGTCCCGACGCCGTGGGAGCGGCGGCGGCCGCGCTCAGCGCCACGGTCACGAACATCGAGGTGCTGTTCGGCGTATACGGCTCGGCTTTCAACGACACGATCCATGGCGGCGCGAATCTGCTGAACATTCGCGGCGGCGCAGGCGACGACCTCATCACCTCCATATCGACCCGAGCGCTTCTGGCGGGCGGTGACGGCGACGACACGATTGATGCGAGCGCGGCCGTGAATCCGTTCTTCTTCAATATTGCAGGCGGCGCCGGGAACGACACGATCACCGGATCGGCCGGCGCCGATACGATCGCGCCGGCGAGCAATTTCGACATCTTCGGGGAGATCGCCGGCGACGACGTCGTCGACGGCGGCGACGGCGCTGACGTGGTGCAGTACGGCGGCGGGTTCGGCTCGACGTTCGCGGAAGACATCACCATCGATCTGAACGTCACCACGCAGCAGTCGATCGGATTCGGCACCCTGACGATCACCAATGTCGAGTCGGTCACCACCGGGGACGGGAACGACACGCTCTCAGCGCGCGACGAAGGCAGCACCCTCACCGGCAACGGGGGCGACGACACGCTTATCGGGCGTGCAGGGTCGGACACTCTGCTTGGCGGCGACGGTGACGACACCATCACCGGCGGAGGCGGAAACGACATTATCGAGGGCGGCTCTGGCGACAACACGATCAATGGCGGAGCCGGGTTTGATCAAATCGCCGTCGAGGTCGGGGCTCACGTCGTCGACGGCGGCGCCGATATCGACGAACTTCAGTTCGCGATGGAATTCGCCGAAACGGCGCTCAACGTCACGACCAGCGCAAACACGCTGACCGACACGGCCACCGGCTCGTCGATTCTGTTCTCCGACATTGAACGCCTGGTCGTCGCGGCGGACATCGCCGGCGATTATGACGATCAGATCGATCTGTCCGGGGTGTCGATCGCGACGACGGTGCGTGGCGAAGCCGGCGACGACGTGATCACCACCGGCGCGGGCAACGACCTCATTTTCGGAGGGTCCGGCGACAACGTCATCAACGGTGGAGCCGGCTTCGATGAAATCGATGTCACGGTGGGCCACCACACCGTCGACGGCGGCGCCGATTTCGATGAGCTGGAATTTGACCTGGAGTCCACGGCTCTGGCCCTGGACGTGACGCTTTCCGCAAACACGCTGACCGACGCCGGCTCCGGCTCCTCGATCGTCTTTTCCAACATCGAGTTGCTGATCGTCGAGGCCGACGAGACCGACCTGAACGACCAGGTGGACCTGTCCACCCTGACCATCGACGCGCTCGTGCGCGCCGAGGCGGGGGACGACGTGGTGATCACCGGCTCCGCGAACGACCGGGTGTTCGCCGCCGCCGGAGACGACACCGTCACCACCGGCGCGGGGGACGACCAGGTGTTCGCCGGCGCGGGCGACGACACCATCACCACCGGTGCGGGCGACGACTACGTCATCTCAGACGGCGACTTCCAGGACATCAGCCAGACCAGCGGCGGAACCGGAGACGACGTGATCGACACCGGCGAGGGGAATGACTCCGTCTTCGCCGGCGGCGGAGACGACACCGTCACGCTCGGATCCGGCGACGATTTCGCGCGCACCTTCTTCGGGCAGAACACGCTGGACGGGGGCGACGGAAACGATCTGGTGCAGTTCTTTGACCGGACCCAGTCCAGCGCCATCGACGTGGTGGTCACCGACACCACTTTCACCGAGACCAATTCCGGATCCCTGTCGACCTTCTCCAACTTCGAGAGCGTGTCGGTCTGGTCGAGCTTCACTGAAATCACCGACGACCGGATAGACGCGTCCGCGCGAACCGGCGCGATCCGGATTGATTCCGGCCTGGGCGCGGACGAAGTGATCTCGGGGTCGGGCGATGATCTGATCTACTCGGGTGAGGGAGACGATACCGTCACCTCGGGCGACGGCGCCGACACGGTTTATGGCTGGCTCGGCGACGACGTGATCGACGGCGGCGCCGGTGATGACGAATTGTATGGCTGGGAGGGAGCGGACACGCTCAGCGGCGGCGCCGGCGATGACGAGTTGTACGGCTGGGAAGGAGCGGACACGCTCAGCGGCGGCGCCGGCGACGACACCCTGTTTGGATGGACCGGCGACGACGTGCTCAACGGCGGCGCCGGCCATGACTCCCTTGATGGCTGGGAAGGCCAAGACGCGCTGAGCGGCGGCGACGGAGATGACTTGCTCTTCGGCGGGGCCGGCGACGACACGCTCAACGGCGGAGCTGGTGTGGACGTGCTCAATGGCGGGGATGATCAGGACACCCTGAACGGCGGGGACGACGACGACACCCTGTTCGGCGAGGCGGGCTCCGATACGCTGAACGGCGGCGATGGCGATGACGACCTGCATGGCGGCGCGGGGGCGGACGTCCTTGACGGCGGAGCGGGCGAAGACTGGGCCGAATTCACCACCAGCGACGCCGGCGTGACGGTGCGTCTTTGGAACGGCACCGGATCGGGCGGCCATGCGGAGGGCGACACCTACGCGAACATCGAGAACGTCTACGGCTCCCTTTTCGATGACAACATCATCGCGGACTTCGCTGATAATCGCCTTGAAGGAAATAGCGGAGCGGACTTCCTGCGCGGGCTTGGCGGCGACGACACGCTGGTCGGCGGCGCCGGCGACGATACCCTTGAGGGCGGCGCGGGGAGCGATACGTTCGTATTCTTCGCCGGCGACGGGAACGACCGCATCACAGACTATGACGACGCGGCCGATCTCATCGACCTGTCGAGCTTCGCGATCAGCTATTCCGACGTGGTCGCGAACGCGTCCCAGTCCGGGGCCGACATGCTGATCGACCTGTCGGGGTTCGGCGGCGGCGTGTTGCGCTTGGAGAACACCGACACGTCCAGCCTCTCCAGCGATGATTTCCTGCTCTAGGTCCGCGCCCTTAGCGCGCGCCGGTCGTCGGGCGAGGCCCTGAACGGCCGGCGCGCCTCAAAAACCCGCCCGCAACCCGGATCGCGAGGCGGGCCGTCCGGCCTTGGACAGCGCCTTAAGCGGCGATCAGGAAAGCGGCGTTCCCCGCCCTTGCTGCAGAGAGTCAGCTTTTCTTGAGATCTGAAGCGGGGAATGGAGCGGGTGATCGGAATCGAACCGACATATGCAGCTTGGAAGGCTGCCGTTCTACCATTGAACTACACCCGCGCAGCCGTTCAGCGGCGAAGGGCTTCAAATAACCGGGCTGGGCCCGGTTTGTCGAGCGCTGAGATGTAGCGGGCGCCGGCGTGAAGCCGGAGGCTCGCCCGCCGGCGCCGCACGCCGCTTAAAACCGCCAGTGAGCAAACGGGGGAAGCTGGATGCAGGAGGGTCGAACCCCTCAGGGTTCGCAAGGGCGACCGCCCGCCCGCACCCCGGACTTGATCCGGGGGAGGACCGGCCGAGCGGAGCGAGGGAGGCTCAGGAAAAATGGTGGAGCTGTGCGAAACAAGTTCGAACCGGAGGCGCGCTCAGACGCAACATGTCCAGCGCCGGTTGGAGTCGGTTCGCCATGGTGAGCGGGCCTGCGGCGCGCCCGAAAGCCCGGATGGGCTTGAGGATCAGGAAAAATGGTGGAGGGGGCTGGATTCGAACCAGCGTACGCCGAAGCGGGCAGATTTACAGTCTGCTGGATTTAACCACTCTCCCACCCCTCCACAGGGCCGAACCGTCGCCGGTTCGCGGGCTTGCGGTCGTAATGGACCGCGCCGCCCGGGTCCAGACCGGAGCACCGCCGCCGCATCGCCCGTTGCGCCTGAGCGCACAAGGCTTTAACGAGGCCGCTCCCCGATTTGGAGCGCGGACTATAGTCATGGCCCCTTCACGGCGCAACACCGGCCGCAAGCCACATGCAGCCCGCCCTGCACATGGGCGCGGCAAGCCTTATTCCAAAGGCGGATCGAACCCCGATGAAGGGTGGATCTGGGGCCGCCACGCTGTGCTCGCCGCGCTAAAAAACCCGCGCCGCGAAATCCTCTCTGTGCACGTCACGCGCAATGCGGCGGACGATCTTGAAGACGGTGATCTGAAACGCGCCAGCCTGGAGCCGCCCCATGAGATCGCCTCGCGCCTGCCCGAAGGCGCGGTGCATCAGGGCTTCGCGGCGAAAGCCAGGTTGCTGAAGGCGGAGAGCCTGAACGCGGTGATGGAGCCCACCCACGGCCTGCTGGTGGTGCTCGACCAGATCACCGATCCGCAGAACGTCGGCGCGATCTTCCGCTCCGCCGCCGCCTTCGGCGCGCGCGCGGTGATCATGCAGGACAGAAAATCCCCGCCCCTGTTCGGGGCGCTGTGCAAGACGGCGGTGGGCTGCGCGGAGACCGTGCCGTTCGTTGAAGTGACCAACATCGCCGACACGCTCATTGATCTCGCCAAGGCGGGCCGGTTCTCGGTGGGCCTGGCCGGTGAGGCGGAGACGCCGCTGCACGCCGCGATCGCCGACCATGCCGGTCCGGGCCTTGTCCTGGTGCTGGGCGCGGAAGGCGAAGGCCTGCGCCCGCGCGTGGCCGAGCACTGCGACGTGCTCGCCCGCATCCCCATGGGGCCGAAGGCGGAAAGCCTCAATGTCTCCGCGGCCGCGGCGGTGGCGCTGTACGAAGCCTCGCGCCACGACCTGCGGATGACCTAGCGCCGTTCACTAGCGCGAACCGATCCTCAGATCGTCGGCGCCGGAGCGGTTCACGTCCACCTCGCCGTCAACCGCGCCCAGGCGCACCGAGCCGCCGTTGATGCGCACGCGCGGGTTCACCGCCGTACCGCCGAAGCGAATCTCGCCCGAGCCGCCGGAGGCGACGTTGAACGGCTCGGCCCTTCCGGCGTCCACGCGGATATCTCCGGAGCCGGAGACGCTCGCCTCGAACGCGCCGTCCACGCGATCGCCGTAAATATCGCCGGAGCCGGAGATCGACGCGTCGAGCCCGCCCGCGTCGGCAAAGCTCAGCTCGCCCGAGCCGGAAATGCGTGCGCGCACGCCGCCCGGCGCGTCGCCGATCTCGACCTCCGCCGAACCGCTGGCGTCCAGGCTCAGGCGGGCCACGTCGCCCAGCGCCACGTCGCCGGAGCCGGAAATGCTCAGCTCCACCGGGCCGGCCACGTCCTCGCCTGCCACATCGCCCGATCCCGAAACGCGCGCATCAAGGCTTGCGGCGGTTCTAAACGCGATGTCGCCGGAGCCGGAAATGCTCACCGACACCGCGCCGGCGACATCGCCCAGCGCCACGTCGCCGCTGCCCGAAACATTGACGCGCGCGTCCTCACCCACCGACGCGATTTCGAACGCGCCGCACGAGCTGACCGAGAGGTCCACCGCGCCGAGATCGCCGGCCGCGCCAAAGACGATGGCGTCCGACAGCTCCAGATCCGCGCCGGCCGGCGCGGCGATCTCGATCAGCGGATAGTCCTCCAGCGCGCGCAACTCGCCGCGGCGCGGACCCAGGCGAGTCTCCCCGCTCCAGCTGTTGCGGCAGCGCCAGTTGCGCACACGCACCCCGCCGTCCACGGAAAGCACGCCGCCGGACGTGCTCGCCCGGGGCGGCTCGCCAACGCCGCCGCGCAGCACGCGCATGGAGAGGCTTTCGCCCTCCACGATGCGGACTTCGCCGACATAGTTTTCGATATTGACGCCAGGGCCGGCCTGAAGCGCGGCGGCGGCGAGCAGGGCTGCGATGGTCATGACGGTGTCTCCCCGGAAGGTCTGGTGTTCGATTGGAGGATGCCTGCCGGCATCGGATCGGATGCACCCTGCGCGCACGAGCCCGGCGGGGATATGTCCGCCGCATGACAAATTCGAAAGCTGGCGACCGGACCGCCCCGCCTCAACCGCGCGCGCCCCTCGACATCGCCGCCCCGGGGCGGGCATCCTTGCCCCATGAAACACCACAACCCGCGCACCGAGCTGTCCACCCACGACGTCGTCAATCAGTCCGAACCCCTGGCTGGCGTGAACTGGTATTCCGGCGACGCCATGCTGAAATCCGCCGTGGAGCGAAACGGCGGCGCGGCCCATGACGCCCATCTTTGCGCCTTCGGCGAGGCGGTGGGCTCGGAGACGGTGCAGGACCTCGCCCGCATCGCCAATGAGAACCCGCCGAAATTCAAGCCCTTCGACCGGTTCGGCCGGCGCATCGACGAGGTGGAGTTCCACCCCGCCTATCACGCGCTGATGGAGCTGGGCCTGTCGAACGGGGTGTCCGCCGCGGCCTGGCGCACCGGCGAGGCGCCGCACACGCTTCATGCCGCCTTGCTTATCCTGATGGGGCAGGCGGACGCCGGCGTGTGCTGTCCGCAATCGATGACTTACGCCTGCGTGCCGGCGCTTCGCCACGCCGACTGGGCGGGGCCCTGGATCGAAGGCGCCATTGCGGGCCGGTATGATCCGCGGTTTTTACCGCCGGAGGAGAAGACCGGTCTCACCCTGGGCATGGCGATGACGGAAAAGCAGGGCGGCTCCGACGTGCGCGCCAACGCCACGCGCGCTGTTCCCACCGGCGAGGACACCGTGGAGCTGGTCGGCCATAAATGGTTCTGCTCCGCGCCCATGAGCGACGCGTTCCTGACGCTGGCCTATGAGGGAGACGGCGACAGCGCCGCGCTCTCCTGCTTCCTGGCCCCGCGCTGGCGCCCGGACGGGACGCGCAACGCCATCGAGATTCAGCGCCTGAAGGACAAGCTCGGCGATAAATCCAACGCCAGCTCCGAGATCGAATACAAGAACGCCTATGCCCGCCGCGTCGGTGAGCCGGGGCGCGGCGTGCGCACCATCATTGAGATGGTCAACCACACCCGGCTCGATTGCCTGGCCGGCTCGTCCGGCCTTATTCGCAACGCCGCCGCCCAGGCGGTCTGGCACGCCGACCGCCGCACCGCGTTCCAGCGCAAGCTCATTGACCAGCCGCTGATGCGCGAGGTGCTCGCCGAGCTCTCCATGGAGGCCGAGGCCGCCATGGCCCTCGCCTTCCGGGTCGCGCAGAGCTTCGACAAAGCCGCCGAGGATCCGCACGAGGCGGCGCTGGCCCGCCTGCTCACCCCGATCGCGAAATACTGGATCTGCAAGCGCGCGCCGTATCTGGTCTATGAAGCCATGGAGGCCCATGGCGGTGCAGGCTATGTGGAGGAGCACCCCCTGCCGCGCATGTTCCGCCAGAGCCCGCTGAACGCCATCTGGGAAGGCTCGGGCAATGTCATCGCGCTCGACGTCCTGCGGGCCCTGGCGAAAGACCCCGCCGCCCGCGAAGCCCTCGCCGCCGAGCTGGAGACCGTGCGCGGCTTCCACCCCGCCCTCGACACCCGGCTCGACACCCTGCTCGATATGGCGAGCGGCGTGCGCGAGGCCGGGGCCCGGCGCTTCACCGAGCTCGCCGCCACCGCCCTCACCGCCTGCGCCCTCGCGCGCGCCGGAGAAGAAACCGCCTTCGACGCCTATGTCGCGCGCAGGATCGCGGAAAGCCCGGTGATGCTGGGGGCGGGCGAGGCGAAGATCGACAGCGACGCGCTGATTGAGCGGGCGCGGGTGGGGTAGGAGCGCGTGCCCGCATACGCCCGACTCACAAAAAAGGCCCCGCTTTCGCGAGGCCTTTTCCGTGTTCAGCCAGGACGACCCGTCCTTGGCCAGACCGATGCGTTACGCGGCGCGCGCCGAAGGCTGCTCCGACACGACCACGCTACGCAGGGCGGACCGTCCTGAACGTGAAACACTCGACATCGGATCACCTCCTTTCAATTGCTGTTGGGAGGATGAGAATGCGGGCTTTCGCGGCGAAGGGCAAGGGGCTGGCCGCGCCTCAGCTTAAAAGCCCGTAGATCCCCAGCGCGATTGCCGTGCCGATGACATAGCCCAGAACGCCGGCGAGCACGCCGGGGGTCACCAGATCCTTCCACCCCTTCGCCGCGGCGAGCGCGGGCGCGGTGGTGGCCCCGAGGATCGCGGCGTTCGACGCGATGATCATCTCTGGCAGGGATAGGCGCGCGAGCTTTCCCACCACCAGCATCACCGCCGCATGGATGGAAATCAGCACCGCGATGAAGGCCATGATCATCGGCGCGCTCGCGATGAGGTCGGCGACGTTGGCGCCGGCCGCGATGGCGCCGAAGAACAGGAAGGCCAGCACCACGCCGAGTTCGAACCCGCCATGGAGCTTGGCCATCTGTTTGGGAAACAGCGTCGCCGGGATCACCGCGAGCACGGTGATGTAGACATACCGCAAGCCGTCGATCCCGCTGACCATGACCAGCCAGTCGGCGACCGCCACAACGGTGATCGCGAAGGTGAGCGTCAGCGCCAGCGTCAGGCTGGTGGCCCGGCCTTCACTGCCCTCGCCGGTTTCTGCGACGGTCCCGCCGGTGTGGTCGCGCTGGACAAAGCGTCTGGCGACCCAGGCGAAGCCGGGCAGCACGGCCAATACGCCGAGATAGATGGCGCTGGCCAGATGATCGGCGGCGACGATGGCGGAGACCAGCGCCGGCTCGTTCTCGGCCAACCCGGTCTGTTGGATGAGCGGGGCGAAGTTCACCGAACCGCCGATATAGCTCGCCGTGAGCGAGCCGGTGACGGCCGCTTCGACGTCGCCAAGGTCGATCAGCAGGAAGGCCAGGAGCGCGCCGGCCACCGTCCCGACCGTGCAGATCAGGAAGGCGGCGGTCACCCGCGTCGTTTCAAAGAAGATGCGCCGCAAATCCGCCTTCATCAGAAACAGCGGGATCAGCACCGGCACGGCGTAGGCGAACACGAAATCATAGGCCGGGCTATCAAACGGCATGATGCGCAGGTTCGACGCCAGGATCGCCAAAAGGATCGTCCACACCGTGCCGGTGAGCAGCGCGCCGAATTTCGTCTTTTCCAGAAGAAACCCCGCCGCGGCGATGGCGAGAAGGCCGGCCATGACCGCGAACGGCTGATCGGCGGGGATGAGGGAGTCCATGGGCGTATCCTGATCCGTCTTGGCTTGGGCCGACTTAGCGCGCCCGCCTCACCGCGTCGACTTCGATTTCGATGATCATGTCGGGATGGGCGAGCGCGGAGACGCCCACCATGGTGGAGGCCGGCGGACAGTCCTTGAACACGGCGTGGTGGGCTGCGCCCACGGCGCCTTGCGTCTGCGGGCTCATATCGGTGACGAACATGCGCGTGCGCACCACGTCTTCAGGGCCGGCGCCGGCCTCTTTGAGCGCGGCCACGATGATCTGAAGGCAGCGGGCCGCCTGGGCGCCGGCGTCGCCGGGGGCGTATGGCGCGCCGCTCTCGTCGACCGCCACGGTTCCGGCGACACAGATATGGTCGCCCGCGATCACCGCGCGGCGATAGCCGACCTTCTCCTCCCAGGGTGCGCCGGAGGTGATGCGGGTGCGCCCCGCGATCGTCTCCGACTTCACTGGGCCGCTCCGTCGCCCGAGGGAACGCCGTTGGCGAACAGATCCAGCGCGATGGCGGTCATGCCTTCGGCGGCGGTGACGATCGTGCCTTCGGCTTCAGTGTAGAAGAAGGGAGAATGGTTCGCCGGCGGGGTCTCGCCGCGGGCTTGATACTCGCGCCAGACCTCCATGGGCGTTCCGCCCACCCAGAACATGAAGATGGGCACGTCCTCGTCGGTGCGGCCATAGCGAGAGAAGTCCTCCCCGCCCGTCACCGGATCGGTGGTGGCCACACGCTCGCCGAAGCGCGCCTCCAGCACCTCGCCTGCCCGGGTGGAGAGCGCGGGATCGTTATAGACCGCCGGGGTGTAGGTCTCCTCGATCTCCACCACCGGCATGAGTGCGTCCGGAAGCCCGGCGGCCATGGCGGTCCCCGCGGCCACGCGCTCAATGCCCCTCAGCAGGTTTTCGCGCACCTCGTCTTTGTAGGAACGCACGGTGATCTGCAGATGAGCCTCGTCGGAGATGATGTTGTGCTTGGTCCCGGCGTTGAACGCGCCCACCGTCACCACGCCGGTCTCGAACGGCGAAAGCTCGCGGCTCACCAGCGTCTGAAGGCCCAGCACGATCTGGCTGGCGATCACCACCGGATCCTTGCCCAGATGCGGGGAGGCGCCGTGGGCGCCGACGCCTTTCACATAGACGTCGACAGTATCCACATTGGCCATGGCGAAGCCCGGCACGTAGCGGATCTCCCCCACCGGCATGTAGCCCCAGGTGTGATGGCTCACCACCGCGTCGGGGGTGGGAAAGCGCTCATAGAGCCCGTCGGAGAGCATCGCCATCGCGCCCAGGCCCACCTCTTCGGCCGGCTGAGCGATCAGCACCAGCGTGCCCGACCATTGATCGCGATTCTCGGCCATCCAGCGCGCCGAGCCGACCAGCGCGGTCATGTGGGTGTCGTGGGCGCAGGCGTGCATGACGGGAAACTCGTTGCCCATCCGATCCTCGCCCACCACCGTGGAGGCGAACGCCAGCGGCGTGTCCTCGCGCATGGGCAGCCCGTCCATGTCCGCGCGCATAAGGATGGTGGGCCCCGCCCCGTTCTCCATCACCGCGACGACGCCGGTGCGGCCCACCTCTTCGGTGACGTCATAGCCGGACTCGCGCAGCTCCTGCGCCATGCGCGCGGCGGTCTCGAACTCCATGAAGGAGAGTTCAGGGTTCGCGTGAAGGTGCTGGTAGAGCCCCTGCAGGTGCGCGTCCCAATCGGCGTTCAGGCTTTGGCGGATATCGTCCTGCGAGAACGCGGGCGCGGCGAGCGCCAGAACGGCGGCGGCGGCGGTCAAAAAACGGCGCATGGTGAAACTCCCCAGTTTTGTTGCGCTATTCGACGCCTTCTAAGGGGGAGAGGTCAAGCGGGCGGCGTCCAGGCGCCCGAATCACACCGCGCCGGCCCCGGCGCCTGCGTCAAAGTCCCCTTCTCCCCCTTCACGGGGGAGAAGGGGCATATGGAAAAGCCTACCCGAACAGCGCCATGGGCAGCGTTCCGATCACCGCGCCGGTCATCAAGGTGGCGAGGGTGCCGGAGATCAGCGCGCGCGGGGCGAGGTTGAGGATGTCTTCGCGCCGGCTGGGCGCCACGGCGATGAGGCCGCCCACCAGAATGCCCACCGAGGAAAAATTGGCGAAGCCGCAGGCCGCATAGGTCATGATCAGCCGGGTGCGCGGGCTCATCTCATCGGAGAGATTGGCCAGCGCGTCATAGGCGAAGATCTCGTTCAGCGCGGTTTTAAAGCCCATCACCGTGCCCGCGGGCGCAGCCTCGCTCCACGGCACGCCGGCGAGCCAGACCAAGGGGGCGAACACCCAGCCGAGCACGCGCTCCACGCTCAAGGGCGCGCCCATCACGTCGGGCAGGCCGTCCAGGGAGAAGTTCACCAGCGCCACCAGGGCGGTGAACACCAGCAGCATGGCGATGATGTTGACGAACAGCTTCACCCCGTCGCTGACGCCGGTGGTGAGCGCATCCATGGAGGAGTGGTAAAGCTCAGTCGGGATCTTCTCGGTCCCCACCTGCTCGTCCGTGCCGTCCTGGGGGTGCATCAGCCGGGCGAGCACCACGGCGGCCGGCACCGAGATCAGCGAAGCGGTGAGGATGTGGCCGGCCGCATCGTCCAGAACGCCGGCGAGCTGGCTGACATAGATCGCCATCACAGAGCCCGCGACGGTGGAGAAGCCCACCGTCATGATCAAAAACAGGTCCGAGCGCGAAATGGTGGGCAGGCGCGGGCGGATCAGCACCGGGCTTTCGGTCATCCCAAGGAAAATGTTCGCCGCCGCGCCCAGGCTCGCCGCGCCGGAGAGGTTCAGAATGCGCCGGAACATCGCCGCGAATCCGCGCACGGCGAACTCCAGGATCCGCCAGCGCCACAACAGCGCGGACAGGGCGGAAAGCACGATCACCATGGGCAGGGCCTGGAAGGCGAAGGTGAAGGTGAGCCCCTCCGCGCCCTCGCGGATCACGAACGGCGACTCGCCCCCGCCCAGATACCCGAAGACGAAGCTTGTGCCCTGGGTGGTGGCGCGCTGCAGCACCTCCACCACGCCGGTCAGCGAGGACAGGAAGGCGCGCGTGGGCGCAAACGAAAACAGCGCGATCGCGATGACGAATTGCACCGCAACCGCCCCGCCGATCAGCACCAGCGGAATTTTCTTCTTCGGTCCCAGCGCCCAGGCGATGGCGATGAAGGCGAATACCCCTGCAAGGCTGCGCAGCTGCAGGCCGGCGTCTTCCAGCATGTGCGTGATGTCCCTGATGCGTGGCGGCGCGCCAAACCCCGAGGCGCCGCAACCCCTCCGTCAACGGGCCGTCACAATACTTAAATCGATCGTAAACGCCAGCGCGCCTTGCGCATGGATGGCGCCTCGCCCTATGTCAGCCTGATGAGCAAGCCCATCTGGTCGCCCTGCAAGAAGATCTGCCTCGTCGATCCGGCGCACTCCATCTGCGTGGGGTGCTTCCGCACGCTCGACGAGCTGGGACGTTGGACGATGATGAGTGATGAGGAGCGGCTGGGGGTGAAGCATGACCTCAAACGGCGCGAAGCGGCCTACCGGGCCGAGCGGGACTGAGCCCCCCATTTTGATCACCGGGGCGAGCGGGCGCATGGGCGGCGCGGTTCTGCGCGCGTGCGCGGAGGCCTTCAACGTGCGCGCCGCGATGCGCGATCCCGCGCGCCATGACGGCCCAGGCGAGGCGGTCGCCTTCGATATGGAGCGACCGGGAACTTTCGGCGCCGCGCTCGCCGGCTGCCGCGCCCTCTTCGTCATGCGCGCGCCGCAGATCACCTCGCGAAAGCCCTTTGATGCGCTGGCGCGCGCGGCGCGCAATCAGGGCGTAAGGCGCGTCGTGATCGGTTCGGTGCGCGGCGCGGACCGGGCGCCCCTGCCCCATCGCGGCATGGAGCAGGCGTTTGAGGGCGAGGGCTTTGAGACGACGCTCCTGCGCCCCGCCGACTTCATGCAGAATTTCGAGACGGTGCACCGCGACGACATCAAAGCGAGCGAAATCCGCGCCCCATCGGGCGCAGGGCGCTCTTCATTCATCGATGTGGAGGATATCGGCGCCTGCGCCGCCGCCGCCTTCGCTGATCCCGCCACGGCCGGAGGCGCCTATGCGCTGACCGGGCCGGAGGCGCTGACCATGGGCGACGCCGCCCAGGTCTTCACCGACGTTCTGGAAAAGCCGGTTCGCCACATATCCAGCGATCCAGTGACCCATGTGGTCAAGCAAATCCGCCGCGGCCGCGACCGGATGACCACGATGGTCATGGCCGCGCTTTACACCGCCCAGCGCTTCGGCCTCGCCGAAAGCGTCACGGCCGACGTGGAGACGCTCACAGGGCGCCCGGCCGGGACGCTGCGTGATTATGTGCGGCGCAACGCAGAAATCTGGCGCTAACCGCCCAACACCGCTTCGCGGATCATGTTCACCGCGACGATGAGAAGCCCCACCGCGAAGGCCTGTTTCAGGCGGGCGGCGTTGAGCTTGTGGGCGAGCGACGCGCCCACCGGGGCGAGGAACACCGCCGCAGAGGCCAGGCACACGAAGCCGGCCATGTTCACATAGCCCAGCGAAAACGGCGCGCGGCCCGCCTCGTCGAGGCCGGCGATCATATAGCCCACGGCGCCGGGAAGTCCGATGGCCACGCCGAACCCGGCCGATGTCGCCACCGCGGTGTGGATGGAGCGCCCGCACACGCTCATCAAGGTCACCCCGAACACGCCGCCGCCGATCCCCATCAGCGCCGACAGCGTTCCAATCACCGCGCCGAGCACGCCGCTCAAAGGCAGGCCCGGCATGTCGTCTGCAAGTTTCCAGTCGGGGCGGCCGAAGAAGAACTGCGCCGAAAGCAGCAGCGCCACGCCGCCGAACAGGGCGGTGAGCACGCGGCCGGGCGCAAAATCGGCGATCGCCGCCCCGATGAAGGTGCCCAGCACGATCCAGGGCGCCCAGGCCTTGATGATCTTGAAATCCACCGCGCCGCGCTTGGCGTGGGCGGCCACCGAGCGCAGCGAGGTGACCACGATCACCATGAGCGAGGTGCCCACCGCGGCGTGCATGGCGGTATCCTCATAGCCGAGCGCGGACAGGACGAAATACATCGCCGGAACCATCACCACCCCGCCGCCGATGCCGAACAGGCCAGCGATCAGGCCTGCGCCTGCGCCGACGGCCAGAAGCGCGGCGATGAAGGGCCAGTACTCGATCACGCCGCCACGCGCTCCGGCGCCACGGCGGCGAGCGCCTGCTCGACCACCGTCCAGCCTGCGCCGGTCCGGTTGGCGTTCTCCGACAGGATCTGGCGCCATTTGCGCGCGCCCGGCCGGCCGGCGAACAGGCCGAGCATGTGGCGGGTGATCGCATGCAGCTTCACGCCCTGTTCAAGCTGGCGCTCCACATAGGGGCGGTATGCGAAAACCGCGTCGGCCGGATCGGCGACCGGGTCGGGCCGGCCGAACACCCGGCTGTCCACCTCGGCCAGCATCCATGGCGTGTGATAGGCCGCGCGCCCCAGCATCACCCCGTCGAGCCCGGCGCTTTGCGCCAGCGCCTGATCAAGATCGGCGAGCCCGCCATTGAGGATGATTTCAAGATCGGGCCGCTCGGCTTTCAGCCGGCGCACCAATTCATAATCCAGCGGCGGAACGTCCCGGTTCTCCTTCGGGCTGAGGCCCTTCAGCCAGGCCTTGCGGGCGTGGACGGTGAAGCTGGTCACCCCGCTCTGCGCCACCGTGTCGACGAAGGCGAACAGGGTTTTTTCCGGGTCCTGGTCGTCGACGCCGAGCCGGTGCTTGACGGTGACCGGGATGTCGACCGCCTCGCGCATGGCGGTGAGGCAGTCGCGCACCAGCTCCGGCTCGCGCATCAGGCAGGCGCCGAACTTGCCCGACTGCACCCGGTCGGACGGGCAGCCCACATTGAGATTCACTTCCGCATAGCCGAAGTCCCGGGCGATCTTCGACGCTTTCGCCAGCTCGCCCGGATCGGCGCCGCCCAGCTGGATCGCCACGGGGTGCTCGGCCGGATCAAAGCCGATGAGGCGCGCCGCGTCGCCGCGGATCACCGCCTGATCCACCGCCATTTCGGTGTAGAGCAGCGCGCGGCGCGTGAGCACACGGTGAAACGCCCGGCAATGCCGGTCGGTCCAGTCCATCATCGGCGCCACGGAAAAGCGGCGGTCCAGGGTTTGCGGGGCGGTGGCGCTCATCGCGCGCCATTTAGGCCGGGCGAGGCGAAAGCGCAAATCGGCGCGCCCGGCCGCCCCGCGCCGCCGGGAACATCGACCGCACCGCTTCGTTGTGGGAGAAACGACGCTTATACAGCCGAGGAGACACCCATGGCCCTCACCGCGCTTTTAACAAAAGTCTCGCTCCTGTCCGCCGCAGCCCTGGCGCTTAGCGCCTGCGCCAGCGATCCCGGCATGGACGGCGCGGACGCGCAGCCGGAAAGCTTCGCCGATTATGAGGCGGACCCGCGCCTGGGCCCGCGCGTGGACCGGATCTGCTTCGGCTCGCAGATCAACGGCTTTGGCGAAACCACCGATGAAACGGTGCTTCTGGAGTCCGGCGTCGACGACTGGTACCTCGCCCACACCACCCGATGCCCGGACCTTGAGTACGCGCAAGGCCTGCAGTTTGACCGGTTCGGCTCTTGCCTGCGCCAGGGCGACGAGATCATCGCCTATGACAGCGCGTTCGGCGACGACAATGTCGGTCTTGAGCCGCGCGGCTGCCAGATCCGGGCGATCTATGAATGGGATCCCAGCGTCACGCTGGAGGGCCAGGGCCTTCAATAGAACAACCCGGCGTTAACCAGGGCGCTTAACCGCGCCTTGGCGCCCGCCGTGCCATTGTGCGCTCCAGCGAAGGGAGCACGCCATGGCCAAGGCCGCGTTTCACAAGCATCAGCGCGTCTACGTCAAACCTGTCGGCACCTGGGCGGCGATCGAGAAGGTCAAGCCGCAATGGGTCAAGGACGTGGAAGAGCCGGTGAAGATTTTCTACGACTGCGGGCTGGGGCGCGACTTCACCGCCGCCGAACTCGCCGCCGAAGCGGTCGAGGAGACTGATAGCGGGCGCTGGCGGCTTCTGCGCGCGAAGAACAAATGGCAGTCGCCTGAGGAATGCGCCCACCACCCCCAGCCGGGCACCTACCCGGTGGTGGTCACCGATGCGCAGAACTGGGGTGGATGGCGCGTGCCGGGTGCGGAATACGACCGCGACCCGGCCCGCATCGAGCAGCAGGCCCGCCTCATCGTTCACGCTCCGCGCCTTCTGCAGCTCGCCGAGGCCCTGGCGCGCGAGGCGGCGGAGAACCCGGACGCCGGTTCGGATATCGTCAGCCTGGGCAAGCACGCGGCGGAGATCGCCCGCGCCGTGCGCGCGCGCCCTGACGACGCGCCGGCATTGAAAGCAGCTGGTTAACCTCTAGGTCACTCGCCTCGGGCGAGTTTCATACGCTCATGACACCATAACCGGGGGCCGCCTTGGCCGACTTCTCGCGGGTTCAAGCGCTTGTCGTGGATGACAACGCGCACATGATCCAGATCGTGCGCTCAATGCTTCTCGGCTTTGGGATCACGCGCACGTACGAGTCGCGCGACGCGGCGGAGGCGTTCGACATTGCGCGCCATGAATCCATCGATTTCATCGTTGTTGATTACCAGATGCCGATCCTGGACGGGCTGGAGTTCACCCACCTCGTGCGCACCGCCAAGGACACGCGCAATCCCTTCATCCCGATCATCCTTCTGACAGCCCACACCGAGCGCTCGCGCATCCTCGCCGCGCGCGACGCCGGCGTGACGGAGGTGTGCGCCAAGCCGATCAACGCAAAACAGCTGTGGATGAAGATCGCCGCCTGCGTGAACACTCCCCGGCCCTTCGTAAGGGCCCCGTCCTATTTCGGTCCCGATCGGCGCCGGCGCGAGGCCAAGCCGCCCAATGAGGAACGGCGCACCGCCACCACTGTGGAAAACCCCGCCGAGGCTGACGCGAAGGCCGGCTGAGGCCGGCGTTCCGCGCCCGCGTTAACGCTTCCTTGCTGGACGACGGCGCCGGCGCCGCCGTACCTTGGGCGCCATGATTCGAAACCGCGACGCGCGAGGGCGGGGGCCGGCCCGCGACGCGTCCGCAGGCGAGGCGCGCCCGCGGGCCTTTTCCGCGCGCGCGGTGATGCTGGCGGTCGTGATCTTCACCGTGGTGTTCGGCACGGTGATCTTCGTCAAGCTGGGCCAGGAGCGCCAGCGCGCCGAGCTGGACGCCCAGGCCGGACACGCGCGCACAGCGGCTGTTTTCGCCGAAGATGTGGAAGGCCGCATCGCCGAGGTGCGCGGCGCTCTGGCCGCCGGCGCCGGCCAGCTCTCCATTGTCCGCGGCGAAGCGCTGGACGCCGCCGCGCCGCAGACCGTCGCCTTGCTGTCCGATCTTGCGCAGGTGAGCGGCGCCGGCCTCCTCCTGCCCGATGGGCGCGTCATCGCCTCAGGCGCCCATGACGGCGAGGTCTTGCGCGCCGCAGCCGACGCCGCGCTGGCCACAGAGTCCGAACTCGTCGCCCTGCCCGGCCTTGAGACGCCGCTGGTGGCGGTGCGTCCGGTCCCGCTCGCCGACGGGTCTGTCGGCGCGCTCGTGGCGGTTCTAGCCCCGGGAACGGTTCTGGGCCCCCGCGGCGAGGGCGAGATCGCAATCCTGGCAGACACCGAGGGCCGCGTGCTCGCCACCGCCCCGGAAACCCGCTTTTCCGGCGCGCCGCGCATCGCCGATCTGGTGGGGCTCGATCCCGCCCTGGTCGCCGGCATCGCCCGGCGCGGCGGCGCGGCGCCCGGGGCGGACTTCGCCGGCCGGTCCGGCGTCCTCGGCGCGGCGCCCGTGGACGGCGCCCCGCTGACGGCCATGAGCATCGGCGCCTCCGGGCTCGACGGCGCGGCCTGGCGCGACACGGTCTTCTTCCACCTGCTGCTCTTCCTCGCCCCGTTGGGCGCGGCGCTGGCGCTGGTCATCATGCTGCGCAGTCAGATGAGCGAGCTTGACGACACCCAGGGGCGCCTGCGCGACAGCGAGAACCGGCTGCGCCTCGCCATCGAAGGGGCGCGCTGCGGGGTCTGGGAATGGGATCTGGACGAAGACGAGGTGGTGCTCACCGACAGCTTTGCGCGTCTGATCGGGCGCGCCGGGGCGGAAGTCATGAGCGGGCCCGAGCTTCTTCGCCTCATCCGGCGCGAGGATCAGGACCGCATGCGCGCGGCCCTGCGCGGCGCGGCGAGCGCCAAGGACGTGGACGTGGAGCTGCGCGCGTCCGGCCTGCCGGTCTTCCTGCAGCTGCGCGGCCGGCTTCAGCCGAATACGCGGCGCATCGTCGGCGTGGCCATCGACATCACCGAGCGCAAGGGCGCCCAGGCGCGCGTCGCCGCAGCGGAATCGCGCCTGCGCGCCGCGCTTGAGTCCATGTCGGAGAGTTTTGTCCTTTGGGATGCGCGCCGGCGGCTGGTCCTTTGGAACCGGAAGTTTCGGGAGTTCTTCGGCTTTCCCGACGGCGCCCTGCGCCCTGGAATGAGCTACGCCGAGGTCGAAGACGTCGCCGGCCGGGCGATCCGGCGCATCCATGGCGGCGAGGACGGGGCGGAGGCCTATGATCTGGAACTCGGCGACGGGCGCTGGCTGCACTATTCAGAACGCCGCACCGCCGACCGCGGGCTTGTCAGCGTGGGCGCGGACATCACCGCACTGAAGAGCCAGGAAGCCGCGCTGAAGGAGAACGACCGCAAAATGCGCAAGACGGTGGAGAATCTCCGCCTGTCGCAGGAGCGCGTTCAGGAGCTGGCGGCCAATTACGAGCAGGAGAAAATCCGCGCCGAAGAGGCCAACCGCTCCAAATCGGAATTTCTGGCCAACATGTCGCACGAGCTCAGGACGCCGCTCAACGCCATCAACGGCTTCTCCGAGATCATGGCCGGCGAGATGTTCGGCCCGCTCGGCCATGACCGCTACAAGGATTATGTCGGCGACATTCTCAGCTCCGGTCAGCACCTTCTTTCGCTGATCAACGACATACTGGACATGTCCAAGATCGAGGCCGGCAAGATGCAGCTCCAGCCCGAGCCCATCGACCCGTCCGACCTGATCGAGCAGTGCGTGCGGATCATGCGCGCGCGCGCCGAAGAAAAAGAGATCACGCTCGAAGTCGCCGGCGGCGAACTGCCCCGGATCGAAGCCGATCCGCGCGCGCTGAAACAGGTCATGCTCAATCTGATGAGCAATGCGGTGAAGTTCACGCCCGAGGGCGGCAAGGTGATGGTGCGCGGTTTTGATGCGGCGGACGGCGTGGTGCTTCAGGTCGCCGACACCGGCATCGGCATATCGGAAGAGGATCTGCCGCGCGTCGGCCGGCCGTTCGAGCAGATAGAGAACCAGCATTCGAAAAAGCATCAGGGCTCCGGGCTCGGGCTCGCCCTGTCGAAATCGCTGGTGGAGATGCATGGCGGCTCGCTGCGCATCGACTCGGTGCTGGGCAAGGGCACGACCGTGTCCTTCTCCCTGCCCCGCCAGGCGCGCCCTCAGCCCGGCGATGCGCAAGCGCCTTCAAGCGACGGCGCAGAAAGCCTGGACGCCGTTACGGCGTCGCAGTCGTAAAAAATCAGTCCGGCGCACGCGCGTCGTCCCAGTCCCCCCGGCGCGAACGTGCGCGGAAGCGCTCGCCGCCCAGCGCCTCGCGCAAGGCGTGGCGGCGCGTGGCGGCGTCGAGGTCGGCGACGCTTTCCAAAACAACATGCTCGGTGGCCGCCTCCAGATCGGCGCGCGCCCGGCGCGCCTCGGCAAGGGCGGCGTCCGCCTGCTCAACGTCGAACTCTTCCTCGGCCAGCACGCGCAGTGCGTTGCGGCGCGCTTCGATCATCTCCCGTGTCAGACCGCGCAGTTCGGGGCGTGCAGCGTCGAGGCGTCCGCGCGCCTCGGCGCGGGTCTGTTCGGGCAGCGCCTCGACAAAGCGGCGCATGTCGAAGCCGCGCCGGCGTTCGCCGCGCGCGGCCTCAAGCGGCGCCGCCGGCGCGGCCTGCGGGGCGAAGCCGTCGCGCGCCGCGGCGCCGATCAGTACACCGTTTATGAGCACTGAAACGAGCAGCAGCACGACCCAGATATTGATCCGGCCCATCACGCATCCTCCAGAAAGTCATAGCTTGGCGCATCCAGCGCGCCGAACGCCTCGGCGTAGAGATCGGCTTCGCTTGTTTGCTCGCCGCCGGCGCTGAGCCAGCCGGCGCCAAGACCGACCATCAACGCGGCCGCCGCGGCGACCGCCGCCCAGGACGGCGCCCCCGACGGCCCCGGCGCGCTCTCGGCGACGCGCCGCGACAGCTCGGGCGACGGTGCAGGCGAGCGCGCCTGGCTCAGCGCGGCGTCGAGCAGGGCCGCCTCGGCCAGGACGTCGCGTGCTTCGGCCGACTGCGCCGACAGCGCTTCAGCGTCGGCCCGTTCAGTCGCCGGCCAGCGGCGCAGGTCACCGCCATAGGCCTCGCACAGCGCCTTGAACCGTGTGAGCGTCATCATCTCTCGCCTCCATGGCCGTCGCCGAGCGCAGCCAGCAAGTCCTCGCGCTCGCCCGCAAGCGTCTGTTTCAGCCGCCTCCGGCCGCGCGACAATAAACTCTCCAGCGCCTCGACGCTGATTTCCATCACTTCGGCCGCTTCGATATTGCCCATCTCCTGAAAATGGCACAGCTCCAGGGCGGCGCGCTGGCGCGCCGGCAGGGCGGCCACCGCCGCGCGAACACGCGCTGCGGTGTCACCGGCCAGAAGCCCCGCCTCCGCCGTGGCGCCGGGGTCGGCAAGCTCGGGGCCGTCTTCGTCAAGCAAGGCCTCGCCGCGCTTTCTCAGCCGGTCATAGCAAAGATTGAGCGCGATGCGCGCCACCCAGCTCTCCAGCTTCGCGCGCTCCGGATCGTAGCGATCAATCGCCCGCCAGACCTTTACAAAGGTTTCCTGGGCCACATCCTCGGCCTCCGCCCGGTCGTGCAGGGTGCGCGTCGCGAGGCCTGTCACCAGAGGAAGACACCGCGCAGTGAGCGCGGCGACCGCCTGGCGATCGCCGCGCGCCACGCCGGACGCAAGCGTCCGGTCGGCCGCGATCCGGCCGTCCACGCCCGAGCGAGGCGAAGCAACGAGCCTGAGCACGGGCCGGATCACGGGCGAGTACAGCCTTCTGCGTGGAGACGGCGTCGATAGCTCAAAGCCAGCTGGGGCGCCGCCACCTCAAAGGTTTCCGCAGAGTCCGGCGATACCGCTTTCTCCCTCCCCTTGAGGGGAGGGTTGGGGTGGGGTGCACCCGTAGGGCTTAAGGTCTGCAAGGTCGTACGCCCCCCACCCCTGCCCTCCCCCGTGGGGAGGGAGAGCCGCTGCGACCGCTAAGCTTTGGACACCAGCGACGCCCCATCATCCAGCCTAGTTCCGCCACCAGGCGGCGCGCTCCATGCGCTCGCGGCGGCGTTCGCGGCGGTCGGAGCGCCGCTCGCCGCGGGCCTGAAGCGCCGCGTCGATCTCCTCGCCGGTGACGACGCCGTCTTCGTTGGCGTCCAAACGGTCGAAGGCCGGGCTCGGCGCATTGACGAACTCGGTGCGGGTGACGCGGCCGTCCTGGTTTTCATCAAGCCGGGCGATCGCGCCGCGCCCAAGCCGGCCTTCGTCGTCGCCGGCCATGTCGACCAGGCGCTGCCGGGTCGGCGACAAATCCGTGAGTGAGATCGCGCCGTCGCCGTCGCGGTCGCGATAGGCGAACTCTTCAGCCCGCAGTGCTTCGAACTCGGCGCGAGTGACCTGCTTGTCGCCGTTCGCATCGGCCGCGCCCAGGCGGATGAGGGCGTAGGCGCCGCGGCGGCCCTGGGCGCGCGGGGCGTCGGCGTAGGCCTCTTCGGCGCTCCAGTCGCGCGCTTGCGGCGCGGGCTGAGCCGCGGCCAGGCCGGTGACGCCGAGCGCCAGCGCCGAGGCGGTGAGTATGAGGGTCTTCGTCATGGTCGCTCTCCAGCGGGTTGCGAGGCGGCCCGTTCGCCGCCGTCTGGAGGGGTTACGCGTCAGAACCGGGTTTTCCGTCGCTCTTGAACTGAATTTTTCCGATCTCGGCCTCGAACGCCAGCCGCACCGCCGCCGCGTGGCGGTCCAGCCGGTCGGCGAGATCGGCGAGCGTGTCGCACGCCCCGGCCCGCGCCAGCCGCTCGGCGAACGGCGCGCTGGCGCGTCCGGGATCAAACCCGCCGCCATGAGCCGCGCGCACCAGCTGGGTCAGCGCGGCGTAATCTTCTTGCGCCGCAAGCAGCCCGGCCACCTGATCGCTCGCCAGGGCGCCGGCCTGCTCAAGGCGCTCAAGCGCCACGCGCGTGCCTGGGGACACGCGCTCACCGGCGATCAGCTGTGCGGTCTGAGCGATGAACTCGATCTCGATCAGCCCGCCGTCGCGCAGCTTCAGATCCCAGCCTGATTTCGCCGGCTTGTCGCGCAGCAGCCGGGCGCGCATGTCCGCGGCGTCCGCGCGGATCATCGCCGCCGGGACGTCTTTGGCGATCGCAGCGGCGACCGCCGCGTCCAGCGGTGCGCGCAGATCTCCGGCGACGATCCGGGCCCGCGTCAGCGCCATGCGCTCCCAGGTCCAGGCTTCCTCGCTGTCATAATAGGCCGCGAAACGCGAAAGCCGCACCGCGATGGGCCCGGCCGAGCCGGACGGCCGCAACGCCATGTCGACGGGGTAAAGCTCGCCCTCTTCGGTGGGCGCCGACAGCGCGGAGACAAGGCGTTGAGTAAAGCGCACGAACCAGGCTTCCGCGCCAAGCGGCTTGTCGCCGGCGGACTGCCCTGCGGTCGGGTCGTAAACCACCATGAGATCGAGATCGGAATCCATGCTGAGCTCGCGCCCGCCCAGCTTGCCGAGCCCCAGCACAGCCCAGACGCCCGGCGCCGGACCGTGTCTGTGCGCCAGTTCGGCTTCGGCGGCGCGCGCCATGGCCTCGACCGCCGCGTCGGCGAGATCGGCGAAGGCCGCGCCGGCTTCGCTGGCGGTCGCCTGACCCAGCAGCAGCTGGGCGCCGATGCGCAGACGCTCCTCGCGCGCCAGCCGCCGGGCGGCGTTCAGAGCTTCTTCGAACTCAAGCTCGGCCACGCCCTGAAAGCGTTTGGCCTGCCGGTCCGGGGCGTCTTCGCGCACCGGGGTGGAGAAGCCCGGCTCCAGCATCACGTCCAGAAGCGCCGGGCGCCGGGCGAGATTGTCGGCGAGGCGCGGGGCGAGGCCCAGAATGGCGATGAGGGCGCGTGCGAGCTTGGGCTGGTTCACCAGCAAGGAGAGCGGCTGCACGCCGCTGGGCAGGCCTTCGAAAAAGCTGGTGAAGCGCGAGAGCGCAGCATCCGGGTCGCCGGTGTCGGACAGGTCCTCCACAAGGCGCGGGGCGAAGCGTGAGAACAGGGCGCGCGCCCGCTCGGTGCGCGCGGCCCTCGCCCGGCCCGCCGCCCAGGCGGCGAGTTTTTCCCAGACCCTGTGCGGATCGGAGAAGCCGAGCTGCTCCAGCGTGGCGAGCGTGTCCGGTGTCGGCTCCACGCCTGTGAGCACAAGGCTGCCGGCGCGCGTGGCGAGACTCTCCCCCTCCTCGAACTGATCGGAGAACAGGGCGTGGACGCGGGTGAGAAGCTCGGTGAGGCGAATGTCGAAGTTGGCGAGGTCGCGCTCTCCGGTGAGCGCGGCGACCGCGGCGCGGCGTTCGGGGTCCTTGGGCAGGGCCTGGGTCTGCTCGTCGTTGAGCATCTGGATGCGGTGCTCGATGGCGCGCAGCTCGGTATAAGCCCAGGCGAGCTGCGCGGCGTCTTCAGGCGGGACAAGCCCCTCGCGCGCCAGCGCCGCAAGGGCGTCCAGCGTCGAGGAGACGCGCAGCTGAGGCCGGCGCCCGCCGAAGACCAGCTGGGTGGTCTGGGCGTAGAACTCGATCTCGCGCACCCCGCCGCGGCCAAGCTTTACGTCATGGCCGGGGATCTCAATGCGCGAGCGCCGGCCCACGGCCTGAATCTGCTTGGCGAGGGCGTGGATGTCCTCCACCGCGGCGAAGTCCAGCGTGCGCCGCCAGATGAACGGCTCCATGCCCAAGAGGAAGGCTTCGGCCGACGCCCGGTCGCCGGCGCACCAGCGCGCCTTGGCGTAGGCGGCCCGCTCCCAGTTCTGCCCCACCGCCTCGAAATAATGCCGCGCCATCTCCGCATTCACCGCCGCCGGCGTCGAGGACGGGTCGGGCCGCAGCCTTAAATCCACCCTGAAAACATAGCCTTCGGCGGTCAGCTCCTCCATCACATGGGCGAGCTTCTGGGCCACCCGCGCGAAGGCGCGGTGAGGGTCCTTGCCCTGCGGCGGGTGCGCCGTCTCCGGCTCCCAAAACACGGTGAGATCCACGTCGGAGGAATAATTAAGGCTCTTCTGCCCGTGTTTTCCAAGGGTTAGCACAAACAGGCCCGGCACGGGATTTCCGGCGGCGTCGAATTCAAACCCACATTCGCGCGCGGCGACGGCGAGGCTCGCCTGCACGGCGGCGTCGGCGAAATCTGAGAGGGCCCGGGTCACCTGGCGCAGGTCGAACGCGCCGGAGAGGTCCGCAAGCGCGGTGACGAGATGGAGATCAAGCTTGGCCAGGCGCAGCGCCCTCATGGCGGCGTCTTCATCAAGAACCGCCGCCTCCCGCGCCGCCGCGCAGGCGGCCTCCACCAGAGCTTCAGGGCTGTCCTCGGCTAGGCGCCGCAGCGTCTCCACCCGCCGCGCCGCGAGCCTTGAAAGATACGGCGCGGCGGCGAACACGGCGTCGAGAAACACCGCGCCCTCGCCCCACGCCTCGTAAGCGGCTTCGCCGATCCGCTCGCGCGCGCGTTCAGCGCGGGCGGCGTCTATCACGGGGAGGGTCTTGGTGATGCGGGTGGGAAGCGCGCCGGTCATGGCCCGACGCTAACGCTACGCTGCAGAGATTCCGAGCCCCCTACTTCGCCTTCGCAAAGCACAGAGCGATCCTGAGGCCCGGCCCATGGCCGCCGTCGGCGACGCCGGGGCCGTCGTCGAGGGTGAGTTCGGCGTTGTGGACCTCGGCGATCGCCTGAACCAGGGAGAGGCCGAGTCCGACGCCGGGCAATGAGCGGCTCTTTTCCAGGCGCACGAAGCGCTCAAGCACCCGATCGCGCTCGCCCGCCGGGATGCCGGGGCCGGTGTCGGTGACCGAAATCTCAATGCGCCCTTCGCTCGTCTTGCGCCCACGCAGGACCACGGCGCCGCCCTGGGGCGTGTATTTCACGGCGTTGTCCAGGAGGTTGGCGATCGCCTGGGCGATCAGCTCGCGATCGCCAAGAAGCTTCAACCCGGCGGGACAATCGCACGCGAACTCCATCCCCTCCTCCTCGCACACCGGTTCGTACAGCTCGGCCACATCGGCGATGAGATTGGACAGGTCGAGCATTTCGAACGCCTGACGGCGCTCGCCGGTCTGCAGGCGCGATAGCGACATCACCGCGTTGAAGGTCTTTAGAAGTTCATCCACGTCGGCGACGGCCTGGGCCAGCGCGGCCTCTCGCGCTTCCAGATCTCCAGCCTCCACGATGGCCGCCTCAAGCCGGCCGCGCATGCGGGTCAGCGGAAGGCGCAGATCGTGAGCGATGGAGTCCCCGGCCGAGCGCATGCGGTGCATGAGCCGCTCCACTCGGTCCAGCATGTCATTGAAATTGCCCGAGAGCTCGTCAAGCTCGTCCCCGGAGAACGTGCGCGGCGCGCGGGTGTCGAGCCGGCCGGCCATGACCGCACGCGAGGCGGTGTTGATGGCTTCAAGCCGCCGGGCGAAGCGGCGCGAGACCACCGAGCCGGAAACCAGGCCCAACGCCAGCGCCAGGCCCGAGGCGATGAGCACGGCGTTCAGCGTCTCTCCGACGAAGCGACTCTCCTCCTCCACGTCGACGCCCACGAAGAGCTGCTGTCCGGTCGGCAGATCGACGATGCGTCCGCGCGCGTCGCGCCCGTCCTCGGCGCCTTGAACACCGTCGGCGGGCGCGCGGTCATAGACGAAGCGAACCCGGCCCTCGGCGTCAGGGGCGGCGGCGGGCAGGCCGGAGATATTGCCCGATATCCGCCCGCCTTCGTCGCTGAGTAGCAGATAGAGAAACTCGCCCCCGCCCACCGAGCGCTGGACGATGTAGCGATTGGCGGCCTGCACGCCGCCGGCGTCGAAGCGCGCCTCGATCCGGGCGGTCTCCTCGCTGATCGCGGCGTCGGCCCGGCGCATGGCCGCGCCCACCGAAGCGGCGTAAACAAGGGTGAGGATGACAAAGCTCGACAGCGCGAACAGGCCGGCGCTCAAGAGCGTCAGCCGGAATGCGGTGGTGCGCATGAAGGCCGGTACGCGCCGGCGCATGCTTTGCTCTGTTGTCAAATCAACCTCACGCCTTACGCGGACAGACGGTAACCCGCCCCGCGCACGGTGTGCAGCATGGTCGTGCCGAACGGCTTGTCGATTTTTGAGCGCAGCCGCGAGATATGCACGTCGATCACATTCGTCTGGGGGTCGAAATGATAGTCCCAGACCTTTTCAAGCAGCATGGTCCGCGTCACCACCTGGCCGGCGTGGCGCATGAGGAATTCCAGAAGCCTGAATTCGCGCGGCTGCAGGAGAATGGCGTCCTCGCCCCGGCGCACCGTGCGCGCCAGCAGGTCCATCTCAAGATCGCCCACGGAAAGCCGCGTCTTGGCGGAGTCCGGGTCGCGCCGGCGCGCCAGCGCGTCGACCCGGGCCAGAAGCTCGGACGGGGCGTACGGCTTGACTAGATAATCGTCGCCGCCGGCTTTGAGCCCTTCGACCCGGTCGTCCACCTCGCCCATGGCCGAGAGCACAAGCGCCGGTGTCTTGTCGCCGTCGCCGCGCAGCTCGGAAATCATGGACAGGCCGTCGCGCCTTGGCATCATCCGGTCCACGATCAGCACGTCGAAGGCGCCTTCGCGGGCCATGGACAAGCCGTCGTCGCCGTCATGGGCGCAGTCGACCACGTGGCCGTTCTCGCGCAGCATCTTGGCGATGTTCTTGGCGACCTCGCGATCGTCTTCGACGATAAGAACGCGCATGGCGTTCACCCTCCCCTGTTGCAGGCGGGGCGCGCCGACTCCCGTCCGGCGCGCCCGCCCTGATTACTCTTCGCCGTCGAGTTCGAGGGCGACATAGCGCCCCTGCCCGCCCTGGGTGCGGACATAGACGAGCACCGCGGCGCGGCCGCGTTCGCGGGCATCCTCCACGGCGGACTGGAAGTCCTCCATGCTGGTCACGTCGCTGCCCACCGCCTCGACGATCGCGTCGCCTGGACGAAGCCCCTTTTCGGCGGCTTCCGACTGCGGCTCGATGTCGGTGATGATCAGGCCGCGCTCGCCGAGCCCGAGCCGCTCGCGCGCCTCGTCGTCGGGAACCTCCAAGGTCATGCCGAACATCCGCATCTGGCCAGGCTCAAGCGCGGGCCCCGTGTCCTGCATCTCGTCCTCGCCGGGACGCTCGGCCAGCTCCACGCGCACCGTACGCTCGCGCCCGTCGCGCAAAACGGTGAAGCGCACCGTTTCGCCAGGCGGGACCGCGCCCACGCGCCGGGTCAGCGCCCGCGCGTCGGATACCGGATTGCCGTTTATCGCGGTGACGATGTCGCCGTTTTCAAATCCGCCGTCTTCGGCCGGCGTACCGGCGATCACCTGGTTGATGAGCACGCCTTCGACGTCGGGGTCGAGGCCCATGGCCTCTTTCAGGTCGTCGGTCAGATCCGACGGCGCGACGCCCAGATAACCCCGGCGCACCTCGCCGGTGTCGATGAGCTGATCGACCACCTGCGCGGCGAGGTCGGAGGGGATGGCGAACCCGATGCCCACATTGCCGCCGGTAGGCGAGATGATGGCCGAGTTCACGCCCACCACGTTGCCGTTCAGGTCAAAGGTCGGGCCGCCCGAGTTGCCCCGGTTGATCGGCGCGTCGATCTGCAGGAAGTCGGTATAGGCCTGCTGCGGCCCCATCTGGCGGCCGGACGCCGAGACGATGCCGGCCGTGGCCGTGCCGCCGAGGCCGAACGGGTTGCCCACCGCGACGACCCAGTCGCCCACGCGAATGTCGAGATCGCGATCAAGCTCCACATAGGAGAACGGCCCGTCACCTTCGGTCACGCGCAACAGCGCAAGATCGGTGGGCGCGTCGGTGCCCACGACTTCAGCGGCGAGCGTGCGGCCGTCGGCGAGGCCCACCTGAATTTCGTCGGCGCCGTCGATGACATGGTTGTTAGTGACCACATAGCCGTCGGCGGAGATGAAGAAGCCCGAGCCCTGGCTGCGGCGCGGACGCGGCGCCTGCTGGCCCGGAAGCCCGCCGAAGCGCTCGAAGAACTCGCGAAACTGCGGCGGCAGCTGGCTCATGTCCGGCATTTCGGACGGCTCGGACGACCCGCGCGCCTCGATGGAGACCACGGCGGGGCTCACCTCGTCGATCAGATCGGCGAAGCTCATGGGCGCGCCGTTCGGGGAGGCGTAGGCGTACGGCCCGGCGTTGCGCTGCTCTTCCTGGGCGCAGGCCGGCACGGCGGCCAGCGCGGCGGACAGCAGGGCGGCGGGGAGAATCAAACGCGTTTTGAAGGTCATGCGTGTGTTGCGATCCTTATCGCTTGCCAGGGGGAGCGCACGGCGAAACCCGGCGCCCCCGATGGGAGAAGTCATGGAGTATGACGGGTCACGTCCATATTACCGCAAGCTTACGCTTCGGTAATATGGCGCGCGCGGGCTTTGGGAAAACGCCTGGCGAACGGGTGCGGTTTCTGGCGCTCATTCGCCGTGGCGCGTCTCGATCGTGGAGCTGCGCTCCAGCGTCTTATGGACCGGGCATTTGTTGGCGATCTCCAGGATCTTCACCTGCATCGCCTCGTCCTGGGGCTTTTCGGTGCGCACCACGCGCTTGAAGACGTCGCGGCTGGCCGCGCCCGGCGTATCGGCGTCGCGCGCATGGCTGACTTCGGTGGCGATGCGGCCGAAATCATAGCCCTTGAAGTTCGCATACATGCGCAGCGTCATGGTGGTGCACGCCGCCAGCGAGGCGCACAGGAGCTGATAGGGGTGGGGGCCGCCGTCGAGCCCCTTCTGGTGCTCCGGCTCGTCGACGATGAACTGATGGCGCCCGACCCGCGCCCAGCTGTGAAAGCCGCCCAGCCCGGTCTCCTCCACCGTGGCGCACCGGTCCCCGGCGAACTCTGGCGGCTCGGGTAGGTTCAAGGTGTGGGCGTAGCGCGCCGCCCAGGCGCCGATGACGTCCGCAGCGAAATAGGCGTCCGCCTCGCGCGACAATAAATGGTCGGCGTGATCAAGGCTCATGAAGCTTTTGGGATGCATGGCGTCGACGAAGAGCCGGGTGGCGTTCTCTATGCCCACCGTCTCATCAAGCGGAGAGTGGCAGATCAGGAGCGCGGCGTTCAGCGTGTGAACGATGTCGTCCAGCGACCGGCCCTCTATGTCGTCGAGAAACTGCTTCTTGATGGTGAAGGGCCGCCCGGCGAGCTTCACGTGCGCGAAGCCTTTTTCCTCGATCTCTTCGATATGGGAGACGAATTGCTTGCGCACGTGATCGGCGTCGGCGGGCGCGCCGATCGTGGCCACGGCCTTCACGCTCTCTATTTGCGGCGCGGCGGCGATCACCGCAGCGCCCCCGAGCGAATGGCCCACAAGAAGGCTTGGGCCTTCGAACGCGCCGGCCAACCATTGGGCCGCCGTCACGAGGTCCTGAACATTGGAGCTGAAATTGGTGTTGGCGAAATCGCCTTCGGACTGGCCAAGCCCGGTGAAGTCGAAGCGCATCACCGCAAAGCCGTGCTCGGTGAGCCGCCGGGAGATGCGCTGGGCGGCGTGCACGTCCTTGGAGCAGGAAAAGCAATGGGCGAACAGCGCCCAGCCGAGCGGCGGCCCCTTCGGCCGCTCCAGGCGCGCGGCGAGCACGTCGCCGCTCGCGCCTTCAAATTCGACCTTCTCGGTGATCACCACGGCGTCTCTCCCTTGCTCGGCGCGGCGAGCCTAGGGCCAAGGCCAGGGCGAAGACAATCACGCCTGCGTTAGACCCGCCGTGCGGGCTCAGCCGCGCCGTTTCCTGCGCATGGTGGCGAGCAGGAGCGCGCCGCCGAACAGCAGGAAGAGAACCGGCGCGATCCACAGGGGCGCGGAGCGCGCATCGAAGCTGGGGCGCATCAGCACCTCATGGCCAAAGCGCTCCACAAGCGCTTGGCGGACTTCACCGTCGGCGCGGCCTTGCGCCACCTGCTCTCGGACATAGCGGCGCATGTCCACGGCCATGCCGGCGTTGGAATCCATGATGGATTCGCCCGCACAGACCATGCAGCGAATCTCCCGCATCAGGTCCTGGGCGCGCGCTTCGTCCTCCTGCGGCAGCGCCGGGCCGGCGTTGGGCGCGGTCTGGGCGGCGAGCGCTATGGCCAGCAGCAGCGTCTTCATTCGGCCGGCTCCATGCGCGCCGCAGCCGGGCTGGCGCCGCGCACCGGCGCCTGGCTGCGCAGCCGCCCGGCGAGCGCCATGGCGCCCCCGCCGACCACGAAGATCGCGCCCCAGCCCAGCATCCAGATCAGCGGGTGGTACTGGGCGCGGACCTCGAACGCCGTGCGGCCGTCATCGCGTATGCGCGCCTCGCCCACCGAGACGTAGAGGTCGCCGCTGATGCGTGACTTCAGCGCCACTTCGCGGGTGGTCTGATCGGCGGCGGGGTAATAGCGCCGTTCAGGCTGCATGGTCCCCGAACTCTCGCCGCTGACCGTAATCTGCGCCTGATCGGCGAGATAGTTGGGGCCGTCGGCACGGGTGATGCCTTCCAGCGTCAGAACGCGGCCGGCGATTTCCAGCTGTTCGCCGGGAACCAGATTGGTGTCGATATTGGGCGGGCGCGAGGCGTCCGCCGCCGCGCCGAGCGCGATCATGCCCACCCCGGCGTGGGCGAGCGCGCGTCCGGACGCCGAAAGCCGCGCGCCGCGCGCCTTTGCGGCGGGAAGCGCGTTGGCGGCGTCCATCACCGCGCCAGCGATGGCCCACAAACCGACCGCGCCGCCGATCACGGCGAGCAAGGGCGCGCCGGACCAGATAAACAAGCCCGCGACCGCCGCGACCGGCAAAAGCATGGCTGCGGCTTTCATCTGGGCGAGGCCCGGTCTGGCGCCGCCATTGGTCCAGGGAAGGAAGGGCGCCAGCGGCATCATCACCACTGCAGCCAGAAGCAGCGGATTGACCGACAGGTTGAAATAGGCCGCGCCAACCGACGGCGTGGGCAGGTCAAGCGCTTCATAGATCAGCGGCAGCAATGTCCCGGTGAGCACCACCCCGGCCGAGGCGGCGAGCAGAAGATTGTTGGCCCCGATGAAGGCCTCGCGGCTGGTGGGCTCGAAGCCGTCACCCTCCCCCAGGCTGCCGGCGCGCAGGGCGAACAACAAAAAGCCGGCCACCGCCGAGACGCCGAGCATGCCCAGGATCAGAACACCGCGTTCGGGATCGAGCGCGAAGGCGTGGACGCTGGTGAGAACGCCCGAGCGCACCAGGAAAGCGCCGAGGATCGACATGATGTAGGCCAGAAGCGCCAAAAACACCGTCCAGCCTGGGAACGCGCCGCGCTTTTCAGTGGCGATGGCCGAGTGGACCAGCGCCGCGCCCAGGAGCCAGGGCAGGAAGCTGGCGTTCTCCACCGGATCCCAGAACCACCATCCGCCCCAGCCGAGCTCGTAATAGGCCCACCAGGCGCCCAGCGAGATGCCCGCGGTGAGGCTGGTCCAGGCCGCCAGCGCCCAGGGGCGCAGCGCGCCTGCGAGCTCGCGCCCGCCGGAGCGTTGGACAAGGCCGGCCGCCGCGATCGCGAACGCGGTCGAAAGCCCCACATAGCCCACGTAAAGCATGGGCGGATGGATCACGAGGGCCGGGTCCTGCAGGAGCGGGTTGAGGTCGCTGCCCTGGATCGGCGCGGGAAACACGCGCTCGAACGGGTTCGAGGCGAAGGCGAGAAAGGCGAAGAACAGGGTCTGAAGCAGCCCCTGGAAGCTCACCGAACGGCTGCGCAGCGCCGCGTCGCGCGGGCCGATGCGCGCCAGACCCAACCCGAACAGGGCGAGGATCCAGCACCATAAAAGCATGGAACCCTCATGGCCGCCCCAGGCGCCCGCGATCTTATAGGGCAGCGGCTTGTCCACATGGGAGTTCGCCGCGACATAGGCGATCGAGAAATCTGAGCGGATGAAGCTCGCAATCAGCAACAGGAACGCCGCGCCGGCGGCGAGCACCGCGATCTCGGTCGCAGCCCGCCCCGCCTCGGCGGCGGGGCCGCGCCCGCCCTTGTCCGCGCCGCGCCAGGCGAGCACGGTCTGCGCGACGCAGGCGATGAACGCCAGCGCGATGAGAAAGCGGCCGATTTCAGCAATCATCTAGCGGCTCCCCGGCGGCGTATCATATCCGGCCTCGCCGCCATAGCCGCCCGCCTCGCCCTCGCCGTGCTGCCAGTGGCCGCTGGCGCGCAGCGCTTCGGCGACTTCAGGCGGCATGTAGTTTTCATCGTGCTTGGCGAGCACCGTGGATGCGGTGAACACGCCGTCGCGCTCGAACGCGCCCTCTGCGACGATCCCTTGCCCTTCGCGGAACAGGTCCGGGAGCGATCCGGCGTACACGACACGGACCTCGCCGGCGCCGTCGGTGACGGTGAAGTTCGCTCCGCCAGAGCCGGGCCGCTCCACCGAGCCGTCGACGACCAGCCCGCCCACGCGCACCCGAACACCGGGTTCGGGCGGGTTCTCCGCCACCATGGCGGGAGAGTAGAAGAACACCATCGCGTCGCGCATGGCGGTCATCGCCAGCGCGCCCGCGGCCACCAGGACGAGCCCGGCGGCGCCTACGATCCACAAGCGGCGTTGAGCTTTTCTCACGCGTCGGTCTCCTGTTGCGGCAGGGCGCGGCCCATGGCGTCGATCAAAGCGAGCTTGCCGGGTTCTGAGGCGAACTGGCTGCGCGCCCGATCCAGCGCGCCGCGCGCAGCGTCCGGACTGTCCTGCATCATGCGCGCGCGAGCGAGCGTGAGCCAACCCGATAAATCGTCCGGATCATCGAGAAGTCGAGTCTCAAGCCCGTCCACCATGCCCGCGACCATGGCGTCCATGTCCGCGCCATCCCGTGCGGCGTCCGCAAAGGGTGCCGCGCCGCCGGATTCCGGACCGCCCTGCGGGCGCGAGAGAAGGTCGGCGGCGCGCGCCGCGATGGCGCGGCGGAACGGATCCTCGCTATCGAGCCGGGCGAGAATATCGGCCCAGGCCTCGCTCGCGGACTCCCGGTCACCGGCTTCATAGGCCGCCACCCCGAGGAAAAAGGCGGGCTCGGGAAGGCTTGGGTCAAGGGCGTTAGCGCGGGCGAAGGCGTTGCGCGCCTGGGCGGTGACTTCGTCGTTGAGATTGACGAGCGCCTCCCCCAGCGCCGCCCAGAGGCGGGCGTTCTCGCCGTCCACCGCGATGGCGCGCTCCAGCAGCACCACGCCTTCAAGCTCGCGCTCGGTGCGCGCAAGATACCGCCCCAGCAGCGAGAGCGCGGCGACATCCTGCGGGTTCTCACGGATGGCGGCGCGCAGCACCTCTTCCTGTTCGATGGCTGAGAGCGATTGCGGATCGGCGCTGCGCAGGCGCTCGGCGACTTCGGCGTAAGGCGATCCGGGCATGTCCGGCTCGCCGTTGACGAGATAGGCGCCCAGCGCGCCCAGCGCGATCACGCCGGCGCACGCCAGCCCGGCGAGCCGGGCCGAGCGGCCCTCGCCGCTGGCGAACGGCCGCGCCACGTAAAGCGCGGCGAGCGCGCCGGCGGCGGCGCAGATCAACACCATGGCGATCATGCGCCGGCCTTTTTAAAGCTGAGGAGGAGATTGTTCGCCGGCATTTCGATGCGGTCCGCCGGCGCCATCCCGCAGCTGAGCGCGAGCGCCTCCACGTCCGTACGGGCGCGCACGCCCCAGCGCGAATCGCGCGCTTTCAGGCTCGCGTCGAACTCCATATTGGAGGGTGCGGTCGCCTCTCCCTCCTGGAACGGTCCGTAGAGATGCAGCGCCCCGCCTGGCGCCAGCAGCGCCGCAGCCCCTGCGAACAAGCCTTCGGCGGCCGCCCACGGCGCAATATGAATCATGTTGGCGCAGAACACCGCGTCCACCGGGTCCAGCGCGCCAAACCAATCCGGCTGCGCCACGTCGAGCGCAAGGCACGGCGCGACGCGTCCTTCCGCTTCGGCCGCCCATGCGTCGACGCTGGCGCGCGACGCCGGGTCGGGATCGCTCGGGACCCAGTGAAGATCCGTGCGTTCGCTCACGCAGGCCAGAGCGTGCTCCCCGGTTCCCGACGCGATCTCGAGAACGCGTGCCTCACGCGGCAGGCGCGCGGCGAGCGCTTGTGCGATCACAGTCTTGTTGCGTCCGGCGCTGGGCGAGGACAGCCGCGCGTCCTGCGCTACACGCTCTTCAAGCGCTATGGGCTTCGGGTCCGGATTCGACATGTCGCCTAAATAGGCGCTCGCGCGTGCGTTTTGAAGGTATTTAGGCCGCGCAGGCTGCGGCGGTACGGCGCAGGAGAAGGTCGGCCGCCTCGGATTCGCCGACAGCACGCATATAAGCCGCGACCGCCTCGGCGCGCGCCTGCACCGCCGCAGGGTTCGGCGCGCCTTCACGCAACTGCGCCAGAAGGCGTTGCCCGGCCGTCTCCAAGCGCTCGACGGCCGCTTCGATTTCTGCAGCGTGCGCGCTTCCCACGGCTGCGCGCGCGGCGTCGTCCCGGGTCAGATTGAGAAACAGGCATAACGCTTCTGCGCGTTCGGACAGGTTCTCCCCGTCACGCGGTCCTGCACGGCCCTTCGGCGCGCCCCCCTCCGGCGCGGCGCGGGCGAGCACCTCGCGCCCGGTCTCATGGATCGCCGACATCTGGTCGCTCGCCGCGTTGCGCAACGCAAACAAGCGCTTGCCCCAGGGGCCGTCCTTGCGAATGCCGATCTCGCGGGTCATGCCGGTGGTGATCGCGGAAAACGCGGTGAGCGCTTCGGCGGCCTCCACCGCCGCCTCGCGGGTCGCAGGCGGCGCGGCGAAGCGTTGCAGATGGTGTTCGGCGTCGGCCAGCAGCGCTTCACCGATATGCGCCATGTCGGTCTGGGAGACGAGGAGATCGTCCTCACGCCGGGCGATGCGTTCAAACACGCGGAGCAGCCGCCAGGGATGCTCAAAGCGCGTCATGATCAGATAAAGCGCCCACACGCCCGCGTCCGGGTCTGCGTCGGCGGCCGCTTCATAGCGGTCGCGGATCTTAGCGGCGAGCGTATCGGTCATGTCGGTGATCACCGGCGGCAGGCCGGCGAGCGCCTCACGCAGCACCGGCGCGCTGCGCAAAAGCGATACGACATGGCGCACCGGCGTGAAATCGCTCAGGACCAAGCGAGACTTCAGGCGCGTTTCCGCGCGCGCATCGGTGCTCCCGGCGGCGATCCCGGCCTCGAATGCGTTCGCAGCTCTCGCTCGCAGGGAGTCGAGCGCACCTTCCGGCGCGTCGGCGAGCGTCGCACGCACGATGCGCTCCACCTCAGCGGTCAGATCAGGATCGAGCGTATCGTCAAGCCAAACCCAGAGCGCTTTGAGCAGCGCGGCGGGCGCATAGCTTCTGGAGGGAGCGTCGACGCCGGGCTCTCCGGACACCGCGTCGAGGGGCGCGAAGAAGCGTCGGCGCACCGCCTCGTTCGGGTCGGAGCGGCAGAACTCCAGAACTCTTCCGAGGCCGGGATCGCCCTGGGCGGCGAGCCGGCACAGACGCTCCGCGCGGTCGCCTGGCAGCGATCCAAGCAAACGGCGCAGCCGCTCAAGTTTTGCCGCCGGCAGCGAAGCCATCCACACAATTCCCGGACACTTCGGGAAAGTTTGAATTGATTACGGTTAACGCCGCGTTTCGGTCTGGGACTGGGCGGGGAGCCGCGGCAGGATCAGTCGGGCCTGCAAGCCGCCCCCGGAAGCGGCGCCAAGCTCCAGTTCGCCTTCATAGGCCTTGGCCAGATCGCTCACGATCGAAAGCCCAAGCCCGGTTCCCGGCGCCTGTTCGTCGAGGCGCACGCCGCGCGCCAGAACCGCACGCCGCTCCTGATCCGACAGCCCCGGCCCGTCGTCATGGACGACGATCTCAAGCCGGCCTTCGGCCAAGGCGCGCGCTTCGACGGTCACGGCCGAGCCCGCCCATTTACAGGCGTTGTCCATGAGGTTTCCGGCCAGATCTTCGAGATCCTGGCGCTCGCCGCGGAAGTGCAGATCGGGCGGGCAGCGCCAGTCGAGGACCAGGCCGCGGCGGGCATAGATCTTGTTCAGGGTCCGGCCCAGATCGCTCAGAACCTCGGCCACGGGCGTGCGCGCACCGATCGCCTTGGCGTTCGCGGCCGCGCGCGCCCGGCGCAGATGGTGTTCGACCTGATCGGACATGACGCGCGTCTGGCGCGTCACCAGCTCGGCCAGCGGTCCGTCCTCGCCGCGCGCCTCGTTACCCAGCACGGTGATGGGCGTTTTCAGCGCATGGGCGAGATTGCCCACATGGGTGCGCGCCCGCTCGACGACCTCCCGGGAATGATCGAGCAAGGCGTTCAGCTCGCCGGCGAGGTCCACAAGCTCGTTGGGATAGCGCCCGGCGATGCGTCCCTCAGCGCCGTCGCGCACCCCGGCCACGGCGCGCTGCATGCGCCGGACAGGCGACAGGGCGTAGCGCACGGCGAGATAGACGCCCGCCAGAAGAAGCAGAGCGAACCCGGCGAACAGGCCGGCGAACACCGCCGCGAACCGCGCCACGCGCCGGTCGGCGGGACGGCGGTCTTCGGCGGCGGCGAACAGGAACAGATCCGGCGAGCCCTCCACCATGACCGCACGCACCCGCGTGCGCAGAGGCTCGCCGTCCGCCCCGGTCACCTCGCCGATCACCGCCGCGCCGGGATCGGCGAGCGCCTCGGCGCGCAGGCGTTCGGGCACGGCGAGGGTTTCATCGGCGAGCGAGGCGGAGGTGACCGTCTCCACCGTCTCGCCGTCCCGTAGCCGACCGATCTGCCAGTATCTGCCGGAGAACGCTTGACGATAGCTTGGATCGGTTGGTCGCGTGGAGAGCTCCAGACCCGCCTCGGTGAGGTCCATCTGGGCGATGAGCGATTCCGTCACCCGCGCCAAGCGGTCGTCGAGATCACTCAGGACCGTCTGGCGGAACAAGGCTGTCAGCGCGATCGCGCCGGCGATCAGCAGGACGAGCGCCCAGCCCAGCGACACCAGCACGAGCCGCGCCGCCAGCGAGCCTTCCCGTTTAAGATCGTACTCAGGCCTGGTTTCGCTCACCCGGTCTTCGCGTCCACTCGTCCAGCTTCTGGATCGACGAGACGATAGCCCAGCCCGCGCACCGTTTCGATCCGTTCGGATCCGATTTTCTTGCGCAGCCGTCCGACAAAGACCTCGATGGTGTTGGAATCCCGGTCGAAGTCCTGATCGTAGATATGCTCCACCAGCTCGGTGCGAGAGATCACACGCTCCTTGTGGTGCATGAGATAGCTGAGCATGCGGAATTCATGGCTCGTCAGCTTGATCAGCTGGTCGCCCAGAAAAACGCGCGCGCCGCGCGTGTCGAGCGTGAGGTCGCCGCTTTCCAGCGTGGAGGAGGCGTGCCCGGCCGCGCGCCGGGTCAGCGCGCGCAGGCGCGCCAGCAATTCTTCCGGGTGGAAGGGCTTGGTGAGATAGTCGTCGGCGCCGGCGTCAAACCCGGCCACCTTCTCACTCCACCGATCGCGGGCGGTGAGGATCAGCACCGGTGTGGCCACCCCCGCCTTGCGCCAGCGCTCCAGAACGCTAACCCCGTCGAGCTTTGGAAGGCCTAGGTCGAGGACGATGGCGTCATAGGGCTCGGTCTCACCCAAGTGCCAGCCGTCTTCGCCGTCCGCGGCGGTGTCCACGGCGTATCCGGCGTGATCGAGCACGTCGGCGAGCTGCCGGTTCAGATCGGGGTCGTCTTCGATGATCAGGGCGCGCATGGGCGTCTCCTTCAAAAAATCCGTCCGGTGCGCGCGTCGACGCGCACGTCGAAACGCCGCCCATCCTCGATCATGCGCACGGCGTAATAGGCGCGGCCGCCATCTACATAGCGCACGTCGAGCACGCTGGCGCGCGGATAGGCGCGCTCTGCGATGTTGCGGGCTTCGCGCGCGCTGATGTCCACGCGCCACTCGGCGGAGGCCGCGCGCGTCTCGGCGCCGGCGAAAGCCTGGCCGGCCGGAGCGGCGCCGATGAGCGCGAAGGCGCACAAAAGAAAGGCGATACGGTTCGTCATGGCGCTGATCCTACCGGTGCGGTCTGAACCCGTCCTGAACGCGGGTGCGAAACCCCATTCACGATCGGCGCCAGCCTCAGGTCTTGAACCGCTTGCGCGGGTCATAGTCGGCGGGCGGGGTCCACGTCTCCAGAAATGCTTCCAGCCCGGGATCGTTCAGCGGCACGTCCACCACCAGCTTGATGATCTGATCCCCGCGCCCGCTTCCCGAGGCGCGCGGCGCGCCCTTGCCGCGCAAGCGCAGCTGGGCGCCGGAATTGGCGCCGGCGGGCACGCGCACCTCCACCGGCCCGTCGACCGTCGGGGCGCGCACCGATCCGCCGAACAGCGCTTCTTTCAGCGAAATCGGCAAGTCGAGCCGAATGTCGTCGCCGTCGCGGCGGAACCAGTCATGGGTGCGCACCCGAACCTCGATCAGCGCGTCGCCGACCGGCCCGCCCTGCGCGCCCGGCTCGCCCTGGCCGCGAAGGCGCAGCACCTTGCCGCTTTCGACGCCGGGGGGAATCGCCACCTCGACCGCGCGGCCGCCGGTCAGCCCCACACGGCGCTTGGCGCCGCGCATGGCCTCTTCAAAGCTCACGGTCACGCCTGCTTTGAGATCGGCGCCCCTGGAGGGGGGGACGCCGCCGCCCATACCGCCCATTCCCGCCCCGCCGCGGCCGCGCCGGGCGCCCTCGGAGAACAGATCGGAGAACAGGTCGGAAATATCTTCGAACCGGCCCGAGGGGCCGCGTTGACCGGCCGACTCGCCGGGCCGGGACCGGAAATGGAACGGCGCGCGCTCATTGCCCTCGGCGTCGATCTCGCCGCGGTCGAAGCGGGCGCGCGTCTCCGGGTTGGAGAGCAGCTTGAACGCGCGGCCGACCTCCTTGAAGCGCTCCTCGGCCTGCTTGTCGCCGGGACGCGCGTCGGGGTGCAGCGTCTTGGCCAGTTTTCGATAGGCGCGCCGGATCTCGTCGGCCGAGGCCGAGCGGGAGACGCCGAGAATCGCATAAGGGTCGGTCATGGGGCGACACAGATAGCAGGGGCGCGCACAGGCGGCGAGCGCGCTGGCGCATATGGCGCCGCGCCGCCGTCTTTAAAAGCCCCTCAGTCATAGGTGGACGGGTCCAAAGGCGCCGTCGCCGCCGAGCCGGGCCCGAAAGCGTCGCTGATCTGGGCGATGCGCGCTGACGCCGCGCCGAGCCCGGCAGGAAACGCCGCCGCAAGCGCGCCGGCGTCCAGCATAAGGCGGGGCTCCACCGTCTCGTACGCGCCCGCCGGAACGCCGCCGTCGAAGAGTTCAACACGATAGGCCTCGCGCGCTTCGCTCATCGGAATTTCCGCTCGAGCCCAGGCGTCGGCGTCGATGCGGTCGCGCCGGGTCCAGCTCAGCTCCAGATCGCCGCCCCGCCGTCGCGTGCGCACATGCACCGGGCGCAGGGGCTTCAGATCCGCGCCTTCATAGCGCGCCGTGACCTGGCGCGCCGCGCCGCCGCCCGGCTCGTCCTCCACTCGATGCAGGGCGACGAACAGATCCGCGCCGCGCTCCTCGCTTGTCACAGGAAGCACAGCGCCGGCGCCGTCGAGCAGGACGAAATTAGCGCCGATCGCCTTGGCGTTCGCCGGCGACCCGCTGAGCCCGCGCAACAGGCCGGTGAGCAGCCAGGCGCCGTCGGGCTGCAGCGCCGCGCCGGTGAAGGCGATCACCTCCCAGCCCTCGCCGCCTTTCACAGCCGCCAGCGTTTCCCCGGCCAGCGCCGCAAGCGGCGGGACGCTGGAGAGCGCGCCGTCGGCCAGACGCACCTTCAGGCGCGCGGCCCGGTCCCAGCGTCCTTCCGCACCGGGGTTCAGCGCGCTTTCAAGCACGCCGGTGAAGGCCGGCGCCTCAAGGCGGACGCGCTCGGAGGCGCTTTCAAGATCGGCGCCCGCCGACAGGGCGAGCGCGCCGGGCCAGGGCTTGGCCCAGCCCGCCGCCCAGAGCCCGCCGCGCGCGCCGGTCTCCCTAGGTCCCACGGGCAGGTCCAGCAGGCGCAGAAGCGGCCGCGAGGCAGGGCTCGCCGCATCCCCCGCACCCGGATCAGGTCCCGCGGGCAGGGCCGGGCCGGCCAGCGCCGGGGACAGCGCCGCGCCGCGCACGAGAAGCCCGTCCAGGGCGGTGATCCGCCAGACACGCCCCGCCGGCCCGGCGTCCAACGTTACCGGATCGCCGGGCTCTAGCCACACCTTGGACGGCGGCAGCGCCAGACGCGCGCCCTCGGCGGCCAGGCGTGTATTGGCCAGAAGACCCTCCGCCCAGACCGACGCAAGCGTGCGGTCGGCAAGCACCGGCAGATCGGCCGTCACCACGCCGTTCTCCAGCGTGTCGAGCCCGCGCGCGCTCACCTGTGCGGGCCGGTAATCGCCGTCGTCGGAGACCACCGACAGCCGCGCCTCCACCGCACGCGCTTCGGCGGGCGCGCGCGACAGGCGGATCTGTCCCTCGCCCTCGTCGGCCAGGTCCGCGCCTGCAAGCGCGACCGGCGTGCGCACGGGCCGGCGCGGCGCGCAGACGGCCCCGCCGGCGCGGTCGGCGAGATCGAAACCGAACACCTCGCCAAGGCCCGTCAGCACGTCGCGTGCGCGAACCGGCCTGTCGAGCACGAAGCCGGACACCACGCCCTCCACGCCGGACACCTCGAGCGCCTGAAGGCCTGAGCGCGCGGCGATGTCGGCGACGAGATCGCCGAGTTCGGATTGACCGGCCCGCCCCGTGATCCAGTGCCCGCGCCGCCAGTTGGCGCCGTCGCTCCACACATCCTCGCGGGCGGGAAACTCCGGGAACGGGCGCGCGTCCCAGGTCCACACATGGCTGCGCGACAGATCCAGCATCGCCCCGCCATAGACCGCGCTCACCGGATTGTTTCCGGCCTCCGGCGCCCAGTGGGCGAGCAGCGCCTCGATATAGCGGCGCTGGATGAAGTCGTCGCGCGCGCCGCTGGAATGATAGGGCGCGAAGCTTTCCGAGCTTTTCGGGTCGATGAAGACGTTGGGCTGGTTCGCCCCCTTGTCCACGGCCGGACAGCCCAGCTCCACCAGCCGGACGGGTTTGCTTTCGGGGAGCCAGCCGGTGGGACTCGCCTGGCGCACCCCGGCGATCCGGTCATGGTGCGCGTTCGCCCACCAGCCCTTCAGGTCTTTGAAACGCCAGATCCAGGGCTCGGAATAGGCGCCGTCGGTGATCGGCGTTCTTATTTGAGCCTCCCGGTCGGCGGGGCTCGCATAGTACCAGTCAAAGCCCTCCCCGCCCTCGACATTGGCGTCCAGATAGGCGCGGTCATAGATCGACGGCGCGCCCGCCAGCCGGTCGAGATGGGCCTCGCCGTCGCGCCAGTCGGACAGCGGCGCGTACCAGTCGATCCCGACGAAATCGATGTCGGGATGGCTCCAAAGGGCGTCGAGGTGGAACAGCCGGTCGCCCGTGCCGTCGTTCGGGGCGTGGCCGAAATACTCCGACCAGTCGGCTGCATAGGAGAGGTCGGCGTTGGGGAGCAGCTCGCGCACCTCTTCGGTGAGCCGGGTCATCTCCGTCACCGCCGGATAGGTGTGCACGCCCGAGCGCACCTGGGTCAGGCCGCGCATTTCCGAGCCGATGATGAAGGTGTCCACCCCGCCCGCCGCCTTGGCGAGCGCGGCGTGGTGCAGGATGAAGCGGCGAAAGCGCCACTCGTTCGGCCCGGAATAATTCACTTGCTCGCCGTTGACGGAAAACGCCTCGGCGGACACCGCCCCGAAGAAATCCGCGACCTGACCGGTCGCGGCGGCGGTCTTGTCCGGCGATCCCGTCTCACCGGGCGCGGGATGACAGGTGATGCGCCCGCGCCAGGGAAACACAGCCTGTTCGGCGGCGCCGTAAGGGTCGGGCAGGCCGTTTCCGGCCGGTACGTCCATCAGGATGAAGGGGTAGAGCGTCACGGCGTAGCCGCGCGCCTTGAGAAGCTTGATCGCCGCGATCACCGTCTCGTCGCTGGGCGTGCCGCCATAGACCGGGCCGTCCGCGCCCTGGCTTACAAGATGGGCGTTCCCCCGATGCAGCCCCGCGGACCGCCACTCCAGCGGACGGGTGATCTTGTCGCGGGTTTCCACGCCGGGGCGCAGCGTACATTCACCCATGCGCAGATCGTCGCCGAACCAGGCGGTGACCAGCGCCACCGAGCGGCAGTTCGGCAGCCGCGCCTCCAGATCGTCGATCGCCGCGACCAGATCGCAGGACGCGCGCGCGGTGTGCCGATTTTCCGACAGCTCATAGCCCTCGCCGATCTCACGCAGAACCTCGGTGTCGGCATAGGCGAACTCGCCCGAAGCCGGGATCAGGCAGACGCCTTCCACCAGCGTCTCCATACGCGGACCCTCACCCTTGGGGCCGCCGCCGATCACCTCGAAGCTCAAGGACGGGATCCGGCCGCCGAAGTCGGACAGCGGCAGATCTTCGAACACCACGTAGGCGAGGCCGCGATAGGCCGGCGCCTGGCCTGCGCCTTCTATCGCCTCGATCAGCGGATCGGCCGCCTGGTCCTCGCCGCCGTGATGGACGCGCATTGAAAGACCGGCCGTGGACAGCGGCTCGCCGTTCGCCCAGACCTTGCCGATCGCGGAGATGAGGCCTTCGCACAGCGCGACGGCGAAGCTGATGGAGTAGTCGTACTCGCGCACCTTCGGCCCGCCCTTGCCGCCGCCGGCCGAGCGCACCTGAGAGCGCTCCTTGAAGCGCGCCGCCCAGATCACCTGCCCGGCCAGCCGCATGCGGCCATAGACCAGCGGGATCGGCGCGCCTTCGGTGGAGGTCTGCAACTGCAGCGCACTAAGACGCGGGCCGTCCTGGATCGGCGCGAACGCGCCCGCGATCGCCCGCGCGGCGTAGGCCGGCGCGGCGCGCGCCGCCGAGCGGGCGAGCGTGGACAGTCCGGCGCGCACGACCCCGCCTGCGGTTTTCAGCGACAACGCGCCCATGGATCAGCTCCGTATCTCGGGGAATGCGAAGACCGCCGCCGCACGCCGGCGCCACCACGGGCCGATCGCGGTCTCGCACACCGCCTGGCCGTGCCAGGCATGGATCATCCGCTCAGGCGCGGACAGGATGGCGCAATGCTTGGCCGGTGAGCCCGGCTCGAAGCGGAACAGCATTACGTCGCCGGGCGCGCCCGGGCCGTCGACCGCGATCAGGTGACGACGCGCGGCGCACAGCAGGCTCTCCGCCCCACCGCGTTCAGCCCAGTCGGGCCTGTATGGGCCGGGCGCCTCGGGCTCCGCGCCGATGACGGCGCGCCAGACTCCGCGGACGAGCCCCAGGCAATCGCAGCCCGCCCCCTTCACGCTCGCCTGGTGTCGATAGGGCGTGCCGATCCAGCTCTGCGCCTCGATCAGAATGGCGTCGCGGGTCATCGCGGGCCTCCGTCGCGCACAGGATCGGAGGAGGCGTGACGCACGAGAAGGTCGTCGCCCGGCATGTGCGGGCAGCCGCGAAAATTCAGCCCGTTGGAGAATTTCTCCCGGCAGGTGGCGAAGCGCTTGTCGCATCCCGCCAGCAGCGACGCGCCGTCGCCTGCGGCGACATTGGCCGCCGGCGGCTCCTCCAGCTCGATGAGGGCGCCGTTCGCATCGCTGCGGTGCCGGGCGATGCGCTGGCGCCGTCCGGCGTTGACGCCGCTGGTCCACGTGATGACGCCGTGGGCGAACCAGCCCGGCGCCTGGCTGGCGCCGGCCACGACAAATGCGGACGCGCTCGGCTGGGAGAGCACGGTGACGGACGCGTTGTGCGCCGCGCCGGTGACGTCGACGCCGCAGCGCGCGTCCCCCAGCTCTGCGTCGCACAGGCTGGAGAAGCGGCGCCCGATCACCCGGTCAAGCCGGGCGGTGGGCCCCTGCACCTCCACCTCGTATTCGCCGCCCGAGCGCGTCACCGCGCCCAGCTCGCCGGTGAAGGTCTTGAAACACAGATCCGGCGCGCTCCAGTCCACCCGCCATATCTCCAGCGCCGCGCCGTCCCACAGCCCGGCGTCGAGATCGGCCGGATCAACGCCGTCCTCCTGCAGTGCGCCGAACAGCGCGCCGCGTGCGGGCGCACCGGCCTCTCCCCGGATTTCGCCGGAGACGAACCCGCTGTCGGGCGCGCAAGAGAATCCGGCCACGGTGAGCGGACGGTCATGATCTGTGAAGCCGAACACCTGGCCGTCGCGGCGTGTGACGATCCAGGCCCAGGCGAGCGTCGTCGCGCCGGCGTCCAGCTTCGCCTGAAGCGCGGGAGGAATGTCGATCATGCGAAGACTCCACAAACAAAAAGCCCCGGCGCACGGGCCGGGGCTTCGATGAGCGATAAGGGGGTATAGGTCTATTCGGCGGAGGTCTCGAAGGCCGCGCCCGGCGCGTCCGGTTCGCGATGGCGCTTCCACGTTGGGCTTCAGCCGTCCTTCAATGAGATGGGTCCAGACACCGGTGACAAGCCTGGCCGTGCGGACGGAGCTCTGTAAGCATGAGCATGTGGAAAATCCGCAGGAATGAACGGAACAGGCAGGGAACATCCTTGTGGCTTTCGCCCCTTCGCGTTAATATTATCGCCGATGTCCTTCCGACGCGAGCGCTCCATGATTGAAACCCGTCTGCTTCCATACTCTGATGATTTGAACCTTCACGTTGGACTGGAGTCCGACCAGCACTGGTTCAGGGCAGCGGACATCGCTGATGCTGTTGGCATCGCGGATGTAGCGCTCTCACTGAAAAATGTAGCGGAAACCGAAAAAGCTTCTTTTGAATGGCGTGACGATTTCGGACGTCTTCGGAGAGAATGGTTCGTCACTCCCGCGGGAACAGGCGCTTTCATTCAGCGAGGGCACGTTAGAAAGTCACGCCTGTTTAATGAGTGGCTGCTTACACATGGATTGCGTCGTGCCGCCAAGGCTCTGGACTGGTCGCAGCAAGCTCCGAGGTTTGTCGCTAGATATGCTGCCAACGTGGGGCGGGTCGATGCGGGACACTTCTCAATTATCAGCGAATTCATGATCCGAGTCTGGGGACCGCTTGAACAGCTTGGGCACCGTATCGCCGATGTCGGCCCAGATGGCCGAGAATTACGTCCTGATATTTCCGTCGGACGAGGTTTCGTCGCGCACTTGCGAATTGTCGGCGAGATCGGAAGCAATATTAGCTTTTACCGTCATCTGACGCCAAATGGTGAATACGATGCTCGCCAATACCCGCTTCGGCTTTTGGGACACTTCAACGACTACCTGCATGATGATTGGATTCCCAATAAGGCCATCGGGTACTTCGAAAAACGTGATCCAGCGGCAGTACCGTTCATTACAGAAATCAGGCGCCGCATTCGTGCGCACTCCTAAACCCGGACCTCCACCAGCGGCACGCTGGGGATGTCGCCGGTGCGGAAGCCGTCGGCGGTGACGTCCAGCTGGTCGGTGTCGAAGCGGGCGGGCGTATCGAAGCGATACCCTGCGGTGACCGCCGCGCCGTCGGCGGGCGGGACGTCGAACACGATACGGCCCTGCCCATCCAGGGCGACAAGCGCCGGTTCGCCGTCCACCGCCGCCAGGACCGAGCCGGTCAGCGGCAGTGAAACGGGGCGCACGAAAGCGCTTTCGCCCTGGCCATAGGTCTTGGTGAGGGCGAACGTGCTCGTCGCCCCGTCGCCCGTACCGATCACTTGATCGGTCGCGGCCGGCTCCGCCGAAGGCGCGCAGCTCTTGTGATCCAGCGGATCGGCGAACCGAAAGGCGTGCAACCGGCCTCGGCGCGCCTCGAAGAAGGCGATCAGAACCGCCACATCGTCCAGCGACCGCACGCCCGGTGCTGCGTCCCAGCGCCGGCGCGAGTTCGCCCAGGCGCTGTTGCGCTCCTCCCGTCCGGAGCCGAGCGTGACGATTTCGGTGCGCCGCTGCGGCCCGCCGCGGGCGGAAAGCCCGATGGACAAAGGAAAGCGGACGTCATGAAACGCGCTCACAGGCTGCTCCTTCCCGCCAAAGCGGCGCGCGCCACGGCGGCGGCGATCTGGCGTTCCGACCGGCGCACGCTCTCAGCGGCGTCCGCGCCGGCGTAAATGGTGACGTTGACCGGACCGGCCGGCGCGATCGGAGAGATCGATCCGGCCTGGCCGGGAATGAAGACTTCCGGCCCACGCTCGCCCACCAGATAGGCCGAGCCCGCCCCCACCGGCCCGCCCTCGGCGCGTTGACCGAGAATGTTGGACACGAAGTCTCCAAGCGACGGTCCGAGCCCGTCGGCGAGCGAATTGAGCGGCTCCACCAGGTATCGGTCGATCAAAAGCGAGGCGAGCGACTGGGTGATCTGTTCGGCCATGGCCTGAAAGCTCAGCTCGCCGGTGCGCGCGGCCGTCTCCAGCGCATCGGAGATGTCCCGGCCCGCGGTCTGGAACGCCTCGCTGATCAGCCCGGCGCTTTCCTCGCCTTCCTCGGAGACCTCTTTCAGGCGGCGCTTCTTTTCTGCGAGCGCAGCGAAGCGATCGGCGTCCGCCTCAAGCGTCTTGTCGTTCATGGTCGCTCTCCCGGTCCAGGTGTAGAAGGGCGTCGAGCTCGGCCCGGCGCATGGGGGCGGGGCCGGCGGAGCGGCTGGTGAGCGCGCGCCACTCGGCAAGCGTCAGCGCCCAGAACTCCGCCGGGCTCAGACCGAACCGTCCGACGCCCGCGGCGAACCAGCTGCGCCACGGCTCCGTCATGCGAGGTTCGACTTGAAACAGGCCGCCACCGACTGAGCGGCGGTGCTGGCGTCAGCCTCTCCGGCGAGCGCTTCGGCGTCCGGCGCCCCGCCGCCACGCAATAGCGCGGTCAGCACGATGTTCAGCGCCTGTGCGTCGAGCTTCGACAATCGCGTTGAGAGCGCCTCCAGACCGTCGCATTCAAGCCCCGCCTCGATTTCGGCGAGGGCGGCGAGGGTCAGCCGCAAGACATGGGCGCGACCGGCGATCTGGATCGCCGTCTCGCCGCGCTGGGTATTGGTCATGGATATCCTCGTGTATGGATCGGGCCGCGATCACCGCGCCCTTGCTTGCCGCAGCGCCCCGCGCCAAGCTGAGCGCGATTAAAAAGGAGCCGCCCATGCGTCTTGCGCTTGTTCTCATCCTCGCCGCCTTGCCGCTCGCCGGCTGCGCCAGCTTCGGGCAGGACGTCTATGACGAGCAGGCCGAGGCGGAGTGCTACGAGATCCCGAACGTGGAGGCGCAGCGCGCCTGCCTGAACGAGCTGGAAGAGCGCCGCTGGCGGCGCGATTAGAGCCTTTTCAGCGAAAGTGGGGACCGGTTTCGCGGTTCGAAAAGGCTCCCCTAAAGCCGAGCCTTTTCAGCGAAAGTGCGGACCGGTTTCGCAGCTCTGAACGGCGAAAACCGAGCGCGCCTAAGCCGGCGTGAAGCTCAGCTGACCGGCCGAGGCCAGCGACAGAGAGTAGGCCGCCTCCCCGTCATGGCGGCCGGAATACTCCAGCGCCGTGACCAGGAACGGCCCTTCCAGCGTCCCGAAATGCGGGATCACCAGGCGCCAGGCGCGCTTGGCCTGATCAAAAAAGACGCCGCGCACGGTTTCGTCCGCGGTGCTGTCGACGAAGATGCCCGATCCGGTCACGCTCGCCGAGCGCAGCCCCGCGCCCTCGATCAGCTCGCGCCACCGCCCGGGGCTGTCGGCGTGGGTCACGTCCACAGGCCGGGCGTTGAGTGAAATGGTCTTGGCGCGAAGCCCGGCGACGGCCGCAAAGCTCTCGCTGGCGCCCCCGTCGCCGATCTTCAATAAAATGTCCTTGCCGGCTTGTGCGGTCATGGCGGTCTCCTGATGTCAGGCAAGAAAAAAGCCGCCCCCGGGCGGAGCGGCTTTGGGTCAGGCGGCGGACTGCAGGTGGTCAGATCTTCTCTCGCTCCGAACCCTCGGCCCATTTTTGGACGAGAGCCTCATATTCACTAAAGAGCTTCGGGATCCCGTATCGTTTGCGACGCTGGCGAACATATTCTGAAAAATCAGCCCAATCCAGAACGAAACTTGTTCGCCACCACCCTTTGATTATTTGCTCTTCAAGAGCGCCCTCACGAATTCCTATCGCTGTGGCTTCATAATAATTGAATACCTTTTTGATAATGTCTTCCGCGCTCAAGGCGCGCCGATGGTGATCGATGATCAGACCTTCGATATCGTCGATACTCACCGGATTCTGCTTACCATCGGTGACCTTTCGTCGCACGACGCGAAATTCTTCGAACATCTCAATGAGTTCACGGTCCCGGGTTTGACGGGCGATGTGGTCGAAGGAGGCGCTGCATCGCGCACGTTTGTTTGCGTCCTGAAGGGTTTTCCACGCGATGATGGCCGACCCAACGATAACCACCAAAACAAGCGCATTCAGGACGAACCCCGCCCAATCCAGGAAAGTACTTTGATCCACTATATGCCCTCCAAGATTGTAGAGGTGGCCAGCAAAAAACCCGCTTTCGCGGGTTTTCTGGTGGAATTTAGCGCTTTAAGGCGGATTACACACCGAAGCGGCTAGTTCCTTCGGTACGGCCCGTACCCTTACGGCGGTTCGTGCCCTCAATCCGGCTCGTGCCTTCGAAATTCAACATGCGACTTCCTTTCGTGTCACACCCCGAATATGCGATTCTCACCGAATTCGGCAAGCGCCGTATATCCAACCCATTATCATCCTAACGCGTAAAGGACGCGTGAAGATGCTGATTTTTTGTCGCAATTGTGTTTTTTGACGAGGCGTTTGCGATCGCACGGCCCTCAATGGAAATCAGATATACGACGCAGGCGCGGGACGTGCAACTCTCATCCGACGCGTTCCACCAGCCCCCTAACACGAACCACCCCGTGCATCGTCGCCCCGTCAGGGCCGGTGAACATGTCGGCGTAGACGACGCGGCAGAGCACGCAGGTGAAGGGCGGATCGAGCGTCAGGTCGGCCTGGTGCAGCGCGGCGCGCACCGCGCCGAGGGCGTCCTTCAGCGTACCTTCGTCTCCATGGCGCGCCCAGATGTGAAGCGTGAGCCGATGGTCGATGAGCTCGAGGCCGTCACCGTCCAGCGGTTCGCTTTCTCCGCGCCCGGTCGACAGGAACGGAAAGGCCGCGCCGCGCGGCGCCCGCGTGTAGACGCGCGCAGGGTCGCCCAGCGCGGCGCGCACGTCCGTATCGGCTTTCAGCGCCGCCAGCACGGCGGCGGAGAAGGCGCGTTCCGCGCTCATAGCCGCACCCGGCGCCAGGGGCGCAGAAGCGCCGCGACGTCCTCGGCCAAACCCGCTTCGCCCCGCCGGGCGCTTTCAGCCGGTTCGGCGGTGGCGTAGCTCTGCGCGACCAGGCGCAGGACCGCCTCTTTCAGCGCCGCAGGCACGGCGTCCGCCGCCGCGCCGAAGCCTGAGGTGAACTCGATCTCGATCCCGCCGGCGGCGCGTCCTGGCTGCGGCAGAGAGAAGGGATAAACCGCGATGATGCGGCCCGGCTCGCCGGTCTCGGCGCGGTATTCGGCCGTATCCCAGATCTCCGGAGTTCCGTCCCGGGCGTAGGTGCGCACCGCCTCAACGCTGATCAGAGGCCCGCGCGCCACGCGCACCGCCTGGCCGTAGGCGGACAGCCGCCGAGCCGACCAGGCGTCCAGCACCTCGCGATAGCTGCGCGCGATCAGGGCGAGCCCGGTCTCCGCCTCGACGCGCGCTGCGGCGCTGCGGATCAGCTCGGTGATGAGATCGTCTTCCTCGGCGTGCGCGACACGCAGCCAGGTCTTGGCGTCGTCCAGCGCGACGGGTTCCGCCGCAGGCGGAGTGATCAGGTGAAGGGTCATGGGGCCTCGCAAGGCGGAAGGTGAAACGCAAAGCGCCCCGGCTCATCGTTGAGACCGGGGCGCTTTGCGGGGCGCGGGAGGGGAGGACCGCCGCCGGTGGGGGATGGGCTCTACGAGACGCCGAATCTCAACAGCTTTATGGCGTTGAAATCCTGCACCCCGCCGCCGACGCGCCGTGTGGTGTAGAACAGCACGTAGGGCTTGGCCGAATAGGGATCGCGCAGCACCTGCACGCCCTGGCGGTCCACCACCAGATAGCCGCGCTCGAAATCGCCAAACGCGATGGAGAAGCTGTTCGTCCCGATATCGGGCATGTCCTCGGCCTCGGTGACGGGATAGCCCATCAGGCTCGCCGCGCCGCCCGCGCTTGTGGCCGGTTGCCAGATATAATTGCCGTCGGCGTCCTTGAACTTGCGCACGGTCGAAACCGTGGCCTTGTTCATGACGAAACGACCGTTCGCCCGGTAGCCGGTCTTCGGCGCGTAGATCAGGTCGATCAGCACATCGCTGGGATCGGCCGCGGGAAACCCGCCGTCGACGCCCGTGGCCACATAGCCGAGCTCGCCCCAGCTCTCGGTCCCGTCGGCGACCTTAGTGTAGTTCAGGAAGCCGCGCGGGCGGTTCGTCCCGTTACCCGACACGAAGGCCGCGCCCTCGGCCTCGGCGAAGGTGTCGCGCACCTCCTCGGCGAGCCATTGGTCGAGATCGACCAGCGCATCATCAAGGATCGCCGGCGTCGCGGCGGGCATGGCGTAGAGCTCGCCCACGGGAAACTCCACCAGCTCCAGCGTCGGCGTATCGGTTTCAGGCCGCGCCGCAGTCTCGGCGACCCAGCCCGACGCCGCGCCGCCCTGGCTCACCGGCTTCTTGAAGGTGTGGCTCGTGGTCTGCTTCACCGTGGCGATCTGGCGGATCGGGCTGACCTCGCGGATCAGGCGCTCGATCAGCGCCTCGGTCTCGACCGGCGCCACATGGCCGCCGTCGGCGCCGGTTCCCCCGCCCGACAGCGCCTTGCCCTCAATCAGGCGCGCCGCGTCGCCGGTGCGCAGAAAGCCGGACCAGGCGGTCTTCGCCGCGCTCTTCTCCCCGCCGGCGCCGAGGCTCGGCCGGTTCGCCTCGATGGCGAGGCGGTCGAGCTTCGCCTGGGTTGTCTGAAGCGCCTGGTCGATGCGGCCCACCTTCTCCTCGATCAGCGGGTCGGCGCTCTTTTTCGCCTCGATCTCGCTCAGGCGCCGGTCATTGGCGTCCTTAAAGCTCTCGAACGCAGCCAGCAGGTCATGCATCGCCGCGCGCGCCTCGGTGGACGGCGCGGCCATCTTGGTCTCCCGGGTCATGGGGATCCTTTCTTCGGTGGATGAAAGTCAGGCCGCCGCGAACGCGGAGGCGGTTTCGCCGGCCGGCGCCCGAAGGCGGGCCTGGGCGAGCATGGGGAAGGTCACGATCGACACCTCCCACAAATCAAGTTCGAGCAGGTCGCGCCCGCCGCCGGGGCGCGGCGCCGAGCGCACGGTGCGAAATCCGATGGAGAGCCCGTCCACCGCGCCCTCGCGCACCAGGCCGAGCGCGGCGCGCCCGCGCGGGCCGTCCGACAAAATGCGGCCACGCACGTACAGCCCGCGCCCGTCCTCGACGATCTCGTCCCAAACCCCCACCGGCTCTCCGGAATCGTGCTGGAACAGCATGCGCACCCCGGCCGCGCCCTTCGCTCTCAGGCTGCGCACGAAGGCGCCGGCGCGCACCATGTCGCGTCCGTGGTCTTCAATGTCGAACAGGCTGGCGTAGCCGGCCACCTGAAGCGAACCTGAGCCGTTCCGCCTCGTCATGGGCGTCTCTCCTTTCGGAATGATGATGCCGCTCCGGTTCCGCCGCAGCTGCATGTGGATGGACCGCACCCCTCTGCCTCACCCTCTCCCCTCTAAGAGGAGCGAGGGGGACTTGGACGGAGAGACCCTTTTTTGAGCGAACCGCCTGGCTTCGCGAAAGGAGCGCGGCGCTGATGTCTCCCTCTCCCCATGACCATGGGGAGAGGGAGAGGGAGAGGGGCGCGGCGCAGAATTCAGCGCCATGCGCCCACGCTGGCTAAACCGGCAGGCTTCCTAGTCCTCGTTCAGCCGCCGTTCGATGCGGTCGAGCGCGGCTCTTGTGTGGGCGGCGTGCTCCTCCAGCCGGGCGAGGCGCTCGTTGGCGCCGGCGCCGGCTTCGGCGCGGGCTTCAAGCTGGTCGAGGCGCTCGCTCGCCGCGCCGGCCCAGATCAGCGCGCCGCCGGTCTGCAGCGCCAGGGCGGTGATGACGCCCAGCGTGATCCTGCGGTCGATCTTCAACACCGTGGTCAGGCTCGCATCGGCCATGATCGCTCCTTAAAGCCCCAGAAGGGCGCGTTTTTCGTCTTCGGTGAGAAAGCCCGCCCCGCCCACGCGCCGCCAGCGGGCCTCGCGCTCCTCAGACAGGGCGGGCAGCGCGTCTTCGTCGGGCGTGATGGAAAGCTCCGCCCCAAGCCAGGGCGAGAGGAAGGCCGACAGCGCCGCCGCGGTCTTGCGCGCCAGCGGCAGAACGGTCTGGCGATAAAAGGCGAGGTTCGCCTCGCGATAGTTGGAATAGGTGTTGTCGCCGGGCAGACCCAGCAGCATGGGCGGCACGCCGAACGCCAGCGCGATCTCGCGCGCCGCTTCGCGCCGGGCGGAGATGAAGTCCATCTCCGCCGGGCTGTGGCCCATGGGCTTCCAGTCCAGCCCGCCCTCCAGCAAGAGCGGCCGGCCGGCGTTCTGCGGCCCGGTGTAAAGACCCTCAAGTTCGTCCTTCAGCCGATCGTACTGGCCTTCGGTGAGCCGGCCGTCGCCGTCCCGCCCGGTGACCACAAGCGCGCCGGAGGGCCGGGCGGCGTTGTCCAGCAGCGCCTTCGCCCAGGCGCCCCCTGAATTATGGACGTCGACGGCCCGCGCCGCCGCCTCCATGGGCGACAGGCCGTAATGGTCGTCGGCCGGGTTGAAGAGCTTCATGTGCAGGATCGGCGTGCGTCCGCTCGCCCGGTCGCGGCTGAAGACTCGCGTCTCGCCTCCATGGCGGTATTCCCAGCCGTCCGCCCAGCCCTTCGGCCCGGGCAGGACCCGCATCCGGTCGGGGCGCAAGGCGAACAGGGCGCGCGGCCCCTCCTCGGGGCCGGCGAGCTCCAGATAGGCGTCGCCGGCGACCTGAAGATACCCGAAGAACTGCTCCAGCAACTCAGGTCCCGCCTGATCGGGATTGGGCTTGGTGAGCAGCGTCCTGGCGGCTTCGGCGCCCGCCCCGTCGGCCACGGAGAGCGGACACGCCGCCGCGGCCTCGGCGATCAGGCGCACGCACCGGTTCGCCACCGGATTGCACGCAAAGCCTTCCTTGGCGAAGGCGGCGTAGCCGCGCGGCGACCAGGCCGCGCTCGGCCCGAACGACAAAGCAAAGCTGCGCCCGGCCGCCTTGCGGCCGAGCTTGAGCCAGTTGAGCATGGCGGTGGTCTCCAAAAAAAAGCCTCTCCGAATGGAGAGGCTCGTTGAGATGGATCGTTATGTCTGTGGCTCGTTTTAAGGTCCGATTTGGAGCTTTCGCGGGCTCTTATCGTCAAACCTCACCAATACCTTGGAACCTTTGAGGACGGGCACATCCGGCTTCGGAAGCTGCCGCAACCGAATATAGGTACGCATGCGCTCGGCAACCTTTTCAACGCGCTTACCGCCAGCATCGATAGCATTGCGGACTTCAAGTTCTACTTCATCCCGGCGGGGCGCATTGAAAATAGCATATGGGTTATCCTTTGCTTCGTGCGATTCAGATAGCAAGTCAGTCCCATCAGTAACTGGAATTCGTGCGTCGATGTCGCGGACCAATCTTGTAAGACTTTTCATTTGTTGCGACTGGAATGCAGACCGCATTTCGCCTATACTGTCAGAAAAGTCCATCATCCAACGGTAAAGATCGCGAATCTGGGTCCTGAGATCGTTTGCGACCCAAGCGGACTCAAAATCAAGGGAGGCCACATGAGCCTCAATCGTATCGTCTACTATCGATATTTTATTCTCCACAGCCCGTATACTGGAAAACAGGCTCGATGTAACATCTATATATTCAATGTCATTTTTTTCGAAAAATTCTGTTAATACATTCGCAATTTGATGCTCATCTGACAGGGATTCCGCCCCAGATTCTCTTATGCGGTCCAAAATAGCATCGTAAAGACCATATTGTATTTTAATTGTTTTTATCATACAATCCTGCACACTATTTATTTCTTCTGAAAGCTTTCCGCTCTCATCACTGTATAGACGATCTAATATAGAAGAAAATGCGAGCAAGCGCTCATTGCGAAGACGCCGTTTTTCAATAGAAATTCGAAGCCTGTTTACCGCGATTGTGGTAATAGCAGCGTAAAGACCAATCTCGCCAAACCAAACGGCACCTTGGAAAAATGGGCTTGAAGTAACTACACTCAAATCAAACGCTTCCAATAAGCGCAATTTTCCATCAATCCAATCTAAAGCACTACCCAGCATTACGCCCCCCCCTCAGGCTCGACATTTACCCGACATCATTCTTCTCAGAAACGGCAGTGCAAGCTGCATCCACCTAGGAGCGCCCACTCGGATGGGAGGTGTGATTTCACTGCAACAAGAAGCTGAACTCCCTATAGCCTTCTCATCCTCGGCGAGGCCGCTCCTTCAAACAGCGCCGCCACCGCCCAGACCAGGGCGTCCACCCTGTCCGGGCTGCCTGAAAAGTCCGGCGATCCGAACGCGCACATCTGATCCTCCAGCTTTGGAAACCGGCCGGCGTGGGCGATGCGGCCGGCCGCGTAGAGGGCGGCGACCGGTTCGGCGCGCGCCCGCTTGCCGCGGCTGGCGTGGACGAGCTTGACCCGCAGGTCCGGCGCGGCGGCCTGCAGCACCGCGCGCACCATGTCGCCGCCCTGATTGGCTTCGGCGACCACATGGTCAGCGTCCACCTGCTCCACCGTAGCGGCGACCTTCGCCGCCCAGGCTTCAGGCCTCGCGTGAAGGCTGGCGTCGGCGAGGATGACGCCGGTCATGGCCCGGCCCTGGCCGGACGCGCCCGCCGCGACGATGCCGCAGGCGTCGCCGCTCCCCCCCGCGGCGGGCGGGTCCACGGCGACGACGATGCGCTCGGGCTCGGCCGGTTCGACGGCGAGCGCCGCCTCGATCAGGTCGCGCGTCCACAGCGCGCCTTCGGGGTCCTCGATCAACACCCCGTCCAGTTCTTGCCTGGCGAGGCGGCCGGCGCCGTACTGGGCGCGCATGGCGTCGATGAAGCCCGGCGCCAGATTGGCGGCGTTTGTGTCGCTGGCCGCGCGCGTCACGGCGACGCCGGGCGCTTTGATCAGTGCTTTGAGCGCCGTGATCGGGCGCGGCGTGGTGGTGACGGCCAGACGCGGCTGGTCGCCGAGGCGCAGCCCGAAGCGCAGCATGTCCAGCGTCTCCTGCGGTCGCGCCCAGGCGGCGAATTCGTCCGCCCAGGCGGTGTCGAATTGCGGCCCGCGCAGCCCGTCGGGATCTTCCGCCGAGAAGGCGTAGCCCACCGCGCCGTGGGGCCAGACGATGCGCCGCCGCGACGCCTCGTATTTCGGCCGGCCCCGACCGGGGTCCAGATTGAGCAGGCCGGACGGCCCGCCCAGCATCACCTCGCGCACATCGTTGAAGGTGGGGCCCACAAGCGCCACGCGCTCGGCGCCCTCCACCAGCCGCGACCGCACCCATTCCGCGCCGGCGCGCGTCTTGCCCGCCCCACGCCCGCCGAGAAACAGCCAGGTCAGCCAGTCCCCTTCGGGCGGCAATTGGGCGGGATGGGCCTGCTTGAGCCAGTCGTCGAGGTCGTCCCAGCAGGCTTCGAGCTCCTCAAGCGTGGCGCCCTCAAGCGTTTTGTCGATCTCTCGCCTGCTTGAAGCGCTCAAACAGAGCGCGCTTAAGTTCGGCTTTCGCGTCGAAGGGCTCACTTGGCGCCTCCTGCGCCGCGTTTGCGGCGGGTTCGGGTTCGGACCAGTCTTCAAGGGCGCGCGCGGCGCGGATCAGCGCGATGAGCGCCTTCGCCGTGCGTTCAGCCTCCAGCGGCGCGCCGCCGTCCAGCGCCGCCTCCACCGCACGCAGGCGCCGGGTGAAGCGGTGACGCAGGACCGCCGGCGCGTCAGGCGGGAAGGCGTTGTCGATCCAGCGGCAGCGCTCGTGAACCGTGTTTTCAGACAGGTTGTAGACCTGCGCCAGCTGCGCCGCGGTCTCGCCGCGCCGCCAGCGCTCATACAGGACCGCCCAGGGCGCTTGCCGTGGGCTCGGCGGGGTGTCTTCGCAGTTTTCGACCATGCCTGAAGACTACACGCCGCCCGCCCCGGTCGGATTGATCGGTGATTTTTCCGCATCAGGATGAGGCGCAATGCGCAGATCCGGGCGAAGCGGGTGGGGAGAGCGCGCCGGCTTATCGATCCAAACACCGGGTCGAGGCCTTGCGCAGCCGAATTTTTGTATACAACTGACTTTATGAGCCAGATCACGTCCCTCTACGTCCATAAGGTTCTCAGCCAGGTCGGCGCGGGTGTCGAAACACGCGACCTCCTGCAGGACCTTGGGCTTGCCCTGGACGGCACGGTCGATCCAAAGCGGATGGTGTCCGCCGATCAGTTCTATGACGTCTTCGCCACGCTGGCCGGCCGCGATCCCGACGGACTATCCTTGCCGCTTCGCATTGGCGCGACCATGAAGAGCGACGAGTATGGCGCCTTCGGCCTCGCCTGGAAGTCCGCCCCCAACCTGCGCGGCTCCTATGTGAGATCGGAACGCTACGGCCACGTGCTGGGCAGCGCTGAAACCTATGCGCTGCAGAAGGGCGATGGCGGCTGGTTCTTCAATCTGGAAAAGGCTGGCGATGGCCGGCTGGGCATGACGCTCTCCAACGAAGCCAGCATGTCGGCGGTGGATGTGATCAGTAAGGAAGTCAGCACCGCGCCCTTCATGCCGCTTGCGGTCTTTTTCAAACACGCGCCGCGCGGCGACGTGTCTGTTTACGAAGCGCATTTCGGCTGCCCGGTTTATTTTGAGACCGGTCGTGACGCGCTTCTTGTCAGTGAAGAGAGTCTCGAGGCCCCAAACAGGCTGGGCGACGAAACCATCGCCAGCTTTTTTGATCGTCATCTTGAATGCGAGCTGGGGTCGCTGACGCAGGAAGACGCATTGGAGCCACGCGTTCGACGCGCGGTGGCCGATGTTCTCAGCGAGGGCGTTCCCACCCTGTCTTCGATCGCCTCGCAGCTGGGGATCGGCTCTCGCACGCTGCAACGGCGCCTGACCGAGCAGGGCCACTCCTTCCAGAGCGTCGTTGACGCCGCGCGACACGATCTCGCCAAGCGGCTGCTGAGCGAGACACGGTACAGCCTTGCCGAAATCGCCTTCCTGACCGGCTTTTCCGAGCAAAGCGGCTTCACCCGCGCCTTCAAGCGCTGGGCCGGGCGGACGCCGCGATCCTACAGGCTGGGGGCTGGAGCCAGCCGATAGCGCCTGATTGACGCAATCGGCCAAAACTCCGGCATTCTTGGGCAAGAAGGCGCCCGGCGCTTTTCATATCCATTGGCTTGCAAACACCAGCAAGGAGCAAGCCGATGAATTTTCTACGCAAAAAGAATGACCTTACGCTCGTTCTAGGCGGAACGGGGAAAACAGGCCGCCGGGTCGCCGACCGTCTGAAGGCCAAAGGACAGGGCGTTCGTATCGGGTCTCGCTCGGCCGTTCCGTCCTTCGACTGGGACAACGAGGCGGGCTGGGATGCGGCTCTGAAAGACGTGACCGCGGCCTATATCACCTACGCCCCCGACCTCGCCATGCCGGGTGCGCCTGACGCGATCCAGGCCTTTGTCGAGCGCGCCAGGCGGCGGGGTGTGAAACGCCTGGTCCTCCTGTCCGGACGGGGCGAAGAGGAGGCGCAGGCCTGCGAGCGGATCGTGCAGGACGCCGGCCTTCAATGGACCATTGTCCGGGCGAGCTGGTTCAACCAGAACTTCTCCGAAGGCGCCTTCATCGACATGGTGCTGGGCGGCGCGATCACCCTGCCCGCCGGCGATCAGCTCGAGCCTTTCGTCGATGTCGACGATATCGCCGATGTGGCCGTCGCCGCCTTGAGCGAAGACCATCACGATGGGCAGGTCTATGAGGTCACAGGTCCTCGATTAATGTCCTTCGCCGATGTGGCGGCGGATCTATCGCGCGCCACAGGGCGCGCGATCACCTATATCGACGTGCCCCATGAGGCCTTCGTCGCCGAAGTCGCCGGTTCCGGCGCGCCCAAAGACGTCGTGTGGATGCTGGACTATCTGTTCTCCACCGTCCTTGACGGGCGCAACGCCTATATCTGTGACGGGGTTGAGCGCGCGCTCGGCCGTCCGCCCAGGGATTTCGCCGACTACGCCAGGGACGTCGCGGCGGCGGGTGTGTGGGGGAAGGTCGCATGAGACAGCTCCTCACACGGACGGCCCTGGCGCTATCCGGTGCGCTGCTGGGGTCGATCGGCGCCGCCCTGCTGGTGTCGCCGAGCGCCTTCCTCGCGATGAGCGATGTGATCATCGATGACGACCCGGGCCTGCTGTCCGAGCTGGCGGCGCAGGCCGGGGTCCTGATCCTCACCGGAGCGCTCATGGTCCTCGGCGCCGCCAGGCTGCGCTTCGCCAAGCCGGCGCTGGCGGCGGGCGCGCTCGTCTACGCAAGTTACGGCCTTGGGCGCCTGATCGGCATGGGGCTGCACGGCCTCCCGCAGGACTCTTTGATCGTGGCGATGCTTATCGAATTCGCGGTCGCCGGGGTGCTGGGCGCTGTCCGGCTGTTCGTCTGCACGCAACCGGCTTCGAACACGCCCGGCGGCGTTTCTCGCACCCATCAGGACACGAGACCATGACCTATGACTGGCCCCTCTATGTTTGTCTCTTTCTGGCGCTATGGAGCGCCGTGATCGGAGGCGTATTCTCAGCCTTTTCCGAGTTCGTGATGTCGGGACTGCGGAAAACTGCGCCGGCCGGCGGCATCGAAGCCATGCAACACATCAACCGGACCGTGCTCAGAACCCAGTTCGTCGCCGGCCTTCTGTCAATTGCGCCGTTTTCGGTGCTGTTCGCCGGGTATGGCGCGACGGTCTTTGACGGCGCCGCGCTCGTCACCCTGGTGCTGGCGCCGATCGTCTATCTGCCGACGGTGTTGTTAATGACGATCTTCGCCAACGTGCCCATGAACAACAGGCTGGACAGGCTCGATCACCAGAGCGCCGAGGCGGAACTCTACTGGGCGGAGTATGGCCGAAACTGGACCCGCCTGAATCATATCCGGACGCTCGGGAGCATCCTGACCGCCGGTCTCTATCTCATCGCCGCGATCACCCTCGTCACGAGCGGGCAGGTCTGAACCTTGAAGCGTTAAGACTGGCGGCGTGACGCCGACCGCGGCTCCTCCTGGGCCCGCCGGCCCGTTCGCGCGCTTCAATCGATCCACCGGATCGATTGATCCGCTTCGCCGACCGCGGCTCTTCCTGGGCCTGCCGGCCCGTTCGCTCGCTTCAAGCGATCCACCGGATCGATTGATCGGCTTCGCCGACCGCGGCTCTTCCTGGGCCTGCCGGCCCGTTCGCTCGCTTCAAGCGATCCACCGGATCGATTGATCCGCTTACGCGGACCGCGGCTCTTCCTGGGCCTGCCGGCCCGTTCGCTCGCTTCAATCGATCCACCGGATCGATTGATCCGCTTACGCGGACCGCGGCTCTTCCTGGGCCTGCCGGCCCGTTCGCTCGCTTCAATCGATCCACCGGATCGATTGATCCGCTTACGCGGACCGCGGCTCACCCCTGACCGATAATGTGATCCTCAAGATCCTCATCGGCGACGTCGCGCTCGCTCACGAGCGAGCCATGAACGCCGATCCCGGCCTTACGCACGCTGTCTGGATCGCCGCTTTTCAGCGGGTGCCAGTCGTAGAGGGGCTTGCCTTCGTTGATCAGGCGATAGGCGCAGGTGTCCGGCATCCAGTGAAGATCGCCGATATTCTGCGGGGCCAACCGCACACAGCCGGGAACGCGGGCGTGCCGGTTCGCGTAGTCGGAACACCGCACGGTTTCGAGATTGAGAAGCTTGCAGCCCACATTGGTGCGCCAGACCGTGTCGTCGCCGGCGTCCTGGAGGAGGACCACGCAGCACTTGCCGCAGCCATCGCAAAGCTGCTCCCATTCCTCCGGCGTCATTTCGCTTAAGGATTTGCGTTCATGGAAAGGGCGAGCATCGGACATCGCCCGAATTTAGCCTTGAAGCGTTGGTCAAGACAGACGCAACGCTGCGGTTTGATGAGATCAGGAGACCGGCCATAACGTTCCGCGCCGATGAGAAACCAGGATTTTTAACGCGCCTGCGCCGCGCCCTGCCCGCTGCTTTGGGGCTGGGCGCTGTCGTGGTTCTGCTGGGCGGGCTGATCGCGTTGTGGATCGGCTGGCTCTGGGCGTTCGAGGATATTCCCGAAACGCCCGACAGCCTTGAAGAGCTCTGGGAGACGCGCCGCGAGGCCAGCTACACCGTGCTTGGCGCGGACGGCGCGGTTCTGGGCGTGCGCGGGCCGCGCTACGGCCGGCCGGTGGAGCTGGCGGAATTGCCCGCCCACCTGCCCCAGGCCTTCCTGGCGATCGAGGACCAGAATTTCTTCGAGCATGACGGCGTGGACCGGCGCGCCATGGTGCGCGCCTTCGTGGCCAATCTGCGCGCGGGCGGGATCGTCCAGGGCGGCTCGACCCTGACCATGCAGCTGGTGAAGAACCTGATCCTGCGCCCGGACCAGACCATCCAGCGCAAGCTGCAGGAGATGCGCCTGGCCATGGAGATCGAGGATTTGCTCACCAAGGAGCAGATCCTGGAGCTTTATCTGAACCGGGTGTATCTGGGCGAAGGCGCGTTCGGCGTGCAGGCTGCGGCCGAGCGCTATTTCAACAAGCCCGCCGCCGAGCTGACCTTGCAGGAAAGCGCGATCCTGGCCGCGCTGCCCAAGGCGCCCAGCCGGCTTGCGCCGACCGACAATCTCGCCGCCGCCCAGGCCCGCGCCGAAGACGTTCTGCGCGCGATGATGAACACCGGTTATATCGATCCCATCGAATACATGGCCGCCGTCGAGGAGCCCGCCGAGCTGTCTGAAGACGCCATGGAGGCGTTTAATCCGGCGGTGTTCGGCCATGTCTTCGACGTGGCGCTGGCGCGCGCCCAGCAGCTGGTGAGCCCGGACGAAGCGCCCATCTTGATGATCCAGACCACCATCCGCCCCGAGCTTCAGCGCGCCGCGCAAGAGGCGGTGGACGCGGTGTTGTCTGAGTCCGGAGAGCAGCGCCAGGCCGGCGAGGCGGCGCTGGTGGCGATGGATCTCAACGGCGCGGTCATCGCCATGATCGGCGGCCGCGACTTCGACGACAGCCAGTACAACCGCGCCGTCCAGGCCGAGCGCCAGCCCGGCTCGGCGTTCAAGCCCATCGTCTTCGCCGCCGGGTTTGAAGAAGGGCTCGATCCCGCGACCGCGTTCGAGGACGCCCCGGTGGATTTCGAAGGCTGGCAGCCGGAGAACTATGGCGGCGGCTATCGCGGGCGGATCACCATCGCCGATGCGCTGAAACGCTCCATCAACACCGTCGCCGCCCAGGTGGGCGCGGAAGTGGGCGTGGAACGCGTGGCGGAGATGGCGCAGCGCCTGGGGATCACCACGACTCTCAACCCGGTGCCGGCCCTGGCGCTTGGCGCCGGCGAGGTGCGGCTCATCGATCTCACCGCGGTCTACGCCGTGTTCGCCAACGAGGGCCGGCGAACCGAGCCGCAGCTGCTCACCGAAATCCGCAGCGCGCGCAATGAGGTTCTGTGGCGGGCCGACCCGATCCGGCCGGGCCGGCAGGTGATCGAACCGGAAAACGCGCGCGCCATGTCCACCATGCTGGAAAGCGTGATCCTGGACGGCACGGGCGGGCGCGCCCAGCTTCCCGGCCGGCGTGCGGCGGGCAAGACCGGCACCAGCCAGCAGAGCCGAGACGCCTGGTTCGTGGGATATACCGGCCACATGGCCGCCGGCGTCTGGGTCGGCAATGACGACGATACGCCCATGCGCGACGTCACTGGCGGGTCCCTGCCGGCCGATATCTGGCGGCGCTTCATGACGGCCGCCCATCAGGGCCTGGAACCGGCGCCGCTCTCCTCGCCCGCCCCGCGCCGGCGCACCGCGCGCGAGGAGACGCTGGCGGCGTTCTACTCGTCTCTGTCCTCGCGCTTTGACTCCATGCTGGAGCCCGACACCGCATCGCGCGAAGAGGCCTCGCTCGACTGAAGCAGGCCTTTGAGCTCGGCGAGCTCGACACGCAGCGCCTTGACTTCGCCGATCAGCACCTCGCGCTCGTCATGGGCTTCGGCCTGGCGCTCGGTCTCGGCGTCGAAGTGCTTCGACTGCATGGAGTCGACGATCACCGCGATGAACAGGTTCAAGACCGCGAAGCTGGTAAGGACGATGAAGCCGACGAAGAAGATCCAGGCGTAAGGATGCTCGGCGATCACCGGCCGGGCGACGCCCATGGACCAGCTCTCCAACGTCATCACCTGAAACAGGGTGAAGGCTGACGCCCCGAGATCATTGAAGAATTCAGGATGGGTGCCGGAAAACAGCTTCGCGCCCATCACCGCGCCCACATAGAAGATCACGCCCAGCACCAGCATGATCGCGCCCATGCCCGGGATCGCCTTGGCCAGCGCCTCAACAACCGAGCGCATCTCCGGAATCACTGAGAACAGACGGAAAAGCCTTAAGACTCTCAACGCCCTAAGAACGGTGAAAGCGCCCGCGTCCGGGATCAGCGAAATCGCCACCACAATGAAGTCGAACCAGTTCCAACCCGAGCGGAAGAACCGGCGACGCTGGACGATCAATTTTAGAATGATTTCAACGACAAAGACGCCAATGATCGCCATGTCGGCATAGCGCAGCCAGGTCAGCGCCCGCTCCGGCAGGTCATAGGTCGTCAGCCCCAGGATCGCCGCGTTGATCAGGATCAACGCCGTGATCGCATTGCGAAATCCGTCGCTTGCGACGAACCGCCCAAGCGCGCTGTCCGACCGAGTTTCGCCGCTGCTGGGCGCCATCACATCCTCCGCAAAACAAGGCCGCGAAGCGTTAGCCGCGCCACGCGGTTTGCGCAACATCTGCGCGCGGAGGAATTATTTAATCTCCGCGACGCATGCTGGCCCCATGACAAGCCTCCTCGCCCCCCTCCTCATCGCCTTGGCGGTCACAGGCGAACCCGCGCTGGCCGGCGGTCCCGACCCAGCGCCCGCGGGTCCAGGGGGGATCCTGGAAGACCACGCCCGGCGCGGCGCAACGCTGGAGCGCCTGGACGGGCTGGCCGCCGAGAGCGCGCCGGCCTGTGCGGCGGTATGCGCCACGCGCCCGGCCTGTCAGGCCTGGACCTGGCGCATGGGCTGGAGCGGTCGCGCGGCGCGCTGCGATCTGCACGGCGCGGCGCCGACGCCCACGCCCCATCCCGGCGCGGTGACGGGCCTGTCCTCGACGCTGGCCGCCCGCATCGACGCCGCCGCCGAGCGCCCGCCCAGCGCGCGCGAGCGCCGGGCGCTTCTTGAAGCCGACGGCGAGATCGCGACCCCGAATGACACGCTCGACGGCGGCTAAAGCGCGAGCCAGCCTGCGGCCCCGCTCGCCGCGATCACCAGCGGTGGGGCGAACTTCCCCCATCTTAGAGCGATGAACGCCCCAGAGAGGATCGCGTAGGCCGCGACCTCACGCGGCACGGCGAGCACCACCGGATCGATCAGCGCGGCGCCCAGAACGCCGGTGACCGCGGCGGCCGCCCCAGCGATCGCCGCTCTGGCGCCGCGCGCGCTCTGAAGCCGATCCCAGACCGGCAGCGCGGCGTAAACCAGGAGGAGCCCCGGCGCAAAGATCGACAGGCCCGCCAGCGCCGCATAGCCGGCGGCCTGCAATGGCGTCTCCGCGGCCGCCGCGCCAAGGAACGCCGCGAAAGTGAACAGCGGGCCGGGGATCGCCTGGGCAAGGCCGTAACCGGCGAGGAAACGCTCCTGATCGATCAGCTCGGGCACGGCCCCGGCCCCAAGCAGCGGCAGCACCACATGGCCGCCGCCGAACACCAGCGCCCCCGCCCGGTACGCGGTGTCGGCGAGCAAAGCCGCCTCACCAGCACCGGCAAGTAGGGGCAAGCCCGCGAGCGGCACCGCGAACACGGCGAGCCAGCCGATCGTCTGTCCGACACCCTTCCGGGCGCTGTCGGAACGCGCGTTATTGGGCGCCCGCATCGCAAGCGCCCCCGCCAGGGCGCCGAGCGCGATCACCACGGGCTGAATAACGGCCAGCGGGACAGGCGCGAGGCTTGTGGAGAGCACCAGCGCGAACGCCGCGGCTGCGATTCCAGCGCCGGCCGGGCTCGCCGCCTGGGTGCGGACCATGGAGAGCACGGCGTTGGCGACCACCGCCGCCGCAGCGGCGAGCAGGCCGCCGATCACCCCGGATCCGATCAGCTCTGCGAAAACCGTCACGCCCCAGCCGGCGAGGCCCATAAGAATCAAGGACGGTGTGGCGAATCCGGCCATGGCCGCAAGCGCGCCGAGCCGGCCAGCCCGTTCATGTCCGAGCGCCGCCGCTGTCTGGCTGGAGCCGGGTCCCGGCAGGAACTGGCACAGCGCCATCAGCGTGTCGAAGCGCGCCTCGCTCACCCAGCCGCGCTCGTGGGTGAACACGGTTCGAAACAGCGCCAGATGCGCCGCCGGGCCGCCGAACGCGACGAGCCCCAGCTTTGTAAAGGTTGCATAAACCTCAAAAACAGGCCGGTCAGGCACGGTTTCTTTACCCCGGCTATTCACAATCAAGACCCTCGCAAGAATTGCGGACCGGAGCGCCGAGATGGCCGTTGACAGCAAGCTGCACAAGCTCACCCAGCTCGCCAAGGAGAAATCCTCAGAGCGCCGCCGCGCGCTGCTGCGCGAGGTGACCGATCTGTTCTTCGACGCCCCGCCGAAAACCGAAAGCGCCACCCAGCGCCAGTTCGACGAAGTGCTGCAGACGCTCGCCAGCCAGACCGCCCAGGACGCGCGTGAAGAGCTGGCGCGCCGCTTCGCAGACGCCCCCTTCGCGCCCAAGGGCCTGATCCTGCAGCTGGCCAAGGACGCGATTGAGGTGGCCGCGCCGATCCTGTCGCGCTCCGGCGTCTTGTCGGAGGAAGACCTTGTCACGATCGTCCACGAATCCGGTCAGGCGCATATGCGCGCCATCGCCGCGCGCAAAGAGGTGGGCGAGCGCGTCTCCCACGCCATCGTGGAGAAGGGCGACGACCACACCGTCGCGCGCCTTGTGGGCAACAAGGGCGCGAAGCTGTCGCGCGACACGTTCGAGACGGTCACCCGGCGCGCCGAGGACAGCGAGGTCCTCCAGGCGCCGCTGGTGGCGCGCGAGGACGCGCCCGCCGACCTGCTGAACGACCTGATGATGGTCGTGAACAACACCCTGCGCGCCAAAATCCAGGACCGATTCGATCAACTTGAGCCCGGCGTGCTTGAGGCCGCCCTCGCCGCCTCGCAGCGCCGTCTTGAAGCGCGCATCGCCGAAGACAAGGACATCGCCGAGGCGCGCCGCTTCATCGCCGCCAAGCGCGTGCGCAAGGAGCTGGACGGTCAGCTTCTCATCCGGCTCCTGCGCGAACGCAAGATCGCCCATTTCTGCGTCGGCTTCGCCGAGATCACAGGCGTCGACTATCACGCAGCAAAACGTGCGCTGGAGCATGACAGCCCCGACGGCCTCGCTCTGATATGCAAGTCGGCTGGCGTCGAAAAAGCGCTGTTCGTCACAATCGCGGTGCTGCGCCAGGGCGCCAAGGACGGCGCGTTCAACGACGCGCGCGACATCGGCAAGGTCTATGACGCGCTCGACCCAGGCGACGCCGAACGCGCGCTGCGTTTCTGGAAAATGCGCAAGAACGCCGCCGCGGCTTAGAAGAACCGCGTCACCATGACATAGCTGTAGACCGGATCGTCGCCCTGCGGCGCGCCGGGCGCGTCGGTGGCGAATCCCCCCTTGAACAAGACCGAATTACCCGCCTCCAGCCGCCACCGTTCCGGTGTGATCCACCAGCGCAGGCGGGTGTCCAGGGTCGCACCGATCCGGTCGCCGGAGGCGCCCAGCGGATCGCGCAGGCCGGAGCGCCGCCAACGGTCGGTGTCGGAGGCCAGGCGCACGTCCTGCAAAAGCACATAGGCGTCCACAGGTCCGCGCTTCACCTCCAAGCGAGCCCCCAGCGCGATGATGTTCTCAAAATCCAGCGGGCCGAAAATCCCGGTCTGGCCGAGCGCCCCGCGCCGGAGGCCGAAAAGACGGTCGAAGCGATTGTCTTCGGCGTCCGTAGGGTCTTCATCTCCGGAGGCGTAGACCAGCTGGGCCGACAGGCGCGGCGACCATGCCCCTTCAAAGCTGTAACCCGCATCGGCGTAGACGAAGCTTGATGCGACATCGAGGCCGGCGCCCGTCTCGCCGGTCTGGCGCATCGCCTCCAGGTCGAAGTCAATCGCGCCGCGGCCGCCGGACAGCCGGGCGCCGACGGTGTAGAGATCGTCCCCGCCGTCTTCGTTCAGGCCGTAAAGATAGACTTCGCCGTCGATCCCCGGCGTCAGATCGGCGCGCGTAAGGTGTGCGGCCCAGAATCGGGTGTCCCAATCGCCTTCGTCGAACGCCTGATCGTTGTCGAGAAGGCTCGCCCGGTCGCCGGGCCTGCGCCGGACCGGCGCGGTGTAGAACGCATCCAGCGTCCAGGCTTCGGCCAGCGAAAATGCGCCGCGCACGCCTTCGAAGCTGTTAGGAAAATTGCGAAACGAGTTCTCGCCCACCAACCGGCGCGAGCCCACGTTCATTACGAACCGGCCCGCCTGCACCTCGCCGCGTTCCAGCTCGACCTTGGCGTAAGCCTGCAGAATATCGAACGTGTTGATCATGGTGGAGGAGAGCGCCGAGCCCTCATCGGTCAAAAACGCGCGGCTGTCGAACCCCTCAAGCCCGAAAGTCACCGAGCCCGCGTCGTACTCGCCCAGCGCACGCGTGCGCCAGCTCACTTGCTGATCCGAGCCGTCGCGCCCGGCGCGAAAGGGCGCGGAGAGCGTCTCGTAGCGCACGCGCGTTGAAGCTTCGAACCTGAACCCGGCGCCGGACGCCTCGGGCTGCGCGCCAAGGGCGGCGGCGGCTAAAACGGTGGTGATCACGGCGCTACATCCCCATGCTGCAAAGCAGCATATACTAGCGCCTTCGGCCCGCCTTTCTAGAACCCCAGTCGAAGACGGACCGCCATGGTGTCGCTGTCACGGCCGCGCGCCGCCCCGCTTCCGCGCTCGGCCGTATATTCAGCCTCCAGACGCACACGCTCGCGCGCAACCCAGGCGAAGCCGGCGGTGTAGCGCGTGGCGCGCCCGACGCCTACCTCGCGCAAGTCGGTCAGGTCCACCCGCGCGGTGGCGATCAGCGCACCCGGCCCGCCCTCGTGCACCGGCCGAGCCGGGACGAGCGCGCCGAATACGCCCTTTTCCTTGATATAGGGCCGGGTTTCTCCGGTCAGCGCCCAGCTCGCCGTCACCGTCACGCCCCACAGGTCAGCATCCGGCCGAGCCTCGAAAGCCATGGCCTGGCGGGCCGCCTCCGCTTGCACGTGAAAGCCGGGCCGCGACCAGGCCAACTCGAACCCCGCAAGCATCGAGCGCTCCGCCAGCCCGTCCTCCACCTCGCTGGTGAAGTCGGCGTAAAGCGTCTTCGCCGCGAGCTTGGAGCCGGGATAGCTCGCCGCCACATAGCCCGCCCCGTCATAGTCCAGGACCCGCGCATAAGCGCCGGCGTGCCAGCGCCTTTCGTCACGCAGCCCGGTTCGTGTCGCACGGGCCGTCAGCGCCATCTGCCCCGGACCGCGCCCTTGCGCATCCACACCGTCGAGCGAGCCGGAAAAGGCGCCGGCGGCGAGAGTCCAGGCTTTGTCGTAGGCGCCGGCCAGCACGCCGAAGCGGCGAGACAAGGCGAAAGCGGATGTGAATCCGGCCGGCTCGGCGAGCTGCGCATCTTCCTGGAAGGTGAACTTCTCCAAAGACGCCGGTTCCTTGAACTGACCCAGCGCCACATAGGCGCCCTGGCGCTTCCAGAACACGCCCGCATCGCGCCATTCACCGTCGCCGGCGAAATCATAGGCCACGCGCAGATGAAAGCCCTCATGGGCGAACTCGATCCCGGCTTCGGCGAGTCGGACCGTTGCCTCTCCATCGCCGTACCGTGCGCCATACCCGTCAAACCAGGCTGAATCCAGGAAGACGTTCGCGAACGGCTCGAGCGTCGGAGCCGGATCCTCCTGCGGCGCGCGCGCCTTGGCGGCGGCTGGACCTGCGAGCGGCAGAAGCGAGGCGCAGACGAGCTTGGCGCAAAGCTGCATGACCGGCCTCTACGCTGCTTTCACGCCCGCCAGGAACTCGGCGATCCGGATTTTAAGATCGTCCGCCAGCCCCGCGACCTCGTCGGCGACGCCGGCCACCCCGCGCGCTTCTTCGGCTGCGGATTTGACCGTCTCGGCGATGTCGTTAACCCCCTCGCTCGTCTGCGAGGAGCCTTCGGCCGCCTGCTGGGCGCTCGCGGAGATCTCCTTGACGGCCGCGGTCTGCTGCTCGGCGACCGACGTGGTGGCGGCGGACTGGCCTTCAATGCTGTCGAGCGCGCCGGTGATCGCCGATCCCCCCTCGGCGACGGTGCGCGCTCTATCGTTAAGTTCTGCGATCTGGGCGCCGATTTGTTCGGTGAGCTTCTGGGTCTGTTCGGCGAGGGTCTTCACCTCGCTTGCAACGACGGCGAAGCCCTTGCCGGCCTCTCCGGCGCGAGCCGCCTCGATCGTCGCGTTCAGCGCAAGCAGATTAGTCTGCTCGGCCACGTCGTTTATGGCGTCGAGCATGGCGTGCATGCCGCCGACCGCCTCGGTCATTCCCGCCAGCTCCTGGGTCGACCGGCGCGCGGTGCTGCTCGCAGAGGACACACTGTCAGCTGTGGAGCGCGCGGCGCGAAGGATTTCCTCGATCGATGCGGCGAGTTCCTCAGCCGAGCTCGCCACGGTCTGGACGCTGGCGCTGCTTTCCTCGGCCGCGCCGGCCACGCCGACGGCACGTTCTTCGGTACGGGTGATGAGCCCGCTCATCTGGCCCGCGGCGGACCGCAGCGAATCGCCCGCATTGGCGAGCGCCGCGACCGCGGCGTCGGCCTTGCTCTCAAAGCCGGCGACAAGGGACGCGATCGCTTCGGCGCGGGCGAGCTGGTCGGCGCGGCGGGCTTCCGTCTCCTTTTCGAGCTCGCGGCCCTCCTGCAGCTTGCCGCGCAAGGTTTCCTGAGCGCGCGCGAGATCGCCGATCTCATCTTTCAGCCCGGCGCCCGGGGTTTCCGTCTCGTAATCGCCGCGGGCCATCGCGGAGACCCGCTCCACAAGGGCGCAGAGCGGACGGTTCAGCGAGCGAATGATAAACACCGCGATCACCGCCGAAGCCGCAAGCGCCGCCAGGCCGAGCAGCAGGCTGATGGTGACCGCCGCGGCCACCGTCGCGTCGAACTCGGCTTTAAGGCGTTCGGCGTCGGCGCTCAGAATTTCGTATTTGGCCGCAACCGCGTTGAACATCTGCGGGCCTATCGAATCCAGCACCTGGCTCGCCGTCTGGTCGCCGGCCACAAGCGCCTCGAAGCTCTCGGCATATCCGTCGATCATCGTCGCCAGCTCGCCAATTTCCGCGGGCGGGTACTTGCCCAGGGCGCGCAGCGCGTCCACGCCGTCGCGCGCTTCGGCGAGCCGATTGTCTACATTGGCGATGCGCTCAGGTTCCGAGGTCGCGCGCCAGGCGAACGCGGCGATGCGCGCCGCGCCCACATCAGCCTGCAGATCCGCGACGATGCGCGTGGCGTCCATATCGGCGCGCAGCGCGTCGAACTCACTGGCCAGCCGGTTGAGCTGGATGAAGAACATCGCCGTCATGGCGACGAGCAACAGGCCGCTCAGGGCGAATCCGCCCGCCAGCCTCTTCGAAATCGATAAACGGTCCACGTGCCTGCCTCCCCTGCCAAATACGCGGCTAAATGAGACAGAACAGTGAATGCGGTTAAGCGAGATATAACCACGTGCGTCGCGGGGTTACCCAGAATGCGCCGGGCGAGGCTTAGTCGTTGTCTTCACCGCGCGCCTGCGGCGGCAGGGCCTCCGGGTCGACCGGCTCGCCGGGCACCGCGTACGCGCCTGAAAACCATTTGCCCAAGTCGGCGTCCGCGCAGCGCTTCGAGCAGAAGGGCCGGAATTCGCGCACGCCCGGCGTCTTGCACATGGGACAGGGGGGAAGGCTCTTCGTCTTACTCATCGCGTCACCCTCACATCGCTTGCGCGCGCCGGCAGGGATTCGTCACGCTCCAGGGTGAAGCGCTCGCCGAGCCGGTGCTTCGCCGCCTTGCGCCAGCCGATCGCATCCGCGTCGAGCCAGTCGTGAACCTCCACGCCGGCGCGGAGCGTCAGTTTCGCGGCGCGGTTCGCTCGGCCTTCGCGCTCCAGCGCGCGCAGCGCGGTCAGCGCCGCGGTCTCAACGCTCTCAACCCCGAACCGCTCCCAGCAGATCTCGTGCAAGGCGCGCCCCAGGCGCTGGCGGGCGAGTTCGACCACGGCGAACCGGCTCGCTGGAGCGATGTCGATCTTGGCCGGATCGCCCCTGAACGCGCCCTGCAGGGTTTGGGCGAGCAGGGCCTGATCGGCTTTCTTCTTCAACGGGAGAAAGTCGATCGCCACGACGCCGCCGATACCGCGCAAGCGGATCTGGCGGCCCGCCTCGCGCGCCGCGGCGCGGTTGAGATCCAGCGCGAACTTCGCCGAGCCGCCCGGCGCCTTTCGGCCCGAGGCGTCCACGTCGACGGCGGTGAGTGCGGTGACCGGCTCGATGATCAGGCGCCCGCCGCCGGACAGAGCCACCACCGGCTCCAGCGCGGCGTCGAACAACTCGTCCAGCTCGACCTCGGCCTCTTTCGGCGTCCTCACCGGCGCGTCGAACATCATGGCGAGGCGTTCGGCCAGCGGCGGCGCGGAGACGACGGTCTCCGGCGCCTCGCCGGGCTCCACCTCGAACAGGGCGAGCGTGGGCCCTTTGTCCTGGAATTCCTCGCGTGCGATCTGCACGCCGATCGCCGCGCCTTCCTTCACATCGTCCGGCCGCCCGGACTTGCCGAAAGGCAGGAACCCGTCCTTGCCCTTGCCGATGTCGCAGAACGCGCCGTTGATCGCCGAATCGACCTTGCGAACCCTTGCGCGAAAGACTTCGCCGCGAACGGCGCGCGTCTGACGTTCGCTCCAGCGCTCCAGATGCAGCTCCACCGCGCGATCGCCGTCCATGACGGCCGCGCGCGTCTCGCCGATATTGTCCGATGCGACGATTCTCAAAACCAGTATCCCAATCCCACCAGAAGCTGGCGGGTTTCATAGACCGGCAGGCCGACCACGCCGGTATAGCTGCCGATCAGGTTTTCGATATAGGCGCCGGCCCGGCCCTGTATGGCGTAGCCACCCGCCTTGCCCTTCCACTCGCCGGAGCCGAGATAGGCGGCGATCTCCGCCTCATCGAGGCGCTTCATGGCCACGCGCGTCTCCACCACCCGGCTCGCCTCGCGCCCGTCGGGCGCGCGCACGGCGACGCCGGTATAGACCCGGTGATTGCGCCCGCTCATCAGCCGGAGGCAGGCCTGCGCGCTGTCGCGCGTTTCAGTCTTGGGCAGGATTCGCCGCCCCACCCCGACCACTGTGTCGCTTGCAAGCACGTAGCAGCCAGGATGATCGGCGGCGGCGAGCTTGCCTTCAGCCAGCCGCAGCGCCAGCGCGCGCGGCGTTTCGCCGGGGCGCTCGGTTTCGTCGATGTCGGTGGGCGCGATGCGGTCAGGCGCGGCGCCGATCTGCTCCAGCAGATCACGCCGGCGCGCAGAGGCGCTCGCCAGAACCAGGGGCGCGCGGCCGGCCTCGCCGGTCACCGGACTATTTGAAGCGATAGGTGATGCGCCCCTTGGTCAGGTCATAGGGCGTCATCTCGACCAGTACTTTGTCGCCGGCCAGCACGCGGATGCGGTTCTTGCGCATCTTGCCCGCTGTGTGGGCGATGATTTCGTGGTCGTTCTCCAGCTTGACCTTGAAGGTCGCATTGGGAAGCAGTTCCACGACCTCGCCGGGAAACTCCAGAAGCTCTTCTTTCGCCATACGGCTCCTCGTCCTTAAGCTCTATCGTTTAAACGCGTTCGAGCCCGGCGCAGCGGTAAAGCGCGCGCACCGGGCGTCGGTCCGGCGCTATATAGGCGCGAACCCGCCCTCGCGTCGAGCTTGGCGCGCGCCTCAAGGCTCAAGGGGCGCCTGATTCCGGTTCGAACGCGAGAATCCGCGCCTCGATGGCGTCGCGCGCGGCCCGATAGGCCGCCAGCGTCAGAAACCGATCGCGTCCCGTGGCCGGCTCTTCAACCGGCCACAGCGCATAGGCTGCGCCGCGCCCGGCGGCGAATTCGCGCGCCTCGGCGTCGACGTCATCAGACAGGCACACCACAAGGTCGGCCGGCTCGCCCGCGACATCGTCCATGTCCCGGCATTCATAATCGGACAGGTCCAGACCCTTTTCGCCCATGACCGCGATCATGTGCCCGTCGGGCAGGCTCGCCGGCGCCACGCCGCAGCTCACCGCGCGCGCCTTGGCGCCGTAGCGGCTTCGCCAAAGCGCCTCGGCCATGGGCGAGCGCACGGCGTTGCGCGCGCACACGAAGATGACGGACGGGGGCGCCATGATTATGCGCCCCGGCGATGCAGCGCGCAGATCAGCGTGAACAGGCGCCGGGCGGTGTCGAAATCCACCTCGATCTTGCCCTCCAGGCGCTCGCGCAGCAGCGTCGAGCCCTCGTTGTGCACGCCCCTGCGGCCCATGTCGATCGCCTCGATCTGCCCCAGCGGCGCGTCGCGTACGGCGGTGTAATAGCTCTCGCACATCAAGAAATAGTCCTTGATGATGCGCCGCAGCGGGCCGAGCGAGAACACGAACACGCGCACCGGCGCGCCGTCGGCCAGCTTAACGTCGAAGACCAGGCGCTGCTCCTCAATGGCGAGGCGCAGCGCGTAGGGGCCCGCGTCTGATCCCGCCGGCTTGAAGGTATTGGCCTCTAAAAGGTCGGCGATCGCCACACGGCGCTCATGTTCGACGTTTTCGTCGGCCTTGCCGATCGTGGTCTGATCAAGCTCCACCGACACCAGGTGCTGATCGCTCATGGCTCCGTCCGCCTCGATGTTTCGCCGTCCGCCGGATTTTCCGGGTGAGCCGGCCGGCGCATCGCGCGCCAGGGCTCGGAGATATCCGCCATGACCATGTCCACGCACTCCACATCCAGGCGCAGCTCGCCGCCGCCGGCGAAGGTGAACACCAACGCCCCGCCCGGCGCCTCGCCAGGCTCGAACACCACCGAAAGCAGGCACACGACCGCCTCGTCGGAACCCTGCTTGAGCCGGCGCGCCCTGGCCGCGGTGACCGAGCCGGCCTGCAGCGCGGTGCGCACGCGTTCGCCGCGCCCCTTCGCGCCGGCCTCCCAGCGATACCGGTTCAGCGCAAGGGTGAAACGCTTGCGCCCCGGCTCGTAGAAGAAATCGCCGATCTTTCCCACCGCGTCCTGAAGCGCGGCGGAGAGAGCCGTGACCTCGTCCGGCTCCTGCGCGATCAGTCGCAACGGCTTGGCCATGTCAGGCGCTCTCCTTCTCCCGTTCGCGGCGAATATCGGCGCCGCACGCGGAAAGCTTCTCCTCCAGGCGCTCGAAGCCGCGGTCAAGGTGATAAATCCTACTCACATTGGTCTCACCTTCCGCGCACAGTCCGGCGATGACAAGGCTGACAGAAGCGCGCAGGTCGGTGGCCATGACCGGCGCGCCCTTCAGCCGCGCAGGACCGCGCACGATCGCCTCGTTGCCGCGCACCTGGATGTTCGCGCCCAGGCGCGCCAGCTCCGGCGCGTGCATGAAGCGGTTCTCAAAGATCGTCTCGCGGATCACGCTGGCCCCGTCGGCCAGCGCCATCAGCGCCATGAACTGCGCCTGCAGATCAGTGGGGAAGCCGGGATAGGGCGCGGTCTGTATGTCCACCGGCTTGATCGGGCCGGGCTCGCGCTCCACCGTGACCGCGCCTTCCTCCAGGGTCACCTTCGCGCCGGCGCGCGCCAGGGCGTGCCAGAGCGCGCCGTTATGATCATGGACCGCGCCGTCGAGCGTCACCTTGCCCGCGGTCGCCACCGCCGCCATGGCGTAGGTGCCGGTCTCGATGCGATCGGGGCAGACCTCCCAGTCGGCGCCGGAGAGCGAATCGACGCCCTGGATTCGGATGACGCTGTCGCCGGCGCCCTCGATCTTGGCCCCCATCGCCCGCAGGCAGCCGCCGAGATCAGCGATCTCCGGCTCGCGCGCGCAATTCTCCAGAACGGTCTCGCCTTTGGCCAGCACCGCCATGAGCATGGCGTGCTCGGTGGCGCCCACCGAAACCATGGGAAAGGTGATCTTCGCGCCACGCAAGCCGCCCGAGGGCGCCTTGGCGTTCACATAGCCCTCGCTGGTCTCGATCTCCGCGCCCAGCGCTTCGAGCGCTTCAAGGTGCAGATTGACCGGCCGCGCGCCAATGGCGCAGCCGCCGGGCAGCGAGACCTTGGCCCGCCCCTCGCGCGCCACCAGCGGGCCCAGCACGTTGAAGCTCGCGCGCATCTTGCGGACCAGATCATAGGGCGCGTAGGGATCGGGAATCTCGCCCACCTTCATGACCAGGCGGGAGGGCTCCTCCTCGCGCACCTCGACGCCGAGATGATCCAGAAGCTTGCCCAGAAAGCGCGTATCGGCCAGGCGCGGCATGCGCGTCAGCGTCAGCGTTTCATGGGTGAGAAGCGAGGCGGCCATGAGTTTCAGCGCGGAATTCTTCGCGCCGGAGATCTCGATCCGGCCGTTGAGGCGGGGTCCGCCGCGTATGACGATACGATCCATGAAACACCTTTTTGCAAACCGCGCACGCGCGCACACGCCTTCATAACGCAAAGCCAAGCGGTGCGTGCGGCGAGATCAGGGCGCGCGCCTGTCCTTTTCTGATTTTTTTGCAGCTTTGCGCCGCTTGAGATTGGCGCGAAGGGCCTCGGCGAGACGCTGTTCGCGCGCGCTCTGCGTCTCGCCGGCGGGCGGTTTGGAGGGTGTTTTCTCGCTCATGTCCTCTCAAGTGCAATCGTCTGCAACAAGCGTCAAGCCCGCCCTTGGCGGCGCGGCGATGATGGGGTATAGCCCCCGCTCTGACGTGACGGGCCCGCCCCGAACCGCCAGCGCCGCTATAGCTCAGGGGTAGAGCGTTCCCTTGGTAAGGGAGAGGTCGAGTGTTCAATTCACTCTAGCGGCACCACCACTTTCCTGCATGCGATCAAGTTTTCGACACACGCTCGGTTAGCCGCCTTCGCCCGCCGCTAGAGCTCCGCGTCGGCGGTGACGGCGCAGTCTTCGGCCGTGGTGTGCGTCAGTTCGAAGCCGTCGGCTGTGGCGTGGGAGGCCGTTCCCGCGCCCAGCGTGACGGCGGGCGCCGCCCGCTTGGGCGAGAGCGGGATGTGGCGCGACCCGTTTTCGGTGCGCACGGTCTTGGCTTCGAAATAGCGCGCGCACAGCGCCCGCTCCAGCCCGGGCGGCCGGCGCTCGAACGGGGTCGCCGCGCCGCCGGGCTCCAGCTGGACGCCGGTGATGCGGGTGGTCGTGGCGGCGTCGTTCTGGCGGCCGATGCGCAGCGCCATGCCGTCGGCCATGGCGTCGTGAAGCGTCACATTTGTCTCAAAGCGCCGCCAATCGGACCCGGGCGCGTCATCGACCAGAATGTAGCGCCGCGCCGTCTGCGTGGTGAAGTCGTCCCTCGCGTCAGCGCTGAGAAGCTGGACGTACAGATCAGCGGCCGGCCCGGCCAGGCTTTTATACCAAAACGACAGCGTCACCTCACGGCCGGCCAGCCCCGCCATCGTCGCCGCCTCGATGCGTTGATCGATGGCGGGATAGATCGCCGTGTCCACATGAAACTCAAGGCACCGCTCAAGGCCGGCGCCCGCCGGCGCGTCGTCCACGCGCGCGATCTGATGACTGCTGGTGGTCCGCCAGCGATCGGCGGTGTAGGCGTGCATCGCGTTTGTGAAACTGTCGCCGCGCGTCCACAGGTCGAAACTCCCGTTGAGAATGACGTTGCGCAGGCCGGCGAGCGGGCCGTCGTTCAAGTGCTCGAGCCGCGTGATGCGCGCCCGGTCGAGCGCGACCGCGCCGTCACTGCGGCCGATGGTGAGCGCGTCGCGCCAGACCGTCCCGTTCTCGGAGACTTTCACCGACAGATCGTCCGCGCCGGTGAGTCCGATCTCGGCCCGGCCCGACCACCCAGACTGGAACAGGAGCGAAAGCGTGTCCGTCTCGCCCTCCTTGTTCAGCGTATAGCGCAGATCACCCGTGCCGCCCTCGGCGGCGGAGCGGGCGGTCCACAACGCCGCGTTCAGCTTGGCCGCGAAGGGATTGGACGCATCCGGCGCGGTCCCCACGCCAAGCGCCTCCAGCGCTTCAAGCCGGGTGATCAGGCCGGACAGCCCCGTCCAGGCCGCGCCGTCATAGATCACGGCATCCGCCTCGTCGGCGACGTGGACGATCAGGCCGCGGCGCGGCGCGATGCGCGCCCAGGCGCCGTCCTGGAAATACACCAGATCGTGCTCGGAATACGTCTCCCAATCGCTACCAGAGGCGCCGGCGGGCAGGATATAGGCCTCGCCCTCCGCCGGGCTGGCCGGTTGAGCGCTCGCCGTGCGGCTTTCCACGGCGGCGCCCACGAGGGCGTCGAGCCGGCCGAGGGCTTCGTTGACGGTGACGTGCTTTTGCGCCTGGGCGGGCATCAGCCAGGGCAGGGCCAGGCGGGGCGTGGTGTCGGGCATGGCGAACCTCGTTGCGCATCTCAGGGATCATGACGAAGCCTAGACATGGCGCGGCGCCGGTCGGATAAGCCCAAGCCCTCTTCCCGGCGCCGCCTCCGCCTTCCCTCGCGCCCGCGCGCGGTTTAGGAAGGCGCCATGACCGAGACTCTCCACACCTTCGCCGGGGGATTTCCGGCAGCCGACACCGCACACTGGCGCCAGGAGGCGGAGGCCGCCTTGAAAGGCGCGCCGCTTGACCGGCTGGTGCGCAAGACGCTCGACGGGATCGCGCGCGGTCCGTTGTTCACCGCCGAAGATCTGGCCGAAGCCGGCGACGTCGGCGCGCCCGGCGCCGCGCCCTTCATCCGCGGTCGAAGCGCTGCGCGCGACGCGTTCCTGCCCTGGGCGATCCGCCAGAGCGTGGCCGATCGCGATCCCAAAGCAGCGAACCAGGCGATCCTCGCCGACCTTTCAGGCGGGGTGAGCGAGATCACCTTGCATCTTGATCCGCTGGGTGAAACCGGGTGCGCGGCGCGCACTCTGGACGAGCTGAAAACCGCGCTGGACGGGGTGATGCTTGATCTCGCGCCGATCCATTTCGCGCCCAGCCGCATGGCGCCCCAGCACGCCGCGCTTTTGCTGGGGCTGTTTGAGAGTGAAGGGCTCGACGCGGACACCGCGCGCGGCGGGCTGGGCCTTTCGCCCATCGGTCAGAAATCCCTCGCCGGCGGCGGGGCGGCCGACCTGCCCGAACGCGTAAAACGCACCGCGGAAGCCGCGCACTATTGCGCCGAGCGCTTCCCACAGGTGAAGACGGTCTCCATCACCGCCACCGCGCCCCACGAGGCCGGCGGTTCAGAAGCCCATGAGATCGCCTTCGCGTGCGCGGGCGGGGCGAGCTATATGCGCGCCTTCATCGATCACGGGCTCACCCCCGACCAGGCCGCGCAGGCGTTGGAGTTCGCCATCGCGGCGGACGCCGACGTGCACCTGACCATCGCCAAGCTGCGCGCCGCGCGCCGCGCCTGGGCGCGGGTGCTGGAGGCGTTCGGGGTAAGCGAAAGCAAGCGCGCCATGAGCCTGCAGGCGGTCACAAGTCGCCGCATGCTGACGCGCCTCGATCCCTACACCAACCTTATCCGCAACGCCTGCGCCGGCCTGGCTGCGGCGGCGGGCGGCGCAGACACGGTCACCGTGCGCCCCTTCACCGATGCGATCGGCCCGCCGACGCCGTTCGCCCGGCGTCTCGCGCGCAATCTGCAGATCATGCTCATGGAGGAAAGCCATCTGGGCAAGATCGCCGACCCGGCCGGCGGCGGATATCTGCACGAGACCCTGGGCGCGCGCCTGGCCGAAGCAGGCTGGAGCGTGTTCCAGGAGATCGAGCGGCGTGGCGGATTGTTCGAGACCATCAAATCGGGCTGGCTGCAGAGCGAGATCGCCGCAGTGCGCACCCGGCGCCTCGCACGCTGCGCGGTGGGCCAGGACAGCCTGATCGGCGTGTCCGCCTATCCCGAACTCGACGCGCGCCCGGTGGACGCCGCCGAGGCCGGCTACGCCCCGCCGGTTCTCGACGCCCCGGTGATCGAGCCCCAGCCCTTCGCCGACAAGGTCAAGGCGGCCCGCGCCGGCGCCCAGGTGCGCGTGCTCGACCTGCCCGAGCCGGAATGGACGCCTATGGAGCCGGTGCGCCTGGCCGCGCCGTTCGAAGCCTTTCGCGACGCCGCCGACCGCTTCGCGGCTGAGACCGGGGCGCGCCCGCGCGCCTTCCTCGCCACGCTGGGTCCGCTCGCCGCGTTCAACGCCCGCGCCGGATTCGCCACCAACCGCCTCGCCGTGGCCGGGGTGGAGGCGATCGAGCCGAAAGCCCATGACGCTGTGGAAGCCTGCGCCGACGAATTCGCCGCCTCCGGCGCCCGCCTTGCGGTGATCTGCGGGACCGACGCGGCTTACGATGAGAAGGCCGAGGCGCTCGCCAAGCTGCTGAAAGCCGCCGGCGCCGGAGAGGTCTGGATCGCGGGCAGGCCGGTGGATTTCGCCGGGATCGACCATTTCATTCACATGCGAAGCGATGCGCTGGACGATGCGCGCCGCGCCCATTCCGCCACGGGAGTTCAGTCGTGAGCCATCCCGATTTCACCACGCTCGACCTCGGCCCGCTTCAGACCGGAGAGGCGCGCACGGCGCAACAACCCGCCTGGACGCCGGCCGAAGAGATTCCGGTCAAGCCGGCCTACACCGCTGAGGATCGCGACGCGCTGGACTTTGTGAACGGCAAGCCGGGCCTGGCGCCGTTTCACCGCGGCCCCTACCCCACCATGTACGTGCAGCGCCCCTGGACGGTGCGCCAGTACGCCGGATTCTCAACGGCCGCGGACTCCAACGCCTTTTACCGGCGCAATCTTGCGGCCGGTCAGAAGGGGCTTTCAGTGGCGTTCGATCTCGCCACGCACCGCGGCTATGACAGCGACAATCCGCGCGTGATCGGCGATGTGGGCATGGCCGGGGTGGCCATCGACTCCATCCTGGACATGCAGCAGCTGTTTGATGGCATTCCGCTGGATCAGATGAGCGTGTCCATGACCATGAACGGCGCGGTGCTCCCCGTCATGGCGCTCTATATCGTGGCGGCGGAAGAGCAAGGCGTTTCGCACGCGAAGCTTTCAGGAACGATCCAGAACGACATCCTGAAAGAGTTCATGGTGCGCAACACCTATATCTATCCGCCCCAGCCCTCGATGCGCATCATCTCCGACATCTTCGCCTACACCGCCGAGGAGATGCCGCGCTTCAACTCCATCTCGATCTCCGGCTATCACATGCAGGAGGCCGGCGCCCCGGCCGATATCGAGCTGGCCTACACCATCGCCGACGGGCTGGATTATATCCGCGCCGGAACCGAGGCCGGGCTTGATGTGGACGCCTTTGCGCCGCGCCTGTCGTTTTTCTGGGGCGTTTCCATGAACTATTTCATGGAGGTCGCCAAGCTGCGCGCCGCCCGCCTGCTCTGGGCGAACCTGGTCCGCGACCGCTTCGGCCCGAAGAACCCGAAATCGCTGTCTTTACGGACCCACTGCCAGACCTCCGGCTGGTCGCTCACCGCTCAGGACGTCTACAACAACGTGGCGCGAACCGCCGTCGAAGCCATGGCGGCCGTGGACGGACACACTCAAAGTTTGCATACGAACAGTCTTGACGAAGCGCTGGCCCTGCCCACCGACTTCTCCGCCCGGATCGCGCGTAATACGCAGTTGGTGCTGGAAACCGAAGCCCACCTCACCGACGCGATCGATCCCTGGGGCGGCAGCTATTATGTGGAGCGGCTGACTCATGACCTCGCCGCGCGCGGCCTGTCCCATATCGAAGAGATCGACGCGCTGGGCGGCATGGCCAAGGCGATCGAGGAGGGCGTGCCGAAGCTGCGCATCGAAGAGGCCGCCGCGCGCACCCAGGCGAAGATCGATTCCGGCTTGCAGACCATCGTCGGCGTGAACAAGGCCCGCCTGACAGAGCCCGAAGACGTGCCGGTTTTGAAGGTGGACAATAAAAAGGTGCGCGAAGAGCAGCTGGCCAAGCTCGAAAAACTCCGGGCCGAGCGCGACCAAGCGGCGACGGACAAGGCGCTTGAGGCGCTCACCCACGCCGCTGCGAGTGACGGCAATCTCCTCGCCGCCTGCGTGGAAGCCGCCCGCGCGCGCGCCACGGTGGGCGAGATGAGCGACGCCATGGAAAAGGTCTTTGGTCGGCACACCGCGGAGATCAAATCGGTTCAGGGGGTGTTCTTGAAAGCCTCAGGCGACGACGAAAAGGTCAAGCGCGCGCTCGGCGCCGCCGACACATTCGCAGACGAAGACGGCCGCCGGCCGCGCATCCTGATCGCGAAAATGGGCCAGGACGGCCATGACCGCGGCCAGAAAGTGGTGGCGTCAGCCTTCGCCGACATCGGCTGGGACGTGGATATCGGCCCACTTTTCCAGACCCCGGAAGAAGCCGCGCGACAGGCGGTGGAGAACGACGTCCACGTGGTCGCCGCCTCGTCTCTGGCCGCCGGCCACCTCACCCTGGTGCCGGAGTTGAAGAGAGAACTGGAAGCTCAGGGCCGCGGCGACATGCTCATCGTCGTCGGCGGCGTCATCCCGCCTGAAGACGTGCCCACGCTCAAACAGATGGGCGCCGCGGCGGTCTATCCGCCGGGCACCGTCATCGCCGACAGCGCGGTGGAGTTGATCGAGCTCTTACGCAAGCGCGACGCCGCGTAAGGGCTCGGGTCGCACTTCAGAACCAGGCGGAGGCAGACTCAAACTCACCTCATCTGCGAGGAGTTAAGCGTCAGCGAACCGCGGACTTGATCCGGGGGGCTCGAACGACGCGCCGCACCTTATCCTGCAGGTCCTTCAAGGCTCCCCCGGACCAAGTCCGGGCTCGCGTCTCAGGACGAGGATGTGGGAAAGCTCTTATATTTCCTCATCCTGAGGAGTCTTTTCGCGTCAGCGAAAAGCCTCGAAGGACCCGCAGGATAGAGCGCGAAAAGGAAAACTTATCCACCCCCGCTCAGGCCTCCCCATAACACCTCCCGTGACCTGCAGGCGAGGCCGTTCCAGAGCGACCTGATCGGGCGGGCTGGCGGGCGGGCTGGCGGGCGTCCCGAGCGAGTACCGCACAGCGCACCGGTCGCGCGAACAGGAAGGTTGCCGCCGGGCGATGCAGAGGTCTTAGCACTTAAAGACCGAGGTGGCCCCCTCGCGTCAAATGGCGGCGGGTCTGGCGCATGCGCCAGACCCGGTCCCCGGTTTCATCCCCGGACTTGATCCGGGGGGAAGACCGGGGCCTATAGCGCTCGACCTGAGAACCGCAGAGCAAACGGCGCCGCAGGCTTCGCGCTCGATTCTGAAACGCGCATGGATCCCGGTCTCGCCCCCGGCCTGAAGCCGGGGATCGAACCGGGACCCGGAGAGGGGCGGCGCTCAAACCGTCGAACTCAAAGCAAGCGGCCCCACCCCCTCCGTCCGGCTTCGCCGGACACCTCCCCCATCAAGGGGGAGGACAGGGCCTAGACCGCCGGCGGCGCCAGCCGCCGCAAGGGCGACCGCCCGCCCGCAGCGACCCGGGCTCGCCCCGGCGCAGCGAGGACCCGACTAAGCGGAGCGAGGGCGGACAGAGAAAAACGCTAAAAGCTCTCCGCGAACCAGCGCAGCACGGCCTTGGGACCGCGTTCACCCGGCATGGGGGCGCGGCGGCGGGGGCCGGCATGGGCGAAGCGGGGCGGGCCGGAGATCGCCTCCACCGGCCCTTGCACGCAGCGATGGATCACGCCGGCGCAGGCGGAGAAGCCGGGACCGGCCACCGCGTCGCCGAGGCCGGACAGGTGTTCAGGACGGCCCACGCGCGCGCTCTTGCCCAGCACCCGGCCGGCGAGCTCGCCGGTTCCAGGCAGCTGGGCCGCGCCGCCGGTAAGCACCAGACGGCGCCCGCCCGCCTTGTCCGCGCCGGCCGCTTCGAGCCGGTCGCGCAGAAGCTCGAAAATCTCCTCAAGGCGCGGGCGGATGATGGCGTTCAAAAGCGCGCGCGGCTGCTGGACCATTTGCTGGCCGCCGGCCACGGGCGGGGTCTCGATCATCTCCTGGTCGTCGTCGGGGCTGTCCAGCGCGCAGCCATAGAGCGCCTTGATGCGCTCGGCGGCGTTGATCGGGGTCTGCAGGCCGCGGGCGATGTCGCTGGTCACGTGCGCTCCGCCCACCGGCAGCGCGTCCACATGCTGCAGCGCGCCCTCGGCGAAGACCGACAGCGTGGTGGTGTGCGCGCCCATGTCCACCAGCACCGCGCCAAGCTCCATCTCGTCGGGCGACAGGGCCGCAAGGCCGGAGGCGTAGGGCGTCGCGGCGACGCCGGCGACGGAGAGCTGGCAGCGCTCCACGCAGGCGATGAGGTTCTGCAGCGGCTCGGCCTGGGCGCTGACGACGTGCAGATCGACGCCCAGGGCCGCGCCGAACATGCCGCGCGGATCCTTCACTCCGCGATGGCCGTCCACGCGCCAGGACAGCGGCAGGGCGTGCAGAATGACCCGGCCCGGCTCGTCATGCTCGCGCAGGGCCGAGCCGAGAATCTTGCGCAAGTCGCGGTCGGTGACCTCGGAATCGGCGATGTCCATGTCGACAGCGATTCTGGACGAGCCCGGCGCGCCGGCCGAGGCGGCCAGCGTAACCTCGGTGACGGTGTGCCCGGCCATGCGCTCGGCGTTCTCCACCGCGGCGCGCACGCTTTGGGAGGCCGCCTCCATGTCGACCACGGCGCCGGCGCGCACCCCGCGCGTGGAGGTGTGCCCCACCCCGATGACGCGCGGGCGCAGGCCCGCCAGGGTCTGTTCGGTCCTGGCGATGAAGCAGATCGTCTTGGCCGCGCCGATATCCAGCGCGGCGAACACGCCCGGCTTGCGCGCCGCGGCGGGCGCCTCGGCCTTGCCCTTGAAGAAGGTCATCATGCCCATGGGTCAGGCCCCTCGCCCCGCGGCGTGTTCGGCGCGATCCGGCCAGGGCCGGATCACCATTTCACCGTCATTTCTGAAATCCAAGAATTGCACGTCGTAATCCAGCACCGCGCGCTCTTCGTGCAGCGCGGCCAGCGTGGCGAGCGCGCCGGCCGGATCAGCCTCGGGCAGCAGCACCTCGCCGCCGGATCGAAGGCGCAGCGACCAGCGCCGCTCGCCCACCTTTATGGCGTGGGTGGTGCGCGCGGCGACCGACTCATGGGCCGCGATGAGCGCGGTGATCCGCGCCGCGCCTTCATTGGCGCCCGCGCCGACCACGCGGGGCAGCTCGGTGAAGGACGCCGGATCAGCGCCGGGAATCACGACGCCCTCGGCGTCCACAACATGGTGGCCGCCCTCGATCTGCCACAGCGCCACGGGGCTGCGTTCCTCGACGAGGACGGCGATGCGATCCGGCCACAGGCGCAGCACCTCAGCCGATCTCACCCAGCCCTGGGCCTCCAGCGTAGCGCGCGCGGCGTGAAGATCGATCTGGGCGAGGCCTGTCCCGTCTTCGGCGCCGATCATCGCGGCGATGGCCGCGGGGTCCAGGCGCTCGGCGCCGGACACGTCCAGCCAGGCCACCGTATAGCCGGCCTTTGTGAGCTGGCGTTCGCCGGCGGCGAGCACGGCGGCCTGAACGTCGCCCAGCCGGCCGAGCACGGCCAGCGCCAGCACGGCGAGGCAGAGAAGCAGCGCGGCGGTCAGCGCGCCCAGGCGCAGCGCATAGCTCGCGCGGTGACGCGCGGCGCGCAATTGCGCGGCCGCCCAGTTCGCCGCCTTGTTATTGGCGGGCTGGGCCTTGGGCTTTGATGTGCGCCGGGATTTTGCGCCTTTTGTAGAGTCGCGACCGCCGGCGCGCCCTACCTTAGACAAGACGCATCCTCCGCCATCCACTCGACGAGATCTTCAAACGAGATCCCGCAATACGCCGCCTGTTCCGGCGCGAGCGATGTCGGAGTCATGCCCGGTTGGGTATTAATTTCGAGTAACCAAACCTTACCCGTTTCAGGGTCGTAGCGGAAATCGGACCGCGTCAAACCCCGGCATCCGATGGTGTTGTGCGCCGTTAATGCCGCGTCCAGGCAATAGCGCTCGATGTCATCTGGAATATCGGCGGGGATCTGGTGATCCGAACCGCCCTCGCCGTACTTCGCATCGAAATCATAGAACGCGGTCTTCGGCGTGATCTCGGTGACCGCCAGCGCACGCTCGCCCATCACCGCGACGGTGAGTTCGCGGCCCGGGATGAATGTCTCGATCAGAACCTCGTCGCCATAGGGCCACTCGTCCGAGCCGAGCATTTCCGGCGGGCTCGCCTCGCCCTCGCGCACGATGATCACCCCCACCGAAGAGCCCTCGGCGTTGGGCTTGGCCACATAGGGCGGATCCATGACGTGGGTCTTGGCGGCGTCGAACCGGTTGACGATCATGCCTTCAGGACAACGCACGCCGGCGGCCTCCAGCACGCCCTTGGCGCGCTGCTTGTCCATGGCGAGCGCGGACGCCAGAACGCCGGAATGGGTGTAGGGCAGGCGCAAATATTCCAGCACGCCCTGGATCCGCCCGTCCTCGCCCCAGGCGCCGTGCAGCGCGTTGAAGGCGAGGTCGGGCTTCGCCTTCTTGATCTGCTCGGGCCAGTGCTCGTCGCGCGGATCGATCTCGACCACCGCGTGGCCCTTGGCTTTAAGCGCCGCGATACATTTCTTCGCCGAGGCGAAAGACACCTCGCGCTCCGACGACAGCCCGCCTTGCAGGACGGCGATTGTTTTAGCCATCAGCGGGCTCCCCCACCCGGCGAACCTCCCATTGAAGCTCCACGCCGAACTTTTCCTTCACCTCAGAGCGCACCGTCTCGCCCAGCGTCTCCAGATCGGCGGCCGTGGCGCTGCCGTCATTGATCAAGAAATTACAATGCTGCTCGGAAAAGCGCGCGCCGCCGATAGGCTTGCCGCGCCAGCCCGCCGCGTCCACCAGCTGCCAGGCCGATTTGCCGCCGCTCTCATCGGGATCGGGGTTCTTGAAGGTGGAGCCCGAGGTCTTCTCGCGGATCGGCTGGGAGCTTTCGCGCTTCTCGGTGATGGCGTCCATGCGCTCGGTCACCGCGTCGGGATCGTCTTCCTCACCCTGGAACAGCGCCTCGGTGAAGATCCAGTCCTGCGGGATGTCGCTGTGGCGGTAAGAATAATTGAAGCGCTCGGCCGGGACGATCTGGCGGCGCCCCTGGCGGTCCAGCGCCACGGCCTCGATCAGCCGGTCTTTCGTTTCCGTCCCATAGCAGCCGGCGTTCATCACCAGCGCGCCGCCGATCGTGCCGGGCACGCCGACATAGAATTCCAGCCCGCCCACGCCGCCCTTGGCGGCTTTTTTGGCGGCCATCTTGTCCAGCGCGGCAGCGCCGGCGCGCACCTTCGCGCCGTCCTCGATCTTAACCTGCCCGAAGGCGGGGGTGAGCTTGATCGTCACGCCGGGCAACCCGCCGTCACGCACCAGCGTATTGGAAACCGCACCCACCACGCGCACGTCGATGTCGCGCGGGGTTTCGGCCAGAAAGCGCGCCAGATCGGCCTCGTCCTCCGGCATGAACAGCACCTGCGCCGGCCCGCCCACGCGCAGCCAGGAAAAATCGGAAAGCGGAGCGTTCTCCACGTATTTGCCGCGGACGTCGGGAAGTCGTTCAGTGAGGGAGGCGAAGGTCATGAAGTTATTATCTCTTTTGCAAATTCAATGAATTCCCAGGCAAGCCCGACTGTGTCGGGCGCTGATCCGTGACCTCGCGCCAGCTGTGCACCAGGTCCCGGCTCGGCGCCCTCGCGCTTCGCCCGAGGGCTTGGCCGGGAATTCACTAAACCGCATTTGGTTCAACTCTCGCCCCTTAAATCTTCCCCTCCAGCCTGTCGGGCAGCTCCGCGGCCCAGGCGGTGATGTCGCCTGCGCCCAGGCACAGCACCACGTCGCCGGGCGCCAGGCGCTCTGACAGGTCCTCGGGCAGGCGCTCGCGCTTGGTGGGGGCGGCGTCACGGTGGCCGTGGCGGATCAACCCGTGCACCAGGCTCTCCTGATCGGCGCCCTCGATCGGGTCCTCGCCGGCTTCGTAGACGGGCGTGACGAGCACGCTGTCGGCGTCGTTGAAGCAGGTGCAGAAATCCTCGAACAGATCGTGCAGGCGCGAATACCGGTGGGGCTGCATCACAGCGACCACCTTGCCCGAGCCGGCGCGCTGGCGGGCGGCTTTGAGCACGGCGGAGATCTCCACCGGGTGATGGCCGTAATCGTCGACCACCGTCACGCCGTTTGTGACACCGGTGATCGTGAAACGCCGCTTCACCCCGCCGAAGCCGGCCAGGCCCTTCCTGACCTCGTCCTCCTTGGCGCCGAGAGCTTCGGCGACAGCGATGGCGCCGGCGGCGTTTAGCACGTTGTGCTCGCCCATCATCGGCAAGCCCAGCGCGGTCCAGACCTCCGGCCCGCCTTCGCGGTTCTGGAACATCAGATCGAACCCGGCGCCGCCGGGGTCCATGGTCAGGCGCGCGATGCGCACGTCGGCCTGGGGCGAGACCCCGTAGGTGATCACCCGCCGGTCTTCGATGCGCGCGGCCAGCGCCTGGACTTCCGGGTGGTCGATGCACAGCACCGCAAAGCCGTAGAAGGGCAGATTGTGGACGAACTGGTCGAACGCCTCTTTCAGCGTTTCAAAATCGCCGTAATGCTCCATGTGCTCGGGATCGATATTGGTGATGATCCCCACGCTGCCGCGCAGCTTCAGAAACGAGCCGTCGCTTTCGTCGGCTTCGACCACCATCCAGTCGCCCTCGCCCATCTTGGCGTTGGAGCCGTAGGCGGAGATGATCCCGCCGTTGATCACGGTTGGATCGAACCCGGCCGCGTCCATAAGCGCGGCGACAAGGCTGGTCGTGGTGGTCTTGCCGTGGGTGCCCGCGACCGCCACGGCGTGCTTCAGACGCATGAGCTCGGCGAGCATTTCAGCGCGGCGCACCACCGGGGTGCGGCGCTTCCTGGCTTCGACCAGCTCGGGATTGTTGCGTTTCACCGCGCTGGAGACCACCAGCGCGCCGACCCCGTGAACGTTTTCGGGACGGTGGCCGATATGGATGGTGGCGCCCTTCTCGCGCAGGCGCTGGACGTTGGGGCTGTCCTTGATGTCGGACCCGGTGACCGAATAGCCCAGATTGAGCATCACCTCCGCGATGCCGCTCATGCCGATGCCGCCGATTCCGACGAAGTGAACGGGGGCGACGGAGGCGGCGAGATCAATGGGCGGCATCTAGGCTTCAGGCTCCGATATGCGTTCAATGAGGTCGGCGAGGCGTTCATGGGCGTCCGGCTTGCCGAGCCGGCGCGCCGCTTCGGCGCGCTTGGCCAGAGCTTCGCCGTCGGACAGAAGCCTTGCAAGGTGTTCACACAGACGCCCGGGGGTGAAGTCGCGTTCCGGAACGGACTCAGCGGCGCCTTCGCGCATCAGTGAGTGGGCGTTGGCGCTCTGATGGTCGTCCATGGCGATTCCCAGCGGCACGAAGATGGCCGGACGCCCCGCGGCGGCGACCTCGCTGACCGAGCTTGCGCCGGCGCGGCTGATCACCAGATGGGCGTCGGCGTAAAGCTGTCCCATGTCTTCGAAGAAGGGCGACAGCACCGCCTCCACGTTCGCAGCGTCATAGACCGCCTGCACCCGCTCCAGGTCTTCTTGCCGGGCCTGCTGGGTGATCTTAAGGCGCGCACGCAGCTCGTCAGGAAGCCGCGAGACCGCCTCGGGCACCGTGTCCGACAGGATACGCGCGCCAAGGCTGCCGCCGAGCACCAGAAGCCGGATCTCCCCGTCGGGCGCCGGCGCGCGATAGGGTTCGCGGCACGCCTCAAGGATCGGGCCGCGCACCGGATTGCCGGTGACGATGTGCAGCGCGCGCGGGCTCGCCCGGTCAAGGCGCTCAAAGCCTGAAGCCACAGCCGCAGCGCCGCGCGCGAACAGCCGGTTCACCCGGCCCAGCACGGCGTTCTGCTCATGGATCACGAACGGAACGTTCGACAGGCGCGCCGCAGCGAGCGCGGGAAAGGCCGGGTAGCCGCCGAAGCCGGCAACAGCGTCGGGCTTGAACTCGGCGACAAGGGCGCGCGCCTGGGAAAGGCCCTTGCCGAGCTTTATCAGCGCGCCGGGAAGCTTGATCGGGTTTTTCACGAACGGGCTGGACGCTTCGATCGTCTGGACCGGCCGGCCGGGGAAATCCTTGGCGTGGCGCGCGCCGCGGGCGTCGGTGACCAGCTGCACCTCCCAGCCGCGCGCGATCAGGGCGTCCGCGGCCGCGCGCGCGGGAAACATATGGCCGCCGGTGCCGCCGGCGGCGATCAGCAAACGCTTTGCCATGGAAGGTCCTTCAGGCGGCGGCGGGGCGGGCTTCAGGCGCATACGCGCCGGGACGCCGCCGGGTGAGCGCCAGCAGCAGTCCAGCGGAGAACGCAAGCGCCACCATGGATGATCCGCCGTAGGAGATGAAGGGCAGCGTCATGCCCGTAGGCGGGGCGATGTCCAGGTTCACCGCGATGTTCACCAGCGCCTGCAGGCCGAACAAGAGCGCCAACCCCGCCGTGGCGAGCTGGTGAAACGGGTCGCTCAGGCGCATGGCCAGCATCCAGGCGCGCGCAAACAGCAGCGCGTAAAGCCCGATGATCGCAAGCGAGGCGACGAGGCCGAACTCCTCGGCCGCCACCGAAAACACGAAATCGGTGTTGGCTTCGGGAAGCACGTGCTTGATCTCGCCCTCTCCCGGCCCCGCGCCCCAGAGCCCGCCGCGCGCGATGGCGTCCATGGCGATGTCGACCTGGGTGCGCGCGGCGTCGTTGGCCGGGGTGACAAAGTCGACGAGCCGGTGGCGGATATGGGGGAAGATCGCGATCGCCGCCCCTGCGCCCGCCGCGCCGATCCCGGCGAGGGCGGCGGTGTGCGTCCAGGCGAGCCCGCTGGCCCAGAGCATGGCGCCGAAGACCAGCGAGATGAGCACCGTCTGTCCAAAATCGGGCTGCAGCATCAGCAGCCCCGCGCCGACGAGATACAAACCGAGCGCGCCGAGGCGCCCCGGAACCGGCGCGCCGCGATCTTCTTCGGCGAACAGCCAGGCGATGAAGACCACGAAGGCCGGCTTGAAGATCTCGCTCGGCTGGATTGAGAAGCCTGCGATCCGGATCCAGCGCGTGGCGCCGTTGACCTCGTGGCCGATGACGACCACGCCGATCAGCATCAACACGCTGACCGCCAGCGCCAGCCCCGCCATGCGCCGCACCCCGGTGGGCGACAGGGCCGCAGTGACGAAGATTACGACGAGCGAGAGGCCTGCGAACACCATCTGTTTTTTCAGATAGTACCAGGGATCGACCGCGCTCGAGACCGCAGGGCTCGCCGCAAAGGACAAAACGATCCCGACCACCATCAAAAGGATGAGCATCACCGCGATCGGTCGGTCTAGCCCGCTCCAGGGGCTGGCGCGGCGGTCACGGCGGCTCATGCGGCGTCTCCTCTCAGCGCGCGCTCCAGAAGCGCGCGCGCGACCTCTTCGAACGTCTCACCTGTGTGGCCTGAAAGGCTTCCCGGAGCGTAAACGAGCGCGCAACCCTTCGCACCAGAACGCAGCGCGTCGTGCAGGCCGCGCGCGATCGCGCCGGAAAGCTCGCGATGCACGAGGCACGCAGCGACACCCGATATCGGTTTCGCCGCCCGCCCCCGGTCGGTGACCAGATGGACCGCCCGCACCCCCCCGCCCGCTTCGGCGAGCAGGCCCGCCGCATGGCGATCAAGGCCCGGCCCGGCGACCCACACCACCGGCGCACGCCCGCTCACCGCGTCCACCGCAGACGCCGGGGTGTGCGCCGCGCTCCAGTCCACAAACGAGACGGGGCCGACCTCCAGCACCGTTCGGCCATGCCCGCGCGCGCCCTTGAACCCGGCGAGCGCCTGCGCGGCGTTCTCATGCGCCACGCCTAGGCGGCGCGCCAGGGCGTAGCCCGCCGCTATCGCCTCACGCGGCGCGCAGGGGCTGAGCGCGCCGGCGCGCCGGGCGCGTCCGTCCAGCGCGTCATAGACCATGCCGTCAACCGAATAGACCCCGCCGCCCAGCACCTGGCGTCCGGAGACCGCCGCCACGTGCGGGCCGCGCCGGTTCGCGATCAGGCGGGCGCAGGCGCGCGTCTCCGCCGAGGTGATGAGCGCCTTCACCGCGCCGTCGGCCAGGCGTTCCAGCACGCTTGCCTCGGGGTCCGGGCCAGGCGACAGCGCGACGAACGCTTTGGCCTCCACGGTGTCGGGCAGAAGCGCGAGTTCGGCCGGCGAGAGCGCCGCGATCACCCAGGACGAGGCCGTCGCGGGGCGCTCGTCAAGCAAGCCGGTCGCTGGAAGGCCCGCGGCGTCCAACAGGTGGAGCGCTGTCTGCGCGGCGGCTTCGGCGTGGCGGCCGGCAAGGAGCGCGAGGTCGATCCCCGGCGCGCGCGCGGCCGCCTCGACGAGCAGGCAACGCGCCGCGATCACCGGCGCGCCCACGGCGCGGGCGAGATCGATCAGGCGCGGCGGGTCTTCGGCTGTGACAAGGCCTGCGTCCTCCACCACCAACGCGGCGAGATCGCCCCAATCGCGTTCGGTGAGATCTTCCACATTCAAGCCGCTCGCGTGCGCCTTGAAGCGCTGCGGCGCGTCCGAGTCCCAGACGGTGACGTCCGCGCCGCCGGCCGCAAGGGCGTGCGCCGCAGCGAAGCCGGGGCCTGAAAGCCCCAGCACCGCCACCCGTTTCTTCGCATAGCCCCGGACCGGGACCATGGCGCCTCCCCTTCTACCTCAGCTTCAGCGTGGACAGACCGATCAGAGCGAGCACGAAGGCGATGATCCAGAAGCGGATCACGATGGTGGGCTCGGCCCAGCCTTGTTTCTCGAAATGGTGGTGGATCGGCGCCATCTTGAAGACGCGCTTGCCGAAAACCTTGTAGCTGAACACCTGGACGAAGACCGAGACCGCTTCCAGCACGAACAGCCCGCCGATGATCACCAACACGATCTCGTGCTTCACCGCCACGGCGATGGTCCCGATGGCGCCGCCCAGCGACAAAGAGCCTGTGTCGCCCATGAAGACCATGGCCGGCGGCGCGTTGAACCAGAGAAAGCCGAGCCCCGCCCCGATAATTGCACCGCAGATCACGGCCAGCTCGCCGGTGCCTGGGGTGAAGTTGAGGAACAGGTATTCGGCATACACCGCCGAGCCCACGAAATAGGCGATGAAGCCGAACGAGCCGGCCGCGATCATCACCGGCACGATGGCCAGCCCGTCCAGCCCGTCTGTAAGGTTCACCGCGTTGGACGCGCCCACGATCACAACCATGCCGAACAGGTAGAAGGCGAAGGACAGCGGGATCAGCAGATCCTTGAAGAACGGCACCGCCACCGAGGTGGAGAAATTATCCGGCGTGCCCGGCGCGCCGGCGAGCAGCTGGACCATCCACAGCACCGCGATAAAGGCGATGGAGAATTGCAGGATCAGCTTGCCCTTGCCCGACAGGCCGCGATGGGATTTCTCGCGCACCTTGCGCCAGTCGTCGATGAAGCCGATGCCGCCAAAGCCCGCGGTGACGAACAGCACCACCCACAGATAGGGATTGGACAGATCGCCCCAGATCAGCGTGGCGATCAGGATCGACAACAGAATGATGAACCCGCCCATGGTCGGCGTGCCCGCCTTGGTCAGGACATGGCCCTCCGGCCCGTCGTCGCGGATGGGTTGGGAGCCCTGCTTTCGAAGCCAGTCGATGAAGGGTTTGCCGATCACCAGCGCGATGATGAACGCGGTCATGAGCGCCGCGCCGGTGCGGAAGGTGAGATAGTTGAGCACGTTGAACAGCTGGAACTGGTCAGCGAACGGAGAAAGAAGAAGATAAAGCATGAAGCGGGAAACCTTGAGGATCGGTCGGGCTAGACACCCTGTTTCAATACGGCGGCGATTCTGTGAACCCCCGAAGCGTTGGAGCCCTTGATCAACACCACGTCGCCGTCCCGGGTGCGCTCATCGAGCAGCGACCGGGCCGCGTCGGCGTCATCGCAGGCGTATACGTCCAGCGCGCCCTCAAGCGCTTCGGCCAGCGGGCGCGCGCCGCGACCCACCGTGACCACCATGTCGGCGCCGGCGTCTTTCAGCGGGTCGGCGAGATCGGCGTGCATGTCGGGGCCTTCAGGACCCAGCTCCAGCATCTCCCCGATCACCGCCACGCGCCGCCCGCCACTTTTGGGCGCGCGCGCTTTCAACGCGCCGAACGCGGCGCGCATGGAGGCCGGATTGGCGTTGTAGCTGTCGTCGATCACTGTGAGCACGCGCCCGCCCGCGCGCGCATGGAACACCGCGCCGCGCCCGTCTGCGGGCTCGAGCGAGGCGAGCACGTCAAGCGCCAGCCCCGGCTCCACCCCGGCCGCGAGGGCACAGGCGACCACGCCGGCCGCATTCACCGGCTGGTGCGCGCCGGTGAGCTTCAAGCGGAACGAGACCCTGCGGCCGATCACGTCCATCACCCCGGCGCCGCCGTCGGGCCCCTCCTCATAGGAGACCACCCGCACCGCGGCCTTCTCCGCCCGGCCGAATTCCAGAAGAAAGCCGGCGCCGGAGCGCTCTACGGCGCGCGTCAGGTGCGGCGCGAAATCATCGTCCGCGGGCACGACCGCGACGCCGTCGGGCGCCAGGCCTTCGAAAATTTCGGCTTTGGCGTCGGCGATCGCCTCCATGGAGCCCAGGTTTTCCAGATGCGCAGGCGCGATCTTGGTGATCATCGCGATATGGGGTTGCACCATGGACACCAGATCGCGGATCTCGCCAGCGTGGTTCATGCCCATTTCGAAGACGCCGCGCTCTGCGTCGGCGGGCATGCGCGACAGGGTCAGCGGCACGCCCCAGTGATTATTATAGCTCTTCTCGCTCCAGTGCGCCTTTCCGGCTGCGCGAAACACCGCGGCGAGGGCTTCTTTGACGCTGGTCTTGCCCACCGAGCCGGTGACGCCCACGCGCCAGGCGCCGCTGCGCTCGCGCGCGCCCTCGCCGAGCTTGCGAAGACCGGCGAGCACGTCGTCGACCACGAGCTTCGCGCCGTCGGCGCAGCCGGGCCGCGCCACCATCACCGCCGCCGCGCCCTTGTCCAGGGCGGCTTGCGCGAATTCATGGCCGTCGCGCTTGTCCGACAGCGCCACGAACAGATCGCCTGGCTCCAGCGTGCGGGTGTCGATGGACACGCCGCTGGCGGTCCACGCCTCGCCGCCCTCAAGCCGGCCTCCGGCGGCCGCGGCGGCCTCAGCCGCGTTCCACAGCGCCGCCTTGCTCATTGCTCCACCGCCTTAAGATGCCCCTTGACGATCTCCGGCTCGTTGAAGGGCAGCACCCGGTCGCCGACGATCTGCCCGGTCTCATGACCCTTGCCCGTGATCACCAGCGTGTCGCCCGCTTCGAGCCCCTGGATCGCGGCCTTGATCGCTTCGGACCGGTCGGCGATCTCCACGCAGTCGGGACACCCCTCCAGAACCTGCTTGCGAATTTTCACCGGGTCTTCGGAACGCGGATTGTCGTCGGTGACGAAAACCGTGTCGGCGAGCTTGGCCGCGATTGCGCCCATCTTGGCGCGCTTGGACGGGTCGCGGTCGCCGCCCGCGCCGAACACCAGGACCACCCGGCCCTGGGTGTGCGGCCGAACCGCGCGCAACAGCTTGTCGAGTCCGTCGGGAGTATGGGCGTAGTCGATGAAGATCGGCGTACCGTCCCGGGTCTCGCCCACCTGCTCGAGCCGGCCTGCGACACCCTTCAACCCGGCCAGCGCGGGAAACGCCTTCGACGGCGCGACGCCCGTGACGACGGCGAGCGCGGCGGCGGTGAGCGCGTTGGAGGTCTGAAACTCGCCGATCAGCGGCAGCTCCACTTCGAACGCCTCGCCAAGCCAGGAAAAGCGCAGGGTCTGGCTGGTGGGATGGGGGACGATTTCGGTGATGGCCAGGTCCCGCCCCCGCCAGCCGATGGTGATGATCTCATGACCGGCGCTCTTCGCGCCCTCGGCCATCTTCGCCGACCAGTCGGAATCCATATTGATCACCGCCGGCGCGCCTTCAGCGGCCACGCGATTGAACAGACCCAGCTTGGCGTTGAAATAATCATCGAAATCAGGGTGATAATCTAGATGATCCTGGGTGAGATTGGTGAAGGCGGCGGCCGTCACCTTCACCCCGTCCATGCGCTTCTGCTTCAGCCCGTGGCTCGACGCCTCCATGGCGAGATGCGTTACGCCTTCAGACGCAAGCGCATCGATGGAGCGGTGCAGCGCGATGGCGTCCGGCGTGGTGTAGCCCACTTCGGTGCGCCCCGAGGCGCGGGTGACGCCCAGCGTGCCCAGCGCCGCGGTCGCGATTCCGGCGGCGGCCCAGATCTGGCGCAGGAACTCCACCGTTGAGCTTTTGCCGTTGGTGCCGGTGACCGCCGCGATCGTCGAGGGCTGAGCGGGGTGAAACCTCGCCGCCATGACCGCCAGCGCGCCCGGCGCATCGTCGGCTTCAATCAGCGGAACGTCCGCCTGCGTTCCCGCCGGGGCGAGCACGGCGACCGCGCCCTTCTCCACCGCGCTGTCGATGAATTTTCGGCCGTCGGTCTTCACACCGGGAAGAGCGGCGAACAGGTCTCCGGGCTCCACCTTGCGGCTGTCCAGGGCCAGGCCCTTGATCTCTAGATCGAGCGCGTCCTCAGGCGCGCGCATGTCAGAGGTGAGAAGGTCTTTCAGGCGCTTCGTCATCGGGCGTCTTCCAGCGCGGCGCGCGGTTGCACAACAGGAACCGGCTCCTCGGCCGGGACCACGGCGCGCGCTCTGGGCAGAAGCAGGTCGCGCACCAGTTCGGCGCGCGCCGAGGGGTCGGCGTCGCGGCGGTCGATGTCAAGAACGCCTGCGAGGTCGTTTAGGATCGCCCCTGCGGTGGGCATCGCAGTCCAGCCTGCAGTGGCGAAGCCGTGCGTCGCCTCGGTGGGCTGGGGGCGATCAAGCGTCACCGTAAGCACATATTGCGGATCGTCGAACGGAAACACCGCCACGAAGGCGTTGAAGCGATTGCCTTCCTGATACCGCCCGGCCACCACCCGCTCGGCCGTCCCGGTCTTGCCCGCGACCGCCAGACCCGGCACGTCGGCCGAGCCGGTCTGGGAGCGCACGATGTTTTCGCGCATCACCGCCAGCACCTGGGCGGCCACCGCGGGGCTCGTCACGGCTTCGCCGGCCACAGTCTCGCCCGGCGCCACGGGCCGCAGGGTGGGCGGCGTATACACGCCGCCATTGGCGAGCGCCGCATAGGCCGCGGTCAGCGCCAGCGGGCTCACCGCCAGGCCGTGCCCGTAGGAGGCGGTCATCGTCTGAACCCGTCCCCAGCGGTTTGGCAGTTGTGGCGCGCCGGTCTCGGCGAGCTCCACAGGCGCCGGCTCGAACAGGCGCAGATCGCGATAGAAGTCGGCCAGAGCCTCGCCGCCGATCACGTCGGCCATGCGCGCCGAAGCGATGTTGGAGGAGTACAGGATCATTTCGCGCGCGGTCAGGATCCGGTCTTCGCCGCGATAGTCCTGGATGGCGAACCGGCCGATGCGTACCGGCTCGGAGGCGTCGAACGTATCGTCCAGGCGCACCACCCCGGCGTCCAGCCCGGCGGCGAGCGCCAGCGGCTTGAACACCGAACCCAGCTCATAGACCCCGGTGCTCGCCTGGTTGAACTTGGGATCCACCCCGCCTGGCGCCGGCGCCTCCACGGCCTGGTAGAGATTGGGATCAAAGTCCGGCAGCGACGCCATTGCAAGAATTTCACCGGTGCCCACGCGCATCAGCACCGCCGAGGCGCCCTCGGCGCGATAATAGGCCATGCGCTCGCGCAGGACGCTCTCGACCCGGTGCTGGGCGATCACGTCGAGGGATAGCGAGACGCGCCCGTTCGGCTCGGTCAGCTCCGCGTCGAAGGCCAGCTCCGCCCCGGCGAGCCCCTGCAGGTCGCGGCCGGCATAGCCGATCACATGGGCGGCCGCGCGCTGCTTGGGATAGATGCGCGCCGGCGTCGCCGTAGCGTACACGCCCGCCGGTCCGGCGAGCAGGATCGCGCGCCGCGTCGCCGGGGAGACGTCGCGGGCGATCTCCACATAGCGGGTGTCCGCCTCAAGCCGGGTGCGCAGGCGCACCGGGTCAAGATCAGGCAGGATGGCGGTGATCTTCTCGACCACCTCGCCGACATCCCAAACGAGATAAGGATCGGCGTAGACGGTGTAGGTCTCGATGGTGGCGGCGAGAATTTCTCCGTTGCGGTCATAGATGCGCCCGCGCGTCACCGGCGCCTCGGCGGCGCGGACCGCGCCGGGCGCGCCCTCCGCGACCGCCGCCACCCGCACCGCCTGGGCCGTGGTGATCGCAAAGCCGAAGCCGAGCACCAGACCCACGACGCGCAGACGCCGGTTCATGCGGCCCGGCTCGCCGGCGGGCGCGAGCTTCAGGCTGCGCGTCATCTGGGCGGGCGCGCCCTCACCGGGCGCCGGCGGAGCCGGCCGGGCGCGGCGCGAGACCGTGACTTTTCGGACCAACCGGCGGATGAGCTTCATGGCCCCTACCGCCCCTCAATCGGATAGCCGGTGCGCACCGCGTGCGGCGCTGCTGCGGGCGCGGCGTCGTCGCTGGCGCGCGGCAGGTCGGACAACACCCATTCCTGCTCAGGGCGTAGCGGCTCGAAGCCAAGATAGATCCGGGCCAGCCGGCGCAGATTCTCCGGATCCTCCTGCAGCGCGACCTCGGCCTGGAGGTGGCCGATCCGGGCGCGTTCACGGCCGATCTCCGCCTGGAGTTCGGCGAGGCGCTGCTGGTCGGCCTCCGCGCCGGACTTGGCGAGGTAGAGCGCGGCGATGAGGGCCATGGCCACCGCGCCGGCGAGCAGTTCAACGATGCGGATCATGAGGCGATCTCCACAAGGCGCTGATAGGAGGGGGCGCCGGGATAGGCGCTGTCGGGTTCGGGATGGGCCGGCGCATCGGTGCGCACGGCCGCGCGCAACTTGGCTGAGCGCGCGCGAGGGTTCTCCGCGCATTCTTCGTCGGAGGCGGCTTCAGCCTTCTTTGACAAAAGCGAGAAGCTCGGCGCGTGCTCGGGCTTGACTTCAGGCTGGTGCCGCGAGCCGCCCGGGACCAGCCCGGCGCGTTCGCGCAGAAAATTCTTCACGATGCGGTCTTCCAGCGAGTGGAAGGTGACCACCACCAGCCGGCCCGCCGGCTTCAGACGCCGCTCGGCGGCGGCCAGGGCGCGGGCGAGCTCGCCAAGCTCGTCGTTAACGTAAATGCGCAGGCCCTGAAACGTGCGGGTCGCGGGGTGGATGCGCCCCGGCTTGCCGCCGACGGCCCTGGCGACGATCTCGGCCAGGCGCAGCGTATCGGTGATCGGCTCGGCTTCGCGCTCGCGCACGATGGCCTGCGCGACGCGGCGCGCCTGGCGCTCCTCGCCATAGACCTTGAAGATCGCCGCGAGTTCGCGGGCCTCCAGCCCGTTGACCGCATCGGCCGCGCTGGGTCCCGACTGGCTCATGCGCATGTCCAGCGGGCCGGCTTTCTGGAATGAAAAGCCGCGCTCGGCCTCGTCGATCTGCATGGAGGAGACCCCCAGATCGAACACGATCCCTTCCGCTCCGGAGCTTTCAGCCTCCTCCATCACGGTATCGAAGATGGAGAACGGGCCGAAGGCGAAGGCCAGGCGCTTGCCATAGACGCCCTTGAGCTGCTCGGCGACGGCGCGGGCGGCCGGGTCGCGATCCACGCCCAGCACCCGGCAGTCGGCGGCTTCAAGAATGGCGCGCGTATAGCCGCCTGCCCCGAACGTGCAGTCGACATAGAGACCGCCGTCGCGCGGCTCCAGCGCGCGCAGGACCGGGTCGAGCATGACGGGAACGTGGCTCACGCCTCACCCCCTGTCTGGCGCGAGCGCCGGGTGGGGCGCAACGCGTTCTTGTTCTCGCGCGCATAGGCGAGCGCGTCGGCGGCGCGGTTCTCATGGGCTTCGGGGTCCCAGATTTCGAACCGGCGGCCGAGCCCGATAAAGCGCGCAGACTTCGAAAGCCCCGCATGCTCCATGAACGGCTTGGGCAGGGAGACCCGGCCGGTGGAGTCGAACATCAGCGCCTTGGCGCCGCCGAAGATCACCATTTCAAACGAGGTGCGCCGCTCGTCATAGGGCTCCATCTCCTCAAGCGCCTCGGCGTAGGCCTCAAGAAGCTCCATGCCGGCGCCTTCGAGAAAGCCGCCGTTGAAGGACGGCCAGACATACACGCCCGCAAACCCTTCCTTAGCGGTCTCGGCGCGAAACTCGGCCGGGACCGAAACCCGCCCTTTCGCGTCAATGCCGTTGGTGAAGGTCGAGACGAACATGGCCGCGCTTGGTTCCCCAAACCCGGCCCGCACCCCGCAAACCGGTTAACTATGGGATAACATGGGACCACGTGGGAAACAATGCCTTCACACCCAGATCCGGCCAGTTTTGCTCTGTGGATAAAGTCAAGACCGTCGCGAAAACGCATTAACGAATAGAACAGACAAAGAACTCACGGGGCCGGTCCCAAGTTTCTCCACGGCGAACCGCACGGCCCCGCCCACGGCGCCGGGGCGCGCACAGTCCCATTAATTCCCATGGGCATGTCGGCGCGCGCGGCGCCGGGGCCTGCGAAGATGGCGCGTGCGGCTCCACCCCCTCCGTCCCGAAGCTTAAGCTTCGGGACACCAGCCCCATCCAGGGGGAGGACAAACGCGCTGCTCCTCAGGCGCGCACACCCCGGCGGCGAAGCCGCCGCAAGGGCGACCGCCCGCCCGCAGCGAGCATGGCTTGCCCATGCGCAGCGAGGCGCGAAGGCCCGGACGGGCCTGAGCATCAGAATGAACGGCGGCGAAGCCGCCGCAAGCGCGACCGCGCGCCCGCAGCGAGCCGGGCCTGCCCCGGCGCAGCGAGGACCGACTGAGCGAACGCGAAGGAAGACAAGAAAAACTGTCAGGCGGCCTATAAGCCGGGTTCTGTACGGGATCGCTCCCGCGGCGACCATTCATCTGGGACGGCGCTTGCGCGCCGCCTCGTGCGACCTACCCGGATGCAGACGCGAAGGCGCGTCTGGCCGGCGAACCGGCCGTGCATCCCTATTCGGCCTTGCTCCGGGCGGGGCTTGCCGTGCCCCCTTCCTTGCGGTCGGGGCGGTGGGCTCTTACCCCACCGTTTCATCCTTGCCGGGGCTGCGAGGCAGCCGTCCCGGCGGTCTGTTTTCTGCGGCGCTGTCCCTGAACCGGATAAACCGGCCCGCCGGGATTTCCCCGGCGCCCTGCCTTCGTGGAGCCCGGACTTTCCTCTCCTGCGGCCTTTCGGCGCTTGCAGGAGCGGTCGCCCGGCCGCCTGACGGATCTTCAGTGCGCGCGCGCGCCAGGAAGGTCAAGCTTAACGGGTGAGCTTGGCGACCGCATCGATCAGGTTCGCGGTTTCCCCGTCGATCAGCCCGTCCACCGCGGCGGGCCGGAACCGGCGCTGAAACGCGGCGACCACGGCGCGGGTGCGCGCGGTGTAGGCGCCCTCGCCCGGCTCGGCGTAGCCGATTTCGCGCAGGCGCTTTTGCAGCCTGGCGAGCGTCTCACCAGAGCCCTGCGCGGGACCATGGCGTACTGTGCGATCGCCGGTGACACCCGCCGGCCACACCCCGATCCTCGCGTTGGCGAGCACCCGCCAGGGGAACCGCTCGCCGGGATCAAGCTTGCGCTCCGGCGCCAGATCGGAATGGCCGAGCACGCCGGAGGGCTTGATGGCGTGGCGCTCAAGGATGGCGTTCGACAGCGCGATCACTGCGTCGATCTGGGCCTCGGGGAAGGCTGGAAGGCCGTAACAATGGCCTCCATTGACGATCTCAATTCCCACCGAGGCGGAATTGACGTCCGTCTCGCCGCGCCAGGCGCCCGCCCCGGCGTGCCAGGCGCGCTTGTCCTCGGCGACGAGGCGCGTGACCGCGCCATCCTCGGCGACCACGTAATGGGCGCTCACCCCGGCTTCGGGGTCGCAAAGCCGGTCGATGGCGGCCCCGGCGTCGTCCATGCCGGTGTAATGAAGCACCAGCATGGAGACCGGCCGGTCGCGATCGTTGAAGTTCGGCGATGTGCGCTCGGCGATGTTCATCAACGCGGTTTCCCCAAGGCGTCTGCAGGTGAGGCTGTCCGGGCGGGACGCGCGGCGACGACGCCGACGCCCGCCAGGGCGAGGAGACCGCCGAGGACCAGCTGCCAGGTCACAGGATCTCCCAGAAGCACCACGCCGCAAATCACCCCGATCAGCGGGGCCATGAGCGTCATGGGCGCGATCAAGGAGGCGTCATAGCGACGTAGAAGAAAATAAAAGCTTCCATGGCCGAAAACGTTCACCAGCACCACGGTGAAGATGAGCGTCCAGAAGAACGGCCAGCCGCCCGCGAGCGACTGGGTGAGCTGGTCGCGTTCCAACAGAATCGAAGCCAGCAGAAGCGGCGGCCAGCTGATCAGCCCGATCCAGGCCTGCAATGACAGGGCGGGCACGTTTGCGCGCTTGACGAAAATCGCGCCTGCAGCGGCCGCGAGCGCGGCGCCGACCCCGGCGAACAGCCCGATGGTGAAGGAGAACTCGGCCGGCTTTAGAACCACCAGCCCGGCGCCGGCGAAGGCGATGCCCATGCCGATCCCGCGCACCCAGCGCACCCGCTCAGAGAGAAAGAGCACCGACAAAATCGTGGTGAACGGCACAGACAGCTGCACCACGATGGCGATCGCCGACGGCGTGGCGTAGCGCAGCCCGATGAAGAGAAGCGCGAACTGCACCGCGCCCATGGTCAGCGCGGCGCCGATCACAGGGCCCATCTGTTTCGGGATCGGCCGCAAAAACGGCGCGAGCATCGCGTAAAGCAGGATGAAGCGTAAAAACGCAAAGAACAGCGGCGGCGCGCCTTCAAAGCCGGGGACAATCTCCGGCGTGCCGGACAGCGACCATTTCGCCACGACGAAATTGACGCCCCAGATCAGGCAGATGGCGAAGAGAAGAGCAAAATGGCGCGGGTTCATCTGGCGGCTCTAACCCGAGCCTGCCGGCGCGAACAAGGCTTTACGACCCTGACGCGCTTAAGCGCCGCGGGCCTGATCGCCGTCCACGGTCCAGCCCTGCGGGCCGCGCCGCGCGACGAGGATTGTGGGCCCGTCCTCAGACTTGCGCCCGCGAACCTTGCGGTACAACCAGTAGGCCGAAGCGCCCAGCGCCGCGACGCCGGCGGCGACAAGCGCGGCCATGGTCAGGAAGGCGGCGAGCACGAAAATGAGGCCCACGACCGCAATGGCGATGACGCCCGCGAGCACGGCGCGAAGGCCGTTCATCAGTCCGGCGCCGGAAATGGCCTGCTGGGTCATGGCGGTCTCCTCAATGCCTTAACGCTTCGCCCCCGCAATAGACATAGTTGGGTGCGGCGCGCCCGGGGTCAATGGCGCGCGGCCTTAATAGAGGTTACCGATGCGCAACATTCGTGAGGGGGCGGGTGTTCCGGCGCGGTGTCAGCCGCAACTGCACACCCGCCCTGACCACCGTGGCGGCACAGGGCGGTTCGCGCAGCGGCTCGGCTTGCGCACCGGCGCCGGGCCGGTCCGCTGCAACACCGGCGCCTAGGGGTGGCTGGGGGCCTCCGGCGCTTCAGGCGGGGCCGGCGCGCCGGCGAGCCGGCCGTCTTCTTCAAGAAGAGCGTCCAGATCGGAACCGGTGATCTCTTCGCCGTCGACCCAGGCGCGCACATCGCCGTCGCGGCGCAAGACCCGCACTTCGCGATGCACCCCGTCCGCCTCGGCGCGGGCCCGCGCCTCGGCGAGGCGCTCGCGCAGCGTCGCCAGCTCGCGCTCCAGGTCGTCGCGCGCCGCCTCCATCTTCTCGCGGTCCTCATCGGTCAACGCGGTGCGCTCGCCGTCCTTATAGGCCCAGCCTCGCTCCAGCGCCTGCTCCAGGCCCTCAAGTCCTCCTCGAATCCCCTCAAGAGCGGCTTGCAGGCCGACCATCTCCATGCGCCGGCCGTGCAGCTCGGCGCGCAGGGCGCGCGCCTCGCCCCGTTCGGCCATGCGCTCGGCGTGGCGTTCCATGCGTTCGGCGTGGCGTTCGATCTGGCGCTCGGCGCGCGCCACCCTGCGGCGGAGCTCGGCTGCGTCGACGTCTACGTCCTGATCAAAATCAAAGTCGAAGTCGAAATTGTCCAGATGATCGAATGCGGCCACCAGCGCGTCATGGGAAAAGCCTGAGGCGAGCGCCGCCATGGCCTCGGCGAACGCTGCGCGTTCGCTCGCGCTCCAGACGTCAGTCTCGTCAAGATTGAGATGGACCTGAACGCGGCGATCCTTGTCGTTTGTGATCGCTTCTTCGATGGCGCGCGCCGCATCGGCGCCACGGCCGATTTCAATTCGCTCGCCGTTGACGATGAGCACGCGATACCCATCCTCGTCGGCGCGGGCGTAGGCGTGCTCGCTTGCATGGCTCGAAGCGCAGGCGACCAGGATCGGTGCGAGCGCGGCGGCGGTGAGCCAGTGTCTCATTTCAAAGTCCTCCCAAGGCTGGGAGCGAAACTGACGCCGCTAAGATTACAACGCTGCGACCGCAGGCTTAATTCGAATTCATTAAATGTATTACCGAACCGAAATCTTCCGTGCTCAGACCCGGAATCGGGGCGCACGCTCGCTGCGGATTTTCAGTTTTTCTGCGATCATCTCGTCGGCGAGGCGCTCGAACAGCGCGGTCTCCGCCGCCGACTTTCGCCAATAGAGGCGCACCGGGTGAACCGCCTCGGGCGCATCGATCCGGCGCACCTTGAACGCCGGATCGCGGATCGCTTCGCCGAGCGCGTAAAGGCTGGGAAGCACCGCAACGCCCGCCCCGCTCACGGCCATCTGGCGCACCGCGTCCAGACTGACGCCCCGGTAATCCTCGCTAAGCCGCGCCCCGGCCTGGGCCGCCAGCCGCTCCACGATGCGGGTGATGTGAAACTCCGGTCCCAGGGTGAGCAGGTAGCGGCCTTGCAGCGCTTCAGGCTTGACCGGGCCGTCCTCATCCATCAGCGGATCGTCCGGCGCGCTGCAGATCCACAGCGTTTCATCGAACAAGGCGCGATGGACATATCCGTCCGCATCGCTCAGCGAGGCGACCACGAAGTCGAGCTCCCCGCTGCCAAGCCGGGCCAGAAGATCGCGCGAGGCGCCTTCCACCAGAGAGATGCGCATGTCGGGCATGGAGGTGTTCAGGCGTTCGCGCAGGCGCGGCATGAAATAGGCGCCGATCGAAGGCAGCACGCCGGCGCGCAGCCGTCGAAGCGAGTCGCCGGCCAGCCGCCGCGCATGGGCTTTGAAGGCGCGCGCCGCCGAAAGCGCCGCGCCGGCGTCCTCAAGCAGCGCCGCACCCGCCTCAGTGAGACGCACCTTGCGCGAGCTTCGCTCGAACAGCACAAGGCCGAGCTCGGCCTCCAGCGCGGCGATCTGTTTGGACAGGCTCGGCTGGGTCACCGCCAGCGCGTCGGCGGCCGGCCCGAAGGCGCGATGCTCGGCCACGGCGACGAAATATTCCAGCTGACGCAGGGTGGGCCGCATGGCGAACGGGCATCCTTCATGATTGATGCCTTTTGGTAATCGATACGCGCCCTAAATTCCATTAGAACTCGCGTCAGCGCCTTCCTAACTGCGCCTTGGTGCGCAATGACGCACCGGTTTGACAGAGGAAGGACATCCATGAAGTTCGCAATCGCTTCGGCCGCGCTCGGCGCCGCCCTTCTCGCGCCCGCCGCCTACGCCGAAATCACCGCTGAAGAGGTCGCCGCCGCCCAACAGGCGTGGGGCGAGGGCATTGTCACGATCGGCGAAGCCTACACCAATGGCGGCGATTACACCGAGGCTGCGCGCGAGCACATCGAGCGCTTCTACGCCTACGGCCATGACGTGCCTGTGCTGTTCAAGCCGACGCTGGCCGCCGAAGATCAGTTCCGCGGCGATTTCGACGGCGCGCTGTCCTATTTCGTGGGCGGCTCCATCGAAGAGGACGGCGGTTTCGCCATCGCGCCCTACACCAATGTGCGCTGGGAAAACGAAGGCACCTTCATCGACCCCGCGGCCGACAGCGCCATGGCTATGGGCAATTACTTCTTCACCACCACCGAGGGCGAAGAGGTGAAGGTGGAATACTCCTTCGGCTATATCGAGGACGAGACCGGCGACCTGAAGATCGTCCTGCACCACTCCTCCCTGCCCTATATCGCGAATTAAGCGCGCCGGCGCCGGGCGGGGCTCCCCCTCGTCCGCCCGGCGCCGCTTTTCCTTACTCGATCATTTTCAGGCTGACCCAAGGGATCGCTTCGCCATGACGCGTCTCATCCTCACCCTATGCGCCACGCTCGCCTTCACCGGCGCCGCGCGAGCCCAGACCACAGGCACCGTCTTCGGACCAGAGACCGCGGCGGGGGATCGTGAATTCGAATACCGCCTCGCCGCCGGTTTTGAAGAGGCCGGCGAGGACGCCGCGCTGAGCACCCGCATTCACTATCAGCAGGCCGTCAACGACACCTTCCGCTGGCGTGCGCTCGCCTCCTGGAGCGATCCGGCCGGCGGCGATATTGAACTCGATCACATCCAGGGCGAGCTGCTCTGGCAGATCGTGGAGCGCACGCCGGGCGGATACTCCAGCGGGCTGCGTTTCGATGCGCGCGTGTCCGAAGGCGACGACGTCCCTCACGAAATCGGCGTGAACTGGACGAACCAATGGGTAAGCGGCGACTGGCGCGTGCGCGCCCTTCTCCTGTTCGACCGTGACGTGGGCCCGCAAGCGGACGACGACTGGATTCTGGAGACCCGCGCGAGCCTCTATCGCTCGCTGGACGGCGGACTGAGCCTCGGGCTTGAGAGCTTCAACGAATTCGGGGACCTCGACGAAGGCTTCGGCGGCTTCGACGATCAGAGCCATCAGCTCGGCCCGGTGGTGAGCGGCGATCTCGTCTACGGCGTGGAATGGTCGGCGGGCGTGCTGTTCGGCCTGTCCGACAGCGCAGACGACCAGGATTTGATGCTGCGCCTGACCCGGGAAATCTAGCGCTCGGCCCAGCCCAGACGCTCGCCGCGACCGCGGCGCATCAGCAGCCGGCCGGCGATCACCATCCAGATCACCAAGGTGAACCCTGCAATCCGCTCCACCGCGCCGTTATAGGCTTCCGGCGTCACGATGAAGGCCGGCCAGGCGAGGAGCCAGGCGCCGGCGGCGATGAAGCTGAACCGGAAATAGCCGGTGTCGAGCTCGCCGAGCTCCTTGGCCAGCAATCCCAGGGCGCCGGCGAACAACAGCCCTATCACCAGGGTGAGCGGCTTGTGAAAGACGAAGCCGCCGGGATCGCCGTCGCCATAGGCGTTGTGCCAGGCCAGAAGGATGACGCTCAGCCCCGTCAGCGCCAGCACCGCGCAGCCGGCGATGAAGCGCGGCTTGCGGCCGATGCGCCAGTGGTGAAGTCCGCCAGCGATGGCGACCAGGCCGATCCCCTCTAAAGTCAGCCCCAAATCGACCCAGATCGAGTGGGGCCCCGCCGCACCCTGGGAGACGGTGTTGGCGATGAAGTTGAGGGTCTCATTCAGTCGTATGGTGATGACGTCGCCGGCGAGCCCGCTCACCGCGCCGAGCACGGCGAGGACGCCGCAGGCGAACAGCACCGGATGCGGCACGGCGGGGCGGTCCGGTCGTAGGGCGTCGATGAAGCGCATTGAAGGGGTAATGCGGCGCTTGCGGTGAAGGTTTCGCAAAAACAGCGCGCAAACAAAAAGGGCGGCTCATTCGAGCCGCCCTTTCCGTTTCAGCCTGATGGCCGGAATGATTTACATCATGCCGCCCATGCCGCCCATGTCGGGCATGCCGCCGCCGCCGGCGGGCTCGTCTTTCTTCGGCTTTTCAGCCACGGCCGCTTCGGTCGTGATCATCAGGGCGGCCACCGAGGCGGCGTCCTGAAGCGCGATGCGGGCCACCTTGGCCGGGTCGATGACGCCGGCTTTGACCAGGTCTTCATAGACTTCGGTCTGGGCGTTGTAACCGAAGTTCGCGTCGGTGCTGTCCATCACCTTGCCGACGACGATGGAGCCTTCCACACCGGCGTTCTCGGCGATCTGACGGATCGGGGCCTGCAGGGCGCGCGCCACGATGGCGACGCCCTGGTCCTGATCGTCATTCTCGCCGGTCAGGCCTTCCAGGGCGCGCGAGGCTTTCAGCAGGGCGACGCCGCCGCCCGGCACGATGCCTTCTTCAACGGCCGCGCGCGTGGCGTTCAGGGCGTCGTCGACGCGGTCCTTGCGCTCTTTCACTTCGATTTCCGAAGCGCCGCCGACCTTGATCACCGCAACACCGCCGGCGAGTTTCGCCAGACGCTCTTGCAGCTTCTCTTTGTCGTAATCGGACGTGGTGTCCTCGATCTGGCGGCGGATCTGGGAGACGCGGCCTTCAATGGCCTCTTTCTCACCGGCGCCGTCGACGATCGTGGTGTCGTCCTTGGTGATGTTCACCTTCTTGGCGGTGCCCAGCATGTCGAGGGTGACGTTCTCCAGCTTGATGCCGATGTCTTCGCTGACAACGGTGCCGCCGGTGAGAACCGCGATGTCCTCAAGCATGGCCTTACGGCGATCGCCGAAGCCCGGGGCTTTGACGGCCGCGATCTTCAGGCCGCCGCGCAGCTTGTTGACCACCAGGGTCGCCAGCGCTTCGCCTTCGACGTCTTCAGCGATGATCAGCAGCGGACGGTTGGACTGAACCACCGCCTCGAGGACCGGCAGCATGGCCTGCAGCGAGGAGAGCTTTTTCTCGAACAGCAGGATGTACGGGTCTTCCAGATCGGCGACCATCTTGTCGGCGTCGGTGATGAAGTACGGCGACAGGTAGCCGCGGTCGAACTGCATGCCTTCAACGACTTCCAGCTCGGTTTCGAGGGATTTGGCTTCCTCGACCGTGATGACGCCTTCGTTGCCGACTTTCTCCATGGCGCGGGCGATCATCTCGCCGATCTCTTTTTCGCCGTTGGCGGAGATCGAGCCGACCTGGGAGATCTCTTCAGAGCCTTTGATCGGGGTGGAGATCGACTTGATGTTCTCCACAACCTTCTTCACGGCCAGATCGATGCCGCGCTTGAGGTCCATCGGGTTCATGCCGGCCGCGACCGACTTCATGCCTTCGCGGATGATGGACTGGGCCAGAACGGTGGCGGTGGTGGTGCCGTCGCCGGCTTCGTCATTGGTGCGCGAAGCCACTTCGCGGACCATCTGCGCGCCCATGTTCTCGAACTTGTCTTCCAGTTCGATTTCCTTGGCGACGGACACGCCGTCCTTCGTGGTGCGCGGGGCGCCGAAGGATTTCTCGATCACCACGTTGCGGCCTTTCGGGCCGAGGGTGACCTTCACCGCATTGGCGAGCGTGTCCACGCCGCGCAGCATTTTCTCGCGCGCGTTGGCGGAGAATTTGACGTCTTTAGCAGCCATGTTTCGTCTCTCGTTTCAAATTTGATCTGTTGAGGAGGGGAAAGCGTCCGGCGCGAATTACGCGGCCGCGGACGCCGCCTTGCCGTCCATGATGCCCAGAATGTCGGACTCTTTCATGATGAGGAGGTCTTCACCGTCGACGGTCACTTCGGTGCCCGACCACTTGCCGAACAGGACCCGGTCGCCGGCTTTCACGTCCAGCGGACGCACCGTGCCGTCTTCCTTGATGGCGCCGCCGCCGACCGCGACGATTTCGCCTTCCTGGGGCTTTTCCTTGGCGGTGTCGGGAATGATGATCCCGCCCTTGGTCTTGGCTTCTTCTTCCACGCGCTTCACAAGCACGCGGTCGTGCAGAGGACGAAAATTCATTGCCGTAACTCCGTGTCTGAGCCCAATGGCTCGTTCAGGATTTCATCAGGTTTAGCAGGCCGGCGGGCGAGCGTTAGCACTCGCTACATCCGGCTGCTAACGGACGCGGAGGTAAGCGCGGCGAGAAACTGCGTCAAGAGGGCGCAAGCGTGACCAAGGCGAAAAATTTTCAGATCGGGTTCATGCGCCGGCGTCAGCCGCACCCGCCTGCGAACCGCTGAATGCGCGCAGACGCGGCAATGGGAGATCGAACGCCGCTCTCAAGCCCTCCCGCGCATATTCAAGCGACACCTCGCCCCTCAGCTCATAAGCCAAGGCCTGCTCGATCAGGAAGGAGCCGAACCCCTTGCGATCGGGTTCGGCGCGCAGTGGCGGTCCGCCCGATTCGCGCCAGACAAAGCGCAAGCGCTGCGCCTCGCCCTCCCCCTCGACGGCCCAGTGCGCGTCGACGCGGCCGCTCCGTTTGGACAGCGCGCCGTATTTCGCGGCGTTGGTGACCAGCTCGTGGAGCGCCAGCGTCAGGGTCTGCGCGGCTTTCGGATTCAGCTTGATGTCCGGCCCACCGATCGAGATGCGGTCGCCCGCCTCGCCTTGATAGGCGGCCGCAGCCGTCTCCACGAGATCCACCAGGCCAGCGCCCTCCCACCGGCTGTCTGCGAGGAGCATGTGGGACTGGGCCAGCGCGCTGATCCGGCCCATGAAGCGCTGGGTCGCGTCGGTCTCGCGCCCCAGCGTCTGGCGCGCGATCGACTGAATAAGCGCGAGGATGTTCTTAACCCGGTGGTCGAGCTCGGCCATCAGCATGGTCTGATGCTGCTCGGCGCGCCGTCGCTCGGTGATGTCGCGGATGAAGCCGGTCCCGTAGCGCGGCGCCCCGGCCGCGTCGCCCTCGAACGTGCCCGTCGCGTGGGCGATCCGTTCGGTTCCGTCGCGCTTGACGACGCGATACTCGATATCGAAGGGCCGGTCGTCCCGCACACAAGCGTCGATCTCCTCAAGCACTCGGGCGCGGTCGTCTGGATGGATGCGCGCGATCCAGTCGTCGATGCGGGTTTCGTCGCCTGCAAGGTCCAGCATCTCGCGCCCGCGCGCATCCAGCGTCGCCTCGCCGGTGCTCAAATCCCAACTTCCCCAGCTCAGCTGCGAGGCCGACGTCGCCAGCGCCAGCTCGTCGCGGGCGGTGCGCAGGCGCTGCTCGCTCGCGCGGCGCGCCGCTTCCGCACGCGCCTGTTCGGCGGCGGTGAAGATGCGGTTCGCGGTTTCGGCGGCGAAAGCGATGTCGGCGTCGCGCCAGCAGCGCGCGTCTCGCGAGTGGACCGCCAGCACCGCGCCGAGCCGGCCCTCGCGCATCAGAGGAATGTTGATAAAGGCGCCGATCCCACGCTGCTTGAACGTCTTGAGCGAGCCTGGTCCGCAGGTGCGCGGATCCTGCGACACATCATGGACGGCGATGATCCGGCCGGCCTGAAGGTCTGCGATGAACGCCGGTCCGAAATCTTCCAGCCGATGTCGGCCGGCGTTGCTTTCCATCGACCCGTCGGTCCAGTCGCGCTCGATTACAGCATAAGCGCCGTCGGGATCGATTTCGGCGAACGCGGCCTGTCCGGCGCGCAGATGGCTCGCGAGCATGCCCGCAGCCTCGAACGCCAGCTCGGCGATGTCCGTGCGCGTGCGAAGGCGTTCGGTGAGGTCGGCGCGCAAGCGGGCGCGGCGCTCCTCCAGCACCTGCTCGGTGATCTCAAGGCAGGGGCAGAAGAAGCCGTGCACCTCACCGTCCGGCCCGCGCACAGGCGTGTAGGAAAACGAGAAGTGCGTCTCCTCGCGATACCCTTTGCGCATCATCATCAGGGGGATGTCGTCCATGTGAAGCGCCTCGCCGGAATAGGCGCGCTCCACGATGGGTTTGAGATCGGCGTCCCAAATCTCGTGCCAGATGTCTTCAAACCTGCGCCCTAGCGCAGGATGCTTGCCGGCGAGCACTTCGGCGTAGGAGTCGTTGTACAGCGTGGTGCGGTCCGGCCCCCAGACAATGAACATGGGCTGGCTGGAGGACACCATGACGCCGACAAGCGTATGAAGCACTTCCGGCCAGGAAGAGGGGTCGCCGAGCGACGTCGCGCGCCAGTCATGGGCCCGGATCAACCGGCTCATCTCGCCGCTTTCGTCGCGAAATGCGAACGCGTCGCCACGGGTGTCAGCCAAGAAAAAACCTCATCATCAAAACCAAGACGCGGCAATGCGGGCCGGGTTCCACACCCGGCCCAGCACACGCCTGGCGCCTCGCCTCACTTTCGCCGCAGCTGCAGCGCCCAGGATCAAAGCGGAGCGAAAACGGCGCGCTTGCGTTTTCGGGCTTCAGCGTGCGTTCATGCGGACGTCGCTCTAATGGAATACATGAAGAGCGGCCGGACGGCTCCGCCACGAAGCGGGTCCGCCGCTCTGCTCACAAGGAGGCTATGCCTATGTTCCTTCGTTCAATCACAGCCGGCGCGCTGGCTCTCGGCCTGGCTGCGGCCTGCACCACCACCGACCAGTACGGCAATGTGGACCGTAACAACACCGGCACCGGCGTGCTCGCCGGCGCCGCCGCCGGAGCCCTGCTCGGTACGCTCGCCGGCGGCGACGACCGGCGCAACGCGTTGATCGGCGCGGGCATCGGCGCGCTCGGCGGCGCGGCGGCCGGCCAGTACATGGACCGCCAGGAAGAGGCCTTCCGCACCCGCCTGCGCGATTCCGGCGTCTCGGTGCGCCGCGTCGGCGACGAGCTGGTGCTCACCATGCCCGGCGACGTCACCTTCGCCACCGACTCCGCCCAGGTCACGCCGCGCTTCGATCCGGTCCTCAACGATGTGGCCGACGTGCTGATGGCCTATCCGGCCACTTATGTGAACGTCATTGGTCACGCCGACTCCACCGGTGCGGCGGACTATAACCAGCGCCTGTCCGAACGCCGCGCCAGCGCGGTGGCGGCCGATCTGATCAATCGCGGCGTGCTGCGCGACCGGCTCTATGTGGCCGGCATGGGCGAGACCCAGCCGGTGGCCACCAACGCCACCGATGCGGGCCGCGCGGCCAACCGCCGGGTGGAGATCACCATCGCCCCCCACACCTCGTAAGCGCCCCGGCGCAATCGAGATGAAAGGCGGCGCGCCCGGAGACGGGCGCGCCGTTTTTTATGTTCTCCCTCCCCCGGATCAAGTCCGGGGTCGGTCGGTTCCTCCCCCGGATCAAGTCCGGGGTGCGGGCGGCCTGCGCCGCCAGAATGGGGCGGATAGTCGGCATGGCGACCGCATTCACCCTTCGTCAACCTGTCTTAACGCAGGCTATCCTCGCAGGATCGCGCGTCTGATTCGGGGCTTGAGCGCGGGGAGGATCCATGCCGAAGGCCGGCGACATTCTGGTGACGCTCACCTACGCCATGGTGGCCGTGGTCGCCGCGCTGGGATTCGACCGGCTCGGGCTGATGAACACCGAGATGGCCTGGCTCATGGGCGCCCTGGTCTTTCTCATCGCCGGCCAGGTGCACGCCGCCGCCGCGCGCGCCCAGGAGAAATCGCTGTTTGAAGACGAGCTTCATCAGCTCAAGGCCGCGAACCTGTCCATGCTTGAAGAGCTGGAAGCCGCCCAGGCCCGGCTCGACGCGGTGGCGGGCGCCGCCCCCGGCGCCCCCGTCAGGTCCCACATCGAAGACGCGCCGAAACCCGACGAGCGCCTGGTCGCCGAAATTCTCGCGCGGCTGGAACGCTCGGAAGCCTCGCCCGCGCCGTTCCAGCCTGAACAGGCCCGCGCCGACGCCGATCTGGTGCGCGAGGCGCTCGACGCCAACCGGGTCGACCTCTACCTCCAGCCGGTGGTCGGCCTGCCCCAGCGGCGCACCTATTTCTATGAAGGATACACCCGCATCCGCGACGCGGACGGGCGTGTTCTGGGCCCGGGCGAGTTTCTGGCCGCGGCCGAAGAAGCCGGCCTCATCACCGACGTGGACAATCTGCTTTTGCTGCGGTGCGTTCAGATCGTGCGGCGGCTCACCAAGCAGGACCGGCGCGTGGGCGTGTTCTGCAACGTCTCCATCCGCTCGCTCGCCGACGATGAGTTCTTCCCCGCCTTCCTCGATTTCCTGCGCCGCAATTCCGATCTCGCCGGCGCGCTGATCTTTGAGATGCCGCGCGCCGCGTTTGAAGCCCGCTCCGCCACCGCGGCGCGCAACATGGCCCGCCTGGCTGATTTCGGCTTCCGCTTCTCATTGGATCAGGTAAGCGATCTCAATCTCGACCTCGCCGAGCTGCAGCGCGCCGGGGTGCGCTTCGTGAAAGCCTCCGGCCAGCGCCTCATCGAAGCGGCCCATGGCGGCGAGCCGGTGGCCATGCGCGAGCCCGGCGCCATCGCGCCCGAAGACATCGCCGGCCTGTTCGCGCGCTACGGCGTCGATCTCGTCGCCGAGAAGATCGAGACCGAAGCCACGGTGGTCGAAGTCCTTGATCTCGACATCGCCTACGCCCAGGGCCACCTTTTCGGCGCCCCGCGCCCGGTGCGCGACGAGGTGCTCAGCGCCGCCGACAACGAGGTTCGGCGAGCGGGATGACGAACACGCTCGCTTGACAGGTGTTCGCACATTGCGAACAATGCCAAGATGAAGCCTGTCAGGTATTCCAAGCAGGCGCTTCGCACGCTGACGAGAATGCCGGCGAACGACGCGCGGCGCATCCGGGCGAAAATGGCCCAGTACGCCGAGGCGCCGCAATCGCTCGCCGCCAATGTAAAGGCTTTGAAAGGCGATACGGCCCTGCGGCTGCGCGTTGGAGACTGGCGGATCATTTTCGACGACGGCGTTGTGATCGCCGTCCTGCGCATCGCGCCACGCGGGTCAGCCTACGAGTAGGACAATGAGAGTAAGCCGTTTCACCACGCCGGGCGGAGAACGCCTGATCATAATTCCCGAAGCCGAATACGAGCGCCTCCTCGCCGCCGCCGACGACGCAGAGGATCTCGACGCGGTGCGGCGGTTCCGCTCTGCGCTGGCGAGCGGCGAGGAGGAGCTTCTGCCGGACAGCGTCGTCGAACGCATCTTAAACCATGAGTCGCCCATCCGGGTCTGGCGCGAGCATCGCGGGCTGTCGCTGCGCGCGCTGGCGGCCAAGGCGAGCTTGAGCCCTGCCTATCTCAGCGAGATCGAAACCGGCAAGAAGTCCGCCGGCCTCGGCGCGCTCAAGGCGCTCGCCGGCGCGCTCGGCGTCCAAGTGGACGACCTTATCGCCGACACGCGCGATCAGGGCGAGTTGACCTGAGCGGTCCTCCCGCCTACCCCCTGTCTATGACCCAGCTCTCCTCCCTCACGGTCGATTACGACGCCATCCTCTGCGATGTCTGGGGGGTGATCCGAGACGGGCGCAGCCTGGTGCCCGAAGCCCTGGACGCGCTGGCGAAATTCCGCAGCCAGGGCGGCACAGTGGTGCTGCTCTCCAACTCGCCGCGCCGGTCAGCCTCTCTGAAAAGCTTCCTCACCCAGATGGGCGCGAAGGACGGCCAGTTCGACGCCGCCGTCACCTCCGGGGACGCCATCCACGCCGAACTCAGCGCCCGCGCGCCCGGCCCCGCCTTCAAGCTGGGCCCCGACTGGGACGATCCGCTGTATGACGGTACGGGCCTTGAATTCGCCGATCTGAAAGACGCCGAGTTCATCTCCTGCACCGGACTCTACGATTACGAGACCGAGACGCCGGATCAGTACGAGGATCTGTTACGCGAGGCGCAGCTTCGCCGCCTCACCATGGTGTGCGCCAATCCCGACATCGTCGTGCAAGTGGGCGACCGGCTGCAGTACTGCGCCGGCGCCCTTGCACGGCTTTATGAGCAGATGGGCGGCGACGTGATCCTCGCCGGAAAGCCCCACCCCCCGGTTTACGACCTCGCCTACTCAATGATCGAGGCGGGGCGCGGCGAGCCGGTGGACAAGACCCGCATCCTGGCCATCGGCGACGGCCCGGAGACCGACATCGCCGGCGCCCAGAGAGAGGGCCTCGACGCCCTGTTCATCGCCGGCGGGATCGTAGCGGAGCGCTTTGAGGGCGGCTTTAGCGAACAGGCCGCGCGCGACCTGCTCGCCGAAGACGGCTTGAGCGCGCGCTATTGCGCGCCAAAGCTCGTTTGGTAGAGCGCCAAGCGTTTCTCTCTGCGGCTCTTCGAAACGCGAAGCCGGTTCCCACTTTCGCTGAAAAGCGCGTCTCTCTGCGGCTTTTCGAAACGCGAAACCGGCTCCCACTTTCGCTGAAAAGCCTGTCTCTCTGCGGCTTTTCGAAACGCGAAACCGGCTCCCACTTTCGCTGAAAAGCCTGTCTCTCTGCGGCTTTTCGAAACGCGAAACCGGTTCCCACTTTCGCTGAAAAGCCTGTCTTTCTGCGGCTTTTCGAAACGCGAAACCGGTCCCCACTTTCGCTGAAAAGCCTTAGCCATCAATCTCCCAGCTGGCGTTCACCGTCACCTCAATCGAAAGCTCGCCCGGCGCCACCGGGGTGGCCGCGTCCATGCTTTCCATGCGCGCCATGGCCATGGGCATGGGACGTCCGCCGCCGCTTTCGGAGAAATTGATCAGGCGCACGATCTCAAATCCCGCCGCCCCGGCGTAGAGATCGCGCAGATCGGTGAGCTCGGTCACCGCGGCCCGGCGCGCCTCGTCGCGAGCCTCGTCGGCTTCGCTGGACAGGAACTGCACCCCGTTCAAGGTGTTGGCGCCCGCCTCGAACATGGCGTCGATCACCGCGCCCACCGCGCCGATCTCGCGCAATAGCGCGCTGACCTGATTGGAGGCTTCATAGGCCACGATGCGCGGCTCGCGGTACTCGCCGTTCGAGCTGGAGCGCGACTGATTGGCGTAGACCGGATTGACGTTCAGGCGGGCGGTCTGCAGGTCGGCTTCGGCGACCCCGGCCCGGCGCAGCGCGGTGAAGACGGCCTGCATCTTCCGGGCGTTGTCGCGCACCGCCTCGGCCGCGGTGTCGGCGCGGCTGACCACGCCGGCGGTGACGCGGGCCTGATCGGGCGCCACGGAAACCGAGCCGCTCGCCGAAAGCGACAGCGTCGCCTCGCTTTGGGCGGGCTGGGCCTGAGCGAATGCAGCCGGGGCGAGCGCCAGCGGCGCGGCGGCGAGCGCAAGCGCGGCGAAAGCCGGGCGAAGGGCGAAGCAGGTCATAAGCGTCTCCTTAAATCAACAGCGGTTCGAAGCCTAACCCAGCGCCCGCCCATGGCGAAATTACGCCCGCTTCGCGCCGCTTTCACGGATGACGAAGAGTTCACCTGCACCTTGAAGCGAACGAGCGGCTTTTCGCGCGGGCCGCCGCGCGCTAAAACGCTCCTCCGCGCTAACCCGCGAGGGCCTGTAGCTCAATTGGTTAGAGCCGGCGGCTCATAACCGCTTGGTTGGGGGTTCGAGTCCCTCCGGGCCCACCATACTCATTCGTGTACGACCCGGAGACATAGGTGACGGATTGTACCTAAGACATGGGTGACACCCGCGTGCCGAACGGGTTGTCGATAGTCTGCAGGGTTTTCTGTTCCAGGTCGATATATCCCAGATCGTAGGTCATGAAGCTGACGAGCCAGATTCCGTCGTCGACTTGAACCGCCCCGGGTTTCCTGGAGGCTCTGACCTGTGAGAAGGGAGAGCCACTATGGAACGACACACGACACGATATCCGGCGGAGGTCCGCGAGCGGGCTGTGCGGCTGGTTTTGGATCATCAGGGCGATCATGCGTCCCAGTGGGAAGCGATCGGCTCGGTAGCGGCGAAGATCGGATGCACGGCGGAGACGCTGCGTCGTTGGGTCCGGCAGGCTGAACGCGACAGCGGTACGCGTCCCGGCGTGACAAGCGAAGATCGCGAGCGGATCCGGGCGCTTGAACGCGAGAACCGCGAGCTGCGCCAGGCCAACGAGATCCTGCGCAAGGCCAGCGCTTATTTTGCACAGGCGGAGCGAGCCCGAGACCTTGGCGCCGGTTCAAGCCATGATCGCTTTCATCGACGATCATCGTCAGGTGCACGGCGTCGAGCCGATCTGCAGGGTGCTGCCGATCGCCCCGTCCACCTACCGCGCGCACGCCGCCCGGCGCCGCGATCCGGACAGACGGCCGGCGCGGGCCAAGCGCGATGAAGCCCTGAAGGTGGAGGTGCGGCGCGTGTTCGAAGAGAACTTTGCGGTCTACGGCGTGCGCAAGGTCTGGCGTCAGCTGCGGCGCGAAGGCTTCGACGTGGCGCGCTGCACGGTGGAGCGGTTGATGCGCGAGATGGGCCTGGCCGGCGCGATCCGGGGCAAGCCTGTGAGAACCACGAGAAGCGACAAGACAGCGCCGTGCCCGCTTGACCGGGTGAACCGCCGGTTCCAGCCGCCGGCGCCTAACCGGCTATGGGTGTCGGACTTCACCTATGTCGCCACCTGGGCCGGCTTTGTCTACGTGGCGTTCGTCATCGACGCCTACGCCCGGCGCATCGTGGGCTGGCGCGTCAGCCGCTCGGCCCATGCCAGCTTCGTTCTGGACGCCCTCGAACAGGCGCTGCATCAGCGCCGGCCTGTCTCCGGCGACGTGCTCGTCCATCACTCCGACCGCGGCAGCCAGTACGTCTCGATCAAGTACACCGAACGGCTCGCCGAAGCGGGCATCGAGCCGTCAGTCGGCAGCGTGGGCGACAGCTACGACAACGCCTTGGCCGAGACGATCAACGGGCTCTACAAGGCCGAGGTCATCCATCGCAGAGGCCCGTGGCGTTCGATGGACGCGGTGGAATACGCCACCCTGGAATGGGTCGACTGGTTCAATAACCGCCGCATACTCCAGCCGATCGGCAATATCCCACCGGCCGAGGCCGAAGAACGCTACTACGAAAACCTGGATCAAACCGGCATGGCCGCGTAACAATCAAACCAAACAGCCTCCGGGAAACCCGGGGCGGTTCAGCCCGACCGGCTTGTTCCCCATGGGTGGGCCCCGCGATATTTAACCAATGAGCGGCAAGGCGCGAGCCGCCCTTGGACGGCGCCGCGCCCTGCAAATGTCGCTGCAGTTGAGCCAGCCGCCGCTACCCGAAACGCGCACGGATGAAGCTATCCGTCTCACTTCCCGACAGCGCCCGGGTGGAGGCGGATGCGCGCACGAACAGCCGTTCCTCGGCGCCGTCGCGCAAATAAGCGGGCGAGCGCGCGGGATCGACCTCCACCCGCAACACGCGCACGCCTTCATGCTCATCAAAGCGCGGGTGGATATAAATGGCGTGATGGCCGCTAACGCGTTTTTCAATGAGATTGCCAAGGTGCAGCAGCGCCTTGTCTTCATTGGCGAACCCATCGGCGTCCATGCCCACGGCCTCGCCATCGTCGGTGACGCCGATCACCAGGGCGCCGCCGGTGCGCGAGTTTAAAAAGCCCACGATGGTCTTTAGAACCGCCGTCTCCATTCGCGGGTCGTTTTCGCCGGTGTGCAGGTTGCGGCGCAGGGTGGACTTGAATTCGATCTCGGTCCCCTCCCCGGCTTCGATGAGTTCCTGGATGGAGACCGTATCGTCCTCGGCCTCAGCCGACGCGGCGGGCTGGAGCTGGTCATAGGCCTGCCGGATCACGCCAGCGATGAGCTCGCGGCGCTTCTCCAGGAAGTCGCGGTATTCCATGTGCATCCAGCCGTCTGGAAGGGCGTGGTGGAAATACTGGTCCTGCAGGGCCCTGCCGGAAAACTTCGCCTCGGCCTCCGGCGCATAGTCGGCCGGCGCGCGATCGCCGAAGCTGGCGTTGTCGCTCCATTCGGCTACGGCGTAGTTGGCGATCTGATTGGTCTCGCGAGCGCTGGTGACGCCGAGACTGCGAAGATAGCCCTTAGGAAACAAGTGATGGGTCTCCACCGCCGAGCGCTTGGCCTGGGCGGTCCGGTCCATGAGCTCCTTCACCGGCTGATTGGAATACAGCGCCTTGGCGCCGAGCACCGCCAGCGCGGCGAAATAGGCGTTCTTCGACGGGCCCGTGGCGGCCGACGTCGCCAAGTCGTTCGGCAAGGTGATCGCCCAGTAATCTGACGTGAGCACGCTCGACTGGATGCGCTTCAGCCGCGCCACGAACTCCTCGGCGGTCGTCACGTTGCGCAGAGCCGCCAAATCCGCCTCCATCGCCGATTCCGGCGAGGAGGTGTAGCGCCCCGTGAGGCTGGTCATGAACAGCCAGGCTGAGATTAACGGCCGCATCTCATTGATGGGAATGCCGAACTGGGTTCGGCCGATGAGATAGAGCGTGTAGGCGAACACCAGCGCGTTTTTCGAGCTGATCATGCGGTCGCTCTGGAAGCCGGCGCTGCGCACCGCTTTTAAAAATTCGTGCCAGTGAGTGAGGTTCAGCACCTCACCTTGCGCCTCGCGCAGGATCTCAAATTGCGCATCGCGGCGCTCCACCGACACCTCGTCGGCGTCCATGTCCTTGCCGCGCAGAAGCGAATAGACCGATTTCAGGCGCGCCCGGCGAAAGCCCAGCCCCACCGCTACGCGCAATAGCTGATCGGGATCGGGCCGGAACAGGAGATTATGAGCCGACGCCCCCGGCGCCGCCTTGGGCTGGCGCGCCTCGCCGCAGAACGCCTCAAGCGCCTTGCGCCCGTCCTCCCAGAACACCGACATGAGCGTCAGGATGAAGTCGGACTGGTTGAGCTTTTTGCCTTCAGAATTGATGCGCACGAACACCTCGGCCACCTGCTCCTCGTCGATGGCGGGACTCAGCTCCAGTGCGGTGAAGGGATAGTTTCTCAAATTGGCGAGCCCCTGGATCGCCTTGCGCGCGCGGCGCTTCACGTCAGGGTCCAGCGGATCAATCTGCTCCAGCCGGTCAAGATAGGCTTCGGCGATCTCCCAGGCGTCGGCGCCGGGTTTAAGCACGTCGGTGATGTTGGGGATGAAGCGCGGATCGCGCCGGATCGCGGCGTCGGTCACCTCGAATTTCTCCGCCACCGGATCAAAGGCGATGGACACGGTCTCGGTGGAATAGTTCTCGCGCACGACAGGCGAGCCGGTGATCACGGCGTAAAGCGCGGTGAGGCGCTGCTGGCCGTCCACGATCAGCAAATTGGCCTGATGCTGCGGGCTTGCGCCGGCGCCGATGGCGTGCGCGCCGCCCAGCTCCGAGGGCTTCCAGAACAGCAAATACCCCACCGGATAGCCGCGATACATGCTGTCGAAAAGATTGCGGATCTTCGCGTTCTTCCAAACAAACGGCCGCTGAAGATCCGGTAGCGCAATATCGCCAAGCCGGATGTATTCGATTAGCGCGCTAAGGGGATAATCGACTTTGGTGTAAACGGTTTCGGGCATACGTGATCTCTTTGTTGGAATTGAATTTTATTCGTCCGACCCGACGATCTTCTGCGTGCTCGGATCATACCTGTACCGGTGCAGCGTGCCGGCCTGGATTAGGCGAACCGCTTCGGCGACATGCTCGGGAAGCACATAGAACCACTCGCGCGGATGGACCCTTTTTCCGTAGCGATCGGTGATCGTCAGGCCTGACGGGCGGGCCGGGTCGAAGAAGCGGTGAAGCAGGTTCTCGATCTTTTGCCGGCTCAGGTTCTTCAGCTCGTAGGTCGCGACGATCTCGACATCGGCGAGGAGGAAGGTGGCGTCGTTGCGGGCGTCGGCCACGCGGCGTTTCACGTCCTGGGAGGTGACCCCGATCTTGTGGAGGATGTTGCGCACTTCAGCGATCTCGGGGCGCGTGGATTTGCTGCGCGCCACGTAGATCGTCCCGGTCAGTTCAAGCGCGTCTGCGCCCCAGTCCGGATCGAGCGGACCCATGGTCGGCCGGTGGACATAGCGGGCGGTCTTGTCGGATGCGAGCGCCTTGCGGAGCGAAGACATGAGCGGATCGTTCTCCATCCCGTTGGAGAAGATGATCCTCAGGCGATGATCCGGTTTGCCGCCGCGGCGGGAGAGCTCGGTGCGCTCGGCCACATAGGCGAGGAGCCCGCGATGGATCAGGTAATCCCCCTCGAGCACGCGCAGCTCCTGGCCCTCCTGGACCGGGCTGACGGTTCGATCGCCGGATTCGAGCTTCGCCTGCATGTCGCGGAAGCCCTGCTCGAATTGCTCGAAGTCGGGGCAGGGAAACATGTCGGCGCGATGGGTGGGCTTTGCCCGCTCCGACGCCGGCGTCACATGGCGCAGGATGACGGCGGCCTCGGGCAGTTCCTCGTCGTCCTCGTCGAAGATCGCGTCGAGGCTCGCCGGCACCTCTTCCTCATCGGGATCCTCGCGCCAGGATCGTACCGGCCGCGCTGGCTCGGCGGCGCCGGGGTGCAGGGCGTGGCCATGGCCGAGCAGCTTGTTTCGATCGGCCGCGGCCATGGCGGCGGAGGGGCTTGTCCGGATCGAGCGCCAGATCGTGCCGAGCTTCATCTCCTCCAGATCGAGGCTGTTATCGTCCGGCAGGCGCCCATGCGCCTCATAGAAGGCGTTCACCTGGCCGACGATCTCGACATTGCGGCTGTCCGGCGTCGAGCTTGACGACGAGTGCTGGCGGATCTCCAGGAGGCCGTACTCGTCCTCCTCTTCGAAGATCTCATCGAGCGAGCGATAGCGAGCCATAGCCTACTCAGCGGCTCCGGCGCGGGCGCGCTCGGCCTTCTTGTTGCGGATATAGGCGTGGGCCTCGGCGAGGCGCTTCTCAAGCGGATCCTCAGCGTGAGGGCTCGGCTCGCGGCCTTCCTGCGCCCTGAACTTCTTGATCCGCGGCCAGAGCACGAGCGCTTCGTCCTCGGTCATCTGGATGCGCTGCGCGACCATGGCGTTCTGGATGGTCTTTAGGAGCGGCGTATCGAGCGCGCGCGAGGCGACGTCGAAGCCCTCGCGGAACGGATTGATCGAGTCGATCAGATCGATGTCCAGGTCGCGCACATTGATGAAGCGCTTGACCATGTTCATCAGCGACAGGTTCGTCTTCTCCTCGTCGTCCTCGCCGCCTGCGTCTTCGTGCTCGAATTCGCCTTCCTTATCGCGTACGCCCCATTTGTTTTCCGCGCGGCCGGCTTCGCGCTTGGCGAGGCCGATCAGGTTCATGCGCGCGGCGAGGTCCTGGCGGATCGACTCCGTCTCCTCGTCGGTGAGGTCCTCATAGCTCTTCTCAACAATGTCGGTGAGCACCAGCTGGGTGGCGACTTCCGGGTGGACGTCGTCGGCGACGACGCGCCGGTCCATGGCCTGGCACGCCTTCGCCACGAGGTCCTGCATGTCGTTTTCGACAATGGCTTTGGCGCGCGGCGTCGGCGGCTCAAGCAGGCCGCCGATCCCGACATTCACGCGGCCGTCTTCGTCGGTGAACACCTTCTCGCGAATGTCGCCATCCTCACGGCGGTAGAATTTGAAATTCGGCGCCAGCACCTGCTCCATCAGCAGCGCGCCGGAGATGGCTTTCAGCATGTCGTTCACCGCGTCGGCGACCACGGGGGTCTCCACGCCCGGCTCGGCGACCAGATTGGTGAATTGGGCGTGGCCCTTGCCCGGCGCGTCGCGGGTGGCGCGACCGATGATCTGCACGATCTCGGTCAGGCTGTTGCGATAGCCGATGGTCAGGGCGTGCTCGCACCAGACCCAGTCGAAGCCTTCCTTGGCCATGCCGAGCGCGATGATGATGTCGACCTTGTCGCGATCCGCGGCGTCGTCGCGCTTGCCGTCCGGGCCCTTGCGCTCTGCTTGCAGCGCGGCCTTCACGCCGTCCCGGCCCTGGCCGTCATCCACGAGGTCGGCGATCTTCAGGACCTTTCCATCGGCGCGGCGCACCAGGTCGAAGCCGGTCTCCGGCTCCTGGCCGATATGCTCGCCGATGGCGCTCATGATCTGGCCGACCTCATTGCTCTTCTCGTCGAAGGCTTCGGCGGAGCCGCGATGGGGGATGTGCACGATCGTCTTCTTGTCGGTGTCGAGCACGTCGGTGATCGCGGAGATGTAGCGCCCACGGTAGAAGGCATAGGAGATGCCGAGCGATTTTAGATGCTTATAGCCCTCAAGCTGGTCGTAGTATGAGTACGTGACCGAGCGGAATTTCGTCTCGTCCTCCGGGCGCAGCACGGGGACGCTGTCGCCGCGGAAATATGAGCCCGTCATCGCCATGACGTGGGCGCGCTCACGCTCCAAGAGGCGCCGCAAGATGCCGCCCAGCCGGTTGTCGTCGCTCGCCGCCACGTGGTGGAATTCGTCGATGGCGATCAGGCAGTCATCGAAGGCTTCCACGCCCTGTTCGTTGACGATCGCTTCGAACGCAAAGCGGAAGGTGGCGTGGGTGCACACCAGGACGCGGGCGTCCGACGCCATGAACGCCTCGAAGGCCTTCACCTTCTGGGTGTTCGCCTTTTCCTCATCGCCGGAGAGGCAGAGATTCCAGCGCGGCTCCACCACCCAGTCGGCGAAGAACCCATGGCTTTTAAGATCGGTCGTCTTGAACGAGCCGCCGATGGAGGTTTCGGGCACCGCCACGATCACCTTGCGCACGCCCTGGTTCTCCAGCTTGTCGAGCGCGATGAACATGAGCGCACGCGACTTGCCCGCCGCCGGCGGGGCTTTGAGCAGGATGAACTGCGCGGCGCGCGCGGCGTAGGCCTGGGCCTGCATCGCCCGCATGCCGAGCGCGTTGGCGGGCGCGCCGCCCGAAGATCCATAAGTCATGCGGATCAGATCGACCATCAGGCCGCCCCCTTGGTCCTGGCCTCGCCCTTCAGCTTCTCCACCCGCGCCGCATAGAGCTTGAAGAGCTTTTCCAGCCGCTCGGTGTCGTTGCGGAACGGCCGGCCGATATACATGCGCTCCAAAAGCTCATCATTGCGCCGGTGAACCTCCCGCAGATCGTCGGGCATTTTGTCCGGATCGTACAGCTCCGCGATCGTCTTGGGGTGGTGGAGATAGCGCGTCTTCAGGATCGCGCGCGCCGAGGCGTTCAGCTCTTCGAGCTGGGTGTCGGTGAAGCGGGGGACGGGGAAGGTGTTCCAGCCGAGCGTGTTGGAATAGCGGAAGTCGGACTTCAGCTTGCCGCAGACCGTGCCGATCCAGACGAGGTGAAGGCGGGATGCGATGAGGGCGAGGCACCACTCGGGGGCGTCGTAGAGGACGAAATTGAGATTTGAGGCAACCGCATATGGGCCGAAAAGGTCAACGGGAAGATAGGGTCTACGCTCTGAGCTTACACTCGGAACAAAAATCGCGGATTTCGCGGTCCGCCCCCCTATGTACCAAAATTTATGAGGCGTATCCGCCGCAGGTTTCGTAGCTGGGTTTTTGCTAGCAATTCGAAACTCGCGAATCCGTTCTATTCTGTCTCGTATTTCCTTTATTTCGTTCGCGGTGGCGATATCTTGATCTTCGATCCATAAGCAATAACGCACACCACCATTAATCAACTCTTGAGCGCCAAAGTATCTTCTCAAAAGCTGTTCTGATTTTGGTTCATTTTCGACGAGTTTTCGTGCCTCCTCTGCGGACAGCAGAAAGTTTTTACCATCTACCGGCTTGTTTCCATAAACCATCTTAGGAAGATGGAATCGAGATGACGACGATGCATTAACGAAGATATTTGGCCCATCGAGCAGGTAGGCGTTGATATTGCTAGCGATCTTTTCGACTTCGCCGTCGAATATTCGTTTGGGGCTTGGATTCGAATTTCGGAGCCCAATTACCACGCACATGACCGCTGCGTTGGACGACGCATTGTTGCGCCACTTAAATGTTCGATGCGCAAAGCCGATTTCGATCCCGTCCTTTAGGACGTGTCTCCAGAGAGCACCTACGCTTTGTCCTTGTGAGACAGAGTTCGTTGACACGAGCGCAGAACGGGCGGCGCGCCCGCGGATATAACTCGCAGCCTTGAAAATCCAGCACGAAACAAAGTCGATGCGTCGGTGGGCGTCCAAGTGCGCGGCAAGCACGTGGTCCATATCTGCGTTTTGCTCAGCCGATCGCGATCCGTCGCCCAAAAACGGCGGATTGCCCGCGATAAACACCTCTTCTTCGCCTTTCGGCGGCGAGCACACCTCGTCCCAGTCGAGCCGCAGCGCGTTGCCGCAGACGATGTGCCCGCCGTCGCGAAGCGGCAGGGCGGAGGCGGTTCCGCCGAACAGCTGCGCCATGGCGGCGTTCGCCTGATACTCGGCGATGAAGAGGGCCAGCTTGGCGGTTTCGGCGGCGAAGTCGGCGATCTCGATGCCGTGGAAGTTCGCCAGCGAGATTGAGGACCAGAGCCGCGTCTGGCCTTCGCCCTTCAACGCCTTCAGCCGGTCCAGAACCGTCATCTCGCGCTTGCGCAGCTCGCGATAGGCGATAACGAGGAAATTGCCCGAGCCGCAGGCCGGATCGAACACGCGGATGCGCCCCAGGCGCTTGAGCACCTTCTCCAGCCCCGCCGCCTTGTCCCAGGCCTTCTCGATCTCGGCGTCGAGATCGTCGAGGAAGAGCGGCCCGAGCACTTTGAGGATGTTCGGCACGCTGGTGTAGTGCATGCCCAGCTCGCCGCGCATCGACGCGTCGGCGACCGACTGGATCATCGAACCGAAAATGTCTGGATTGATCTCTTTCCAGTCGAGCCGGGCTGCGTCGTTGAAATAGCCCCAGGCGACGGAGTCGAAGACCGGACAGTCGATTGGGCCGGAGAACAACCCGCCGTTCACATACTCGAACTCGTGCGTCCAGGCCGGCAGATCGCCGCGCTCAGCTTTGGGGCGCGCCATCGCCTTGAAGGCGTGCACAATGGCGACGTGGGCTTCCGCGCCCTTCTCGCCGGAATGGTTGATGATGAGGCGGCAGAACTGGTCCTTCGGAAAGATGCCGACATCCTCGGCGAAGAGGCAGAAGATCAGCCGGGTCATGAACTGGTTCAGCTCATGGCGGCGCGCCTCGCTCTTCCAGTCCGGGTTCTTCTTTAAGAGCGCGTCATAGAGCTTGGCGAGCTTGCCCGTGGCGCGGACATCGACCTCGTTCTCCTCGGCCGCCTTGAAGCGCGACATGCCCGCCGCCGGCAGGAAGAAACCGAAATGACGGTAAAGATCCTTGAACGCGCAGCGATGGGTCTCGCCGGTGGCCAGATGCTCCGCGGCGAGCATCTCGCCATCCGTGGCGATCAGCACGGCGGGCTTGTGCCTCTCGTTCGCCTTCTGCGCGCGAAGCAGCTCCAACGCCGCGTCCACCTCGCCCGGCTCGGCCGGGGCATAGTGGAACTTCTTGTTCATCAGCACGCCGCCGGGAAGCTTCGACCGGTTCAGCGACCGCGTGCCCGGGCGAAGCTTTGTGACCGTCGTCGGGTCCAGACCGGTCGCCAACCCGAACGCAAAGGGAAACTCCTCCGGATCAAAGGGCTTCGCGGCGATGGCTTCCAGGGCGTCGGCGATTTCGGTGGGGTTCATGAATGGCTCGGGTTAAATACGCGGGACAGGATCGGGCGCAGAGTCTATTTGGTGTCGATCGCGACCTCGAGACTGATGAGTGCGTTGTGGACGTCTTCCAGGTTATACCCGGTCGGCCCGGTAATTTGCTGAGCGATCCCGAGAGGGCCGGTCCCGAGATGCGTTTCCACCTCAAACTTAATATCGCCAAGAGCGCTTGTGGTGTCGGTTAAGCCGCTCACCACATCGGACAGGTCGTAGCCTGCTGACCCTTTCAGATCGCGGACATCCTCCCGCAGGCCCTGGATTTCGGCGATCAACGTTTCCAGCAAATCTTCGACGGCGCTCATAAATTTCGATCCATTTTTATAGCGGGTTAGGCAAGCTCACGTTCAACCGAGGTGTCTTGCGTCATGACGATGTCGCAAGCCCAGGATTTTTCCGCGACCGCTTCAAGGCCGCGGGTGAAGAGGTATTCGCGCCGGCGGCGCTCGCCGTTCAACTCATAAGTCATGACCACGAAACGGTCGTGGAAGTCGCGGTCCTGCGTTTTACGACGAGGCTCGAAAGCGATGCGCGGAGCGGACGCGCCAGTAGCTCGGAGCGGCACATAAATCGAAGTGCGCAAGGCCGAAACCGCCTGATCCTCGGTATCAAACTCCGCGCCGTCGATGGATCGCTGAGGCTTCGCCACGACCCGCATCAGGCGCACCCCCTTTGTGGCTTTGGCGAGATGAAGCGTGATCGCGGTCAGGCCGCGCTGAGCGCGCTTGGTCCAGAAGGTGTAGGGGTCGATCAGCTCAAGCTCGCGGATCACCGCGTCTTCGAGACCGAAGAACACTTCATCAAGATCAGGAAGCGATCCTTCCGGACTCCGCACCAGCCCGGCCACCGGCTGCAGCGGCGGACGCGGCGTATCTGGCGGCGCGGCGGGCTCGGGCGCCGGGGCGGCTCGCTCTTGCCCTGACGCCGCGCTCTCGTTTGAAGCAGCGTCCTCATCGAGCTCAGGCTCCGCCGCCGAGGCCGCGTCGGGAGCGTCAGCATCAAAGGTCACGTCGCCGAACAAGGCGCGCGCGTCGTTCTCCACGTCCTCGGGCGGCGCCAGCATATGGCCCGCCAGCGACCGCTTGCGCCGCAGGAGGGCGTCCAGCTTCAGATCGAAACTGTGGTCGCGCAACTGAGCTGAGGGATGAACAGCGATCGGATAGTAGACGCTCACCGTCCGGGTCTGACCAAGGCGGAAGGCGCGGTCGGTGCTCTGATCCTCCACCGCCGGATTCCACCAGCGCGACAGGTGGATGACATGGTTCGCCGCGGTGATGGTCAGTCCAACCCCGCCGGCCTTTGGCGAAAGGATCATGAGGTCAAAGCCCGGCGGCCCCGACTGGAAGCGGTCCACCAATCCTTGTCGCTTGACGCCGGGGACGCCGCCATGAATACGCGCGGGGGCGGCGGCCAGCTTGTACCGGCGGCGTGTGTAGTCGGCGAGGAAGGCCTGCATGTCGAGGCTTTCCAGGAACACCAGAGCCTTCTCTCCGCGACCATGGATCGCGTCGAGAATCTCGATGGTCTTCTTCAGCCGCGCCGAGCGCGCGACATACGCGTCCATGTCGCCATAGCCGTCCGCCGGCGGCTCGGGATGCAGGGATATGGAGCGTAAATCCTGCAGCAGTTTGAGCATGCCGTCCCCGGCCGCCACACCGTCCCGGCTCGCCACCGCGCGCGCGACGACGGAGCGGTAAGCCTGCGCCTGGGCGTCGGGCATCTCAACGGCTTCGCTGTGTTCATGCTTTTCGGGTAGGCCGTCGAGTTCGTCGGTCTTAAGGCGGCGCAGTCCGACGGCGGGACGGCCTTCGGAGCTTTTGAAAATCCGGTCGTGTAAGGCTTGCAGCTTGTCCGGATCGTCGGCTGGATAGGATTGCTCGAAGGCGCGGCTTGACCCCAAAAACCCGGGCCACAAAACGTCCATCAAGGACCAGAGATCCTGCAGCCGGTTCTCCACCGGCGTGCCGCTCATTCCGATCTTGAAGTCCGCGTTCAACGAGCGCGCCGCCCGGGAGATCTGGCTCGCCGGATTTTTGAGTTTTTGCACCTCATCGAACACCAGCGCGGAGAAGCGCACCTTGGCGAACGAGAAGTGGTAGTCGCGCATGGTCTCGTAGGTGGTCAGCACCACGCCGGCGTCGCGCCAACGCTGCACATCCAGGATCGTGCGGCCGGTGCGCGTTTCCGCACCGGCTTGCGGATGCACTTTCATGTCCCGCAACGCCGCACCGTAGGCGTCGACGCATTCGCCCAGCGCGCCCGGCTTCAAATGCTTGTCGATCTCCGCCTTCCAATTGGACAGAAGGCCCGTGGGCGCGACAATCAGCACCGGGGCGTCCGAACCCTTGCGCGACAGCGCGAGGAAGCTGAGCGCCTGCAGGGTCTTGCCAAGCCCCATATCGTCGGCGAGCAACACACCAGGCATGCCGGCCGACTTCGCCGCCGCGAGCCAGCGAAAGCCCTCCAGCTGATAGGATTTCAAGGTGGCCAGAACCGTGTCCGGAGGCTCGGCGGGCGCGCGCGCCGCTGCATCGCGCGCCGGCGTCAGCGCCTCGAACCGGACCTGGTCGAAATTGTCGGTGATCGTCAAAAACCGCTTGTCGGCCAGGAGCGGCGGCGGGCCGTCCGCTTCAGCCGCCGCGCCGTCTGCGTCGCCGGTCTGGTCCGCCTGATCGCCGGCGGCCTCCACCGCGTCGGCCAAGTCGCCCAGATCATCCAGCGCGTCGCGGGTTTGCCCGCTCACGGGGACGTCATGCTCCTTGACCTTGAAGCTTTGTGCGCCCCGGGATTCAGCCTCGGCGTAGTCCGCCTTCGCCTCGCGCACTTCACCGGAGGTCAGGGCGATCTCCGACTCCCCCACCCTCAGACCGAAGCTTTCAGGAATCCAGCTGTTCGGCTTCGGCTTGATCCAGGGCAGCACCGGCTGACGCCAGACATCAACGCCGGTGACCCGTTCGGAAAACTGCTCGGTTTCGATAAACAACCGATCGACGACGTCGCCGAACTCCTCCCCAAGCGCGTCCCGAATGAAGCCGGTGGGGTTGGTGATGAACCGCCGGCGGGTCTGGGTGTCGGCGCTCGAGGCCTGACGCACCACACCGAGCGCCGGCCGCAGGGCCGGATCGATCACCACAAACGAACCATCCTGCAGGACATAGGCGGGGCGCGCGCCCGCATCGGCGCGGAAACGCTGCTTGGCGAACAGGTCCTGCAAAACGGGCGGGAGAAGCGCCGAGCGCGCTTCGTCAATGGTTTCGCCCGCTTCGGCCTCGCTCGCCACATCGCGTCCGAACAGCACTGGATCAAAATCGAAGCTGTCGTCGTGGATTCCCAGCTGCAGCGAGAACGCGGAGGCCTGATAGACCGTCACCGCCCCCAGATAGCCGTCGGTCTCCACCTCGGCGCCGACAGCGTCGCTCAGGGCTTTGTTGAGGTTTGCATAGGCGGCGAGCCGGGCCTGCTCGTCCATGTCCTGGGCGAGCGGCGCCGCCAACTCCAAAAGCGTGTAAGCCGGCTCGGCGATCCGGTACCGCTTGCCGCCGCTGAGCAGAGCGGCGCCGTCCCGCTTGGTGCGCACCGGCATCCCGCCGCCCTGCACCCAGCGCGCGCGCACCCGAAAGTCGGGGGACTTTACTTGATCTGTGGTTTCCAGACGCAGGCCGAACGGCGGCGGCGGCGGAAGGCCGAGGGCGTGCGCGGAAGCTTCGTCCAACGCGGCCGAGAGCGCATCGCTTAAAAACAGATGGTCGGGTGAAAAGACCGAATGGCGCGCCTCGTCTGGATCATCATGGCTGCGCGCCACGGCGATCGCGCGCGCCAGCGCGCCCCCTTCAGTTTCCGCCCAGTCTTCAGGAGGACGCTTCTTTTCCAGAAACCCCGGCCTGTGGCGGATCAACACTCCACCTTCGACGGGCTCGATCTCGAACCTCATCAGCGCACCTTATACTCGGCGGCGCTGACCGAAACTCCGGTTTCGAGCCGGATTTTATCAGCGAACTTTCGTTGCCAGCCGTAGGTCTCATTACCGTGGTGCCGCTCCTCCCACCATTCGCCCCAGCGCAGCGCAAACGCCTGATAATTTGGGTCGTAGAGTTTCGGCGCCCTCGCATGACCGCGTGGCCACATTCGGCACATCCCACTATGGCTCCATTCGGCGATCACCAGGTCACCGATGGTTATAATCAGTACCGCATGCGTGCTTTGCGACGACCCGTGCAGCCGCCCGAATTGCTTGAAGCTGTTATCTTCGGTGCGCCGGGCGGTTTCGCGGGCCAAGTGCTCGCCCTGGGCGCCGAAGGCCACCCAGGCGTTGGTGATGTGGGGCAGATAGGCCGACCAGAATTTGCGCCGGTAGCGCCACATGCGCTTTTCATCGGGCATGCGCATGGTCTGGGAGACGATGTCGAAAAATTGCACGACGGACGCGCGGGTCAGCCAACCGGTGAGGACCTGGCGCGCCGCTTCATCCACATCCGCCCACTGAGCTGAAGACCCCGCAAAGCGCGGGTCACCGACGGCGGCGATGACGAAATTGCGGACCTTGCGCTCGACATCCTTATCCGGCGCACCTGAACGCCAGGGCAGGAGCAGCGCGTTGACCGTCTCACCGACCTTGTCAGGGAAGCGCGCTTGAATACGCCCCTCGTCCGCGTCGCCGCTCTGGGTCGCCCAGTCTATCAGCGTGTCGATCAGCAATGAGCTCTCAGCACCATGGGCGCGGACATAGGCGCAAGCGTGACCGTATGCGGCGCGTGACAGCCCTTCGCCGCGGATCATCTCAGGGATGCGCAGCGCCTCAAACGCGCCGGCCACCGCCCCGCCGCCGGCCAGCACACGCGCGGTCAGCTTCTGCGCGCCTTTGCGGGCATCGATCAGGCCCGCCCCGATCCATGCATCGACCGTTTCAAGGCGCCGCTCCGCCGCGGCGCTGTTGATGTGGTTTGCTAATATCTCCATGGCCTCAAGGCGGCTGTTGTCGAATCCGGCCAGGAAGGCCGTGGCGAAGTTCTTAATCGCCTGAGCCGAGCCTGTAGCGCCGGGGTGCGCGAGAAGGCCGGTGAGCCGCTTCGCATCGTCTGCGATCCGCCGGCCCTGCGCGTCATGGCTGAAGACATGGCGTGCGGCTGCGCGGACCTCGCGGCGTTTCAGCGTGCTGAAATCGCGCTCGCGCTCCCACACGTCGATCAGACGGCCCACGAAGCCCGTGGGATCTTCAAGCGCAGCGCCGTCGACCCCATCGACCCGCGCGTTCAAAGCGCCGATCGCCTTCGACAGGCGGGTCTCATCGCCCATAGGCCGGTCTATAAAGCGCCCGGCCGCGTTCAGCGACGTGATGGCCGAGCGCAAGCTCACAGCGCGTCCTCCGCCTCTGTGGTCCACCCCATGGAGATGCGGATGTCGATCCGGCGATTGCGTTCGTTTTGGGTGAGCGGGGCTTGGTCCGGCCGGCTGCGCTCATCATTGAGCTGGCCCAGGCAGGCGGACGCGGCGTCTTCACTGAGACGAGGGTCGGCGGGATAGCCGTCCGCATCAAAATTTCGCGCCGGTCGCCGGTCGGCGTAGGAAGCCACACCGAGAACCCGGTGGGCGTCCTGATCCGTATCGGCGTCGAAGGGGCTCTTGGAGAAAATTCTGCTCAGATCAGGGTTATGCCCGGTCATTTTCAGATAGGTGCGGCCGGCGCGCCGCGCGCCGAGGACCCAATTATAAAACCCATCGACGTCGCCTCGAAACTGAGTGCAATCAGTGTGCCCCTCGATGTAAACGCCATCGATCCAGATCAGCGGTGCGTCGAGATTTCGAAACTGGTCCAGATCGCCCAGCCGGCGCCCATCCACGGTGAGTTGGCTGAACTGGGTCTCAATCCAGCTGCAGTCTAAAGCCGCGTTGGGACCGTCCAGGAACGCCAGGCAGGGCAGCGTCTCCGCCAAAGCGTCAGCCATCGTCGCCAAAACGGGTTCTGCGCTAGCGGGAATCGTGTCGTCACCAGTCGCGAAGGTCAAAACGTCTTCGGAAAACCGGATGGTGCCGGTCGCCGCGTCGAATTCGATCCGGTCGTCATCGACACGGTCTCGGATCTGATTGAGGACCAACCCGCGTGCTTCTCGGGCCGCCTGTTCAACACGGCTCACCGTCTCCGCCGCCTCCACCGCCTTGCGGCTCTGCAACACATAATATGTGAGCAGGATGATGAAGATGAGCAGGAGCCCCACCATCATGTCCGCCATGGAGACGAAGCTGCTTTCTTCTTCTGCGGCGCTTTCCTCCCATTGTGACATGATCAGGCGGTCTCACGCTTGCTTGCTTTGAGGGTTTCGGCGACGTCGCCAAGCTCCTCGGCGAGGTCGGAGAGCGGCTGGACGGCGGAGGCGAAGGAGTTGACCGCTTTGCCCATCTGACCGTCGAGCTCGGACACGTAGCGGCGCATGCCGTCGGCGTTCTTGCCCATAGCTTCACTGATCGCCTGCAGCGCCTTTTCAAGGTCTTCGTCCACCTCGGCGAAGCGCGCCCGGTATCCGCTCCACGCCTCTTCCGCGGCGCCGGCGGTGGCGCTCATGCGCTCGGCCAGCGTGTTCGCCTGATCCAGCGACGCTTTCAACGTCGTTTCGAGCTTGGATGTGGCGTCTCCCATGCTCTGCGCGGCGCCCTGAACGGACTGCAGAGCGGCAGCGACCGGCCGAGCCGCAGCGCCGAACTCGCCAGCCGCGCCGCTCAACACATCGCCAGCCGAGCGCGTTGCTGCGGTGGTCTTGTCCAACGCCTCCGCCTGCCGGGCCGCGGCGCTGGAGGTCGTTTCAAGAACCTTGCGTAGCTCCTTGAGCTGATCGGTGGAGGTCTCAAGTGACGCACGCCACTCCCCCGACGCTTCGGAGATGGAACGGGTCAACTCCGCCCCGGCGTCGGCGGCGGCTTTGCGCGTGTCCTCCGCACCTTTGGCGAAGGCCTCGGAGAAGGCGTTTTGGGCGTTGGACGCGACGCCTGTGGTGAGCCCCTCCAGCGTTTTCCCGATGCTGCGCAGATGCTCCGCATTGGCGCCGGCGCTGTCGTCGATTTTCCGCAGCGCCTGGGTCAGCACATCATTCATGCCGGCGGCCGCCTCAAGCATCTTGGTGTTGGCCTCAGATGACGCCTGCTCGGCGCTTTCGTTCACCGCGGCGAAGCGCTTCTCCAGCTGGTCGGCCATGGCCTCCAACGCTTTGGATGCGGACTCCATGCGCCGTGCGGCCTCTTCACCGCCTTCGTTGAGCTTGCCGGAAAGCCCGCCAAGCTCGGCTTTCAGGTCGCCAAGCACCCTGCCGAGCTCACGAATCTCGCCACCCGCCATTGTATTAATTGCGCTGCCGACCCCGTCTTTGAGCGCGCCGAGCGTGGCTTCGTTCTGACTATCAAGAGAGGTTTTTATTCCGCCCAGTTGCTCGGTGACCGGAGCGACCGCCTGATCAATGGCCACCGCCAGATCAGTGTTGAACTTTTTAAGCTGGTTGGACTGTTCACGCACCAGCTCCAGCTGCTCAAGCGCCAGATGCTGCTCGGGAACGAAGGCGAGCCCGCTCTCCAGATTATCGGCGAGCCCCTCCACCTCACGACGGATGATGAAGGCGTATACGCCCAGCCCCACTTTCAGCAGAATGGAGGCGAACAGCCCCCCGATCGAGGCGTAGAACTTCGACGCGGCGCCGGCCACGATCGAGATGACAGCCGTCTGGATATTGTCGTCCGCCTGGGCGCCCTCGGGCGCGCCCTCGCCGTCAGGCTGCGCCTGCGAGGGCGCTCCGGACAGCTGCGTCTCCACGGCCGCAATCTGATCATTGTAAACACCGCACACCGAGTAGGCGCCGCCCGGGTTCATCTCGCAGCCCGCCTTCATCAGGACGGCGATGATCCCGACAAAGGTCAGCAGCAGGCCGATGCTCACCAAGAGCCCCGACAGACCGCCGAGACGCCCTGGATTTTTAACCGCCCGCAAAAAGTAATTCTGCGGCCGCGCAGTGTTGCGGATCACCTTGGCGTCTTCACCGTCGTCGACAAAGGTTTCTTTGAATTCCGACCAGGCCAAGCGCAAATGGTGTTCGCCGCCCGACAGCACGAAGATGCGCCGCATGAAGCCGCCATCCCCGCCCGTCATCACAGGATCCACGTCGGTATCGAAATGTTCGGCGAACATTCGCCGGCGCTCGACATCCGAACCGCCGGATTTCAGTGCTTTGCGCAGCCGCGCCCGGCGCACTGCGATGGCCGCCCAGCTTGGGAGCAAGACGAACAGACCATACACGATGAGAAACAGGCACGCCGCAGCGATCAGACAGTAGGCCAGCCCGGCTGCGAAATGAGAACCTTCCGCGACAAAGCGCGCCATGAACGGCAGCAGGAAGCTCTCCAAATCCCGGCCCACCGACTCGACCGGCCCTGGAGACGCGCTCGTCAGAAGCAGTCCAATATCCGTCATTTCCCCACCCTTGCGTGCAAGTCCGTTTATCTGGCGCCGAATTCGTGAGCTTTGACCAACCCCGGCGCAATCGAAATTTCGCCCTGCGCCTGGAAGCCGCGGCCGTCTCAGCTAGATTGGAGCACTCGTTTGAATTGTGCGCAGCTTCGTTGCAAGATCGTTTAAGGTCGAAAATACAAGCAATTACGTTAATTGTTTTTTACGGCGCCTGCGGCTACCGATTGGAGCATCGGGGCTATACAAGGCGGGGACAATGGGTGAGAGCGCATACGCAATTAGATTGAAGGCGATGCTCTTAGCGCGCACGATTGTGCGTCCCGATAGTCGCCCCTTATACAAATACCGTTTCACCGAGCGGGAGTATTCTCGCGCCGTCGAGATGCTCAAAAGCAATGGCCGGGCCGCCCTTCGCGAGACGGAGGGCTGTGCGCTCTTCGTCATGGTCTTGGCGGAATGGTTTCGCCGCAGCCGCGAGGGGGGAAGCTGGGGCTGGGACGCCCCGCTTTCCCATCTCAACCTTCAACGTGACGAACATCGCAGCGGCGTGCGCCTGCTGCGCTACAGCGAACTGATTGAAGCGGTGCTCCGGGGCCTTGAATGGTGGGGACGGCCCGCCCCTGAGGACCTGGACGGGCTGCGCTATGTGTACGCGGTGGTCCGCGAAAGCGGGCTACCGCTTTGCGAAGTGCGCCGCGCCACGTGGCTGAGAGCCTGGATCATCGGTGCGGTGCGCCGCCTCTACGCCGGAGAACCGCTTGAGCGCGCCGTGGAGGAGGAGCGCCGGCGGCGCGCCACTAGCGAGCAGCTTTCGGAGGTTATCTTCGAGGTCGTGTGCGAACTGGTGCAGAGCGTTTTCAACTTCAAACGCCAGATCAGCGCAGGTGACGGGGTGTTGGACGAGGACCCCGTTCTGCGATTGTCGCGCATTCGGCCTGATTGGATGGACGAGCTTCCCGTGCCGGCTGAAGCTGAAGACATGCGCGCCCTCATCGCTGAGGTTCTGCGCACGCCGGCCGGCGATGCAGACGTCTTCAGCGCCGAGCGCCTGCTTGAGCGGCGTGGCGGCGAATGGAGGCCCGCATTGAGTCTGGGGCTTGAGGGCGAACTTGAAGTCGGGACCGTCGCCCCCGAACTGCGCGCCGCCATGCAGGACGCCTCGCGCGCCCAAATTTTTCTGCGCACCTCCTCCGGGCGCGCATCTTCGCGCGCGATCGGACTGATCGAGCGCACCTTTTCAGGCGACTCTGAAACGTTCGGAGTGCGCGCACTGGGCCGACGGCGTTTCGAGCTGGGCCTGGAGGAAGACGTGACGCTGGTATGCCAGGTCGCAGAGCGCACGCCGGTTCTGATCACCCCACGCGGCGCCTCGGCGCAAACCGAACCGGTGATGGCGTTCGCAGCCGCAGGCGAAAACACAGACGAACTTCGGCTCGTATCCAACGGGTCGGCGGACCACCCCGGAGACACCCTTCACCTCTTGATTCATTCCAGCGCCCTTGAGGAAATCGTTTGGACGAACGCAACCGGGCGCGGCGAACCCGTCCCGGTCGGCGACGACCATGTTTTGATCGCCTTGTCCGGCGAGGCGCGTTGGGAGAGAGACAATCTGGCCCGCGTCTGGCGGACCGGCTGCGACACCGCCTCGGGCTCGCCGCTCCTGCTTGACGGGCCGATGACGATGAAATTGCGGCCTTTCGCACGGCTCGGCTTCCCGCGGGTGCTGACGCGCGATAAGGGCGCGCTGGTGGAGGCGCCAAAGCGCGAATTGATGTGGCGGCCTAAGGGTCGCGGCGCCTGGCGTCCACTCGCGGACCACCGCCCGCTTGGCGATGTCGAGATTGGATGGGTGCGTGACGGCGTGCTCGCAGGCACGGTGCGCGAGCATATTCTACCTGAAGACTTTGAAGTCGACTTCGCGCCGGCAGGCGGTGAGCGCCGGGCGACCTTGAGCGGTCTGGACGGAGCGAGCGTCGATACGAGCGGTGACGGGCTCACCGTGCACGATTCTGGCGCCGAGACCGTCATCCGCCTAAGCGATCTGGCGGCGGGCGCCGCGTTTACATTGAAGCTGGCTTGGGCCGATGGCCGGTCCTGCCGGCTAAAACTGCGCGACAACTCTCTGTCCCACGTGATCTTGAAGGAGGACCGCCCGGCCGAGCGCGGCGCATCCACCGGGGCGGCGACGCTTTTCCAATACACCGCGTGGACCCGGCGCAGCGACCTATTGATGTTCGAACTGGCCGGGCAAGGACGCGGCGCCGGCTTTGTGCGAGCAGTGTCCGGCGAAACGCTGCTTACCGTCTATCGCGATGATATCCGGGCCCTGCTGAGCCAGTCGACCGATCACGAAGCCAGGGTCGACATCTCCTGGCGCGGCGGCGGACGCGCGCTGCGTGTGACGCGCTACGAGGTATCTCTGCCGCGCGACCTCTGGCGACGCGCCACCGACGAAGCCCGCACCTTCCTGGAATCGCAAGGTGTGGCGAGCCTGATTTTCATCCCGCTTCTGGCGCCGGAGAAAGCGGCTGAGGTGACGCTTGACGAGACCATGGCCGAACTTTCCTACCAGGCGCTGGCCGAAAACCTTTCCGCGCCCGGCCCCTGGATCGTCACCGGCCGGACCGCCGGGCGCGGCCGCTTTCGCCCGGTCTTTCTCGAGACGTCGGCACGCGCCACCCCCGCAGACGCGCTTGAGCAAGCCCTGCTTTCCCATCACCGCCGAACCGACGGACTGATTGAAGCGGCGTCGCAATCGCCCGCCGCCGGGCGGCGCTTCGCCGAGCACGCGCTCGCTACGGTGCGCGCGGCGCGGCGCTTTCAGGCGCCGATGATGAGCTTTGACAGCCTCACAGTTCTGGCTGAGGCGCCAGGGCTGGCGATCACCGTCCTCGCCGCTGCGGGCGGACGATCTGATCTTGATGCGATCCTCGATCTTGAAACCGAAATGGCGCTTGTATGGCCGGCGACGTCCGCTCAGGACTGGGAAGCCGCCTTCAACGCCCAGTTCGACTCAACACACCGCGCCCTGAAGGCGGCCGGTCTTCCCGACCCCGGCCTTGCGGCGCGCCCCCTGATCAGCCACCTGGAGCAGATCGCGCTGCGCTCCGATCTGCGGCTGCACGCAGCCCGGGCCGCCCATGGCGTGATGAGCCGGTCGGGAATGGATGCAGACGCGCGCCGGGTCGCCGAAGCCCCGTTCAAAGACGCGATCGGCCAGACACAAGCGCGACCATATTTCGATTTGGCGCAATCCATGATCAAGCGGCGCGTGGAAGGCGTTGCGCGACCGCGCCTGGGCCTCCAGGCCGCCGTTCCAGCCGAATTAAAAGGCCGCTTCCCGTCCGACTTCGACTGCGTGCTCGCCGCGCCATCCATCGCGGGGGCGATGGCGACCGGTGAGCGTCGCTTTGACCCCAGCATTGTCGCGAAGTTGCGCCTGGCGCGCCTCTTCGACCCCGAATTCTTCGACGCTGCCGCCTCGCGCGCGGCTCTTGATCAGCTCCAGAAAACACCGGCTTGATACGATGATCGACCTTGAAGCCCTCTTGACCCGGATTCCGCACGAGACCACGCGCTCGCTCTTGGAGGTCGCTAAGCTGAGAACGCCCGGCCTTGAGGACGAACTTCTGGCCAGGCTCAACGGGCGCGGCGCCGGGGACATGATTTTAGAGGGCTCCTTTCCCTGGAAGCCCGCCGAGCGTGGGTGGGATGGGGTCGAGGGCCTTTTTCATCCGCGCACCATCGAGACGCTCTGCGCCGAGAGCTTCCCGCCCTACGCCCACCAGGTTGAAGCCTGGAGCCACCTTCGCGCTCAAGACCCCCGCTCGGTCATCGTCTCCAGCGGCACAGGCTCGGGCAAGACGGAGTGCTTTCTCGCGCCGCTTCTAGATCGCTTGGTGGACCTATCTGACGGCGGCGCCCGGCGCCTGAACGGCGTTCGGGCGATCATGCTCTATCCGCTCAACGCCCTGATCAACAGCCAGGAGGAGCGGCTGAAAGCGTGGTTCAAACCGTTTGGCGGCAATTTGCGCTATTGCCTCTATAACGGGTCTACGCCGAACGAAGCGAAAAACCACGAAGCCCGGTCAAACCCGGCCAAGGTGGTTGATCGCAAAACGCTAAGGGGCGCCCCGCCTCCGGTTCTGGTGACCAATATCACCATGCTGGAATACATGCTCGTGCGGCGGGAAGATTCGCCGATCCTTGAGCAGTCTCGCGACACCCTTGAATATATCATTCTTGATGAGGCCCACAGCTATATCGGCGCTCAGGCCGCCGAGCTGTCATTGCTTTTGCGCCGGGTCGCCGCCGCGTTCGGCAAGCGCCCTGAAGACCTGCGATACGTGGCCACCTCCGCGACCATCGGCGGCGATGATCCCGCGCCGCTCGGCGACTTTCTCGCCCAGCTTTCCGGCGCGCCCCGTGAGCAGGTCCACGTGATACGCGGAGCGCGTGCGCCTCTGCCGCACGACCCGATCGAACCCGAAGCGCTGAGCCTTGAAGCGCTGAACGCCGCAAGCCGGGCGGAGCGCGCCCGCATGCTGTTTTCGAACGGCCCGTTGCGCGAGGTGCGTGAGGCCCTTCAGTCCGAGCAGACGCTGACCTGGTCTCGCTGGCGGGCGAAGACGCAGGAGATCCTCGGCGATCGCGGCGCCGGACAAAACGAAGCGACAGCGCTGATGCTGCACTGTCTCAATGCCCGCAGAGATCCAGATGATGATCGCTCCGAAGCGGTTCTCCCGATCCGCCTGCACATGTTTCACTCGGTGCTCGCGGGCGCTCATGTCTGTCCGAACGCCGCCTGCAGGGGCAAGCCCGCCGGCATGGACGACTGGCCGTACGGCTTCGTGGACGTCGATCCCCATGAGCATTGCCCGCACTGCCGGACCGTGATGTTCGAATGGGTAAGCTGCCGGACCTGCGGAGACGGCGCGTTGAGCGCCTCTGAAGACGGCGCAATTTTGCGCCGGCCCGCCGACGGCGTCGCGGCCGAGTTCGCACAGGATCTCGACCCGGAGTTCGACGAGTCCGATCCAGACGGAATCTCGGGGCCCGACGATCAGACAGGCGGCGATGCGGGCCTGGACCCCGGCGCGCTGTCCTTACGCCGGCTTCTAACCGCGCACCGCGACGGTGCGGTGATCCACGTCGAACCCGAGACCGGCCGCCTGCTTGATGTCGCGACGAAGACCACGGTCGCGCTTCGCCGCCACGATGATCCAAAAACCTGCCCGCATTGCGGCGCCGCGCCGGAATGGCGCGACACCCAGGGCCCCATGCGCCCCTTACGCGCCGGCGCCCCCTATCTCTTGCGCCAGCTGATACCAGCGCTTTTGCCGTTGCTGACACCCGACGAAAAGGCTGCAGGCGCCCCCGCGCGCGGCCGCAAGCTCATCACCTTCACCGATGCACGCCAAGGCACCGCCCGGCACGCATCCGGCCTTCAGATCGGCGCCGAGCGCGAATTCGTCCGCGCTTGGCTGTACCATTCGGTTCAAGACTCCGCGCAGGGCGGCGCCGCCCCGGACGAGGTCGCGACGCTCAAAGCACAGCTGGCGGAGGTTGAGAAACTCCCCGCTCTTAAAGCGACCGCCAATCTTCTACGTGAGGAGATCGCCGAGAAAGAGGGCGATACGGGCGCGGCGCGACCGATAAAAGACCTTGTCGCAAAACTAGCGGGAGAACCCGACGTCAACGGGGCGCTGCATGAGCTTTGGTCGCCGCGTACGAGCCAGCTTGAGACCGCAGACGATCTGGCGGAGTTTCTTCTTCTCAGGGAACTCGCGAGGCGCCCGAAATGGACCGCCAGCGCAGAGACTCTCGGCCTTATCCGGCTTCAACTTCCGCACTACGCCACGGCGCCCGCAAGCGCCGCGGCGCTCGGCTTGTCCGAAGAAGATTGGCGCGCTCTGCTAGAGTTATTGGTCACGCATTTCCTGCGCCAAGAACAGCTGATTTGCGTGCCCAAGGCCGGGTGGAGAAGCTTCGCAAAAATCAAAGGGGGCGGCCGGTTCGCGGTGAAGCGGCGAGAAGACCAGGATGACAAAAGCATCCAAAAGGTCTGGCCGAACCCGTACGGCAAAGTTCCCAAAGCCAATAGAATTATCAGCCTTATATCTCAAGCGCTTAACGCACCGATTGAAGACAAGGGATCTCGAAGCGACATCGCTGAACTGCTCGCAGCAGCGTTCGATGCAGTTCGAAGTGCGGGCGTGCTTGAAGCTGGAGAGCATGGCCACCGCCTCGACTGGACAAAGCTCGCCGTCGCTCCGGTGCGCGAGGCTGATATTTGCCCGATCACCCGCCTGCCCCTTCAGGCGGCCTTTAAGGGCCTATCCATTTACCGCGATGCGCAGGGGCTTCATCCGCGAACGATCAAAGCGACCTATCCCGCCCACCCCTTCCCCTTCCGCATGCGGTCTGACGGCTCACGCGCGGCGCTCGCCGAGCTCGTAGAGTGGCTTGAGACAGACCCTGAGATCGCCGATCTGCGCGCCCGCCGGCTTTGGGACGGACGAACGGACAGAGCAGCGCGCCTGGACAGCTATTTTCGCACCGCCGAGCACTCTGCTCAGATCGATCAGCCGGTGCTCCAAGCCTATGAGGCGGCGTTCAAGCAAGGTCGCATCAATGTGCTGAGCTGCTCGACGACGATGGAGATGGGTGTCGATATCGGCTCGGTGGAAGCGGTCCTACTGACCAATGCGCCGCCTTCGATCGCCAACTACAAACAACGCGTGGGCCGGGCGGGGCGCGGCGGGCAGTCGCTTTCGCTGGGATTGACCATCTGTAAGGACCGCCCGCTTGATCGCGAAGTCATGACTGATCCGGCCGGCTATTTCGCGCGCAAGCAGGTGGCGCCGAGCGTGTCGCTGGATAGCGCGATGATCGTGCAACGTCATGTGAACGCATGGCTGCTGGCGAAATTCCTTCGTGAAGAAGGCGAAGAGCTGCACAAAATGACGGTGAGCGCCTTCTTCGCTCTGGAAACCCGCAGCTCCGGCGCGCCCGTTGACGCCTTTTGCGGGTGGATGGCGGCCCAAGCTGTGGCTCTTGGGGCCGACCCCGATCTCCGCGCCCTTCTGGCCGGAACGCCGCTCGCGGCCGGACCGGACGTGGTGGTCGCCGCCCGCGAGATCATGGTCGCAATCCAAGACGCGGTGGAGCTAGAATGGGCTGCGCTGGAAGATGGTGCAGGCGACGCGTCTGCGCTGGACCGGGCACGTTCAGCCCAACGGGACCGGCTGGCGCGCGACTACCTTCTTTCAGCGTTATCGGGACAGGGTTTCCTGCCAGCCTACGGCTTCCCGACCGGTGTGGTGACGTTCCAGCCTTATTCCGGTCAGGAAATCGCCGGCCAGAAAAAGCGCGCTGAGGAAAGCGGAGTCTCGACGTTCGAGGACCGCAGGCTGCGCGCCCGCGGCCTGCCGAGCCGTCAACGCAATCTGGCGATATTTGAGTACGCGCCGGGTGCAGAGGTGGTCGTCGACGGCATGGTCCGGCGCAGCGCAGGCGTGACGCTGAACTGGAAGCGGCCTGACAGCGCAGAGGGAAGCGCCAAGGAGACCCAGAGCTTCCGCACTGTGAGCCAGTGCAAGCGGTGCGGACGGCTGAACAGCCGGCCGACAGCGATCCCCGGGCGCAGCTGTGCGAACCCGGGATGCGAGGATGCTCGGTCGCAGGAGATTTCTTATCTGGCGCCGGCGGGCTTCACCGTAGACGCGTCTCTGCCAGCCAGCGATCAGCCGGACGGCGCCCCCTACGCTCCGCGGCCGGACGCCTGGGTTGGCGCGTTGAATGCGGACTGGCGCGACCTACCCGACCCCGAGCTGGGCCGCTTGAGGACAGATCCGGCCGGGCTTGTTTTCACCTACAACGCCGGCGCCCACCAGGAAGGATATGCGCTCTGCCTTGAATGCGGCCGCGCTGAACCTGAGGCGGATCCAGCCGGTCCCCTGCCCGCCGCAATGGAGAACCATAAGCCGCTACGCCGCCGGAAAGACGTTGACGGCGCAGGCCCCTGCCCTGGCCTGGCCGCCGGCTACAAGATGCAGCGTGGACTTAGGCTGGGCGAAGAGACAAGGACCAGCGTTTTCGAGCTGCAACTCAGCGGTCTGAAGAGTCTGCCAGCCGCGCTGGCGGCCGCACTCGCCCTTCGCGAAGCGAACGCCCGCCGGCTGGGGATCGAGCCGGGTGAGATGGGCGTGGCGGCCCTGAAGACGCGCGACCGGACCGGGGCCCAGGTTCACACCGCCGTCATCTACGACCACGCTGCGGGCGGCGCCGGTTTCGCCACGGCGATTGGTGACGATCCGGCCGATCGCATCGAATTGGCCGCCAGCCTTCTCGACTGCACCCGCCCTGGCCGATGCGGCGACCCAGGCTCAACGAAAATCTGCTCGGCGTGCGTGCTCGGTCCGGACACTCAGCACCTGGCGGAGCGCACGGACCGCGCCAATGCTCGCGAGGCGCTACAGGAGGCGAGCCTGCGTCTGGATATGCCGGAGCCGTTCAAAGTTTTCGGACCGGGGACGCGCTACGAGAGCGCGCCTCTGCTCGACGGCGCGTTCAGCCGGATCAAGGCGCGCACGGGCGCGCACCTCATGGCGCGCGTGTCCGGGGCCCCTGAGGCTTGGGACTTGGCCGAATGGTCCGCTTCGTCCGGCTTGCGGCTGTTCAGCGCAGGCAGCGGCGAATTGCATCTTGTCGCAGACATCGCTGCGATTGAATCCTGCGCGCCGCGCGTAAGAGCCCAGTTCGCCCTGGCGGCTGAACGCCTTGGCGCCCGGATTCTTGATCGCGACCGGCTCGATTGGCCCGCGGACACGGCGCTCCGGTGCGAAACCAGCTCCGGCGCGAGGCTTTTCGGCGCGCTTGGAGTCTCCACCACGCCGGGTCCCGACTGGGGGCGCGCGGACGGGGCGCCGAATGTATCGGCCGACGCTTCACCTTTGGACCCGGCCGCGATTAAGGCCGCCGAAGTTGATGTGAGCCGCTGGCTGCGCAGCGATGCGCGCGCAGGGGTAAGGCTTGTGGGCGCCGAGCTGGACGGACCGCTCACCGGGTTTGGCGAACGGTTCAAAGCCCTGGCGGCGGAGCTTGCGCCGGACGTGTTCGGCCCTGAGGCTGCGCCGGCGGCGAGCATCACGATCCAAGACCGGTACATCTATAGCCCGCTCAGCGTCCGGCTCTACGCCGAGATCGCCGCGGCGCTCGCCGGGCCGGGCTGCCGCTGTGAGATCATCACGCGCGGCGATAAGCCCTTCGTTGAAAACCGCAGGGCGGATTTGCTGATACACGACTGGCCCCACGCCGATGATCGCGATGACGTGCTGGCGGGCGTCATGGCTCAAGCCGGCGCACCGGCTTCGATCCGCAGGCGGGCGGACACCCCTCACTGGCGCACGCTGAGCATTCAAACCAAGTCCGGAGCAAAGGCGTCCCTCGTCCTTGACCAAGGCGTGGGCGCCTGGAAGCCTGTGTTGCGGACGACGCGCTTTGATTTTGAGAAGCCACTGGACAGCCAAGTCCGCGACCTGTCGCGTATGAACGCTGAACTGCGCTGCGATGCGGGCCGTACATATATCGGACTCATCACTGAGAGAGCGCCCCAACCCGGTTAGGTCTTGCCAAGCCAGCTCCGTGCAGCCGACGCTGTCGCCATGACCCAGGTGATCAATGAGACGTTCGGGAGCGCCAAGCTGCGTGGGGTGAAACGTGGCGACGCTTATGTGGGCCAGGTCTTTACCGAGACCGGGCGCTCTGCGCAGATCAACGCAGAGAGCGTCGATGCGCTTCGCGGCAAGCTCAAGGCCGAAGCCGCGCGCCTGAGCCGCGGGTATGTCGGCTTCGAGGGCGCGCGAACGCGCTTCCTCGATTTCATGCCGGCCGGGTTCGCCGACGCGCGCTATGTCGCTCAGAAGCGCGACTACAAACTCGCCCGGCGCGCCACGCTGGAGGCCGCAGCCCCGCTGAGCGCCAGGCCGTTCACGGCCGAGCAGGCGGGCGCGGCGGCGAAAGCGTTCAGCATCAACCTGCTCCACTCCACCGAGCAGATTCGCGCGCGCGAAGCCTTGGTCAGCCCGTCCGGCCCGGCCGTGCTGGAGGCGCTCGCTGCATTCACCGAGACGCCCGATCAGGTGGCGCTGGACGCGTTGGCTCGACTGCTCAAGCCGTTCGAAGCGGCGCGCTGGACAGTGATCACGCTGCTTCCCTTCTTCTGGCGCCCGGACCGGCACATGTTCTTGAAACCGGAAGTGACGTGCGAGTTCGCATTGGCGGTGGGCCATCCCTTCCATCTTGAATACGCCGCGGACCTGCACATCGCGGTTTACGACTCCCTGATGAACCTCACCGCGCGGACCGAATGCGAGCTCGCCAGTTTGCGGCCAGTCGACAGGCTCGATGTGCAGGGCTTCATCTGGGTGGTCGGCCGCTACGTGGCCGAAGATGTGGGCCCAAGCAGCAAACTTGAGGGAGAAATATAAAAATCTGTTTGGCTTTGAGCTGGGATCTTGAACCTAAGATGCTGACACTATACGCAAAAAGCTTCCCTCCAGCTCCAGCATTTTCATCTTGCGCGGAGCGAAAGGGCGCAAATCACACCGCCTCAAGACTGAGCGCCACGCCCTGGCCCACGCCGACGCACATGGAGACGAGCGCGCGCTTGGCCGCGCCGCGCTGAAGCGCCAGGGCCGCCGTTCCTGCGATGCGCGCGCCGCTCATGCCGAGGGGATGGCCGAGTGCGATCGCGCCGCCGTCCGGGTTCACGTGCGGGGCGTCGTCCTCAAGGCCGAGCGCGCGGGTGACGGTGAGCACCTGGGCGGCGAAGGCTTCGTTGATCTCGATCCGGTCGAAATCGCCAAGGTCGGCGTGCTCGCGCGCCAGCAGCTTTTTCACCGCCGGGATCGGACCGGCGCCCATGATGCGCGGCTCCACCCCGGCGGCCGCGAAACCGCCCACGCGCGCGATCGGCGTCAGGCCGTGAGTGCGCGCGGCCGCCTCGCTGGCCAGGATCAGGGCGGCCGCGCCGTCATTGACCCCGGCCGCGTTTCCCGCCGTCACCGACCCGCCGGCGCGGAAGGCGGGCTTCAATTTCGACAGCCCGTCAAGGCTGACCTCCGGGCGGGGGTGCTCGTCCGCGGCCACGCTCACCGTCTCGCGTCCCTGGCGCGTCTCGATTGGAATGATCTCTTCGGCGCGGCGGGCGTTCGCGGCCCCGGCGCGCTGCTGGCTGCGCAGGGCGTAGGCGTCCTGGTCCTCGCGCGCGATCTGATGGGCGGCGGCGAGATTCTCGGCGGTCTCGCCCATGGACTCCACCCCGTAGAGCCGCTCGATCACCGGATTGACGAAGCGCCAGCCGATCGTTGTGTCTTCAAGCTTCGGCGCACGGTCGAACCCGCGCTCGGCCTTGCCGATGACGAACGGCGCCCGGCTCATGCTCTCGGCCCCGCCGGCGATCACGATCTCCGCCTCGCCGGTGCGGATCATCGCCGCGCCCAGGGCTGCCGCCGACAGGCCCGAGCCGCACAACCGGTTCACGGTGATCGCAGGAACGCTCGCCGGCAAGCCGGCGATCAGCGCAGCCATCCGGGCCAGATTGCGATTGTCCTCGCCGGCCTGATTGGCGCAGCCCAGGATCACCTCTTCAACGGCCGCCGGGTCGAGCGCGCGGTTGCGCGCGGCCAGCGCCTTCAGCGGCGCGGCGGCCAGATCGTCGGCGCGCACGCCGGCCAGCGCTCCGCCATAGCGCCCGATCGGCGTGCGCACATAGTCGCAGATGAACACGTTCACCACCAAACCCCCGTCTCCAACGACTGCGGCGGCGCTTTATCCTCGGGATATCCGCCCCTGCGCCGCCCATTTATTTCAAGCTTAAAACTTTTTTGTTGACCCGGCCAAGCCCGCTCCTAAACTTTCTTCAAGCTTGAAACATTCCCATGGGAAGGGAGCGCGCCATGAAGATCGCCTGTCTCGGCGGAGGGCCCGCCGGCCTCTATTTCGCCATCTGCATGAAGCTGCGCCGGCCCGACACCGAGATCACGGTGTATGAGCGCAACAAGCCCGGCGACACCTTCGGCTGGGGCGTGGTGTTTTCGGACCAAACCATGGAAAACCTTGAGAAAACGGACCCGCCCACGGCCAAGGCGATCCGCGACGAGCTCGCCCATTGGGACGATATCGAGGTGATCGTCGGCGAGGCCAAAGAACGCTCGAGCGGGCACGGCTTCTGCGGTATCGGGCGCCGGCGCCTGCTGAACATTCTGCAAGAGCGCTGCCGGGCGCTGGACATCACGCTCGCCTTCGAAACCGAGGTGGAGCCCGAGGACGACCGCCTGGCCGACGCCGATCTCATCATTGCATCGGACGGGCTTAACTCCAAGATTCGAAACCGATATTCTGAGCACTTCAAGCCCGACGTGGAGCTGCGCCGCAACAAGTTCGTCTGGCTTGGCACCAAGAAGCTGTTCGACGCTTTCACCTTCGCCTTCAAGAAGACCGAGCACGGCTGGATCTGGGCGCACGCCTATCAGTTCGACGCGGAAACCTCGACCTTCATCGTGGAATGCTCGCCGGAGACCTGGGCGGCGTTCGGGTTTGACGCGATGGATCAGGACGAGACCTGCCGCACGTGTGAAGCGATCTTCGCCGACGAGCTGGACGGCCATGAATTGATGAGCAACGCCAGGCACATACGCGGCTCGGCTTGGCTCAACTTCCCGCGCGTTTTGTGCGAAACCTGGCGCTATAAGAACATCATCTTGCTCGGCGACGCCGCCCACACCGCGCATTTCTCCATCGGGTCCGGCACCAAGCTGGCGCTGGAAGACGCCATCAAGCTGTCTGAAGTGCTCGACGACAAGGACCTCTCGCTGGAGGCGGGCGTGGAGCAGTATCAAGACGAGCGGCGGGTGGAGGTGCTGAAGCTGCAAAGCGCGGCGCGCAACTCCACTGAATGGTTTGAAGACCTTGAACGATATATCGAATTTCCCACCATTCAGTTCATGTACGCCCTGCTCACAAGGTCTCAGCGCGTCAGCCATGAAAACCTGCGCGTGCGCGACGCGGCCTGGCTGGAAAAGCTGGAGACCTGGTTCGCCAGCGCGGCGCGCGGCGCCCCGGCCAATAAGCCGGTCCCGCCCATGTTCACGCCCTTCAAGCTGCGCGGCCTGACGCTGCCCAACCGGGTCGTGGTTTCGCCCATGTCCATGTATTCGGCCAAGGACGGGCTGATCGACGAGTTCCACTTCGTCCATTACGGCGCCCGCGCCCAGGGCGGCGCCGGGCTGGTCTACACAGAGATGACCGACGTCTCCGAGGACGGACGCATCACGCCGGGCTGCGCTGGACTGTACACCGACGCCCATGAGGCGGCCTGGACCAAGGTTGTCGAGTTCGTCCATGACCGCACGCCGGCGAAAATCTGCCTACAGCTGGGCCATGCCGGGCCGAAGGGCGCGACGAGGCTTGGCTGGGAAGGCATGGACAAGCCCCTGCCCGAGGGCGAGGCCTGGCCGATCCTGTCGGCCGGCGACATCGCCTGGAGCGAAGACAACCAGACGCCGAAACCCATGGACCGCGCCGACATGGATCGGGTTCTGGGCGAGCACGTCCAGGCGGTGGAGCGCGCGGCGCGCTGCGGCTTCGACATGATCGAGCTGCACGCCGCCCACGGCTATCTTCTGTCGAGCTTCATCACCCCGCTTTTGAACAACCGCACGGACGATTATGGCGGATCGCTCGAAAACCGGCTGCGCTACCCGCTGGAGGTGTTCAAGGCCATGCGCGCGGCCTGGCCGGACGACAAGCCGATGGCCGTGCGCATCTCCGCCAATGACTGGGTGGAGGTTGATGGGGTCACGCCGGAAGAGGCCGTCGAGATCGGCAAGGCCTTCGCCGCGGCGGGCGCGGATTTGATCGACGTCTCGGCCGGTCAGACCTCAACCAAGGCCAAGCCGGTCTATGGGCGCATGTTCCAGACGCCCTTCTCCGACCGCATCCGCAACGAGGCCAAGCTCGCCACTATGGCGGTGGGCAATATTTTCGAGCCCGATCACGTCAACTCGATCCTGGCCTCGGGCCGCGCCGATCTATGCGCGCTCGCCCGCCCGCACCTGTCTGATCCTTATTGGTCTCTGCGCGCCGCCGCCGAGCTTGGATGCCGCGAGGTGGAGGCGCCCAAGCCCTATCTGACCGGGTTCGCCCAGCTGGAGCGCAATCTGGCCAAACAGGCCGCTGAAGCTGCAGCGTTGCGCGCATGAGCGATCTGGCCGGACGCCACGCCGTCGTCACCGGCGGCGGCTCGGGCATCGGGGCGGCGATCGCAGAGGCCCTGAGCAAGGCGGGCGCCCATGTCACCATCATGGGCCGCAGGCAAGACAAGCTGGACGCCGTGGCGGGCCGGCTTGAAAACACCCGGGCCGTTGCGTGCGACGTGACCGACGCCGGTTCGGTGGCCGGCGCGTTTGAGCAGGCGCGCACGGTCGGCGGACCAGTCTCCATCCTTGTGAACAACGCCGGGATCGCGCCGGCCGCGCCGTTTGAGAAGACGGCGCCGGACGCGCTGCGCCAGGTTTTGAGCGTCAATGTGGAGGGCGTGTTCGCCTGCACCCGCGCCGCCATCGCCGACCTGAAGGCCGACCCGGCCGGGCGGGTGATCAACATCGCCTCCACCGCCGGGCTGAAGGCCTACGCCTATGTCAGCGCCTATGTGGCCAGCAAACACGCCGTCATCGGCGCCACGCGCGCCCTGGCGCTGGAATATGCGAAGACGCCGCTCACCGTGAACGCGGTCTGCCCCGGCTTCACCGACACCGACATCGTCGCCGGCTCGCTTGATCAGATCGAGGCCGCCACCGGGCGCTCGCGCGAAGACGCGCTGAAAAGCCTCATCAAGGACAATCCGCAAAAGCGCCTCATCGACCCGGCCGAAATCGCCAGCGCCTGCCTCTGGCTTTGCGCGCCGGACTCGCGCTCCATCACCGGACAGGCGATATGCATCGCCGGCGGAGAGGTGATGGGATGAGCGAACCGGCCTATTTGATCGAAAAGCTGGGCGGCGCGCCCGACAGCAAGACCAATTTGCGGCTCTGGCTGCGGCTGTTGACCTGTGCGCACCATATCGAGGCCGGCGTGCGCGACGGGCTGAGGCGCGAGTTCGACACCACCCTGCCGCGCTTCGACGTGCTCGCCGCGCTCGACCGCTTCCCCGACGGTCTGACCATGGGCGAGCTGTCGCGCTGGCTCCTGGTCTCCAACGGCAATGTCACCGGGCTTGTGACCCGGCTGGAGACCGAGGGCTTCATCGAAAAGGTCCGCTCGCCCGAAGACCGGCGCTCCACCCGCGTCAAGCTCACCAAGGCCGGCGCCGGCGCATTTGCGGGCATGGCCAAGGCCCATGAAGGCTGGATCGACCAGCTTTTCGCCGGCCTCGACGCGGAGCAAGCCGACCAGTTGCTTGAGCTTCTGGGAACCTTGAAAGACTCCCTCGCCGCCGCGAAACGACAGGATGCACAATGATCGACCCGAAGACCTACGCCCCGCAGCACTTTCTCTGGGAGTTTTCCGACGGCGTCGCCACGGTCACGCTGAACCGGCCTGAGCGGAAGAACCCGCTCACCTTTGAAAGCTACGCCGAGTTGCGCGACCTGTTCCGGGCGCTGGTCTACACAAGCGCGGTCAAGACGGTGGTGCTCGCCGGCGCCGGCGGCAATTTCTCCTCCGGCGGGGATGTGCGGGAGATCATCGGTCCGCTCACCGAGCGCGACATGCCGGGCCTTTTGAACTTCACCCGCATGACCGGCGATCTTGTTAAAGCGATCCGGGCCTGTCCCCAGCCGGTGATCGCGGCGGTGGAGGGGGTGTGCGTCGGCGCGGGCGCCATCCTGTCCATGGCGTCCGATCTGCGCCTGACCGCGCCGGGCTCGAAAACCGCGTTCCTGTTCACCAAGGTGGGGCTCGCCGGCTGTGACATGGGCGCATGCGCCATGCTGCCGCGGATCATCGGCCAGGGCCGGGCGAGCGAGCTGTTGTATTTCGGCCGGGTGATGAGCGCCGAAGAAGGCGAGCGCTGGGGCTTCTTCAACCGGATCGTGGAGGGCGGCGTGCTGGACGCGGCCAAGGCCGATGCGGCGACGCTCGCCGCCGGCCCCACCTTCGCCCACGCCATGACCAAGAACCAGCTCAATCTGGAATGGGATATGGGCCTGGACGCCGCCATCGAGGCCGAAGCCCAGGCCCAGGCCATTTGCATGCAGACCAAAGACTTCCGGCGCGCCTATGAAGCCTTCATCGATAAGCGCACGCCGGTCTTTGAGGGAGACTGAACAATGGCCGACACAAGCTTTCTCACCTGGCCGTTCTTCGAAGACCGCCACCGCGCCCTGGCCGAGGCGCTCGAGGCGTTCTGCCGGCGCGCCATCGCGCCGCTGGCCGATCAGCACCCCCACGGCGACGCCGAGCTGGATAAGCTGTGCAAGGACATCCTCGGCCGGTTGGGAGAGGCGGGAATCACCCGCCACTGCGTGCCGGCCGCCTATGGCGGGGCGAGCGAGACCCTGGACGTGCGCTCGCTCTGCCTGATCCGCGAGACGCTGGGGCGCTATTCAGGCCTTGCCGATTTCGTCTTCGCCATGCAGGGGCTGGGCTCCGGCGCGATCTCGCTGTTTGGGTCCGAAGCGGTCAAGCAGCGCTATCTGCCCGGCGTGGCCTCGGGCGAAAAGACCGCCGCCTTCGCGCTGTCCGAAGCCGAAGCCGGGTCAGACGTCGCCGCCATGGCCACGCGCGCCGAACCGAGCGCCAACGGCTATGCGATCACCGGCCAGAAGACCTGGATCTCCAATGGCGGGTTGGCTGACATCTACACCGTGTTCGCGCGCACCGGCGAAGCACCGGGCGCGAAGGGCATTTCCGCCTTCGTGGTGGACGCCGACAGCGCGGGGTTGAGCGTCGCCGAGCGCATCCCGGTGATCGCGCCGCACCCGCTGGCGACGCTGGATTTCGACGCCGTGCAGGTCCCCGCCGAGAACCGGCTGGGCGAGCCGGGCGCTGGCTTCAAGGCCGCCATGGCGACGCTGGACGTGTTCCGCTCCACCGTGGGCGCGGCGGCGCTGGGCTTTGCGCGCCGGGCCGCCGACGAGGCGGGCGCGCGCGCCACGTCGCGCCGGCTGTTCGGAAAGCCCATGAGCGATCTGCAGCTGGTCCAGGCCCAGATCGCGGAAATGGCGCTGGATATCGACGCCTCGGCGCTTTTGATCTATCGCGCCGCATGGGCCAAGGACTCCGGCCAGGCCCGCGTGACGCGCGAGGCGGCCATGGCCAAGCTCTACGCCACCGACCAGGCCCAGGCCACGATCGACAAGGCGGTGCAAATCTTCGGCGGGCTGGGCGTGCGCTCGGGGCATATCGCAGAGTCGCTTTATCGCGAAATCCGGGCCTTGCGCATTTATGAAGGCGCCTCGGAGGTGCAAAAGGTGATCATCGCGCGCGCCGCCCTGGCCGAGCACGAAGCCGCGGCGCGCGCCGCGGCCGAATAGGCCTCTACTCCCAGCCCGGCGCCTCCAGCCGGCGCTTGCCGTCGTGGGAGAGGCGCGCATCATCACCGTCCAACGCCTCGCGGTCCCAGAGCTTGCAGGTGACCTGTTTGTGCTTCTGGTCGAGGCCTTCGCAATAATTGGTGAACTCGCACACCCGCGCCTCGCCGCCGCGGCCGGTGCGCGCTTTTAAAAACCAATCGGGATCGGCCAGGGTCTGGCGCGCCGCGCCGACAATGTCGCCGATCCCGCCGGCGATCACCGCTTCGGCCTGCTGGAAGCCGTGCACGCCGCCGGCGGCCACGACGGGCGTTTCGAACCCCGCCGCGCGCACCGCGTCGCGCACCCGGCGCGTGGGCTCGAAATTGCGCCCGAAGGGTCCAAACGCGTCGGAGAGAAATTGCGGCATGCACTCATAGCCCGACGGGCCGGTATAGGGATACGCCGCCCAGCCCACCTTCGGCTGACCGGCGTCTTCAAACTTGCCGCCGCGCGACAGCGATAGAAAATCGAGCCCGGCGCGCGCAAAATCCACGCCGAAGGCGCAGGCCTCCTCATTGGTGAGCCCGCCCTCCACACAGTCCTCCGACAAAAAGCGCGTCCCCACCACCACGCCCGGGCCCACCCGGGCGCGCACCGCCTCGATCACCTCCAGCGCCAGGCGCGCGCGATTCTCGCGCGATCCGCCATAGCCGTCGGCGCGCGTGTTCAACCCGGACAGAAAACTCGCCATGGTGTAGGCGTGGGCGTAGTGCAGCTCCACCCCGTCAAATCCCGCCGTCACCGCGCGCTCGGCCGCATCGGCGAACAGATCCGGCAGGCGCTGCGGCAAATCGGCGATATGGGGCAGATGGGTGTCGGTGACCCGTTCGCGATAGCCGTGGGTGAGGCTTTCCAGCTCCCGCGCGCTGAGCACGCGGGCCAGCGCGTCCTCATCCAGCGCCGCCAGCGCCGCGCGCACCTCTTGTTCGGGCGCATCGCCCAAGCCCAGCGCGGCGCGGTGCTGCGGCGTGATCGCCAGATATCGCGCAAAATACTTCGCCGGGTCGGGCCGGCGGCGGATGGTGAGAAAATCGATCAGCTGGATGAAGAAGCGCGTTTCGCCGCCGCTCGCTTTTCGCACCGCGCTGGTGAGCCGTTCAAGACCGGGCAGGAAGCGGTCATGCCCGATGCGCAAAAGCGGCCCCGAGGGCACGTCGCGCACGCCGGTGGCCTCCGCCACGATCGCGCCGGGCCTGCCGCGCGCAAAACGCTCATACCAGGCGATCACGTCCTCGGTGACTTCGCCGTCCTCGCTTGCGCGCCAGGGCACCATGGCCGGCACCCAGGTGCGGGTCTCAAGCGACAGGGCGCCGTGGTGCAGCGGGCTGAACAGGGCCGAAGCCGCGGCGTCTTCGGCGCTGGGCCAGGCGCCGGGATCGGGGCTGTAGCGAATTTTCTCGGGCGGTTTCCACATGGAACAAGCCTAGCAGCGCCGGCGCAATGTTTTAAGTATAAAATTGTTTGGCGCCGCGACGGCCCCTCGCTATGCTTTTCGCCTCGACGTGAAGGGAGACGAACCATGCAGGCGCTTCTGCCCGAAGGCTGGCCCAGGCCCAGCGGCTATTCCAACGGGATCGCGGCCGAGGGCCGGTTCGTCTTCGTCGCCGGCCAAATCGGCTGGACGCCGGACGGCCGGTTTCCCGACACCTTTCTCGAGCAAATCGATCTGGCGCTGGCGAACACCGTGGCGGTGCTCAAAGCCGGCGGCGCCGAGCCCGCCCATGTTACGCGCATGACCTGGTACCTCACGGACCTGCCGGCCTATCGTTCAAGCCTGAAAGATCTCGGGCCGATCTGGCGCAAGCACATGGGCAAGGTGTTTCCCGCCATGGCCGCTGTAGGCGTCACCGGCCTGGTGGAGGACGCGGCCCTGATCGAGATCGAGACCACGGCTGTGATAAGCTGACGCCGCCGCCGTCCGCGAACGCTTGGAGATCCCATGGCCGACCCTTATCGCACCTCCGTCCGGGTCGGCTTCATGCACGTGGACATGGCCGGCATCGTCTTCTACCCGCGCTATTTCGAACTGGCGAACGCAGCCGTGGAAAGCTTCCTGCGCGAGGCCGGCCTGCCGTTTGAAACCCTCCACGACACGCTCCGGATCACCTTGCCCACGGCCGAACTCAACACCCGGTTCGTCAAACCCACGAGGATCGGAGACGTGCTCGATTTCGCCCTGGGCGTAGAGGCCCTTGGACGCGCCTCGGTGAAATTAAACCTGGCCGCCACGTGCCGCGGCGAGGCGCGCATCGAAACCCGCCTGACGCTGGTCGCGGTGTCGCTGGACGATCACCGCCCAAGGCCGTTGCCGGAGCCGCTCAGAGCGGCCTTCTCCAAACACTTGCAGGCGGGCGAGGCGTAATCCCGCCCCGGCGCGGCCGCGCGCACGCCGTACATCGCACAGCTGTGCGTGATGACTGGATTTACGCCCGGCCATAACCAGAGCTCACCCCTTCCCGCTTGCTTTTCGCTTGTTTCCGGGCCGGCCGGCCAGGAAGCTTTCGTCAAGGCATATAAAGGGATTTCGCCATGCTGCGCTCGATTCTTCTGGCTTCCGCGTTCGGTCTGACCGCAACCGCAGCGGCTGACGCCCGCGCCGAGCCCACCGCCGCGTCCACCGTCGAGAGCTTCTTCGAAAATACGCTTCAGGTGACCTATCCCGACGGCCGGGTGGTCCGCTACCATTTCGAGCCGGACGGCGCGTTCACCGCCACAGGCGGGGAGGCCGGCACGTGGACGCTTGAGGGCGGTGAGCTGTGCCTCGACCGCACCTTAGGCGAGGACAGCTGCGCGCCGGTGCCGCCAGGCAAGGCCGCCGGCGACAGCTGGACCTCGCCGGACGGCGCGGTGCGCATCGACATCGTCGCGGGACGGGACTCCCAGGCGTGAGTGCAGACGCAGACACCGCTAGCGTGGTGCGTCTGGAACGGCGCGGCGACATCGCGCTGATCCTCGTCGACAATCCGCCGGTGAACGCGCTGTCTCACGCCGTTCGATCCGCGCTTGTCGACGCGCTGGGCGAGGTGGGCGAGGCGAGCCGCGTGGTGCTCGCCTGCGCCGGACGGACGTTTTTCGCCGGCGCCGACATCAGCGAGTTCGGCAAGGCGCCCAAAGCGCCGAGCCTGGCCGCCGTCATCGCCGCCATTGAAGCCTGTCCAGTTCCGGTGATCGCGGCGATGCACGGCACGGCGCTGGGCGGCGGGCTGGAGGTCGCGCTGGCCTGTGACGGGCGGATCATGGCGGGCGAGGCGCGCGCAGGATTTCCCGAAATCAATCTCGGCCTGATCCCCGGCGCCGGCGGCACCCAGCGCGCCCCGCGCCTCATGGGCGTGGCGAATGCGCTGGACCTCATCCTGGAAGGCAAGCCGATCGACGCGCTTCGCGCCTGCGAGCTTGGCCTGGTCGACCGCGTCACCCGCGGCGACCTGGTGGAGGCCGCCTGCGTGTTCGCATCGGAGCTGAAGAAAAAGCGGTGCGTCGCGCGCCTGGCGCCGCCCTCGCCCCCCGATGCTGAAACCCTGGACGCCTGGCGCACGACCGCAGCGCGCAAGCGCCGCGGGCAAACCGCGCCGCTGGCCGCCATTGATGCGGTGGACAGCGCCACGCGCCGGCCGTTTGAAGCCGGGCTGAAGCGCGAGCGTGCGCTGTTTGAGGATCTGGTGGCCGGCTCCCAGGCGCGCGCCATGCGTCACCTGTTTTTCGCCGAGCGGCGCGCACCGCGCGTGGACGGGCTGACCGCGGCGCCGCGGCGCGTGGGCAAGGTCGGCGTCGTAGGCGCGGGCACCATGGGGCGCGGAATCGCGCTGGCCTGCGTCAACGCCGGGCTGACCGTGCGGGTCCATGACGCCGACGCCGAGGCGCTGTCGCGCGCTGCGCACGCCATGGACCAGGACCTTGCGGTTCAAGTGAAGAAGGGCCGGCTCGCCCCGGCCGAAGCCGACGACCGGCGCGCCCGCCTGATCGCGGCGGACGACGCGTCAGAACTGGGCGATTGCGATCTGGTCATCGAGGCGGTGTTTGAAAGCCTTGAGGTGAAGAAAGCCGTGTTCGAAACGCTGGACGCGGTGTGCCGACCCGATGCGGTTCTGGCGTCCAACACGTCCTATCTCGATCTCAATGCGATCGCGGCGTCAACGGCCGATCCGGGCCGGGTCGTCGGGCTGCATTTCTTTTCTCCCGCCCACATCATGAAGCTGCTGGAGGTGGTGCGCGGCGCGCGCACGTCCGACGCCGCGCTGGCCACCGCCCTCGACCTGGCGAAGCGGCTTAAAAAAGTGGCGGTCGTGGCGGGGGTGTGCCGCGGGTTTATCGGAAACCGCATGCTCCAGGGTTATCAGCGCGAAGCGGGCCTTTGCCTCATGGAGGGGGCGAGCCCGGCCCAGATCGACGCGGCGATGACGGCGTTCGGCATGCCCATGGGGCCCTTCGCCATGGGCGATATGGCCGGTCTGGACATCGGCTACGCCAACCGCGCGGCGCTGACGCCGGGCGAGGATTTCGAACCGGCCGCCTTCGCCGTCCATGACCGCCTGGTGGACGCCGGCCGGAAGGGCGTGAAGACCGGCGCGGGCTTTTATCGCTACGCAGAAGGGTCGCGCACGCCCGAACAGGACCCGGAACTGGCGCCGGTCATCGAGGCCGCCGCCCGCGCCAATGGCGTGAAGCGTCGCGAGGTGTCCGACGCCGAGATCGTTGAGCGCTGCGTGCTGGCCCTGGTCAACGAGGGCGCCACGCTGCTCGGCGAAGGCGTCGCGCAGCGCGGCTCCGACATCGATGTGGTCTACGCCAACGGCTACGGATTTCCACGCTGGCGCGGCGGGCCGATGTTTTACGCTGACGAGGCCGGGCTCTCCACGGTGCTGGACACGCTGCAGGCCAACGCCCGCCGCTTCGGCGCGCAATGGTGGCGCCCCGCCCCCCTGATCGAAGCGCTTGCGGCCGGGACCGGCCGGCTGAGCACCCATGAAGCCGGATCGGACGCGGGCCTCGCGCCGACGCGCCCGGTCGCGGATGTGAACGGCTGAAGGAGCTTTTCGACATGACCCGTTCCGGCCATCAAGACCCCTGGGTGCGCGACCGCTTGCCGCCGGAATCGGCGTGGCCGGACTTGATCTTCGAGACCGAGGACGTGCGCTATCCCGCCCGCCTGAACGCCGCTGAAGCCCTGCTCAAAGGCGCGATCGACGGCGGCCATGGCGAGCGTATCGCGGTATACTCAGCTGCGAAGACCCTCACCTACGCCGCACTCGACGCGGCGGCGAGCCGGCTCGCCCATGTTCTGGTGGATGATCTCGGCCTGGTGTCTGGAAACCGGGTCTTGCTTCACGGAGCAAACAGCGCCGATCTGATGATCGCCTGGTACGCGGTTTTGAAAGCCGGCGGTGTCGCGGTGATGACCATGCCGCTTCTGCGCGCCGGCGAGATCGCAAAGATCGCCGAAAAAGGCCAGGTGCGCCTGGCGCTGTGCGAAGACCGGTTCAGCGACGCGGTGGAGGGCGCCATGCGCGAGGGCGGCGTGATTAAAACGCTCGCCCGGTTCGGACCGGACGGCGAGCTGGATGCGCGCGCCGCGGAGAAGCCGGACACGTTCACCGCCTGCGATACCGCGGCGGACGATGTCGCCCTGCTCGCCTTCACCTCGGGCACCACCGGCGAGCCCAAGGCCTGCGCTCATTTCCACCGCTCCATCCTGGCCATGGCGGACACGTTCGCGAAGACCATCCTCGATCCGCAGCCCGGCGACGTCTATGCGGGCACCCCGCCCTTCGCCTTCACCTTCGGCCTGGGCGCCTTTGTTGTGTTTCCCGCCCGCTTCGCGCTGTCGGTCGCCCTGGCCGCCAAGCCGGGCTTTGAAGCGCTTTGCGAGACCATTGAGCGCTATAAGGTGACCCACACCTTCACCGCACCGACAGGATACCGGGCGATGATGGATCTGTGTGCGGGCTATGATCTGTCGTCGCTGCGCGGCGGCGTATCGGCCGGCGAGCACCTGCCCGCCCCCACCTGGGAGGCCTGGAAGGCGCGCACCGGCATTGAGCTGATCGACGGCATCGGCGCCACCGAGATGATCCACATCTTCATCTCCGCCCCCGCCGGCGCCTTGCGGCCCGGCGCGACCGGCAAGCCCGTGCCCGGCTATGAGGCGCGGATCATCGGCCCGGACGGCCAGCCAGTTCCAGACGGCGAGCCGGGCCGGCTCTCGGTGCGCGGTCCCACCGGATGCCTTTATCTCGATGATCCGCGCCAGGCCAAATACGTCCAGGACGGCTGGAACGTCACCGGCGACGTCTTCAAACGCGATGCGGACGGGTATTACTGGTACGTTTCGCGCAGCGACGACATGATCGTGTCGTCCGGCTACAACATCGCCGCGGTGGAGGTGGAACAGGCCTTGCTGCAGCACGAGGCGGTCGCCGAGTGCGCGGTGGTGGGACTGCCCGATCCCGAGCGCGGCCATGTGGTGAGCGCGCATGTGGTGCTGAAGGAGCCGGCCAAAGCCGGCGAAGCCATGACCGCTGAGCTTCAGGCGTTCGTCAAAAAGACCATCGCGCCGTACAAATATCCGCGCGTGGTGCGCTTTCTGGACGCTCTGCCGAAAACCCAAACCGGCAAGATCCAGCGCTTCAAGCTGCAGCGCGAACTGGCCTGAGCCTACAAAAACGGCGTCATCGAAAGGCGCAGCATGTCGCGGGTGAAGTCGCAGGCATAACCGACCCAGGCGTCGTTGAGATACCGCCCGGCGCGGTATTCGCGGGTGACGCCGTAGGCGCCGTGTATCTCGACGCAGGCTTGGGCGTTGGCGATCGCGGCGTCTACCGCGGCGCTCTTCGCCGCAGGGGCTTTCAGCGTCGCAGCCGCCATCGGATCGGCGTCGCACGCCAGCGCCGCGTCCCAGACCAGCAGCCGCGCCGCATCAAGGCGCACCCGCATGTCGGCGAGCTTCAGCGCCACCGCTTGATGCTCGATGATCGGCTTGCCCCAGGATCGCCGCTCGCGGGCATAGGCCAGCGCATCCTCGTAAGCGGCCCGGGCCAACCCGACAAAGCACGCCGCAAGACCCACCGGCATCGCGGCGGCCGAACCGAAGAGGCGCATCGCATCGCCCTCCCCGCCGAGCCGCGCGGTTTCGGGAAGGCGCACATCGTCGAGATACACCTCCGCATGGCGCGAGCCTTTCCAACCGATTAAACGCGTGTTGGCGCCGAAGCTGAGACCGGCGGCGTCCTTGGGCACGACGAAAATGGTCAAGGTCTCCGCCGCCGGGCGTTCGGGGTCGAGGCGCGCCATGACGAAATAATGGTCGGCCGCGCCGGCGTTGGTGACGAACGCTGATTTGGCGCCGCTCAGCACATAGTCCCGCCCGTCGCGCCGGGCGCGGGTTTTCACGCCCATGGCAGGGTCCGGCTCAGGACAGAATAGGTCCGAACCCGCCACCCCGGCCTCGCTTAGCGCGCCGCTGAACAGCATCGGTTCGCCGCGCGCCAACGGACTGAGCAAGTCTCGCTTCTGATCCGGCGCGCCGGCCATGACCACCAGCTGCGCCATCGTGGCGGTGAGGTTGAAAAGATCGGCGGCGACCGTGATGTCGGCGCGGCCCAGCTCTTCCAGAAGCAGGGCCAGGTCGATGACCGGCCGGGCCAGCCCGCCTTCACTTTCAGGCACAAGCAGCGCTGTGAATCCAAGACCGGCGCCTTCGCTGAGCACCGCCCGGATCTCGGCGTCGGTCTGGGGATCATCGTCAGCGCGCTGCGCGGCGCGGTCTGCAAACGGCGCCACCACCCGCTCGGCGAAGTCCCGCGCCGTGCGCTGCAGCATGCGCTGGTCTTCGCTGAGGCTGAGATCGATCATCGGTGCTTCCTCGCTGGTACGGCGCGGAGCGTCCTTCGCTCTTGCGCGCACCTCAAGTTCCAGGGGCGCCGCAGGCGATAGCCGCTGGTTATGGCGGCGCCATAGCCTGGAGTGATGAGGGGCGGGCGCGAATTCGTGTTTCAGCCGCGAGCGCGCTCTGTAAGGATGGCGTGTGAGGGGCGATATGCGATTGAACCGACGAAATTTTCTGAAGCAATCGGCGGTTGGCGCGCTGGCGTTCAAGGTTGGCGGCGCCGTGGTGACCGCGAGCCCGGCGCATGCTTACGCCGAAGACTTTCCCATGCAGGTGCTCAGCGCGGAGGAACGCGCCGCCCTGGAGGCGTTCGGCGACACGATCCTGCCTGGCGCGGCGCAAGAGGGGCTCGCCCATTTCATCGACAGCCAGCTCGCCGCAGAGTCGGCCGACAGCCTGTTGATCATCCGTTATCTCGACGTTCCCCCGCCTTATGCCGGATTTTACAAAGCCGCCCTCGCCGCGCTGGATGCAGCCGCCGGCGGGCGCTTCGCCGATCTGTCCAGCGCGGACCGGCTTGCGTTGGCGCGCCGCATGGGCGCCGGCGAGGTCGCGCCCTGGCGCGGACCGCCCGCCGCATTCGTCCTGTTCGTGCTGCGCATGGATGCGATCGACGTGGTGTACGGCACCGAAGCCGGGTTTGACCGGCTGGACCTTCCCTACATGGCGCACATTGCGCCGCCGGCCCGGTGGTGAGCGCGATGAACGAGGCTGTGGACGTCGTCATCGTGGGCGCGGGCGCCGCCGGATCCTATTTCGCCGCCAAGCTCCAGGGCGCGGGCAAACAGGTTGTCGTGCTTGAAGCCGGCCCCGAACGCGGACTGGAGGATCTTGTCAGCTCGTCAATCTGGGCGCGGCGTTTGAAATGGGGCGGGCCGCCGGTGGACAGCCAGGGCGTCCCCATCGGCCACAACGTCAATTTCGGCTGGGGGCTCGGCGGTGCGGCCCTGCACCATTACGCCACCTGGCCCCGGTTCGCCGAGGAGACGTTCCATATCCGCGAGCGCTATGGCGTGGGGCTTGATTGGCCGATCGCTTACGACGATCTGCGCGCGCACTATGACGCGATTCAGCGCGAAGTCGGCATCGCCGGCGACGCCGAAGACGAGCCGTCGCGCCCCCCCGGCGAGCCTTATCCGCTGCCGCCCCTGCCCGTGTTTGCACAGGGCGAGCGGCTGAAAGCCGGGTTCGACGCGATCGGGGTCGATGTGGGCGCCCTGCCCGCGGCCATCTTGACGCGCGCCTATAACGGGCGCGACGCCTGCATCTATGACGGCTGGTGCGAGTCGGGATGCCCCATCGGGGCGCTGGCCAATCCGCTGGTGCTGCACATACCCGAGGCCAAGCGCCTGGGCGCGGAATTTCGCACCGAATGCGCGGCGACCGGCGTGCTGACCGACGAAACCGGGCAGGCGCGCGGCGTACGCTATGTCGATGCGGCGGGCGAGGTGCGCGAACAGCATGCCGACGTGGTGATATTGGCCGCCTCCTGCGTGCAGAACCCGCGCCTCCTGCTGGCCTCGGCCGGCGCCAAGCACCCGGACGGGCTCGCCAATTCCAGCGGGCTCGCGGGCGCGAACTTCATGGTTGACGGCCTGGCCGCGGTCTATGGCCTGTTCGATGATCCCATGGAGAACGTGTTCGGCGTCAACGCCGGTCAGCTCTTCCATCGCGCAGCCTATGAAGACGGTCGCGCGCGCGCGCCAGGCGCCTATCAATGGCAGCTGGCGCCGGCGATCAAGCCGAACGATCTCGCCGGCATCGCCGGAGCGCGCCCCGACCTGATCGGGCCGGACCTGCATGACTTCATGCGCCGCGCCGCGCACGGCCTGGCCGTGGCGGCCGGCTTCGCCAGCACGCTGCCGGACGCGCAAAACCGGGTGGAGTTATCGTCTGAGACCGACTCCACCGGGACCCCGCTCGCCCGGGTGGTCTACCGCAACGCTCCGGAGGCTGAGGCGCTATGGGCGCATATCGCGGCCGAGGGCGTGGCGGCGGCCAATGCGGCCGGCGCGCGCGAAGCCTGGCACGGCCGGCCGGCGCCGGTGCACATTTCGGGCGGCACGGTGATGGGCGACGATCCCGCCCGATCGGTCACGGACGGATATGGGCGCACCCATGACGTATCAAACCTTGTGCTCGCCGGAGCGGGCCTGTTTCCCTATACCGGCGGCTCCAGCCCAACCTTCACGCTCTATGCGCTGGCCCACCGAACCGCCGAACACATGATCGAGCATTGGTCCGAGTACGCGGCGTAACCCGCCGGCGATCGAGCGCGCCCGATCCGGGCTTCAGATACTCCCCACACCCCGATCCCGGTCCTGGTCCCGGCCGGAGCCGCCAGCCCAAAGCCAGGCGCGCGCGATGGCGGGCCGGGTTTGCGCCGCATGGCGTCCTCGCGCCGTCACCGCAAAGAAAAAGGCGGGACCCGAAGGTCCCGCCAGATGAGCCGACCCTGAAGTCGGGGAGGATTTAAAAGTCGACCGAGAGCTGGACGCCCCATTCGGCGGTTTCGCCGAGCTGGGCGGGCGCCACGCCCAGCGGGCCGCGCACGTCCTGGGCGTTGGACAGATAGGTCTCGTCGGTGACGTTACGGCCGAATACGCTGAGGCTGGTCATCTGGTTGGGCAGCGTATAGGTGGCGCGCAGATTGAGAAGGCCGACCTCTTCGCCCTTGTCGAACAGGGCGTTTTCGGCCTGGAAGAAGACGTCGGACCGCCAGGAATAGTCCGCACGCAGGCGCAGCGCGCCGGCCGTGGTCAGATCCACCTCGTATTCGGCGCCCAGATGGAGGGTCCATTCCGGCGTCACCGGCAGTTCGTTGTCCAGGCTGATGCCGGCGGCCAGCGGATTGACCTCGTTATAGCTGGCGTCGATATAGCCGGCGCTGGCCATGAAGGTCAGCGGATCGACCGGATTGGCGAACACTTCCAGTTCAAAACCGGTCATCTCCGCCTGACCGGCGTTGTCGATGTCCAGGAAGGCGGTCGCCGGATCGATCACGAGGATCTGGATGTCGTCGTAAATCGAGTGGAACAGGGCGGCGTTGGCGCGCACGCGTCCGTAGTCGCCCTTGAAGCCGAGTTCGTACGTCTCCAGCGTTTCGGGATCGTAGGTCTGAACCTCGGAGAACTGACCGGTCGGGTTCGGGTTCGGCCGGCCGTTGAAGCCGCCGCTCTTAAAGCCTTCAGAGTAGGAGGCGTAGAGATTGACCTCGTCGTTCAGCACATAGTCGACCACCAGGCGCGAGGTGAGCGATTCCCATTCGTCCGTGTAAAGCGTCGGGATCGTCAGGAACGGGTTGCGCGGCGACAAGGTGGGGATCACGAGCGGCGGAATGCCGGCGAAGTTGAAGATGCCGGCGCTGTTGTTGAGGAAGAAGTCGAACTGCTGTTCCTTCTCCTCGTTGGTCAGGCGCAAGCCCAGCGTCACCGACAGAGCATCGGTGAAGGCCCAGCTGGCGTTGCCGAACGCGGCCCAGGACGACACGTCGAGCGTGAAGGCCTGGTTGTTGCGCAGGCAGAGCCCGTCATTGCGCACCGCGACGCCCGGGATTCCGGTGTTGGTCCCCTGGCAGATGCCGTTGACGTGATCGCTTTCCTCTTCGAAGAAGTATAGCCCGCCAAGCCACTCCAGGCGCCCGTCGGCGGCTTCGCCGGACATCTGAAGTTCCTGGCTGATCTGGTTTTGCGCGCTGTCGAAGAAGTTGTCGAAGAAGGTGTATCCGCTGCCGTCGAAGTCGTTGGTGACGAACTGGGTCATCTCCCGATACGACGTGATCGACTTCAGCGTCACCGCGCCGAGATTCCATGTGGCGATGGCCGCCAGGCCGCCGGTTTCGGTCTCGCTGATCGGCGCGTTTGACTGGAAGCTGGTTTCGAGATTGGGCGCCACATCGTTGAACATGTCGGTGGGAAACGGCACGCCCAGGGGCGAGCCGCCGGTGATCACGCCGGGGTTCGGGCTGTTGGCGAATTGATTGAAGCCTTGCGCGATGGTCGGCGCGGCCGACCCGTCGGTGCGCGCCGTATCGCCCACCAGCGTCAGCTTGAAGGCGTCATTGGGCTCCCACACCGCTTTGACGCGTCCGCCGAGATTCTCGACATCGCCATAGGTCGCGCCGGTGGTCTGGCTGGTCACCCAGCCGTTCTGGTGTCGTGAAAACGCGGCGAGGTTGACGCCGAACGTATCGCTGACCGGCACGTCCACCGAGGCGACGATTTCAGCCAGATCCCGCGTGCCGGCGGTCAGACGGACCGTGCCGCCGAACGTATCGCCGGGATCAGCGGTGACCACGTTGATCGCCCCGCCAATTGTGTTGCGGCCGAACAGCGTGCCCTGCGGACCGCGGAGCACCTCAACGCGCGCAATATCGAGCACGTCGAACGAAGAGCCCTGGATCCGCCCGAGATACACTTCGTCGATATAGACCCCCACGCCGGGATCGGAGGCGGGGTTGGAGTCCACCTGCCCGACGCCGCGAATGAAGAAGTAGCCGTCATTGCCGCCGGAGGGCCCGGACGTCTGCGCCAGGTTCGGCGTATACTGGCTGACATCGCCGATATTGGAGACCGACAATTCCTGAAGGTCCGCGGCGGTGAACGCCGACACCGCGATCGGCACGTCCTGCAGCGTTTCCTCGCGCCGCGTGGCGGTGACCAGGATCGTGTCGCGGGGATTCTCCCGCTCCGCCTCGGGCGAGCCCGCCTGGGCGTGCGCACCCGCGCCCAAAGCGCCCATTAGGATCGACGCGATAGCCGCGCCGCTGAGCAGACCGCCTTTCAAACTCGACATGCCAAAATCTCCCCTGGTTTTGAACGCGGCGGCTTCGACCGTCTCGACGTTCTCTAGGACGCATACGCTCCTCGGTTCGAGATCGCGGTGCGCCTGACGCTTCAAACCGTGCCGAACACCGTCCATAAGCGCTAGGCAATTCACCGGCCCAAGCCAGTCTTGCCGGTTATGCCCGGATCATCCCTGACCCGCGCTCCAGCAGCGCGCTGGTCAAAAGCGGCGGCGTGATGAGCAGCGCCAGGACCGCGCCATAGATCAGCTTGAAGATCAGGAACGGCGTGAAGCTGAGCGCGCGCACATCCAGCAGCTCGAGCCCCGCGATCATCAGCGGCACCAGCACCACCGAGACGCTCAGCGCCCACAAGATCGCGCGCACGAACGGGTTGGACGGCAAGGTGCGTCCGATGAGCAGATGCAGCCCGGCCTTCCACTGCGCCGCGGGCTGGCGGTCGATCTTGCCCTTGCGCACGCGCTGTCCGGTGATGAGGCCGAGCGCCAGCGATGTGGCGAAGGTGATCATGAAGGTCGTCGGGACCAGGTCGAACGCCATGCCGCTCATGCCGTAAAGCTCGATCTGCCCGGTCTTGGGAAAGACCAACCAGGCGAACAGCGCGCTGATCGCGACGTTGAGCGCGACGGAAAATCCCGTCTCTCCCGTGATGTAGGCGTTATGAGCCTTGCTCGTCGAAAACATGGGCCGTCTCCTTTCGTGATGGGGATTGTGCGGGATTAATGACGTTCTCGATCGCGCCCAGGCCGTCGATCTCGACGCGCACGCGATCATTCGGCTTGAGAAAGCGCGGCGGGGCGAAGCCGGCGCCGCTGCCCGGTGGCGATCCGGTGCTGAGGATGTCGCCTGGCTGAAGCGTGATGAAACGGGTGACGATCTCGATCAAAGCGAAAGGATCGAAGATCATGTCTTCGGCGCACGCCTGCTGGCGCAGATCGCCGTTCACGAACGTGCGAAGCTGCATGGCGTCCGGCTTCGGCGCCGCATCGCGCAAGGTCAGCCAGGGGCCGCAGGGCGCGAACCCATCCGCGCTCTTGGCCAGCACCAGCGCCTCCACGCGTAGGTGTTCGCGCAGGCTGAAATCGTTGAGCACCATGTAGCCGGCGATCACCGCCGCGGCCTCGTCCGCGCTCACCGCCCGCGCCGCGCGTCCGATCACCAGGGCGAGTTCGCCCTCATAATCAAGACTATCGGAAAATCCAGGATGGGCGACCGGATCATACGGCCCCGCCACCGCGCCGGGCGATTTGGCGAAAATGGCCGGCGCCTTCGGGATCGCCTTGCCCATTTCGCGCGCATGGGCGGCGTAATTCAGCCCTGTACACAAGATCAGGCGCGGCGCCGGGATTGGTGCGTGAAGCCGCACCGCGTCGAGGCTCAGCCGCGGCGCTTTGCGCGCCGCGCGCAGCGTCTCAGCGCGATCGTGCTCGGGCAGCGCCAGGAAGTCCTGCACGGACGCCGGCGCGCCGACACGCCCGGCCGTCAGGTCCAGAACGGTGTCGCCTTCGACCACGCCCAGCGCCGGGCGTCCGCCGTGCGACAGGGTGGCGAGTTTCATGACCCCGGCCGCTAATCGACCTTGAGCGCGATCTTGCCGGCGTTGTGTCCGGTTTCAAGGCGCTCATGGGCTTCGGCGGCGTCTGCAAGAGGCAGCACGGCCTTTAGGTTCGACCGGATGACGCCGCGCTCCGCCAGCTCTTTCAACTCGTCGAGAATCTCAGGCTGATTGTCGAATGCGACTTCCTTGACGACGACGCCGTATTTTTCGGTCATCGCCGCGCGGTTCTGCATCTCGACCGGATTGTATCGCAGCACCACCAGGATGGTGCCGCCCGGCTTCATGACCTCATAAGTGTGCAGGTTGACGTCGCCGCCCAGCGGATCGACGGCGATATCCACGTCCTTGATGGCGGTGCGGAAGTCGGACTGGGTGTAGTCGACGATTTCGTCCGCGCCGAGCTCCTTGACCAGCTCGCAATTGCGCGTGCTGCAGGTGGTGACGACATGGGCGCCGAAATGCTTGGCGATCTGGATCGCCATGGCGCCGACCCCGCCCGCCCCGGCGTGCACGAGGACTTTCTGGCCCGCCGAAACATTGGCGAGATTGACCAGCCCGTACCAGGCGGTCTGGCCCACCATGGGCATGACGCACGCGTCCTCGAAGCTCACTTGCGGCATCGGACGGGCGAATTTGTGATCGATGGTGAGGTATTCGGCGTAGGTCCCACCGTCCATCGGCGTGGAGAGGCCGTAAACGCGGTCGCCCGGCCTCATCGCGCCGGGAACGCCGTCGCCCGCGCTTTCGATCTCACCGGCGAAATCGCTGCCGAGCGTCACCGGCATGTCGAGGCGGTAGAAATCCTTCAAGATTCCACGCCGCACCTTGCAGTCGAACGGGTTAGCCCCCGCCGCGCGAACGCGCACCAACACTTCTCCCGGTCCGGGAACCGGCTTGGGCGCGTCGCGATACTTCATCTCGGAGAGCTCGCCATAGGCGTCGATCTGGACCGCCTTCATGGTCGCAGCCTTCGCCGGCGCACCGGACTTTTCTTTTTTCTTGAACAGCGAGAACACCATGAATCCCCTCCCACGCCCGACGGGCTTTCTGCGATGATCCTCAGCGGGCGGCGGTTCGGTTTCAACTCCATTCGGGGCGAGCGCCCCTTACCTGGAGTTATGACACTTTGACCAATTGCTTGCCGACCGGGCCCGGCTTGAACAGCGCGGCGAACGCAGCCGGGGTGTTCTCAAGCCCGTCGGTGACGTGTTCGTCATAGACCAGATCTCCCGATGCCAGCCATTGCGACAGGGTTTGCAGCGCGGCGCCGAAGTCGGGCGCATGGTCGCCGACCATGAATCCGGTGATCCGCGCGCGCTTTAAAATCAACTCGGTCAACCGGCGCGGACCAATGTCGGCGGCTTCAGAGCCTGCGTTATAGCTGGAGATCGTCCCGACCTGCACGATCCGCCCATGGGGGCGCAGCGCCAGCCGCGCCGCGTCGTGGAGCGGTCCGCCGACCAGATCCAGAAAGACGTCCACGCCGGCTGGACAGGCCTTCGCCAGCATGGCGTCGAAATCATCGTGGCGGGTGTAGTCGGCGACGGCCTGCAGGCCGAGCCGATCTTGCAGATACTCGACCTGCGTCTCGCCGCCCGCGACCGCGTACGGGCTGGCGCCATGCAGGCGTGCGATCTGGACCGCGATCGCCCCCACCGAGCCGGCCGCGGCCGACACCAGCACATGCTCGCCGGCTTTAGCCTCGCCGGTTTTCAACAGAGAAAAATAGGCCGCGAGGCCGGACGGCCCAAGTACGCCCAGCGACCAGGATAACGGACCAAGATCGGGATCGACCAATCTGATGTCCGACGCATCGACGTCGGCCACGTCGCGCCAGCCCAGCTCTCCCGCGACCAGATCTCCAGGTTTGAACGCTTCATCGCGCGACTCGATCACCTCGCCCGCGCCGCGTCCGATCATCACCTCGCCAAGCGGAATTTGCGGCGCGATCGACGCGTCGCCGCTGATGCGAAGACGCGGAAACGGATCCATGGACAGATAGCGCACAGCAACGCGCACCCGGCCCGGCTCTAACGCGCCAAGCTCGTGCTCCGTCAATTCGAACAAATCGCGGTGCGGGGCGCCTTTGGCGTAGGCTCGCAGTTTGAGTTCACGGGTTTTCATGGCGAGCCCCCTCGTTCGACTGGATCACGCCGCGTTCGAGGACCCGGCCTCTACGCGCTCCAAAAACTCCAGCACCGCCGCGTTGAACGCCTCGGGCGCCTCGATATTACTGATGTGACCGGCGCGTTCGATGACTTTCAACGCCGCCCCCGGGATAGAGTCGGCCATGCGCCGGGCCCAGTCTGGCGGCGCGATCCGGTCCTCATCGCCGACCACCACAAGCGTTGGCCGCTCAATGGTTTCGAACGCGGGATAGCCGTCGTATCGCGTCACCGTGTCCATCGTTTTCAAATACGACTCCGGGTGGAGCCTGGATAGGCTCTCCACGAGGCGCTGATAGGCGTCCGGCGTGATCGAGTCTCCGGCCAAAGTCTGGGCCACGCCCTCGGCGATTTCAGCCGGCGAGCGTCCGTCTAGGATCGGCTTCTTGCGCAGGGCGAGGAAGCGTTCCAGCTCAGCCGGATCGCCGGGCTTGCGGCCGGCGCCGGTGTCTACCAGCGTCAGGCTGCGGACCCGGCCGGGCCGCCGGCCGGTGAAGTCGAGCGCGATGCGTCCCCCCATGGACAGCCCGATCACGTGGGCGTCGGCCACCCCGAAATGATCTAGGACGCGCTCCAGATCGGCCGAGAAATCCTCGAATTTCAGCGCGCCGCTATAATCGTCGCTTTCGCCGTAACCGCGCGCATCCCAAGCCACCGCCGTGAACCGTTTTGCGAAAACCGGCAGCTGGTCGCGCCAGTTGGTGCGGTTGCCGCCGATTCCATGAAGGAACACAGCCAACGGCCCCGATCCGGCCACATCGAGCGCAATATGCGGCGCCGGCCCCACCTTCACGGTGACAACGGCCGCACCCGACGTCTCGGCAAACTGTTTCATGCTCGCCCCCCGAAGCGGCCGCTTCAGTTCAGCGCATCGACGAGCCTGCCCTCGTCGACCACCGTTTCGCCGTCGAGCCGGATCGTGCAACCGCGCACCGGAATGTCGTAATGACCCAGCGTGTAGCGTCCGGCGCGCGGATTGGCGCCGGTAGAGTAAAGGAAATTGCCGGCGAAGGCGCGAAGCTCGGTGCCGTTGATGTCGCCCTTGTCGTACATGGCGAGCGAATCCCAGCGCGCGCCGTGGTTCATGCCCCAGCCCACGTGCGAGGCGCCGTAAGCCTCCCGGTCGTTCCAGACCGCGAAATAGCTTCGCATCAGATCGGCGTCGACGCCCTCGCCGCGCACCTCGGTGGCGAAGTCGTCTTCGATGATCAAGGTGATGGGCTCGCGAAGATACTGCTTGAAGGTCAGATTGATGTCGCCGCGGTCGAGCACGAGCGTGCCGTTGACCGCCTTGGCCCTCGGAAAACAGCTGCAAATCCCGCCCGGCCAGCTGGCGAGCTTGGACGGCTCGTCCACCCAGCCGACATTGCCGCCCACCATCGCCTCGCGCATGTCCACAGTCAGGTCGGTGCCCGCCCTGGACGTGACGTGCATCTGTTCGGCGCCGTCCATCAGGGCGCGGCCCGCCATGATTCGGCGCTTCATGTCCGGGTCGGCGCGCAGACGCTCCAACGCCTCGGGATGTTCGTTGGAAATATAGAGCATGCGCGTACCGGACCCGAGAATGCGCGGCGTGTGCTCGGTGTGGATCGCGCCTTCCACGGTGAGGTCTGCGACAAACGGAACTTTCGTCATCAGCTCCACCACCGGCCCGCCCTCGCCCAGCGCGTCCGAAGAGCCGGTCGACCGTACCGCCGCCGGCGCGGTCTGAGGCCGCGTCGGTATGACGACGTGGAACGGTTTGGCGCCCATTTGCAGAAGCGCCAGCTCGGCGAGATGGACGTTGATCTGGCGCGACTGGGTTTCGGAGAGCACCAGCACGTCATCGCCCGGCTTGACCGCGCACAGATCGAACGTATGCGCGAAGGCTTCAATCCATTTGGCTTCAATCCGGTCACGAAGCATTTGAAATAAATCCTTTTTCGATCAATTCACGCGGGCCGGTCGACAGCCGGGCAATCGTTGGCGTGGGTGGGCGGCAGGCGCAAGGTCAATAAACGGACCAAGCCATAACCGGGGTCTATGATGAGCGCCGCGCCGCGGGTCGCGCCGGGAAGGCGGCCTTGATCGCGCCGGCGCCGCCGAACTCCACCGTCACGGCGCCGCCCTCAGGCCCGATTTCGAGCGGCGCCAGAACCGCGCCCGCCGATATGAGATCGCCCTCGCGCAAGCGCGCCCCGCGTTCATGCAGATGGCGGGCGAGTTCGATCAGCGCCTCATAGGGGTCAAAGCCCGCCTCAGCCGCCGAGCCTTCCGCCACCCGCTCGCCGTCCAGAAAGAGCGCTACGCGCTGTTCGGCCGCGCCCCCCAGCCCGCCCGCCAGGACGGTTTGACCCACCACCAGCCCGGCATGGGCGGCGTTGTCGGCGATGATCGCATAAGCGCCGCTGCCGAACGGGTCGGCGAGCCAGGGGTGGTTGATCTCCAGCCCGGGCCTGACCGCGCGCACAGCCCGGTCGACGGCGCCGCGGTCCGGACCGAAGGCGTCGCCGTCGCCGATCTCCACGATCCATTCCGCGTCCAGCACCACGGGGCGCGGATCGGGTGCGGCGACATGGGGGCTGAAGACGACGCCGTCCGCATAAATCCGCCCGAAGATCGGCGCGGCGACCCCCAGGGCCGTGCGCGCTCCGGGGCTGGTCGCCCCGATCTTCCAGCCCTTCGCCGCGCCGCCGCGCAAGGCGTGCAGGCGATCGGCCGCGTCATAGGCCGCCGTCAACGTGCCGGGCCGGTGTTCGGGCGCGAGCTCGACCGGAACGCCGGAGCGGCGCGCGTGCTGGAGCAATTTGGCGATGTCGGTCAAAATCATTTTCTCCGTTCGAGAATTCGCTGTCACATAACTTTGATGCATGCTATACACCGAAGTCATGAAAGACGGTGCAAGCCCATACGATCCAGCGCTTGAGGCCGAAGCGCCAAGCGCGTTCCAGGCCGCTCAGGACCGGATCGGGGCCAAGGTGCGCCCGAGTCTGGAATGGCGGCGCTTGAGGCAGTTTCTCTCCGCCTATGAACGGCGCAGCCTGGGACAGGCCGCGGCCGAGCTGAACATCACCCAGCCCGCGCTGAGCAAGAGTCTGCGCGCCCTTGAAGATGAGCTGGACGTGAAATTGTTCGAGCGCACCCCGCTCGGCGTCGTGCCCACCGCTTTTGGAGACGCGCTGGCGATCCACGCCAAGGTGATCCAGGCCGAGCTTTGCCATGCACAGACCCAGATGGCGCTGTTGCGCGGCGGCAGCAAAGGCCGGGTGACCGCCGGGATCGGCCCTTCGATCGCGAATTTCCTGATGCCTGACGCAACGGCGCGGCTGCGCGCGGAGAAGCCGGATGTCTCGGTGACGGTGCGCGAGGGGCTTGCCGAGGAACTTGTCGCGGCGCTGCGGTGCGGGGAGATCGAGGTCGCCATCGGCACCTGGCCCTGGATCGACGACGCGGATCTGACCCTTGAGGTGATCTACTCCGACCAGCTGCGCGTCTTCGTCGGTCACGATCACGCGCTGGCGGGCGGCGCCGCCTCGCTGGAGGATCTTCTCGATCATCCCTGGGCCTTGCCTCCGAAGGATCAGCGCTGGCGAACCCGGCTGAGCGACGTCTTCATGTCGCGCGGACTGCCCGTCCCCAGCGCCGCGGTGGAAAGCAATTCGTCCACCTATTTGCGCTCGCTGGTGTGCGGCGGCGATTTTCTCACCTTCGTGCCGCGCCAATCGGTCCTGCACGAGCTTCAATCGGGCCGGGTGATGCAGGTCGACGTTCCTGAACTGACGCTGCGCACCGACGTGACGATGATGTACCGCTCGCGCGCGACCCTGTCCCCGGCGGTACGCGCCCTGATCAACGCGGTGCGCGACGCCGGACGCGAAATCCAGCCTGATCACTGATCGTTTGCAGGCCCGCCGCAGCGCGCCCGGCACCAGCCCTCCAGCGATGTCTTCGGCGCGCCGAGCAGCGCGTTCGCCGGCGCGGCGTATCCCGCCTCCCCCACTTCGCGAAACGTCTCGAACAGACGCGTCGCAAAGCTCAGATCACGATTGAACGTCACCGCCGCCACCGCGCGCAGGATCGGCGGCGGCGCCGTACCGATCGGTGTGCCAGGCGCACACCAGCGCACGTATATCTCAAGAGCCTCGCGCATGGTGTAGGCCTCAGGCCCGTGAACGGTGAAGGTATGTGCTTCAGCGTCCGGTTCGCCGAGCGCGCGCGAGACCATGGCGGCGAAATCGGAAGCGGCGAGATAGTGAAGCGCGTGCGGCTGATCGCCGATGATGGTGGCCCTGCCGCCCCGGATGAACAGGGGCAGCGATTCCATGAAATGCGTCGGGCGGAAGATGGTGTAAGGCGTGCGTACGGACTTCAATGCGTCCTCGGCCGCCACCTTGAGCTTGATGATGGGCAGATGGGTGAACTGCGACAGGCGTCCCGCTCCGGAGACATAGCTCAACCGCTTAACCCCTGCGCCGTGCGCGCGGTCGGCCACCTGCCGGACGACGCCCAGCTCGTTGCGCTCATAGCTGGCGAGCGTGTTGGTTCCGCGAAGGCTCATATGGACCGCGTCGACGCCGTCCAGCGCCGCATCGAGGCGATGGGCGTCCGACGCGTCGCCGGCGACGATCTCCACCGCCTCGCCGAACAGACCCCGCGCCGCTTCGGGGCGGCGACTCATCACGCGGACCTGGCGCCCGTCCGCGCAAAGCCGCTCGACCACCGGGCGGCCGAGCATGCCCGTCCCGCCCAGAACCAAGACCTTCATGACGCGCCTCGTTCGATCCGTGTCTGCGAAAGTCAGACCCGCCGGGGCACGAAGGTCAAATGAGTTTCAGGCTGTTGGCCATAACACGGCCGCCGCCTCACCGGCCGGCGATGGAGCCGCGATAGGCGCGCGGGCTGAGCCCGAGGACGGCCTTGAAGGTGCGGCTGAAGGCGCTGTGGTCGGCGTAGCCGCAGGCTTGGGCCACATCGGAAATCCGGTCGCCGCGCTCCAGCAGTTTGATCGCGGTCTCGATCCGGGCCTTGCGCTGGAAATCGCGCGGCGACATGGAGAAGACGCGGTTGAAATCGCGCTCGAGCTGAGACACCGACACGCCAGCGCGCCGGGCCAAGCGACCCACGTCGAGCGGCGCGGCCGGGTCGGCGCGGATATGCTCGATCACGCCGGACAAGCGGCTCAAGCCGTCCCCGGCGCGCCCGTCCATCGCCATGCGCCGCGCCGAGGCGACGACCCCGACCACCGCATCGTCGCCGTCACGCACCGGATTGCGTGTGAACACCAGCCAGGCCGGGCTGCGGCCCGCGCCCAAGCTCAGGTCGATCTTGTTGTTCACCGCCCGCCCGGTCTCGATGATGCGCTGGTCCAGCGTCTCATAGCGCCGCGCAAGCGGCTCCGGAAAGAAGTCAGCCGCACGCCGCCCCGTCAGATCGCCCGGCCTGGCCGCGCCGCACAGCCGCGCCATGGCGGTGTTGGCGGCGACATAGCTGAGATCGGCCGCTTTCACGAAGAACGGACAATCCACAAGATCTTCGAAAACCGCTTCCAGCAGATCAAGGTCGGCTGAGCCGAGCCGGCGGTCGGTCATCGGGCCGGCTCCTTCAACTGTGCCAAAATCCGCATCATCTGCGCGTTGATATCACAAGACGAAGCGCGCTGTCGCCGGGATACTGCTCAGGCAGTTTGAAGGAGATGTTCGATGACCGCGCGCCACGCCGAATACAAAGACCGCGACTGGACCGTCCAGCCCGAGGCCGAAGCCTGTCTGCGAGAGCAGCTCAGCGCCGCGCTGGACGCCTGCGAGCCGGCGCGCCGGTATGCGCAGACGCTCTACGAAAAGTCCGGCGTGCGGCTTCGCGACATCGTTGATCACATCACGTTTCAGGCCAACCAAACCCGCGATGCGGTGAGTGCGGCCGGCTGGGAGCCGCTCGGCGACGACGTGTTCGAGCATCCCGGCGGATATTTCCCGGCCTTCGTGCAACGCGGCCCCGGCGTGACGGTCTGGGTGCGTGTGGAGTCGGTGGAGACCTTCCTGTCGGCCAACGGGCTTGACGCCGCCATCGAAGGCGCCGAGCACGGGCCCTTGCGCCGCGCTGTGGTGTTCGACGCCGGACAGGTCCGCTTCGGCGTGATCGCCCGCAACGGCCATGTGGGCTATGACGTGCCCGACATCGCCCCCGCGTTGATCCGCGCGGGCCGGATTCATCAACAGGCGTTCCGGGCGCGCCGCCGTGAATTCGACAGCGTACCGCAGGGTCTTGCCCACACCGAGGCGCTGGTGAAGGCGGCCGTGGACGAGCTGGGTCAGCACTGGGCCTGCGACATCTGGCTGCGCGCCGAGCGCGAATACTGGATGCGCCGCTGCTCGGCCGGCCGCCTGCAGAAAGCCCGCCAGGACGCGGTGGGCATCGGCTGGTCGAACATCGACCATCATACCTATGACGGCTCGCGCGAGCATTACCGTCATACGATCAGAATCCTGGAGATGCTCGGGTATGAGCTGCGCGAAATGCTCTACGCCGGTGAAATGGCCGGCTGGGGCAGTCAGGTGCTCGAACAGCCCGCGCTGAAGAGCACCATTTTCGCCGACGTGGACCTGGCGCCGGAAGAGCTGGAGATCGACTTCGCGCACGAGGAATTGCCGCCGCTGGACAAGCATCGGCGGGCCGGCGTGCTGTCTGTGCTGCACGGGGAGTCGATCCTGGAAGCCGGGCTCAACCACGTGGCCGGCCTCTATGACAAGACCGCGCTGCGCGATCAACTCGCCGACCACGGCGTGAAGATGATGGCCGAGCCCTTCTCCGACTTTCCGTTCCTCTATCAGGAGCTGACCCTGGGCGACTGGATCGCGGTGGACCCCTCCCGCGTCGACCGGCTGGTGCAGGAAGGCCACCTTCCCGCCGACGAGGCCGAGCGCATCCGGCTGAACGGCGCAATCATCACGCACCTGGAAAACATCGAGCGCAACGAGGGCTATAAGGGCTTCAACAAGCCCGGCATCGACGGCGTGCTGCGCAAGCTCGATCCGCGCGCCTACACCTCCGGTCAAGCCGACGCGGCGGCGGAATGAGCCCGGACACCGGCCTCGCGCCTGCGTCCGGCGACGCGGTCGCCTCGCTCGTCGAAACGCTGAAGGCGCGTTTTGGCGAGCGGGTGTCCACGGCTCAGGCCATGCGGGACTCCCACGGCCGGGGCGAAGGCGCCGGCCCGCCGGCCGCGCCGGATGCAGTCGTGTTCGCGCAGACCACCGAAGAGGTAGCCGAGATTGTCGCGCTTTGCTCCCAACGGCGCGTGCCGGTCATCCCATTCGGCGCAGGCTCGTCGCTGGAGGGCCAGCTGGACGCGGTGCGCGGCGGGATCAGCCTGGATTTGACCGGGCTGGACAAAATCCTTGAGGTCAACGCCGAGGATCTCGACGTGAAGGTGGAGGCCGGCGTCACCCGCGAGCAGCTCAACGCGCATCTGCGCGACCAGGGCCTGTTCTTTCCGCTCGATCCCGGCGCCAACGCCACGCTCGGAGGCATGGCGTCCACGCGCGCCTCGGGCACCAACGCGGTGCGCTACGGCACCATGCGCGAGGTGACGCTGGGCCTCACGGTCGTTACGGCGAGCGGCGAGATCGTCACCACGGGCGGTCGGGCGCGCAAATCGTCCGCCGGCTATGATCTGACGCGCCTGTTCGTGGGCGCGGAAGGCACGCTCGGCGTGATCACCGAGCTGCGCCTGCGCCTGTTCGGCGTTCCCGAACGTATCACCAGCGGCTTGTGCCAGTTTGACAGCTTCACCAACGCAGTCGAAGCGGTCTCCGCCGTCATTCAGATGGGCGTGCCGGTGGCGCGGATCGAGTTTCTCGACACGCTCCAGATGCAGGCCTGCATCGCCTATTCCAAGCTCGACGAGCTGGCCGCCAAGCCGACCCTGTTTCTGGAGTTTCACGGCTCCCCGGCTTCGGTGGACGACCAGATCGAGCAGGTGCGCGAGATTTTCGACGCCATGGGCGGCGGCGCGTTCAGCTGGGCCGATAAGGAAGAAGACCGCTCCAGGCTGTGGAAAGCCCGCCACGACGCCTATTTCGCCGCACGCGCCCTGGCGCCGGGAACGCAATCCATCGTGACCGACGCCTGCGTGCCGATCTCCCGCCTGGCCGAGGCGGTGGAGGCGGCCGCGCGCGACGGCGAGAAGAGCGGGTTCGCCTGCCCCATCGTCGGCCATGTGGGCGACGGCAATTTCCACGTCATGATCCTGCACGACGGCGAAGACCCCGACGCGGCCAAGCGCGCCAAGGCGCTGTCGGACCGCATCGCCCGGCGCGCAGTGGAGATGGGCGGCACCTCCACCGGAGAACACGGCATCGGTCTGAACAAGCTGGCGGTCGCCCGCGAAGAGCTCGGCGCCTCGGCCGCGCTCATGCGCACGATCAAGGACGCGCTTGATCCCCATTCCATCATGAACCCTGGTAAAACCCTGCCGGTCTGACCGGCCCCTTGAAGGATAAGGTCATGGCCCGCGACGGCGCAGAAGACGCACTCAGCTTCTCCTGGGAGGACCCGCTGCATCTTGATCATCAGCTCTCCGAGGACGAGCGGATGATCGCCGAGACCGCGCGCCAGTATTGCCGGGAGAAACTCCTGCCGCGCGTCATTGATGCGTACCGCGAGGAAAATTTCGAC
>JAVJPX010000014.1:0-183476 GCA_040217555.1 Oceanicaulis sp.
TCGCCTATTCCGACGTGTCCGCGCACGCCGCGCAGGACGGTGCGGACATGCTCATCGACCTCACCACCTTCGGCGGCGGCGTCGTGCGAGTGGAGAACACCAATCTGTCCACGCTCTCGGAGGATGATTTCGTGTTCTAGGGCCGCTTCAGCCAGGGCGGGGACCTCTCGTCTGGGCCGAGAGACGATGAGCGCCGGTCTCCGCCTGTTGCGGCCGAGTGGAGGCGAAACAGCGCCCGGCCCTCGGCGCCCGGCGCTTGGAGCGCGGCATGAGACAGCGTTTTGGCTCGGCCCTCCGGCCAGGCCGCGGCGCCGCGCTAAACGGCGGCCGCGCGCCAGACGGACGAGACGAACTCGGACTGTTTCGAGACGCCGGTTTTCGTGAAGATCGAGCGCAGCTGGGCGCGCAGCGTGCTGATATGGATCTGGCGCTTGGCGGAGATGTCGGCGAGCGAATGGCCGGCCGCCAGCTCCACCGCGAGCCGGGCTTCAGCAGGGGTCAGATTGAACAGCGCGACCAGGTCCGGCCCGGTGAGCGGTTCGGATTTGATAAGCGGCCGCGCGGTCACCAGGATCGACTGCGGCGCGGCGTCCATCGCCAGAAGAATCTTCGACGAGGCCGCCCAGGTCACCGCGCCGTCCTCACCCGGGCAGGCGATGAGCGTGCGGTAGCCCTTATGGCTGGCGTTGGCCACCAGCGCGGCGATCGGGGCCTCCAGCTCGGGCTTCAGCGCAACGATGCGGCCCTCCTCCACGCAAAGGACGTCGCCGCGGCGCAATATGGCGTCAGCGCTTAGATTGGCGCCGATCAGCGCCCGTTGGGGGGTGACCAGAACTTGAAGCGGGTCGGCGGCGCTTTGCTTCAGCGCGTCCATATGCGGGTCAGTCGCCATGCTTACGGTCATCTCGGCGCCCCTTTTTTGTTTCCGGACTATCCGAATTTGGGGCGATGAGAATCGGCGCACAAGCATATTACACATTATTTCCAATTGCTTAGTATCGGCCTAATTTAAACTGGGTATCAAAAGGTGCGTTTATCGAGGCGGTGATAGCCGTTTAGGCCGCGCGCCGCAGCGGTGGCGCGCGGCGCCGATTCCGGGGTGGCTCAAAAGTGCTGACTGGTTCACGGCGCGCCGGCGGCCGCGGCGCGCCTCAGCCTTCCCGCAAGGCGTTGCGCATGGAGTTGCGCAGCGGCTCGATGAGATAATCGACCAGGGTGCGCTCGCCGGTCACGATCAGCACCTCTGCAGGCATGCCTGGCGTCAGGGTGAGGTCTTCGCCCAGCTGCGCGCTCAGCCGGTCGATTTCCGCGATATCGACGCGGACCCGCACGTTGAAATAGCTTTCTCCCGATTGCTCGTCGGTCAGCGCGTCGGCCGACAGCCCGATCACCTCGCCCTCAATGCGCGGCAGGGACTGCTGCGGCAGGGCGCTTAGGTGAACCGCGGCGGTCTGACCGATCGTCACCAGATCCACATCAATGGGGGAAAGGCGCGCGGAGATGATCAGCGCTTCTTCCTCGGGCACGATGTCGAGGATGGGCTCGCCGGGGCGGATCACGCCGCCCTCGGTCTTCAGGCGCAGATTGACCACGGTGCCGGCGATCGGCGCACGGATGACGGTGCGGTCGAGCACGTCTTCGCTGGCCAAAAGGCGCTCGTTGACTTCCGAAAGCTGGGCCTGCACCTCGTTGAGCTCGGTGGAGACCTGGTCGAGGCGCTGGGCGTCGGCGGCGAGCAGGGAGACCTCCGCCTCGCCGATCGATTGTTGCGCGCGCGCGATTGCGGCGCGGTTCGCGGCGCGCTGCTCGCTGATCGAGGCCTCTTCGCGCTGCAAAGCCAGAAGCCGCGGGCGGGGCGCCAGTCCGCGTTCGTAGAGTGAGCGCGTATCGTTGATTTCTTCTCCGATCAGGCGCAGGCGTTCGTTCTGACTGACGATCTGTTCGCGCAAACCGTCGATTTCGGCGTCCAGTTGCGCGATACGCTGGCGGAAGACGCGCTGGCGGTTGGCGTGCAGCTCGGTGCGCCGGGTGAACAGCTCGCGCTGGGTGTCGAGAAGCTCGGCGATCTGTGGATCGGTACGCGCCGCCTCAAGAAGGCGGCTGGAAAAGTCGATCGCGTCGCGGCCGGCTTGCTCGCCGCGCAGGCGCGCGCGCTGGGCCTCGTACAGCAATTGCTGGTTCAGCAGGACCTGAAAGCTGGCGCGGGCCTGGGTTTCGCGCAGGACGATGAGCACGTCTCCCGGCGCGACCGCATCCCCGTCGGAAACCTCGAAGCTTTCGATGATCCCGCCTTCCAGGTGCTGCACCGTACGCCGGCTGCCCTCCGGGCTGATGCGTCCTGAGGCGATCGCGCCCCCGGAGATGGGCGCGGTCGCGCCCCATCCCACGAACGCGGCGACAAAGGCCGCGACAACGGCGCCGGCGATAAGGGCCGGGCGCGCAATGGCGGAGAGGACGTCGCCGGACTCGTCTGGAGCGGATGCGGCTGCGGCGGTCATTTCACCTCCCGCTTCGGCTTGGGCTGCGCGCCGTCGGCCTTGGCCTGTTGACTGGCGAAGCGCCGTCGCTCGGCCATGATGCGCAGGACCTCGTCGCGCGCATCGAACATCTCAACCGCGCCGTCCTTCATCACCAGAATCTTGTCCACCGCCGCGAGCGCGGACTGGCGGTGCGCCACCAGCAGCACCCCGGCGCCCTGGCGCTTCAGGCGCGCGATCGTGCCGGTCAGGGCCGCCTCGCCGTCCTGATCGAGATTGGAGTTCGGCTCGTCCAGCACGATGAGCTTGGGGTCGCCGAAGATCGCCCGCGCCAGGCCGATGCGCTGACGCTGGCCGCCCGAGAGCGCCACGCCGGTCGGCCCGACCCGGGTCTCGTAGCCGTCGGGGAGTTTCAAGATCAGCTCGTGCACGCCCGCCAGCATGGCCGCCCGGGTGACCGCCTCATCGTCCGCCTCGCCCATGCGGGCGATGTTTTCGCGGATCGAGCCGTCGAACAGCTCGACGGTCTGGGGCAGATAGCCCACCGCGGCGCCGAACTGTTCACGCGGCCAGTGGTCGATCTCCGCGCCGTCCAGGCGCACCGCGCCGCGGAACACCGGCACCGTCCCGCAGACCGCCCGGCACAGCGTCGACTTGCCCGCGGCCGACGGACCCACGACGGCGATCGCCTCGCCGGGCTTCAAAGCGAAGCTGACCGAGCTGAGAATCATAACGTCGCTGTTCGGCGCACGGACGTAGAGCTGCTCCACCGAAAGCATCCCGCGCGGTTCGGGCAGCGCCATGCGGCTCGGCGTTTCGGGAAACGCCTCCATAAGCTTTCCCAGGCGCTGATAGCTGAAGCGCGCGGCGACGAAAGCACGCCAGGCTCCGATGGATTGCTCCACCGGCGCGAGGGCGCGCCCCAACAGGATCGAGCCGGCGATCATGGAGCCCGCGGAAAGCTCTCCGCGCAGCACAAGAAGCGCGCCGAGCCCCAGCACGCCCACCTGGGCGGACAGGCGCACGAACCGCGACGCGCCGGTGATCCAGCCGCCCAGCTCCGCGCCGGAGGTCTGGGCCGCCTGCGCGGCGCGCTGATGGGTGCGCCAGCGCGCTTCGAGCTGGGATTCCATGCCCATGGCGTGAACGGTCTCGGCGTGAGCGACGATGCCGTCGGCCTCGCGCGTGGCCATGTTCAGCGCGCCCGCGCCTTCGCGCAGAGGCTTTCTGGTCAACACCTCGTTGCCCAGGGCGATGGCGAAGAGCAGCACGGCGGTGATGAGCGCCAGCACGCCGAGCCAGGGATGCAGCAGCCAGATGAAGATGACGAAGACCGGCGCCCAGGGCGCGTCGAAGAACGGGTTCACCGACGGACCGCCCAGGAAATTCTGAACCTGCTGCAGATCGCGCAGCGGCTCTGCTCCGCCGCCGCCCTTTGCAAGCGCAGCCTTGAGGCTGGCGCGAAGGGTCGGGCCGCCTAGCCGATCGCTGAGCCAGGCCCCGGTGCGCGCGAGGATCGCGGTGCGCGCGCCTTCGAGTACGCCGAACACGGCGAGCGCCACCAGGGCGATCAAGGTGAGGTAGAAGAGCGTCTCCCGGCTGCCGCTCGCCAGCACCCGGTCATAAACCGAGAGCATGTAGAGCGGCGTGACCAGGTGCAGAATGTTCAACGCGCCGGACACCGCGCCCAGCGCGACGAAGGCTTTCGCCGCCGCACGCAGCGCTCCTTTCAGAGCGGTCTCGCCGGTCTGTCCGCCGCCCGCATTGGCCATGACCCGATCCCTCGTTCCGGCCGGCATCCTTACGCGGAGATGATGGGGGTGTCACCCTGAAGGACGCATTCAGGCGAGGAGATTTATCGCGTAACCCGTGGAAATAGGGTTAATTTTTCGGCTTTCGGTTCAGCTTTACCTAAAATGACGAACCAAAATACATAAATTAGTGGCTGATTCGCAACGGATCGGGTCGAAACCGCCCCAAAAGAGATTAAGAAAAGGTTGATACGAAGGAGCGCCTACCGTGTTCTTTGCGCCAAACGTCTCATCGCCGCGCGTCGGCGGAGCGTCGCCGTGGGGGCGGCTGGAGGCGTAAACGAACACGGTTCAAACAGGGGGGACCCGAACCATGGCCTTCACCACCGCGCAGGATTTCATCGACGTCTGGCAAGAGCTGGACGCCGCCTATGTGACCTTCCCGGCGATCGCCGGCGCCGGGGGCGACTACACCGCGCCGTCCGGTACGGTCGATACGGCGGGCCAGTTTTCAGACACCGTGAGCCAGTTCCCTGGATTGGCGCACACCATCGACAACACTAGCGTTGACGCCGGTGCGCTCGCCTACGCGGTGAACGCGCTCTTCGTCGAACTCGCCGAGGCCTATATCGACTGGCTCGACGCAGGGAACGACCCGATCCTGGATTTCATTGCGAAAGACCGTGGCGGAGCCCCTGCGCCTGGGCAGTCTTTGCACGACAACATTCTCGGCAACCTCAATGACGGACCGATTAATGATCGCTTCGTGACGGCGAACGGCAACCCGGATATCGATGGCGACGGCATCGGCGACGTGGTGGCCGAGCCGCGCAGCGCCGATGGCCAAGCCTACGGCGATCGCCCTGTGTTCAGCGGCTCCAACACCAACAATTTCGCCGAGTCCATCGCGTGGGATCTGGCGAACGGCCTTTCAGTTGATCAGCTTGACGTAAGCCGTGGCGGCTTGGATCCGCTGGACGGCAAGGTGTTCCTCGCCAGCGGCGGCGACGCCACCGAATATGGCTCCATTCAGGCGGCGGTGGACGCAGCGGCGGACGGAGACACGATTTTTGTCGGCTCCGGCACGTACGCTGAGAATTTGGTCATCGACAAGGCGTTGTCGTTTGAGGGAATTGGTGATGTCTCGATCGAGCCTGCGTCCGGTACGGCGGTATTCGTCGATGCTGGCGTTGATGGAGACCTGTCGTTCGAGAACATCGATCTGGCCGGGAACGGCGCGGCCGGCATCGGGATCGACGTTCAGCACGGCGCCAATGTCGGCACGCTGACCATCAATGACGGCTCCATCAGCGGCTTCACCAATCGCGGTATTTACGCCAGCGATGACGGTGATCCGGCGGGCACGCCGACCATGGCTGATCTGGTCGTCACCAACGTCGACTTCTCCGACAACGGAACCGGTTCCGGCAACACCGCCCACGTGAAGCTCTTCGGGTTCAGCGGTGATGCGACGTTCGACACGGTGACGTTCGACGGCACGACCGGCGTGGGGACTTCCGCGGGTCGCCCGGACAACGCCATCGAAATGACCGGGTTCATCAACAATGAAGGCAACGCCAACCCGGTCGGCGCGAATGCGCCGAATATCGGTAACGTGACTGTCAACAATGTCACGGTCTCTGGCGAGTATCACAAGAACCCGATCGCCTTTTTCAACTTTGGCGAAATTGACGGGCTCTCCATCACGGGGCTCGACCTGTCCGGCGCTGAGAGCTGGTGGGGGCCGCTGTTCAATCTCGACGGCTTCTCGGATGAGAACGTGGACGCGTCCGGCTTCGGGATCACCTTCCCGTCGACCTCGGCTGTCCATGCCGAAATCCAGGGCGAAAAAGACGCTCAGGGTCCGGTCAACTCCACCATCACCGGCACCAGCGGTAACGACTCGCTGCACGGCAAGGAGGGTGACGACACCCTCAATGGCGGTGACGGCGATGACATCCTGTATGGCGGCAACAAGCCGGGCGGGGCGTTCGACGACGGCGCCGGCGATGACACGCTCAATGGCGGGGCCGGCGACGACACGTTGGTCGGCGGCATTGGTAACGACGCCCTGAATGGCGGTGCGGGATCAGATGTCGCGCGGTATGACGGCTCAAGCACCGATTTCACACTCACGGCGGTGACGGACGCCTCCGGCATGGTGACCGGCTTCTCCAGCGTTGTGGACAACAACGCCGGCGACGGGGACGAAGGGACCGACACGCTGACTGAGGTCGAAGCGGTCAGCTTCGCCGGCGACGGCGTCACACTGGACGCCAGCGCGCCGGTGCAGGTCTTCAACGGGTCTGGCGACCTCGTGGGTACCTTCGACTCCATCCAGGGCGCCATCGATGCTGCGGCGTCCGGCGACACCATCCAGATCGCTGCGGGCACCTTCCGTGAGCAGATCGAGATCGACGGCAAGACCGACCTGACCATCACCGGCCAAGGCGACGCCACGGTCATCGAAATGCCGGACAACCCGGCCTTCATCAACGACACCACCGCGACCTCTCGCGACCGGGCGGCGGTGATCTCGGCGGAGGAAAGCTCCAACATCGTCATCGAAGATCTGCTGGTGGATGGGCGCGGCCTTGGCGAGGCCATGGGATCGGGCACGCGTCCCGACTTTGAAGGCATCTTCTTCGGCGACACCTCCGGCACGATCGACGACGTGACCGTCACGGGCATGCGTGACTCGCTGAACCTGGACGGCACGCCGAAGGGCAATCAGCGCGGCGTCGGCATCGTCGTCGACAACGGCGACGGCGCAGCGCGCACGGTCGTGATCAGCAACAGCACGATCGAAGATTTCCAGAAGAACGGCATGGCGATCGCCGGCACGGGCCTGACCGTCGATATCGACGGTAACCAGGTGTCCGGTTCCGGCTTCCTGCCCGCGACCAACGCCATCGCCCAGAACGGCATCCAGGTCGGTTTCGGCGCGGGCGGTTCGATCACCAACAACACGATCGACGGCGTCGGCTATCTGCGCGGCGACTGGGTCACCACCGGCATGCTCGTCTATGAAGCGGCCGACGGCATCGAGATCACCGGCAACACGGTTGTCGGCGCCACCTCGCCCGGCGGTGAGAACACGCACTATGCGATCTACCTGTTCGGCGAGACCGACAACGCCGTTCTGACCGGCAATACGATCGAAAGCTCGATCGCCGGCATCGCGGCGGCCAACAATGTCGACGGCGTCGACATCTCCGGCAACCTCTTCCAGAACATGGTGCTGAGCGCGACGCCGAACACCGGCGGGGACGCCTGGTCGGGCAATAATGTCGAGCTTTACGGCTCGGCGAACGACTCCGCCATCGTCGGCTTCTCGGGCACCGACGGCGCCGACTTCCTCGGCGGTTCGGCCCTCGACGACACGCTGAGCGGCGGCGACGGCGACGACACGCTGTCCGGCGGCGCGGGTGATGACACGCTCAACGGCGATGCGGGCGACGACACCGTCCAGGGCGGCGCCGGTGACGATCTCGTCCAGGGCGGCGCGGGCAATGACGAGCTCATCGGCGACGTGTCTTCCGAGCTCGACGCGGACTATGTCGAGGCGGGCGGCGATCTTGGTACGTCCTACAGCACGGACTTTGACGGCTTCGCTCCGCTTGACTTCTCCCACAACAGCGACCCGATGTTCGGAGCCGGCGACGGCTGGACAGGCAACGGCGTAAGCGGTCTGGACGGCGGCGCCCAGCTGGACGCCGAGCTTGTGAGCGACGGTGACGGCGGTCAGGCGCTGCGGATTTCAAACGCGGTGACCAGCGGCAACTACGACACCACCTGGCCGTTCGCGCCCAGCGTGGACCTCGCCGGCGAGACCGCAGGCAGCGTCAACGACACCTTCGCGTTCGCCATGACGTTCCAGTCCGCCACCACCACCGAGCAGCCGGGCGCCTCGATCGACATCACGCCCGGCCAGCAAGGCACCGCGATCCGTCAAGCCATCGTGCGGGTGGTCGATAACGGCGACGCCGACACCGGTCTGACGGTCGGTTACTGGCAAACTGTCGAGGCCGACAACGCGAACGGTTACGACTTCAACTTCGTCGAGCTGGCGACCAATCTTGATCGCACCGTCGAGCATGACATCGCTGTGGAGATGGTCTTCAACGGCGGGTCCGGCAATGACGAGGTGCGCGTCACCATCAACGGCGAAACGCACACCGGTCTGACCAGCTGGGAGCTCTATTTCGAAAACTCCGGCGATCCGGCCGGTCCGACCGCGGCGGTCGACACCGTCGGCTTCCGCAATGGCGGCACCGCCGAGCCGGGCGTCGCGGGCGGCGGGTTCATCTTCGACGACCTGACCACCGCGTCCTACAATCAAGCCGACATCACCACCGGCAACGACACGCTGGTCGGCGGCCTGGGCGACGACGTGTTCGACGGCGGCCAGGGCGTGGACACCGCCGTGATCGCTGATGCAGGCGGTTCGCCTTACGACGCCGCCGCGTTCGACTTCTCGGGCCTCACCGTGGACGGCGGCTCGGTCAGCGGAACCCTTGTCGGGCCCGACGGCGCCGAGACGCTGCGCAGCATCGAGGTGCTTGAGGTCGCCAACACCGGCTCTTCGACGTTCGTGGTTCTGGACGGCATGTCCATCCAGGCGGCGATCGACGCGGCTTCGGCCGGCGACACCATCGAGGTCGCCGCGGGCACGTACGCTGAGAGCCTGACGATCGACAAAGCCTTGACCATCATCGGCGCGGACGGCGCCGTGCTTCAGGGCCCGGACGGCGCCGCCACGGCGGTCAGCATTCAATCCGGTGACGTCACTTTCGAGAACTTCGACATCCAGGGCTTCTCCGACGGCATCATCGTCGGCTACGAAGCCAGCCCGCCGGGCGACCTGCAGAACGTGGTCATCCGCGACAACGACATTGATCTCGCCTCCGGCGGCAACCCGCACGGCTTCGGCATCTACGCCGGCTTCGAGGCGGAGGGGCTGCGCGACGGCGTGATCCCCGGCCAGCTGGACTATTCCGGCCTGGTCATCGAAGGCAACTCTGTCACCGGCTCCTCGAACGCGGCTCTGGTGCTGCAAAGCATCCAGGCGTCGGGAACCGACATCCTGGTTCTCCAGAACACGTTTGAAGACGCCGGCGCCAGCGGCGTCTGGATCGACAGCGCTTCGAACATCGACCTTGTCGGCAATGTCATCCAGGGCAACAGCTTCGGTGTCTATGTCGACAATCTGGTCGCTCCGGCCTTCGACTCCTCCAACATTGAAGCCACCAACACCGGCTTCCGCGGCAACGCCAACGGCGACTTCGTCGGCGGCGACGTGGGCAATGTCACCCAGGTGAACACCTACTCCATCCAGGAAACGTTCTATGTCGACGTGAACGCGACGGGCGCGGGCGACGGATCGTCCCCGGCCGACGCGTTCACCAGCATCCAGGCCGCCGTCGATGCGGCGCTAGGCGGGGACACCATCCAGATCGCCGCGGGCACGTACTCTGAAAGCGTGACGGTGGACAAAGCCCTCGACTTCCAGGGCGCGGGCGCGGGTTCGACGATCATCGAGCCCGCCAGCGGCGACGGCTTCCATCTCGTGGGCGATCTGGGGACGGACGCGGAAGTGTCCATCGACGGCGTCACCGTCACCAACGCCAGCGGGTCGGGCGTCGAGTTCGACGACAATGCGATCCTGGGTACGCTGACGATCTCCAACAGTGCGTTCGAGCAGAACGACTATAACGGCGTTCAGATCGGCGCGAACGACAACCCGGTCGATCTCGACCGCGTGGTGATCGAGGACAGCTCCTTCACCGGCAACGGCCAGCCCGACACCGGGTCCAGCGGCGACGGCGACCTGAACTTCTTCCAGTTCAACGGCGCCGCCACCCTGCGCAATCTGACCATCGTGGGTCAGGACCGCGACGCCGGGCCGGCTGAAAACGCCATCCAGTTCCGGTCGGATCATGGTCCGCTCGGCAATGTGCGGATGATCAATGTCGACATCTCCGGCGTGTACGAGAAGGTCGGGGTTGCGTTTTACGGGTACGACAATCTCGACAGCCTGCTGGTGAGTAATGTCGACGTGTCCGCCGAGACCGGCTGGAATCTGCCGATCAATATCGACGGCGTGGGCGGCGACTTCTTCGCTCCGTTCCGCGACTTCGACATGTCCGGCGCTCCGGCCGACCACGTCTACGCGATCCAGGGCGACGACACCGCCAACGTCCTGACCGGCGACGAGGCGAACAACTACCTCAAAGGCGAGGGCGGCGCCGATACGCTGCGCGGCGGCGACGGCGCGGATGCGCTGATCGGCGACGGCGGCGACGACGTGCTGAACGGTCAGAACGGTGACGACACGCTGCGCGGCGGCGAGGGCGCTGACTTCCTGCGCGGCGGAGCCGGATACGACACGGCGGACTACTCCACCTCGTCCGCGGGCGTCGATGTGCGCCTGTTCGATGAGACCTCGCCCACCGGCGGTGACGCCACCGGAGACTACGTCGAATCGATCGAAGGCCTCATCGGGTCTGATCACGATGACGTGCTTATGGGCACCGCCGGCGATTTCATCGCCGAAGGGGGCGCCGGCAATGACCGTCTGCGCGGCTTCGGCGGCGACGACGATCTCGACGGCGGCGCAGGCGACGATGAGCTGTTCGGCGGCGCCGGAGACGATGCGCTGACCGGCGGCGACGGCGTCGACACCGCAGTCTTCCACGAGGCGGGCGCCTCGCCCGTCACCCTGGCGGACTTCGACCTGACCGGCCTGACAATCGACGGCTCCGGCTCTGTGAGCGGGACCGTGACCACCGGCAGCGGGACCGACACGCTGGACAGCGTGGAAGTGCTGAAAGTCGACGACACCGGCGCAGGCTCGTCCACCTACATCGTGCTTGACGGCATGTCGCTTCAGGCGGCCCTGGACGACGCCCAGGACGGCGATACGATCCTGCTGGGCGAGGGCTCCTGGTCGGGCGCCTATGCGATCGACAAGTCTCTGAGCCTGATCGGCGCCAACGCCGGCGTGGCGGGCGGAGACGCTGGTCGCGGTGCGGAATCGATCATCGACGGCGGCCTGCACATCACGGCCGACGGCGCGTCGATCGACGGCCTGCAGATCGAGCAGGGCGCGCTCATGTCCGGCTCCAGCGCGGGTGTCTACGTGCAGGCTGGCGGCGTTTCGGTGGAAAACACCGACTTCGTGCGCACCGAAGGGTTCGGCGTGTTCCGCGGCGTAGTGACCGCGATCGGAGACGGCCAGGGCCTCACCGTGGACTCCAACGCCTTCGAGGGCTGGGCCACCGGCGTCTACCTCAATCCGACCTCCAACGCGTCTGTCACCAACAACGTGTTCGACGGCAACAATGTGGGCCTGTCCAATGACGGTCCGGACGCTGATACGATCTCCGGCAACGACTTCGCCAACAGCACGGTCGAGCATATCGGCATCGGCGCGCTGAACGCGGTGTCGCTGCTGAACCAGATCATCGGCGCCAACACCTATGACGGCACGGCGGAGCCGGTCACCGTCTACGCCGCCGGCGGCGCCGGGGCGCAGATCTACGGCTCGGCTGCGGACGAAATCTTCGTCGGCTCCGGTGTTGCGGACGTGATCCGCGCCGGGGACGGCGATGACACGCTCAACGGCAATGGCGGAAACGACATCCTCAACGGACGCGAGGGTAACGACACCGTCAACGGCGGCGCCGGTAACGACATCCTGCAGGGCCGCCAGGGCGAAGACGTCCTCTCCGGCGGCGACGGCGACGACCAGCTTTACGCCGGTGCGGACAACGACCTGCTGTCCGGCGGCGATGGAGCGGACATCGTCGACGGCGGAGCCGGATACGACACGGCCGACTACTCCGACTCCGACGCCGGCGTGAACGTCCGGCTCTGGACCGGGTCTTCCCACTCCGGCGGCCATGCGGCCGGCGACACGACCTTCGGCATCGAGGGTCTTGTGGGGTCCGACTTCAATGACACGCTGCACGGTACCAACGCCGATTTCGTGGGCGATGGCGGAGCCGGCAATGACCGGGTTCGCGGCTTCAACGGCGAGGACACCCTGACGGGCGGTCTGGGCGACGACGAGCTGTGGGGCGGCGCGAACGCCGACACCTTCATCTTCGAAGCCGACTCCGGCACCGACATCATCTGGGACTTCAACGCCGTGAACCAGGACCTGATCGACCTGTCCGCCTTCGGCGTCAGCGACATCAGTGATCTGACCATCAACAGCGGTGGCGGGTTCGTCGACATCACCGGCTTCGGGGCGAACGGCGAGACCATCCGCCTGTTCAACGTCGACGAAAACGACCTGGACAACAGCGACTTCCTGTTCACCTGATCCAAGCGTCGATTTCGTGAAATTAATGGCCCTCGCTTCGGCGAGGGCCTTTTTTTTCCAAACTCGTATTCACCTTGCAGTAAGCTCAAGCGGCGAAGCATGGCGTCGACACACCCCGCCGAACCGGTTATGGCCTGCGAATGAAAAGCGCTTCGCTGATAATATTTTGCCTAGCGTTGCTGGCGTTGCCGCTCGAGCAATATAATTTCTTCCTAGGAATTATGAATTTAAGCGAGGCCTTCCTTATCTGTTCGATAGCTCTTGCATTAACATCAAGATACGTCGGCTTCGGTATCCAGTCTGATGGGGGGCTTTCAACTTATATTCTGATCATCTGTGCGCTATTGTTGGTCTTTGCGTGCGCGGAGATAGCGGTATTGGTGAATAGCTCGGTGATGGACCGATACGCGCCGCCGGCCTTCCAGCAATTGATCCTCAGGGCGACAGGTATCGGCATTCTGGTCTGGTGCGCGCTTGTCCGGCTAAAGCCGTCAGGCAACGCTCTGGTGGCGTTCGCTCTTTTGGCCAGCGGCTTAATCGCTTCGCTTGCGATCATCGCCGACAGCGGCGGACTGATCTCCCTGGAAGGGTCCCGGCGTGCGGCTAGCCGAATAGGCGTTTTGTCTCCCTTCGGTGTCTCCGCAACCGGTTTGATGAGCACCAAGGGATCTATCGCCCTGCTACTCGCCGCTGCGTCGCTTTGTGCTTACGCGCTTTATCGGATGCGGCGGCTGAATGGGGTGGCCGCGCTTGGAACTGTCGCGATCCTCGTTCTGGGCGCTTTAGCTTCAGGCTCGCGCACGCCGCTTCTCGCCCTGCTCGTCCTGCCGCTCGGGCTCGCCCTCCCTCGACTGGTGAACGACCTAAGCTGGTCCACCGCGGCGGTGGCGGCGGCGTGTGCAGCCTTGGTTGCGCTCATGACGACCGGGCTTGGTGAGGCGCTATGGGGACAATTTTTCCTTAGAGAGGGCCGCGAGCCCCGCACCGACCTTTTCCTGGCCGCCTGGCGGACCATTCAAGACCATCCGGTTTTCGGCGTAGGTCCCCACTACACTCCGTTCGCCTCCTTTGTCGGTGAACGGGTTTTCTGGAACGGCTCGCATACGATCTGGCTGCAACTTCCTTTGTACGGCGGCGTTTTGGGCTGGCTTCTGGGCCTCGGCCTTCTGGCCGGTCTGCCGTTCGGGGCCTATCTTGCCAGACGCCACAAGGCGAACATCTTCCCGACGGCTATGATCGTGCTCCTCCTTGTGAGCTCGTTTTATCAGCCGTTGCAGTCTGCATTCACCGCTTGGTGCGCGATCTGGGGGGCTACTCTTCTCCTCGCCCGCGCCGAGATCGACGGAGGTCTCGATGCCCGTCGGCGATGACTTCCGATCCGCGCGCGGCGATCCTCTGATCAGTATCGTCACTGTCGTGTTTAACGACGTGCGGCGCCTGCAGCGTACGGCGGACTCGGTGCTGTCCCAAACGGGCCGGCAAGCGGAATGGCTCATTGTAGACGGACGGTCGACGGACGGCGGCGCTGAGTTCGCGAAATCTCTAGAGGCTGAGCGCGTCCGTGTTTGGAGTGAGCCCGACGCAGGGCTGTACGACGCCATGAATAAGGGGGCAGAGCGTGCAAGAGGCCTATATCTCAACTTTCTCAACGCGGGTGACGTTTATCGTGACAGAGATACGATCGACTCTGTCGCGCCCTTTTTGAACCGGCGAAATTCCACAACGATTTTCTTCGGCGGGCAGATCCTCGACTTCGGAAATGGGATTTGCGTGCGTCAAGGCCCGCACAAAGACCCTCACCGGATCCGGCACAGCCTCCCCGCCTCGCACCAGGCCTTCTTTATTCCCGCCTCTTTACAGCGATCCACACCGTTCGATCTCAGCTATCGTGTCTGCGCCGATTATGAATCCATTGCGCGAATGCTGGCCTCGGGCGCGGAGATGCAGCACATGCAACGAACAATCGTGATTTCCGAGAAAGCGCCTGAAGGCGTGACCTACAGACGCCCGATCATGCATCTTTTAGAGGCGGCGCGCGTCCAGAAGAAGGTTTTATCAGCCGGGCTCGGGCACCGGGCGGTGTCCGCGCTTCGACGCCTGGCGCCGCTGCTTTTCTGGCGCCTTTGCGCCTACGCTCCCGGTATCGCCCGACCCATTTCAACATGGCGCTCAGGCGGAATCGCCAACTATCTTCGCAAGCAAGAATAGGCCCGATGTCTTCTCCCATTGACGCGCTTTACCCAGAGGCGGCGATAGGCGGCTATACCCGCGCCGACACCACGATGGAGTTCTATCAGCGCATCAGAAGCCTTCTGGCGCCATCAAGCGCAGTGCTCAATCTTGGAGCCGGGCGCGGAGAGTGGCATTGCGATCGCCCGAACGATCCGCGTACGAAGCTTATGGATTTACGCGGCGAGACGCGCACGGTCGTCGGACTGGATGTGGACCCCGCCATCAGCGCAAACGCGAGCGTCGATCATGCTGTCGTTTATTCCGGTGCGAACTTTCCGCTCAAATCGGAGAGCTTCGATTTCGTCATCTCCGACTGGGTCGCTGAGCATGTCGATAACCCGGAAAACCTTGTCGAGGAGGTGCGGCGTGTTCTTAGGCCTGGGGGATGGTTCGCGATGCGGACACCAAATCGTTGGGGCTATATCGGGCTGGGCGCGACATCGATCCCTAATCGATTCCATGTCCCGATCCTGCGGGTTCTTCAGCCGGACAGGAAAGAAATCGACATATTCCCAACGCGTTACAAGATGAACAGCTGGTCGGCGCTGGCCCGGCTTTTTCCAGATGAGGCCTGGAATCGTGTCGGGTACGCGGTGAACGGAGAGCCCGCGTATTTCGGGAGGTCGGCGCTTCTGTGGAGGCTTGTGCAGCTTGGTTTCAGGCTGACGCCGCCGGGCCTGAACGCCGTTGTCCTGTTTTTCGCGCAGAAAAAGTAGCCCCCGCTTACCCTCCCCGATACAGCCTGTCGGCCTGAATAGGAGCCTCCTCGGTCCCTGCAGTGCGCCGTTCGGCCGCCGGTGAGAAGCCGGCCCGGCTCAGGAATGCGGTGATCTCTTCTTCGAGCGCCTGGCCTTCGTAAAGCGCGCGATAGGAGCATTCCACGTAGACCGTGTCGATCCGGCCCAGGAGGGCTCCTGCGCCCTTCAGGACCTCCAGTTCGAACCCCTGAACGTCGATCTTCAGCAGCGTCCGGCCAAGATCGGCGGCGGGAAGCTCGTCCTCCAGGCGGGTCACGGCGACGGTCTCCACGCCGGTCTCACGCATGGAGAAGAGCCGCTTCTGCTCGGCGCCGAGGGGCAGGAGCGAGGAGGAGTCGGTGCGCGAGGCGAGGTGCATTTGCGCCTCGCCAGGGCGTGATCCCAGCGCCTTGGCGCGCACCTCGAACCGGACCGGCGCGGCCAGGCGCTTGAGCGTGCGCTGAAGCTGTGCGCGCGGCCCGCTCAGCGGTTCAAAGCATATGAGCTGCGCCGACGGCCAGCGGGCGAGCGCGAAGGCGGCGAACTGGCCCTTGTGGGCGCCTGCGTCGATCACGGTGTCATAGGTCAGGCCGGTGAACATCGGCCAATGCTCCAGCGCCGGGACGGCGCCGGCGGCCGCCGCCGGCCAGAGCCGCGGGCGCACGGCGAGGCGCAGAAGCTTATCAAGGCGCGCTGCGATCATGGGCCGGCCTGCTCAAGCGTGTAGCCGAAATGCTCGATCTCGAAGGCGTAGCGCTCGGCGATCCGCTGCGCCTGCGCGCGCGTCAGGATGTCCCCGGCGGCGCGGCGATCGCGGCGGTACCCGCCCTTGGCGTTCGGCAAGGTTCCGGGGTCAGGGATCCCGCGCTCGATCAAAAGCGCGCGCAGATCAGCCTCAAGCGTTTCGTATTGCAGGATCTTGTCCACCAGGATCCGCCCTTCTGCGTCGGTGTAAAGCTCGCTGGCCGGCGCAAACCGACCGGAGTCGAGAAATGCGTCCAGGGTCAGCGGGGAGGATCGTCTGGCGTTGGTCATATGGAAGTAAGACAGCGTCTTTTCCCAAGGGTCGCGTTCGATCGTGAATTTGAAATAGGCGCTCCAGACCGCCTCGCCCAAACGCGCCCGCGCGATCCGCGCCGGCATGTGATTATAGAACCGCTGCGCCTGGATCAGGCGTTTGACCACGCCGGGCGCCTTGCGCGCGCCCAGGGCTGCGAGATCGTCTGCGGGGTTGAACAGGCCGCGGTGGTTCTGCGGGCTGTGGCCGGCCTCGCGCGGGATGACCGGCGTGATGATGTCCTCGCGACCGCAATGGCGCGAGAGCATCACTTCGACGCTGGTGCCGGCGGTCTTCACCGTCTTGATGAAGATGAGTCTGTGGCGGTGGGAGACGATCATGGCCGCCGGCTCGCGCTGTGGGGCCTGCGCACAAGCGCCAGATGGGGAAGGAAGCCGAAGCGGCTCGTGATGCTCGCCAGCTGAAACACGTTCTGGCCGATCAACGCGGCTGCGAACCCCGCCGCCACCCCGGTGGCGCCGAATTGGTGTCCCAGGGCGAGCGCGGCGATGAGCGCGAAGCCTGTGGTCCACAGCGTGGCTTTGGCCAGCACGCCGCCGGCGCCGCCCGCCGTCAGGAACGCGCCGGTCGGCCCGCACGCCCCGCTGATCAGACGCCCGAACGCCAGCACCGCCAGAGCCGGCGCCGCGGCGGCGTAGGGCGCGCCGTAAACCGCGCCCAGCACCGCGCCTGGAAGCAGCAGCAGCGGCGCCGTGACCAGAAGCGCGGCGCCCGCCGACAACGCCGCCGCAGATCCGCTGAGACGGCGCAGCGTATCCACGGCGTTCGCCGCGTAGGCCTTGGCGATGCCCGGCGCCAGGGCGTAGGCGAGAATGGTGGTGGGCAGCGTTGCGGCCGCGGCCAGGCGGCTCGCCGCGGCGTAATAGCCGACGATCTCAGGCGGGGCGGCGATGGCCACGATGAACACGTCCGCCTGGGTGTAGAGCGGGGGCAGCACCGAGGCGAGCCAGTACGGTCTGGCGCGCGCGAGCAGGCCGGTCTCCGGCGCCGCTTCGCCGCCGTCGCGCCGGCGGCCGAAGCCGCGCCCGCGGCGCGCCAGGGCTGAAATGCAAAGCACCGCGGCGGCGGCGATGATGTAGGCGATGAACACGGTGTGCGGCGCGGCTGGGATGATCCTGGCCCAGCACAGGCCCGCTGCGATCAGCCCCGCTCCGGCGCAGGCCGGGCTCAGGGTCTGGCCCGCGCCGCCGATCCACGCAGCCCGGCGAACCGCTCCGGAGGCGCGAATGAGCTCGGCGTTGATGAGAAGCTGGGCGGCGCAGAAGGTCCACCCGCCCGCCGCCGCCGCCAGGATCCGGTCTTGCGGCCACGCCGCTGCGGCGCCGAGCGCGACGGCGCCCCCGGCGACCGCGCCGCTCACCAGCACCAGGCCGCGCATCCGCGCCCCGGCGATGCGGGCCCGCCCAGGCGCGTCGCTCGCGGCGTGGGAGGCGAACAGGCTCAGGGCGAGGTTTCCCAGGCCCATTTGCGCAGCCACCGCCGCCAGGTTCGCCGCAACGAAGAGAAGCACGACACGTCCAAGGTCCTCCGGCGGCAGGACGCGCGCCAGCACCGCGACGGTCAAGATGAAGGCGGCCGTGCCGGTCACCCGCAGCGCCCCGGTCACGCCGGCCCGCCCCGAGGCGAGGCGGACCAGCGCCGCGATCGGCGGAGTTGCGCCGCGCCTAGTCAAGGGGCAATTGCTCGCCGCTGAGCGCGCCGGCCCGGCGGCGGAACCAGTGCTCTAATAAAACGCGCTCGTTGACGAATGCGTAGGCGCAGCGCAGAAGATCGCTCGCGAGACGGGTGGTCTGTCCGCGCGCGTTCGCGAGCTCGGCGAGCAGCGCGGCGCGCTCGCATCCGATCATGCGAAGCCGGTCGTCTCCAAGCCAGGCCAGATACCGCCGCGCCCAGAGCCGCCGCACCGGGTTGCCGTATTGCGAGACCCAGCCGGTGTTCGAGGCCTGCACGCCGGTTCGCGTGTCGGTCGCAAGGCCTGGATCGCCGAGCCCGCCCCGCACCGCGTCACCGCCGGATTCGAAAGCGTCTTCGACGCTGATCGGGTCCAGGCCCAGAAAGTCCAGCAGCGCGTCGATCTGCGCCTGCGGATTTTCAACCAGCGCCTCATAGCGGATATCGAAGCCGCGCCCGGCCAGGCGGGCGCGAGTGTCGGTCATTTGCGCCAGACCCTCGTACAGGTCCGCCTTGCACCGAAAATGCCACGCCCCCTTCGACCAGGTGGTGTTCATCGACGCCCGGATCGCAAGCGGATTGCGCCAGAGAAACACGAATTTCGCCGACGGGAACGCGGCGATGATCTGGGGCAGCACCAGGGTGTTGCGCGGCGTCTTTTCAAGAAAATAGACCGCGTCGTCCGGCGAGACCGCATCGAAGGCGTCGACCATCGCCGCCCCGGCGGCGCGCAGGATCCGTTCGCGCAGTCCAGGCGCGCGCCGCTCGGTCTCGTCAAGCGCCGTCCGGGTCCATTTCGTGCTCGCCGCGTTGATCGCCGGCTGGGCGGACATCCCCATGAAGGCGGCGGGCGCAAGCCAGGTTTCCGGCATGGAGTGGATCCGGGGGTGCGCTGCAAGAAGCCGTTGGAGCAGCGTGGATCCTGATCGCGGCGCGGAGAGCAGGAACACCGGCGTGACGGCGGCGGTCCGGCCGGGAGTCCTCACGCCGCGATCGGCTTGCATCTCGCCCTCCACTGTCCCCTCGCCGCCTTCTCTGTGTGGGGTGAACCTAACGCCACCGCCGTGATAGATGCTAGAAATTAACGCTCCAATATAACAAACGCTGGTAAACCATCCTTCAAACGTCGGATCGAGGTCTGCGCCGCGTGTTGATCCTGTCGCAATATTTCCATCCCGAGCCGAACGGAAGCGCGCCCCCGGTGACCGACTTCGCGCAGTGGCTGGCGGAGAACGGCTATGCGCCGCACGTCATCACCGCGCGGCCCAGCTATCCCGAGCGGCGGGTCTATCCCGGCTATCGGCGCGGCGAGCGCGACCGGGAAAACTGGCGCGGGATCGCGGTGCGCCGGCTGAACGCGCCCGTCACTGATGAACCGGGGCTGGGCGGGCGGCTTGTAAACGAGGCGGGCTTCGCCGCGGCGCTGTTGGCCGCGCGCGCGCTCGGCGAGCCGGCCCATCCTGCGGTTCTGGCGGTGTGTCCGTCAGTACTTGCGGCTCTGGCGGCCGGGGCGTTCAGAAAAAAGGGCGGGCGCCTGGTGGTGCTGGTCCATGACATCCAGTCCGGCCTCAGCCCCCTCGCCGGCGGCCGGCGTGTCCGCGGCGTTCTGCGGCGGCTGGAGCGGGCGGCGCTCAACCGCGCCGATCACGTCGTCACCTTGTCCGAGCGCATGGCCGAGGTGTTGCGGGACATCGGTGTGACCACGCCGATCGACGTGCTGCCGCCCCAGCTCGATGTCGCAGGGTTCCAGGTGCGGCCCGAGCCGCAGGGGCGGACACAGCTGCTGTATAGCGGTGCGTTCGGGCGAAAGCAGGGGCTCGATCAGCTGATCGACGCGGCTTCGGCGCTTATACGGCGCGGTGCGCAGTTCGACATGGTGCTGCGCGGCGCCGGCGGCGTGGAGGCCGAGCTCAGCGCCCGCATTGAGGCGGACGGGCTGCCGCACGTGCGCATAGAGCCGCTGGTGGCCCGCGAGCAATTGTGCGAAGCGCTGGGCGCGGCGTCGGTCCACCTGGTTCCGCAAGCCGCCGAGGGCGGGGATTTCGCGGTCCCGAGCAAGGTTTTCACCATCATGGCGGCGGGCCGCCCCTTCGCCGCCACGGCCGCGCCGGGAAGCCCGCTGGCGCGCCTGGCCGAGGAGAGCGGCGCCGGCCTTTTCGCCCCGCCTGGAGATCCCGACGCCCTGGCGGGCGCGCTTGAGCGCCTCCTCGGCGATCCGCGGCTGCGGCGCGCCATGGGCGAGGCCGGACGGCGCTATGTGGAGAACCATGTGGATCGCTCGATCGTGTGCCCGGCGCTGGCCGCAATCTTGCACGACGCCCCTGACGGAATGGACCATTTGCCACTCCGCGCCGGTGTGGGATAAATGAGTTCAAGCATGAGGATCATCGCTGTGACCGCTGTTCGCCTGACCGCCTTCGCCGCGCTTTGCCTGATCGCGCTCGTCGCTTGCTCGGCCACCGCCTCCACGGGCGGTGCGGCGGCGGGGGCCGCCGAAGCGCCGGCCGGCGCCGCTGCGCTTGAAGCGGTGGAGTACCAGCTCGGCGCGGGCGATCAGGTTCGCATCATTGTTTTCGACGAAGAGGAGCTCTCCGGCGAATTCGTGGTGGACGGCGACGGCATGGTCTCTCTCCCGCTAATCGGCGAAGTGCGCGCCGAAAACCGCACCGTGCGCGGCTTCCAGGCCGCCGTCGCCGACGCGCTGCGCGGCGGCTATCTCAACGACCCGCGCGTCAATGTGGAGGTGCTCAATTATCGGCCCTACTACATCCTTGGCGAGGTTGAGACGTCCGGTGAGTATCCGTACACGGACGGGCTGACCGTCATGAACGCCGTCGCCACCGCCGGCGGCTTCACCTACCGGGCCAACACGCGGCGCGTCTTCATCCGCCGCGCCGGTGCGAGCGAGGAGGTCGAGGTTCCGCTGAACGCCGACCTGAGGGTCCGTCCCGGCGATACGATCCGTATAGCGGAACGTTTCTTCTAGGCCGGACTCCGGGCGAGGCCCATGGCCGGCTCACACGCGTCAAGTTCGATCACCTACTGGCCGTGGTTCGCCGCGCCGCTCATTCCTGCGGCGGCCTCGGTGTTCAGCCTGGGCGCCGACACCGGCCCGTCGGTCTTCGTCTATTCAACGCTCATCCTGCTGGCCGCGGCGCTGGCCGCAGCCACGCGGCACCTGAGGCTCGGCCCGGCCGCGTGGAGCGCCATCGCGGCCTATCTCGCCTTTCTCTTGCTGGGCGCGGTCAAGGGCTGGCTGGCTTCCGGCGCGGCCGAATACGCCGCGCTCGCCGGCGCCGGGGCGCTGTTTCTCATCGCGCGCGCCGGGGCGCGGGTCTTTGAGCGCGGCGCGGCGCTGTGGTCGGTCACGCTGATCCTCTTCGCGTGCGTGGCGGCGGCCGCCTTCATTGATCACATGACCAGCCCTGGCGCCGTGTTCGGCTTTGAAAAGCTCTACCACCGCACGCGGCTCACCGCCCCGTTCCTGTCCGCCAACACCGCCGCGACCTTCTATGGGGTGGGCGCGGCATGCGCGCTCGCCGGCATGCTCAAAACGCTGCGCGACGGCGGGCAAGGCGGGAGCGCGCGCACCGAGGCGCTGGCGCGCGGCCTTCTCGTTCCAGCTCTCGCCTTCGTCCTGTGCCTGACCTGTCTTGTTCTGACCGCTTCGCGGGCCGGAGTGATCATCGCGCTGGCGAGCGGGCTCGCCTTGCTGATCTGGGACGCCGCATCATCCAGCGCGCCGCGCGGCGGCGGACGCACGCGCTGGGCGCTGGCGGCGCTTCTGGTCTTCGCCGCCGGCGGCGCGATCCTCACCGTGTCGTCCGAACAGCTCGGCGCGCGCCTCACCGACGCCGGACGCGGCGCCGGCATGCGCCTCGATCTGCTGGCCGCATACTGGGACGCGGTGCGCTTCGCCCCGGTCTTCGGCCACGGACCAGGCGGTTTCGAATACGTGAACGATCTGTCCGCCACCGCCGATACCGCCGCGCTCATCACGGTGCAGAACGCGGCGCACAATATTGTCCTGCAATGGCTGTTGCAGGCTGGGCTGGTCGGCGCCGCGGCGGCGGCTGCGATCGTGCTCGCCGTCACCCGGTCGATCGCGACCGGGCTCGCACGCCGGCGCAGAGGGCGCACATTCATGCGCGCCGGCCTGGTAGCGCTGGCCCTGACGTTCGCCCACGGGCTGTTCGACTACGCGTTGGAGATACCCGGCTTTCTCTGGATGCTCGCCTGGGTGGCCGGGCTGGCGGCGGGTTTCGGCGAGCCCACCCGTGCGCGCGCCCGGCTGAAGCCGGCGGTGAGCTTCGCGCTCGCCGCAGGGTGTCTTGCGCTGGCTGCTGCGAGCGCGTGGCAGGGCGTCGAGCACGCGCGGGCGGGCGCCCTTGCGCGCCTTACCGCGGGGCAGGCGGCGGACGTGATCGCCGGCGGCCCGCCAGAACGGGCGTCTTTGCGGCGGATGGAGGCCTTCGCCGACCTCGCATTCGCCACACCGGGCGGGGCCGATGCGGCGCGCGGCGCCCTGGAGGCGGCCGTCCGGCGCGAGCCGCGCGCCGGCGACGCCTGGGCCCGGCTGGCCTATGCCCGCATGCTGGGCGGCGACCGCGGCGCCGCGGCCGCGGCGCTGGCTAAGAGCTATGAGCGCATGCCCTACGCCGGCGAGGCGCTGCTCGCCTGGCGCCTGGAACTCGCGGCGTTCATCTGGCCGGGTCTGGATCCGCAGGTGAAAGCCGCCGCCGTGCGCGAAGCGCGCTTCGCCGATCCGGCGGCCAGAGCTCGTTTCCTGACCGCGACGGGAGCCTGCAGCGCGGAGGGCGCGCCCACCGCCTGCCTCTCGCTGTCGCGTTAAGCATAAGGCGTTGCGCATATGTCGCGCCAGCCCGACCGCTTAGGGCTTTTGGGCATTGAACCTATGCGGAGCCTTATATTTAGGCTAATTTTACCCCAAATGGGTATATCTGACGATCAAGCGAGGGGGCTTGATAATGAAGAAGCATCTGATTGCGCTGACCGCTGGACTGGCTGCGACCTTCTGCGTCGCCCAGGCGAGCGCCCAGGAGCCTGAGCGGGGCGCTGCGTCCGACCCGGCGCTGTCGCCTGCGGCCGGGATGCTGCTGGCCCGCCTTGAAACCGCCACCGCCGCCGCGACCGAGGCGACGCCCGCCGCCGAAATCCGCGCGCGCCTGATCCAGGCTCTGGTGGACGCCGAGCAGGATCGCGAGGCCGAGCGCGCCGCGCTGGAGCGTCTGATCGCGCAGGCCGAGATCGGCGCGGTCCGCGCTGCGGCGCTCGCGGTTCTGGCGCAGATGCCGGCCACCGAGGAAGGCTATGACTCCCTGAATGATTTTGAGCTCGGCGGTCTTGAAGGCGGTCTTGCGGCCGTTCCTGGCGCGCCGGCGCCGGCCTCCGGCGGCGGATCGGATTATTAGACACGACGCGTTCCGGGCGTCGTCCGGGCGGTTAAGCAAGATGCGCATGGTCATGGGGTTGGGGCGATGAGGTTCGGCACTATCAGCGCGGTCTGGGTCGTTTTGGCCGCCGTGATTTCAGGTGCGGCGGCGCCCGCGGTTCATGGGCAAGCCGAACAGTTTTTTGCGCGCGACCGCAACGTCGCGGTACTGGAACGTCCGCGTCCGGAATATGACGCGCCGGGCGTTCGCAGCGGTGCGTTCATCTACCGGCCGAGCATTGAGCTCGGCCTGGAGTACGACGACAACATCTTCGCTACCGGCGCCGGCGAAGAAAGCGATTTCATCGCAACGCTCCGTCCTCAGATCAACGTGGAAAGCACCTGGTCGCGTCATGAATTCACCGCCGATGCGATGGTGGAGCGCCGGCAGTATTTCGACTTCAGCGATGAAAGCGTTTGGAACGCCACGGCGGGCGCCGCCGGCCGGGCCGACATTCAGCGCGGCTTTACGGTTTCCGCCGGCGGGCGCTACTCTAAGCTCACCGAGGACCGCAGCGCCGCCGGCCTGACCAGCATCGCCGCCGAGCCGATCCGCTATGACGCGGGCGCCGTGTTCGGTGAGTTGGCGCGGGAGAGCGGCCGCTTCCGCCTGACCGGCCGAATTAATCTTGATACGTACGATTTCGACGACGCGCCTCTGATCGGCGGCGGCGTGGGGGATCAGGATTTCCGCGACCGCGACGAGCTCGCCTTCACCGCGCGCGCCGATTATGCAGTTACTCCGGATACGGCGCTTTTCGCCCGCGCCGTCTTCAACGAGCGCGATTACGACCTGGCTCCGCCGGCGGTCACGTTCGAGCGCGGATCAAGCGGATACACGTTCGACGCCGGCGCCGATTTTGATATCGGCGGGGTGGCGCGCGGCGAGCTGGCGCTGGGATACACCGAACAGGACTACGACTCTGCGGCCTTTCCCGACGTCGATGGCTTGAGCGTCAACGCTCAGGTGGAGTGGTTTCCCACTCAGCTGACGACTGTGACGCTTCAGGGCGAGCGCAGCATTCGCGACTCCGCCATCGTGAACTCGGGCGCCTTCGTGGCGACGCGCGCGAGCGCGCAGGTGGACCACGAACTGCTCCGCAATCTGGTCATCACCGGCCGCGTCAATCTCGGCGAGGATGATTACGAGGGCGTCGACCGCACCGATGACCGTTTCGAGGTGATGGCCTCGGCGACGTATTTGGCCAATCGCAATGTCGGCGTTCGCGCCTCGCTGAGCCGGCTCGACGAAAACTCGTCCGGCGCCGCGGCGCGCCCTGACTTCACCGAAAACCGGTTCGTGGTTTCGCTCCAGTTCCGTTTGTGAGCCGGCCCGCCGCCGCGGACTTGCGTCCGCATCCAGCCTTTACGCGCGGCGTTCGCTGCGCTCTGACCGAGGATCATGATGAGCGCGTATGACGCCGAGGCGCCCGGGCGCGGGGAGTTCCGGGACGACGAAGCCTTCGACCTTCGCTCGCTGTTCAATGTGTTTCGCCGCCGGTTCTGGATCATGGCTTTCACCGCGGCGCTGACCCTGGCGTTCGTGGTCGTGGTGACGTTTCAGACCACGCCGCTCTACACCTCCACCGCCAGCGTGCTGCTGGAGACGCGCGAGCGCCAGGTGGTCGATTTTGAGTCCGTCATCTCCGGTCTGCCGCCTGACAGCGCCATCGTCGACACCGAGGTCCAGGTGATCGCCAGCCGCTCGCTGGCGGAAAAGGTTGTGGCGCGTTTGAACCTGCAGGACGTGCCGGAGTTCAATCCGGCCCTGCGCGACCCGCCCTTGCGCGTGCAGATCATGGAGACGGTGAGGGGCGTGTTCGGCGCGGCGCGGCCTGCGCCGGCCGGCGACGCGGCGGACGCCTCCGAACTCGCCGCCGAGCGGGTGGTCGATGCGGTGATGAACTCCCTCGAGGCGCGCCGGGTCGGGACCACCTATCTCATCGAAATCAGCGCCACCTCGCGCAGCCCGCGCCTGGCCCAGCAGATCGCCAACGCCTACGCCGACGAGTATCTGCTCTCCCAGCTGGAGGCCAAGTTCGAGGCCACCGAACGGGCCAATGACTGGCTGAACACGCGGGTCGCCGATCTGCGCGACGAAGTGCGCACGGCTGAGCAGGCCGTCGCCCGGTTCCGCGCCCAGGAGGATCTCCTCAACGCCGAAGGCGCCACGCTGACCGAGCAGCAGATCTCCGACATCAACGCCCAGCTCGCCTCGCAGCGCGCAGAATTGTCCGAAGCGCAGGCGCGCCTGCGCGGCGTGCGGTCTCGTCTGGCGCAGGGGGTAAGCCCGGAATCCATCGGCGAGGTGCTGCGCAGCGACGTGGTGCGCGAGTTGCGCGCCCAGCAGGCGCAGGTCACTCGCCGCCAGGGCGAGCTTGCAACCCGCTATGGCCCGCGCCACCCGGAAATTCTCAGCGTCGAGCGTGAACTCGCCGACATCCAGGAGCAGATCAACCAGGAGGTCCAGCGCATCGTCTCCAGCCTCGAAAGTGAGGTGGAGGTCGCGCGCGAGCGCGTGCTGTCGCTGGAGACCTCGCTCGCCGACCTGCGCGCTGACCTGGCCGCGGAGGACGCCTCCCTGGTCCGTCTGCGCGAGCTGGAGCGCGAGGCCGAAGCAAGCCGGGCCCTGTTTGAATCCTTCCTGAACCGGTTTCGACAGACCGACGCGTCGGAACAGCTCACCGACGCCGACGCCCAGATCGTCGCCCGCGCCGCGGTCCCGACGCAGGCGAGCTCACCAAACTTTCTTCTGAACCTGGCGCTGGGCGTGGTGCTTGCGGGCATCGCCGCGGCGGGCGTCGCGGCGGCGCTGGAGCTGCTTGACTCCGGCCTTCGAACCGAGCCCGACGTGGAGGCCAAGCTCGGCCTGCCTCACGTCGCTTCGGTTCCGAAACTGAAATCGAGCCTGCTCTCGCGCGTCAGCGGCGGGCGAACCCCGCCTGAGCGGTATGTGATGGACAAGCCGTTGTCGAGCTTTGCCGAAAGCTTCCGGACCTTGCGCTCGGCGATCTCGCTTTCGAGCCTGGATTCCCAGGCGCGCACCATCGCCATCACCTCCGCGCTGCCCGGCGAGGGTAAAACCACCATCACCGTCTGTTTCGGGCGCATCGCAGCCTCGGCGGCCGACCGCGTCGTCGTGGTCGATTGCGACTTGCGCCGCCGTCAGCTGTCCAAACAGCTGGCGCCGAAGGCCAAGGTGGGTCTGCTGGAGGTGCTGGCGCGCAAAGTCGCGCTGCAGGACGCGATCGTGCAAGACGCGGCCAGCAAAATGGACGTGCTGCCCACGGCGGGCGGCGATTTCACGCCCCAGGACGTGTTCCGATCGGAGTCCTTCTCCACGCTCCTGAAGACGCTGGCTGAGCACTATGACCTGGTGGTGATCGACACCGCCCCGGTGCTGGCCGTGGCCGATACGCGCACGATCGCATCCCTTACCGACAGGGTGGTGTTCGTCGCCGAGTGGGGGCGCAGCTCGGTCGGTTCGGTCAAGCTCGCCCTGTCGGCGCTGCGGGCGTCGAAGGCCCGCATGGCGGGCGTGGTCCTGAACTCCGTCGATGTGGAGCGCCAGGGCCGGTACGGCTATGGGGCGTATTACGGGTATTACCGATCTTACCGCAAATATTACACTGATTAGGCCGGCGCCGGCGCCGCCGGCCCCGATCACGAGACGCATACCCGCAAATTGACGCGCCAGGCCGCAGCTTGGCGCGTTTCGCGTGCGGCTGCGATGATAGTTCAAACAAACTAAAACAATGACGCAAACGCGCAACATCTGGCATGATTCGTGCGGATGGTCCATAAAATCGGAGGGGACAAATAAGTTAAGGGAAGATTTCTCTTACTCAGTGTCCTAGTCTGAACCGCGGTCATGGGAGGGGACCATGCCATTTGATAACGGGCGGGACTTAGCTGCGGGACAGGACGCGCCGGTCGGCTACCGTATCGAGCAGGGCGCGGATGGCGTGCGCACTGCGGCCAAGCGCGCGTTCGATCTGACGCTCGCGGTGCTTTTGGCGCCGGCGGTGGGCCTCATGGTCCTGATCATCGCGCTGATCATCCGTGTTTTCGACGGGCACCCGGTTCTGTTCAGCCAGATGCGCGTGGGCCTTGGCGGCCGCGTCTTTCGGTGCTGGAAGCTGCGCACCATGGTGCCCGGCGCCGAGGACCGTCTGGAGGCCGTGCTTGCGCGCGACCCCGCCGCGGCGCAGGAGTGGGCGCTCTACCAGAAGCTTCGCAACGACCCGCGCGTCACGCCGCTGGGCCGGGTCCTGCGCAAGACCAGCCTCGACGAACTGCCCCAGCTCTGGAACGTGCTGCGCGGCGAAATGAGCCTGGTGGGTCCGCGCCCGATCGTGCCCGATGAGATCGTGCGCTACGGGGACAGCATCCGCCACTATTACGGTGTCCGTCCCGGCGTGACGGGCCTTTGGCAGGTTTCCGGCCGCTCCGGGACCAGTTATCAGGAGCGGGTCGATATGGACCGGACCTACGCCGAGACCTGGACGCTGCTGGGAGATTGCGGACTGATCCTGCGCACGGTGAGCGCGGTGATCAGCCGGCGCGGCGCCCATTAGGGCGCCAGGCCCGGCTCATCGCTCCGGCCCGGTCTGAACGAAGGTCACCCGTCCCGCGTGAAGCTTCGCCGCGGTGAGCACCCCGGTTGCGTAGGCGCCGGTGTCCACGCCGATGCGGCGTTCGTCGGCGTGCGCCTCCGGCTCGGGCGAATGGCCGTGAACGATGATCCGTTCCAGCTTGCGCTCGCTGTCCAGAAACGGCCCGCGGATCCAGATGAGGTCCGCCTCGCTCTGGTCGGCGAGCGGCCGGTGGGGGTTCACCCCGGCGTGCGCGAAGAAATAGCAGCCGCGCTCCGCCCACAGCTCAAGACCTTCAAGAAACTCGCGGTGAATCGCGGGCAGGACGGATGCGAACGTCCGCCGCGCCGTTTCCCATTGCGCCCGATCGCCGCCTTGCGGCGGCTCGACCCCATAGGACAATAGCGTGTCCAGGCCGCCGTACCGGCCCCAGGCCGGCCCGGCTGCGGCGTCGACGAGAAAATCAAGCATCACCGCCTCATGGTTGCCCTTCAGGAAGGTGGTGGCGAACCGGCCTTTGCGCCGCTCTTCAATGAGCATGTCCAGAACAACGGCGGAATTGCCGCCCCGATCCACATAATCGCCAAGGAAGATGAGTTCGGCGTCCTCGCCGCGCCGGTCGGCGTCGATACGGCTCAGCAACTCGTCGAGAAGGTCGGCGCGCCCGTGAACGTCGCCGACCGCATAGATCAGATGATCCGGCGGCGCGGGGCGGTTCGGCGCGCCCGGCGTAAGTCGGGAAAGAAGGCGCTTAAGCGGCATGGAGGGTCCGTGTGCTGCATCCGGCGCAGAAGGATAAGCTATTTGCCTGCGTATTTATGCCTTGTTCACCCTAATGGAAAGTAAAAAGGCGATAAGTATACTATTAGCATTAATTCCAATTAACTATAAGCATTGATGAGATAAAGACCTTCATTTGATTTGATGCTCCCGAACAAAGTTATCGGGGGTGCAAATCGTGTACCGCAATCTACTCAATACCGGTTCCCGGCTGGCGCGGGCTGTCGTCGTTCTGTTCATCGCCGCCGCAGCGTCCGCCTGTTCGACCACGACAGGGGCGTCTTCGCGCCTTGTGCTGGCGGAGACGATGACGCCGCCGGAGGGCGCGATCGCGTTCTGCGTCGCGCGCCCGGATCAGTGTGCGCCGGCGCAATCAGAGTTAGACGCTGAGGCGGATCCGGGCGGGTCGGCCAAATCGCTGGAGTCCGGCCCGCTCGGCGGCGGGCGCCCGGACATCCCCGCATCCCGGCCGGCCAAGCCGTCCGAGCCCGCGCCGGTGAAAGCGCAGGACGCTCCAGGCGCCCAGGCTGCGGGCGATTTGCCCGGTGCGGCCAAGGCGGACCCTGCGGCGGCCTCCGGATCGAGCGCGGAAGGCCTTGTGCTTGACGACGAAACGCTGGGCCTGATCGAGACTGTGAACACCCGCGTGAACCGTGCGATGACCTGGCGTTCCGATCGCGATCTCTACGCCCTGGAGGAATTCTGGACGACGCCACTGAGCAGCGGTCTCGGCCGCGAAGGCGATTGCGAGGACTTCGCTCTGGAAAAGCGCCTGGCGTTGATCGAGGCGGGCGTGCCCGCCGAGAGGCTGGCGCTCGCTCAGGTGTACGCGCCGCGCACCGGAATGCACGCGGTACTGGTAGTGCGCGCCGAAAGCGGAGATCTCGTGCTCGATAACGAAAGCCCCTGGGTGCTGCCGTGGCGCCAGACCGGGTATCGCTGGATCGCCGTGCAATCGGGCCCCAGCCTGCTCGACTGGTCCCGCATCGCGGCGTGAACGCTTCGCCCTCGCGTGTTTCTGATTGCGTTCACCCCTTAAACAGGGTATTAAGCAACCGTTAACGCAGGGGGGATTTCGAAATGGTCCAGAATACTGGCGTTGGTGAGGGTTGGCTGAGTTTGCAGGCTCTGGCTGGCGGCCCTTCGATGTTCGCGTTCGATATGGGCTTCGACCGTTCAGGCGATAACACCGCGGATTACGGGCTCCATTTTCAGCCTCTTTACGGCCCTGCGCAGTCGCAATATGACGACGCGCCCACATTTGATGCTGCAAACTTGTCGGCGCGCCCGGTCCTGGGGGGATTATTCGACCAGACCGACGCGACGCTCGCAGAATCAGCGGCCGTTGAGCGCCTCGCTGACATGGTCGCCGAGCGCGTCCTCAGCCAGCTTAATTCGGTGAATGACGAGGCCGAGCTCGCCGTGAAGGGGATCATGGGGAGCGATGGCGCGCTCCTGGGCCCTGAGCCGGCGATTTTAGAGGGTCGCTTTGACTACGACTTTGACTACGATTACGTACCCGTGGATGTCGCCGACGCTTTCGGCGGGGCCATGGGATCGGGTCAGTTCGGCGATGCGGTCGATTATGACCCGTCTGAGCCGGCGGGCAGCCCGGCAGGCTGGGCGGGCGAGCCGGTCGCGTTCGAGTCAGGTGACGCCGGCGCGAACGCGTCGGGCTGGGCCGGAGACGCGGTGAACTTTGATCCGCGCCCGGCTGAAGGCCCGGCTGTTTCGTTCGCCGAAGCGCCCGAGGCGCCGGACCCCGGAGAGGGGCCGTTCATCGGCCTCCCGATCCGTCCGATCCCGGAACCGCTGGTCGGCGATTTCGTGTACGCGGCGCCGTCTCCGGGCCATCCCGAACCCGCGACGGGGCAGGCGGGCGCGGTCGACCCGTCCCTGTTCGACCCGGCGGGCGACTCTGGAGAAAGCATCGTCGAGATCATGCGTGGTCACGAGTTTGACAGCTTCGACGTGTTCGACGGCGACTTCTCCGAATTGTTCGACTTCGCCTGGCTGTAAACGGCCGCATCGCACGTCACGTCCAGACAAGGCACAGACGCGCCGCAGATCCTTCTGCGGCGCGTTTTTCTTTGCCGCCATGGGCAGGGGCGGCCGGGCGGTTCCCCCGCTTGCAGGCCGGCGCGCCCAAACGCCTGGAAGGCCAGGGGCGGGCTTACCTGAAGACCATTCAAATCGAGTCTGTTAAGCCATTGAATAGACATGGTGATGGGGCCGCCGCCAGAGTCGGTTGTTGTGCGCGCGACCAGCAAAATTTGAGCTATATTTTCGAATTCATGGACGCCGCCGCGCCCATCCGTTAACGTTTTGACATAGCCGTGTCGGGGGCGGGCCTTAAGAGGCCGTCTCAATCGGGGTCGCCGCATCGCCCCGCCGCCATCGCCGGCCCATGCACGAAGGCGAACGCGGGGAGGCGGTTCTGACCGACGCGGACTTGATGACGAAGCAAACGCCCGGCGGTCCTATCGCCGACGCTGACAGCTGGCGTGCGCAGCGCGAGGCCTGCCTGGCCGACCCCGGCGCCTTTCACGGCGCGATCGCGAAGCGGCTCATTTGCTGGTTTCTGCCCGATCAGGGGCAAGCCGGCGCCTGGGCTTTTTTCAACGAGGACGAGACGGCCTGGACCGGCTGGGACGTAGCGAGCGGCGAGCCGGTTCGCCTGGATCTCGGTGAAGACTTCGCGCCATGGGAGCGCGCCTTCGACGCAACCGACCCGCCCAATTACCGCTGGTTCCAGGGCGGGCTCACCAACGCCGCGTTCAACGAGGTGGACCGCCACGTCCTCGCCGGTCATGGCGAGGAGGCGGCGCTGCTCTATGAGGGCGACCGCTGGAACATGTCCGACAATGACGGGCGCGGGGGACCGGTGGACGCCTATCCGGTCAGCCGCAGGCGCCTGCTTGTGGAGAGCGTGAAGTGCGCGCTGGCGCTGAAAAGCCTGGGGCTGAAGGCCGGCGACCGCATCGCCTTGAACATGCCCAACATCCCCGAGCAGATTTACTGGACCGAGGCGGCCAAGCGGCTCGGCGTGATCTATACGCCGGTGTTCGGCGGGTTCTCCGACAAGACGCTGTCGGACCGGATCGCGGACGCCGGCGCGCGCGTGGTGGTCACCGCGGACGGCACCTTCCGCAACGCCCAGCTCGTGGCGTTCAAGCCCAACTACACCGATCCGGCGCTGGACAATTTCATCGCGGTCTCGGTCGCCAAGGACATCCTCAGCGAAACGCTCGCCGATCCGGAGCTGGCGATCAGTCAGGCCGACGCCGACCATATCCGCAAAACCGTCGACGAGACGCTGACCGGCGAAGTGACGGTTGAGCGCTCCGACGTGATGCGCGGGGTGGGGCGGGCCTTGAGCGAGATCGGCCAGACCGGGACGATCACCGCCGAGCAAAGCGCGCGCCTGCGCATCACGGCGGCGGCCGCCCTGGTGGCTTCGCCGCCGCGCGCGGACACCGTGATCGTGGCGCGCCACACCGGTCAGGCGGAGCTGAACTGGACGGCCGGGCGCGACCAGTGGAGTCACGAGCTCACTGACGCCGCGCTCGAAACGCTGCTGGAGGCGGCGCGCGCCGCCGGGCTCGACATCGCCGATGAAGCTGCGCTCATGGCGCTGCCGGATCAGGACCTGGTGCGCGCCTGTTGGGCGGCGTGCCCGCCCCTGCCGGTGGATGCGGAGTACCCGAATTTCATCATCTACACCTCCGGCTCCACGGGTAAGCCCAAGGGCGTGGTCCATGTTCACGGCGGCTATTGCGCAGGCGTCGCGGCGACGATGACGGCGTCATTCGACGCGCAGCCGGGCGAAGTCTTGTTCGTGGTGGCGGATCCGGGCTGGATCACCGGCCAGTCCTACCTCATCGCAGGGGCGCTGCTGACGCGGGTGACCACGGTGATCGCGGAGGGCTCGCCGGTTTTCCCTCATGCAGGCCGCTTCGCCTCGATGATCGAACGCTACGGCGTGACCATTTTCAAGGCTGGGGTGACCTTCCTGAAATCGGTGATGACCGACCCGGAAAACCTGCGCGACGTGAAGATGTACGACACCTCCTCGCTAAAGGTGGCGACCTTCTGCGCAGAGCCGGTCAGCCCGGCCGTTCAGGCCTTCGCCATGGAGCACGTCACCGAACGCTACATCAATTCCTACTGGGCGACCGAGCATGGTGGGATCGTCTGGACGCATTTCCAGGGCAATGACGATTTCGAGCTCAGGCCGGACGCCCACACCTATCCGCTGCCCTGGATCGAAGGCGATGTCTGGGTGGAGGACGCCGAGGCCGGATCGGGCGCGCCGCCCCTGGCCCGCTCCGAAGCCGGCGGCGTGCCCTGGCGCCGGGCGGAAGAGGGTGAGAAGGGCGAAATCGTCATCGCCGCGCCCTATCCCTATCTGGCGCGCACCATCTGGGGCGATCCTGAGCGCTTCGAGCTGGAGGCGTCCGGACCCGGGCTCTCGGTGCGCCGGGACTGGCGGGGCGATGCGGAACGATACGCCGACACCTATTGGCGGCGCTGGCGCGGCGCCTGGGCCTACACCCAGGGCGATTTCGCCATTCGCCACCGCGACGGGTCGTTCTCGCTGCACGGGCGCTCGGATGATGTGATCAACGTGTCCGGCCACCGCATCGGCACCGAGGAGATCGAGGGCGCGATCCTGCGCGACAAGGCGCTGGATCCCAACTCGCCGGTGGGCAATGTTCTGGTGATCGGCGCGCCCCACCGGGAGAAAGGGGTGACGCCGGTCGCCTTCGTCACCCCGGCCCCCGGCGCCAAGCTCACCCTCGACGACAAGCGCCGGCTCACCGATCTGGTGCGCACAGAAAAAGGCGCGGTGGCGACGCCGTCGGACTTTCTGGAGGTGCCGGAATTTCCCGAGACCCGGTCGGGCAAATACATGCGGCGCATGGTCCGCGCGGTGATGGAGGGGGGCGAGGTCGGCGACACCTCCACGCTTCGCAATCCCGAAAGCCTGGACACGCTGCGCGCCGTGGTCGAGGCCTGGCGCAAGCGCCAGAACTTCGCCGACAGCCAGACCCTGTTCGAGCGCTATCGCTATTTCACGGTTCAGTACAACGCAGCCGGCAGGGACACGCGCGTCGCCACGGTGACGGTGAGCAACCCGCCGGTGAACGCGCTGAACGAGCGCGCCATCGACGAACTGGCGACCATCGTCGAGCACCTTTCGCGAAAGGACGACGTGGCCGCGGTGATCTTCACCGGGGCCGGGTCGAACTCCTTCGTCGCCGGCGCGGACATCCGCCAGATGCTGGAGGAGGTGAACACCGTTTCGGAGGCGCGCGCGCTTCCGGCCAACGCCCAGCTCGCCTTCTCCAGGATCGAGCGCATGAACAAGCCGTGCATCGCCGCGATCCAGGGGCTGGCGCTGGGCGGCGGCATGGAGTTCGCGCTCGCCTGCCATTACCGCATCGCGCAAGGCACGGCCCGGTTCGGCCAGCCGGAAATCAATCTGCGCCTCTTGCCCGGCTATGGCGGCACGCAGCGCCTGCCGCGCCTGCTCGCGGACCGGGACGGCGCGCATGGGCTGACGCGCGCGCTGGAGATGATCCTGGGCGGGCGCACGATCGGGGCGGAAACGGCGCTTGAATACGGCGCCGTCGACCAGATTGCGTTCGGCGCCGAAGACGCGCTGTCGCTCGCCCACGCCCTGGTGCGCGAAAGCGTGCGCGACGGCGCGGCGAGTGTGCTCGCGAAGGCCTATGCCGAGCGCTGCGCCGCGGTGGAGCGGTGGGAAGCGCCGGGAGACGCCGATCTGGATGCGGCGCTGAACGACGCCTTCGTGCAGCGTATCCTCAAGCAGCTCGCCTGGGCCGAGCGCGACGCGGCGGGTGAGCGCGCCCTCGACGCGATCCGCACCGGCTGGCGCGACGGCGCCCCGGCGGGCTATCGGCGCGAGGCGGACAAGTTCGCCGAGGCGATCATCGATCCTGACGGCGGCAAGACGGGAATCCGCCTGTTCATGGACAAGCAGGCGCCGCCGCTGCCCGTGCGCCGCGACGGGGTATGGATCGAAGCCGAACACGCCGCGCGCAAGGAGACGCTCATCAAGGACGGCGAGATGCTGGAGATGGGCGCGCCGTTTTATCCCGGCGTCACGCCGATCCCGCCTTACCAGCTTGCTTTCGGGGTGGCGCGCGATCCCGATACCGGCGCGCCGCGCTTCGGCCCCCCGGCCACCCACGAAAAGGAGCTGGTCGTCCCGGTCAGAAAACCGGAGCCGAACGAGGCGCTGGTCTACATGCTGACCTCGGAAGTGAACTTCAACGACAACTGGGCGCTCACCGGAATTCCGGTCTCCCCCTTCGACAGCCATGAGGAGGACGTCCAGGTCACCGGCTCTGGCGGGCTGGCGCTGATCGCGGCGCTTGGAAGCGAGGCGAAGGCGCAGGGGCGGCTGAAGGTGGGCGACCTCGTCAACGTCTATTCGGGCACCAGCGATCTGCTCTCGCCCGCCGCCGGAGAGGACCCGATGTTCGCCGGCTTCGCCATCCAGGGCTATGAGACGGAGACGGGCAGCCACGCCCAGTTCCTGAACGTCCAGGCGCCCCAGCTGCACAAGCCGCCCGCCGATCTGACGCTGGAGCAGGCCGGCGCCTACACGCTCAATCTGGGCACGATCACGCGCTGCCTGTTCACCACCCTGCAGATCGCGCCGGGCAAGACCATTTTCGTGGAGGGCTCGGCCACCGGCACCGGGCTCGACGCCCTCAAAAGCGCGGTGCGCACCGGCCTGCACGCCACCGGCCTGGTCTCAAGCGAGGACCGCGCCGCGTTTGTGAAAGACCAGGGCGCGGTGGCGGCGATCAACCGCAAGGACCCCGCGCTCGCCGACCTGTTCACGCCGGTCCCCGACGATCCCGAGGCGGCGCAAGCCTGGGAGCGCGCAGGCGAGGCGATCCTTGAGCAATACCGAAACGCCAATGGCGGCCGGCTCGCCGATTATGTGGTGAGCCACGCCGGCGAACGCGCCTTCCCGCGAAGCTTCCAGCTTCTGGCCGAAGGCGGGAGGCTCGCCTTCTACGGCGCGTCTTCGGGCTATCATTTCTCCTTCATGGGAAAGCCGGGCGAAGCCGCGCCGGACGATATGCTCACGCGCGCCGAGCTGCGCGGCGGGGAGAGCGTGCTGATCTATTACGGTGCAGGCGCCGACGATCTCGCCGATCCCAAAGGGCTGGAGATGATCGAGGCGGCGCGTCTGTTCAAGGCGCGCATCGCCGTGGTCGCCTACACCGACAGCCAGCGCGAATTCCTGCAATCGCTGGGGCTGGAGGATGCGGTGGAAGGGGTGGTCTCCATCGAGACGCTCAAGCGCCGCCACGGCGAGGATTTCGACTGGCCGTCCACCCTGCCGCGCCTTCCTGACTCCAAGACCGACACCGAAGCCTTCAAGCGCGGCGTGCGCGATTACCAGACCCGCACCATGAAGCCGTTCGGCTCTGCGGTGGGCAAGCTGTTGCGCTCGGCCGGAAACCCGCGCGGCGCCCCGGATCTGATCGTCGAGCGCGCGGCGGCGGACTCCCTCGGCGTCTCTGCGGCGCTGGTGAAGCCCTTCGGCGGACGCATCGTCTACGCCGAGCAGATGGCCGGGCGGCGCTACACCTTCTACGCCCCGCAGGTCTGGACCCGGCAGCGGCGCATTCTCATGCCGACCGCGTCCATCCTCGGCACGCATCTGTGCAACGCCCACGAGGTGGAGATGATGAACGCCATGATCGCCGCCGGCCTGCTCGACGTGACCGAGCCGACGGTGACGGCGTGGGAGGACCTTCCCGCCGCCCACCAGGCCATGTGGGACAACACCCATTCCGGCGCGACCTACGTGGTCAACCATGCTTTGCCCGCCGCGGGCCTGCGCACCAGGGACGAGCTTCTGGAGCACTGGGCGGCGAGCCGGGGCGCTTAGAGCCCCATTTATTCATTTTGAGGAGACCGGTGTCATGGACGATAAAGTAAGCGCCCCCAAAGCTGCGACGGGATCTGCGGGCCGGCTCTCGGGCAAGGTCGTCCTCATCACCGGCGCGGCGGGCAATCTGGGCAGTGAAATGTGCCGGCGCTTCGCCCGCGAAGGCGCGGTGCTGATCATGACCGGGCGCACGCCCGACCGGATCCAGAGCGCGCGCGACGCAGTGGTGAAGGAGACCGGCGCGCGCGACGACCAGGTCTCCACCGCGGTGCTGGACGGCGGCGATCCGGACTCGGTGCGCAAGGCCATGGACGAGATCCGCGCCGTGCATGGACGCATCGACGTGCTGGTCAACAACGCCGGCTCGCCCGGCCCGAAACAGCCGCTGGACAACGTGCCCCTGACCAAGGCGGAGATGGAGGCGAACGGCGACGCGGAGACCGTCGGCGACGCCATGCGCAACATCCTGGCGGTGACCTGGAATCTGGCGCGCGCGGCGAGCGATCTGATGGCGCCGGGCGGCTCCATCATCAACATCTCCACCATCTTCTCGCACACCCGGTATTACGGCCGCACCGCCTACGTGGTCCCCAAGGCGGCGCTGAACGCCCTGTCGGCCCAGCTCGCCCACGAGTTCGGCGCGCGCGGCGTGCGGGTGAACACGGTCTATCCCGGCCCCATCGAGAGCGAGCGCATCCGCACCGTCTTCGCGGCCATGGACCAGATCCAGGGGCTGAAGGAGAACACCACCGCGGACTATTTCATGGGCCGCATGTCGCTCAATCGCTCGCGCCAGGGCGCCAGGCCTGAAAAGGACCTGCCCACCCCCGCCGACATCGCCCGGACCTGCCTGTTCCTGGCGAGCGATGAAAGCGGCGCGCTCAACGGCGCTGAGATCGACGTCGCGCACGGCATGAGCGTGCGCAAGGAGTCGCGCTCCACCTACAAGGCGCGCCCCTCCATGCGCGCGCTGGACGGCGCCGGGCTCACCGTGCTCATCGTCGCCGGCGAGCAGTGGGAGGACGCGCTGGAGACCGCGCGCATCCAGCTTGAGTGCGGCGCGAAGGTCCTGCTGGGCATGGCGCGCGAGGCCGACGCGGCTCAGGCCCAGGCCCGCACCAAGGCGCAAGGGCTCGTCGACGGACTCACCATCGTGCGCTTCAACCGCTCCGAGCCGGAGACCATGGCCAAGCTTCTGGAGGACTACAGCGCCGAGCACGGGCCGGTCACCAGCGCCATCGTCCTGCCGGTCAAGCCGCCGCGCCATTTCGCCGGCGCGCTGCTGGACGCCGGGGACGACACGATCGAGGCGTTCATCGACACCGAGCTGACCGGCTCCATCGCCATCGCGCGCACCCTGTCGCGCTATTGGAAGACCCGCGAGGATCTCCAGCAGGCGCCGCGCTGTGTCTACATGACCAACGCCAGCGACGGCGCCGGAGACGTTTACGCGAAGATCGCCGCGGCCGGGATCACCCAGCTGGTGCGGATCTGGCGCGACGAGGCGCGCGTGGACGTGGAGGCGGGCCGCGCCAACCACGCCGTGTGGGGCAATCAGATCGTGCGGTTCAACAATCGCGAGGCGGAGAACATCCGCTTTTCCGCCGGTCACGCCACGCGCATCGTGTTTAAAGAGCAGAAGGTCGCCGAGATTGATCTCTACGTGCCGGAGAATATCGGCGAGGAGACCGGCGCCAGCGCGGCCATGGTGGGCTTCGCTGAGAACATCACGGGGCTGCACCTGGGCAAGGTGGCGCTGATCACCGGCGGCTCGGCCGGCATAGGCGGGCAGGTCGCCCGGCTCCTGGCGCTGGCCGGCGCCAAGGTGATGATGGTCGCGCGCCGCCAGAGCGAGCTGGAAGCTGCGCGCGAGCGCATCATCGGCGAGCTTCAGTCGATCGGGTTTTCAGGGGTCGAGCGCCGCGTGCGCATCATGGCCGACGTGGACGTCAGCGACTTCAAGTCGCTCAAGTCGGCGCTGGACGAGACCGTGAAGGCCTGGGGGCGGGTGGACTATCTCATCAACAACGCCGGGGTCGCCGGCGCCGAGGACATGGTCGTGGACATGGACCTGGACGCCTGGCGCTTCACCCTGGACGCCAACCTCATCTCCAACTTCTTCCTCGCCCATCACGCAGCCCCGCTGATGCGCGAGCAGGGCGGTGGATACGTGCTCAACGTCTCCAGCTATTTCGGCGGCGAGAAGCTGCGCGCCGTCGCCTACCCCAATCGCGCCGACTACGCCGTCTCCAAGGCCGGCCAGCGCGCCATGGTGGAGAGCTTTGCGCGGTTCTTAGGCCCCGACATCCAGCTGAACGCCATCGCGCCGGGCCCCGTGGCCGGCGAGCGCCTGGCCGGCGCGGGGAATCGCCCGGGCCTGTTTAAACGCCGCGCCAAGCTGATCCTGGAGAACAAGCGGCTCAACGCCGTCTACGCTGAAGTGATCAAGGCGGTGCGCGATGGCGGAGCGGTTGAGACCGTGCTCACACGGCTCGCGCACAACACCGCCGGGGTGCTCTCCCACGACATGCAGGCGCCGGAGGGGCTTCGCAAGCTGGCGCTCGCCTGCGCGCGCGAAGGCGACGGGATGTGCACCTGGGACCAGTACCTGCTCACCCCCGCCCTGGCGGCGCGGCTTCTGGCGCGTCTGCACACCGGCGGCTATCTCATGGACGCGCCGAAATGGCGCGAGATCGCCGAGAAGGGCGAGACCTGGCTGCAGATCGCCCCGCCCGAGGACAAGCCCTTCCTGCCTGACGAGATTCTGAACAAGAACGCCGAGCAGATCGGAAAGGGCGTCTCCTCCCAGCTCTTCCTGGGCGCCATGCCCACCGAGGCGGACGTGGCCCAGGCCACCGTCTTCTACCTCGCCGACCGCGCGGTGAGCGGGGAGACCTTCATGCCGTCCGGCGGCCTGAACGTGGAGCGCTCCACGGTGGAGCGCGAGATGTTCGGCGGTCCCCGCAAGGAGCGCATGGAGAAGCTGCGCGGCAAGACCGTCTGGTTCGTCGGGGATCATCTGGCCGATTATATCGCCGCGGCCGCGACCCGCTTTGTCGAGGACTGCGGAGTGAAGACCGTCGCCGTGCTCGCGCGCGACAAAAAGGGCGGCGAGGCGGTGAAGGCCATGCTCGACGGCGCGGCGAAGAAGGCGCTGCAGGTCATCGTCGCGGGCGAGGACCTGGAAGCGGCCATGGATGACGCGCTCGTCAAATGGGGCCGGCCCACGACGGTTGTCTCGCTTCCCGGAGAGGCGCTGCCCGACCAGCTGTTCGAAGCCGAAGACCCGCTGACGCCCGAGGCGTTTTCCAGGATGGTCGACGAGAATCTGACCCGCCATTTCCGGGTCTCGCGCAAGGCCTCGCTCTATGACGGCTGCCAGCTGGTGCTGGTCACGCCCGACGTGCCGTTCGGCGACAAGGGGCCGGCCTTCGCCATCGCCAATTTCGTCAAGACCACCCTGCACGCCTTCACCGCCACCCTGGCGGTGGAGAACGAGCGCCTGGTGCACAACACGCCGGCCAACCAGATCAACCTCACCCGCCGGGTGCGCTCTGAGGAGCCGCGTAACGAAGACGAGCACGCCGAGGAGCTCAAACGCTTCACCACGGCGGTGCTGCTGGTGGGCGCGCCGCTGCCGGATTCCCAGGATTCCCGCTATCGCGCGCGCATCTACCGGGGCACGTCCATGACGGTCTGAACCCCGCCCCGCTCGATCTTCGCTGGCCTTCGGCGGGTGCGTGTCATACCCTCATAACCTGAGGGGGCGGCGATGAAGCGGTATCGCGCATTCATCAGCTATAATCAGAAAGACAAGCCGGTGGTGAAGAGGCTTCACCGCTGGCTGGAGACCTATCGCGTGCCGCGCGGCGTGCCCGCCGACATGGAGCTGGGCCCGGGCCGCAGGCTCGGCCGCTTCTTCCGCGACGATGAAGAGATGGCGGCCTCGCCCGATATCGGCGGCACGGTGCGCGGCGCCATTGAAGACGCCGAAAGTCTCATCATCGTCTGCTCGCCCAACGCCGCGCGCTCGAAATGGGTCGATGCGGAGATCCAGCACTTCCGCAAGACCGGCCGCGAGCGCAGGATCTTCGCGGTCATGGTGGCCGGAACACCCAATTCCGGCGACCCCAAGACCGAATGCTTCCCGCCTTCGCTGCGCGTCGCCTCCGATCCCGACGATCCTGAGTCCATGCCGATCGAGCCGCTGGCGCTGGATCTGCGCAAGGAGGGGCGGGCCCGGCTGCTGGCGCGCCTCGCCGCGGGGCTTTTAGGGGTGAATTTCGACACGCTGTGGAACCGCGACCGGCGCCGGGCGCGGGCGCGGCGCGACACGGTGCTCTCGACGGTGCTGGGCGGCGTGCTGGCCTTAAGCGCGGCCGGGGCGGCGATCGTGCGCGCCCAAAACGGCGAACGCAGCACCCAGCTTGTCTCCGCCGCCCAGGCCCAGGCCGACGCCGGCGCCCATGAAAGCGCGCTGCGCCTGTCGGCGCTGGCGATGCAGACCCATGTCCTGCTGCCCGCCGCGCCGGATGCAGAGGCGATGCTGGCGCGCGCGAGCCATGAAAGCCTGTCGCGCGCCGCGTTCGCCTTTGAGGCGGGCGCCGTCACCGCCGTGGCCGCGAGCGCGGACGGGCGCTGGCTGGCGAGCGCGGCCGACAACGTGTTCGCGGCCGGCGACCAGGCCTTCATGGTGATCGACCGCACCACAGGGCGCCCGGTGGAGCGCTTCGCCGCCCCCCAGGGCCGGGTCGAGCATCTGGCGTTCAGCCCGGACGGAAACCAGCTGGCGCTCGCCCAGCCGGACCGCTTTCCCGAAGTGCGCGACGCCGCGACCGGCGCAGTGCGCTTTCAGCTCGCCGGAGAGCGCTACGTCCCCGCTCAGATGGACGGGCATTCTCCTGTGCCCACCGAGGCGGTGGGCGAGCACGCGGACCGGCTGATCTACAGCGCAGACGGCGCCTATATCGCGGCGAACTCCAGCCTTGGCGGAGTGCGGATCTATGACGCGGCCACGGGGGCTATGCTCGCGCGTCATCCTGCGCTGGAGGATCTGGAGGCGCCGGGGCCGGGCGCGCTCCCGTTCGCCGCGCGGTTCGCCTTTCTTCCCGGCGGCCGCCTTATCGCCGCGGTCACCGGCGCCGACTTCGCCGTGATTGATCCGCGCGCCGGGCGGGTCGTGCTTCAGTTCGCGCGCCCGCGCTCGGAGCGCCGCTTCGACCTGACGCTGGAGCAATTCGCCGTGTCCGCGGACGGCGGCGTCCTCGCCGCGGCTTGGCGGGACGGCTATCTGGCCAGCTTCGATCTTGCGACCGGCGATCTGCTGAGCACCTACGCCGGCATGGCGGAGGGGTGGGGGCCGCGCGCCCTCTGGGTGGATCGGGAGCTGGACCGGCTGACCCTTGTGGATCAGCAGGGCGCGGTGCGCGCCTGGACGCTTTCAAGCGGGGCGGCGCTGTTCACCCTCGCCGGCGCCGCGGCGCGCACCACCGCCGTGCATATGAGCCAGGATGGACGCACCGCCCTGTCGATCCATGAGGACGGGCTCGCACGGCTCCTCAACGTGCGCACCGGTGAGGTCCTCAGGAGTCATCGTGCGCCGCTGGCGCGCGTTGGTTACGAGATGACCGCCGCCGACGGGCGCGGCGCGCTGTTCACCGGCGACGACGCCGGGGGGGTGCGCGAATGGGCGGTACGCAGCCCGCGCATCGTCACGGCGATCCCCGGCTTCCCGGCGCATCGCGACCATGGCGGCCTGCGCTTTTATGTGAACGGCCTGGATCTGGATGAGAGCGGCGACCGCCTGCTGGCCTGGCTCAGCGCGCGCGAGGTCTTCGTCTGGGATTTGGCCCACGGCGGCGCGCCGCGCGTCCTGGACGGTCCGGCGGGCGCGCAGATCACCCATGCTGGGCTTGGTCCGGACGGCTCGGCCGCCGTGATCGGGTTCGGCGGCGAGCCGGGCCCGGCGGTGCGTGAGGTTGACGGCGAAGGGCCTGGCGCGACCCTCCAGGCGCCGCCGGGCGACTGGCCTGCGGCGATGGTGTCGATCTCGGTCTCCGCGGCAAACGACGCCGTGCTGGTGGGCTATGACTCGTTGAAGGCGGTGCTGTACCGGCGCGCCGGCGCACGCTGGGACGCCGCGCACACCGTTGCGGAATCCCTTCAGGAGAACCAGGACCTTTACCTGGAAGGCAATATTCCCATGACCGCGGTCGCCCTGTCGCGGGACGGGACGCGGGCGCTCACCGCCTCGGACACCGGCCGCATCGCGCTCTGGAATGCGCTCACCGGCGAGATGCAGGCGGTCTTCGCCGCCCCTTCGGCGGGCGTGGCGGGGGCGGTGTTCAGCCCGGACGGGTACGCCGCCGCGGTCCTCCATCGCAGTTTCGTCAGCCCCGGCGACCGTGCGCCACTGGCCACGATTTACACCCGCGAGGGCGAGACCTGGGCCGAAGCTCACGTCCTCACCGCCCGCGAATCCGGTGGGCATAGCCTGTTTTTCTCGCCCGACGGCGCGCGCCTTGTGACGATCGTGGACGGCGCGGCGATCGTCTGGGACGCCGCGTCCGGCCGGCGCCTCAGTTCAGATCCGCTGGGCTTGTCGCTCTATCGCGCCGACGCCGCCTACGCCGATGACGGCCGGACCCTGCTGGTGGCGATCAACGCTGACTTTCGCGACCGCACCGAGCCGCGCTCGCCGGTGTTCGGCTTGCAGGGCGCTTTGATGCGGATCGATGTCTCCGCGCTTTCCGGGCCGGAAAACCGCCAAGCGCGCGGCCTTGCGCCGCTGAAGGCGGCCGTGTGCGATCCGGTCACGGGATGGCTGCGCGGAGACCTCCGTCTCATCAGCGACGCCGACGTGGCGGCCGTGCCGAGCCTGGCGCCGCGCCTTGGACAGGACGCCTGCGCGCCGCCGCGTGTGGGCGAGGATATCGCCCGGCTGCTCTCCGGTCTGGCGGGCGAGCGCGTCGAATAACGTCGCTGAAAGCCCCTGAGCGAGACACGGGCGGCCAGGCCCGCGTGCGCGTCCTGGCCATGGCCCTGGGAGCGTCCAGAAAGGCGATCGCAGGCGGTCAAGGACGGAGCCGATCCGTATCGGATTCGCCTTAAAACTGTTGGCTGCGCTGGTGCAGGCGGGGCAGGCGGGATGAGGCGATGGTTTCAAAGTCCGGGCGCGGATCGTCGTCCTGCAGCCGGATCCATTCCTGGTGTTCGGAGGAAATCTGCGCGTTCACCGCGTCAAGAAACTCGTCAACGGTTTCGCGGTCCCCGCGCGCCGCGGCGACACGCGCGGCGTCCAGATAAACCCGGCTTAGATGGGCGAGATTGTCGAACGTCGCCTCATAGCGCGAGGCGTTGCGCCGGTCCTGGGACAGCAAGGACAGCGCGCCGGCGGCGGAAAGCAGGGCAGGAGCAAACAGGCCCACCATCACCAGGGCCGAGCCGATCAGCGGCTCCGAGAGCAGCCGCGCATCGGCGCGTTGCAACATCTCGCCCAGCCGAGCGGCGATCTGGGGGTCGATAAGCATGGCCGCGCCGACCGTGACCGGGGCGAGCGACAGAGAGCCCAGCGCGGCGTACAGATCTTTCCGCCAGGCGCGCGCACCGGCCGCCCTTCGATGCTGGGAGCCGCGCGCGGCGTAATAGTCCAGCTGGGTCCCCAGCTGGTAGCGGCGGAAATATTCAAGCTGCAGCGGCAGAAGCGGCAGCTCGCCTTCGCGCACGTCCTCCTGTGCCTCGGTGACCACGGCGAACAGCTCCATGCGACAGGTCTCCGCGATGGCGCGCGCGCGCATCCAGGCGTCGAACGGTCGGGTCTTGATGATGAGCCAGGCCGCGGCCATCGCCACGATGATGAAGGCGAACTGTACGCTCGCCACCGCCGAGCTCCAGCTTGCGGGCAAGGCGACGCCGGCGGCTTCGGCCACGTCGGGCCCGGCGAGCCCCACCGCGCCGAGAAGGATCGCCGCCGCGTTTCCGGCGATCGAGGCCTTGCCCAGACGTTTATAGCGGGTTTGGGCGGCTTTCGCCTGGGTGTCGGCGTGCGTGAACTGCGCCATCAGCCCTTTAAGCTCGGGCCGTTGCAGGATGCGTGCGAGCGCGCCGGCGCTCGGCGGCAGCGAACCGGCGTGACGCTCGGGTTCAAGGCGCCACTCCTCGGTCGTCTCGTATGCGCCGATCGCATTCACGGCCGCGCGCGAGAGCGCCAAATCCTGCTCGGTGGCGCGCGGCTCAGGCATGGCCCAGGACTTTGTTGACGCGCCGCGCCGCGCGGCGCTTGCGCCGCCAGCGGATGATGCGGCGGATCAAAAGATAGAGGCCGAACATGACGACCACGACGCCCAGCACAAGCGCGATGATCTCCAGCGTGTTCTCCGACGCGATGAAGCGGTCGAACAGATCTCCGGCCTGGGCCAGCACGCCTGTGGCGGCCTCACCTGTGGCGGCCTCACCGGCCTGGTCGGCGCCGGGTTCGCCGGCTGCAAGGTCGCCGGGCGCGTCGTCCGCCGTCGCGGGCGCGGCCGATTCAGCGGGTTCGGCGGCCTCGCCCGGCGTTTGCGGCGGCGTGTCCGCAGCCTGCGCCGCGTCTTCAGCAGGCGCATCGTCCATGGCCGGTTCAGCCGATTCGACGGGCTCAGCGGCGTCCGGCGCGGTCGCGATCGGGTCTTCAGCCGCCCCGGCTTCGGCGATCGGGTCGTCCCCGGACGCATCATCCGGAGATGAAACGGTGTCGCCGGCCGGCTGCGTCGGCGCGTCGACAGGGGACGCTTCGGCGTCATCGGCCTGCGGCGCGGGCTCCGGCGTTTCGACAGCCCCGGTCGCGGGCTCGCTCTGGGCGTCTGCGCTCGAAGCCTCTCCGGCCGCCTCTGCCGGCGCGTCCCCGGCGCCCGCGTCCGGCGCGCCGTCAGCTCCATCCGGTCCTCCAGCGGTGTCCGTTGGTGTTGCAGCGCCGCCCTGGGCTTCGGCGAGGCGCTCGCCCTCGCTCTCGCGCAAATCCAGCCCCGCGCTCACCGCCACGCCGCCGCCTGCGGCCGTGGCGCCGGCGGCGGCCACGCCGGTGCGGTCGCGGTTCTCCTCCACCACCGCGTCGGGATCGGTGCGCAGGGAGTCCGGATCGATGGACGCGGCCGACGCGGCGCCGGCCTTGGACGCGTCATAGGACTCCGCCGGGTACCCGTCCCAGGGCAATTGCCAGTGCGGGCCGTCCTTGAAGCTGGTCCAGTCGCCGCCCCACTCCAGGGTGACGCCGCAATCGGCGGCGGCCTGCTTCACCACGTCGGCGAGATCGTAATAGTGCGGCCAGTGCCAGCTGATCGACCCGCCCACGATGGGCGCGATGTCCACGCCATGGCCGGTGAGGTGGCGCGAATTCATCGTCTTCGACGCGCCGCTGGCGTAAAGCTCGTGCTGGCGCTGCAGCGAGCGCAGGCCTTCGACCACGGTGAAGTCCAGGGGCGACAGCTCCAGCGCGCGGCGCATCACCCGCACCATGTCGGGATGCACGCCCTGCATGCGGCGCTCGGAGCGTTCTGAAAACCGGAAGGCCATAAGTCCGTCCCCTCGACCTATGTTCGCATCTTGTTAACCTATGGGAGCCCGTCCAGAATGTCATCATTCACGATCGGGCGGGGGGATGCGCGCCATGGAATCGCAAGACAGTGTTGCTCTTGAGCCGCTGGCGCGGGTGGTGCACGCCGCCATGAGCGCCTATGCCCGCACGCTGGGCGAGGCCGGCTTTCCCGATTGGGACGCGGCGCCGCAATGGATGCGCGACTCCACGATGGACGGGGTGGCCCGCCGCCTCGCCGATCCCGGCGCCCCGGTGGAGCGCCAGCACGAAATCTGGATGGAGGAGCGCCAGGCCGCAGGCTGGACCCACGGCCCGGTCAAGGACGCCGACAAGCGCGAACATCCAAGCCTCGTGCCCTATGCGCGCCTGCCTGAAACCGAAAAGCGCAAGGACGCCCTGTTCGCCGCCGTCGTCGACGCCCTCAACCCGTCGAGCCCGCCGTGAGCGCCTACGCTGTCGGCTCCGGCGCCGTCGGCGTGTCCTGGTGGGTGAGGTCGAAGCGGGTGGGGAAGTGTTCTTCGCGCACCAGGCGTTCGGCCATGGCCAGGCCGATGTCGCGGGCGATGGGCACCGCGTCCGGATCGGCCATGTCCTGAACCGTCTTCAGCTGCTTGTCGGTGAGGTTCAGCCCCAGCTCGGCGCGCAGATAGGTGGCGTTCAGCCGGCATTGATAGCGCTCATAGGCCAAAAGCGGCGCGCCGCCGATCAGATCGCGGGCCAGATCGCCGATCTCGCTGTCGATGGCGCCGGGATCCACGCTTTCAGAGGCCCATTGCATCAACAGCTCGATGAAGTCTTCCGAGCTGGAGATCATCGACATGAGCGCCTTCATGGCCTTCGCGCCGGGCAGTCCGCCGACCATCCGGCCGAGCAGGCCCGGCTTTGAGACGCTTTTCTCCACCATGGACCCGGTCCCGATGGAGATCATGGACAGGCGGTCGGCGTTCAAGGTCCAGTTGAAATTATGGCCCTCAAGGCCGGCCAGCATCAGCATCTGGAACGCCGGATTGTTGTGCGGCGTCATCCCGCCGTCGATGAATTCGCCGAACTGGCCGGGCGCGATCTCGATGCGCTCCGGCTTGAAATAGGTGGGCGCCGCCGTCGAGGCGCGAACCACGCTTGTCAGCGGGAAATGGCGATTGCCGCGGAACGCGTTGTCGACCGGATCCTGGAAAAACCGGCCGCGCGGATTGTTGTGCAGCACCCACGGGCTCACCGTGTCGATGCGCTTGGCCACCGCGGCGTAGCCTGTGGCGATGGAAGGGTCGCCAAGGGGCATGTCTGCGAACACCCCCTCCAGCTGCTTGCGCAGGTTTTTGGCGTCGAACTTGGAGCGTGCGGCGCCGCCGATGGTGAGGAAGCGCTTCTTGAACACCTTGCCCGCCAGCTCGTCGTACATCGCGGCGATGTCGCGCGCGGTCATGCGCTTGGCGGCGAGGCCCGCGGCGATGATCGAGCCGGTGGAGGTGCCCCCCATCAGGTCGAAATAATCGCACAGCCGGAAATCGGGATGCCCGCCATGGCGCGCGCGCAAAATGTCCTCGATGCGTTCGAGCACGGCGATGGACATGGCGCCGCGCACGCCGCCGCCGTCGAGCGACAGGATGCGCTTGCGCCCGTCCGGCTCCAGATGGGCCTCAAGATCCTTGACCGGATAGGGCAATGGCGCGCGCGCCGGCCGGGCCGGTTCGGGCGCGCGATTGAACATCCGTCCGATGTTGGAAAACAATCCCATCGCGCGCTTCCCCCTCCGCTCGCGAAATACCGATATGCAGGGAGCTTAACAGCCTCTTAATCCGCGCGCCAGAGCGCGAAGTCCATGCAACTGGGCCGCGTGGCGCTGGCGCAACGGGGCGGGCTGGTGTAATATGGATACTCAGGTGTCTTGAGGGGGACAGACACGTGGCCCGCACCGTCCACATCGTTCATGCGCCCGAAGACCTGGCCGCCGCGCAGGCGCTGGCGGGCGCCATGGAGGTCGAAGGCCGCGCCGTGTCGGCGATGTCCGCCGCCGAGGCCGGCGCGGGAACCGGAGCGCGCTGCGTGGTGGCGCTGTGGTCGGACGCCGCCTCAAGGCTGGGCGAGCCCTTCTTCACCGCCATGATCGCGGCGCTCAGCGAAGACGCGCTGGTCTTTGCGGCCATGGACCGCACCCGGGCGCCGTTCGGCTTCCGTGACCATACGCCGGTGCGCCTCGGCGGGCTGGAGGGGCTGGGCGCCGCCGAAGCGGCGCCGGGCAGGATCAGCGGGCTTGGCCAGCTTGATCGCAAGGTCAATGCGGTGCTCGGCCGGCCCCGCTTCGCGCTGTCGGATGCGGCCGCCTCCGCTGTGGGGTCCGCGCGCAGCTTCGGCGCGCTGGTGTTTGCGGTCTCCACCCTCGCCGCGGCGGGGCTTTCGGCCAAAGCCGTCGACGAGCTCGGCCTGCCCGCGCTGGGCCTGGGGGGCGGAGACCGGATGGACGAACTGGAAGGCGATTTCCGCGAGGCTTTGGACCAGCTGGACGATCTGGACGGCGGCGCGAGCGCTGCGGCGTGCGAGGAGTCGCTGCGCGGCGCGCAGGCGGCCTGCCGCGAGGCGTCTTCGAGCGCGGATCTGGCGCGCGCGGCTCTGGCAAGGCTGCAGGCCGGCGGACCCGCGCCCGACCCGGCCGAGGCCGAAGCGGCCTATGAGCGCGCTGAGCGCGAGCGCGCCGCCGCCGAGGCCCGGGCCGAACGGTTTTGTACCGAGGCGACCCGCCGCGAGGTGGACGAGGGGGCTTGCGCGGCGGCGCGCCTGACCTCGCAGGAGGACGACCTTCGCGCGCTCGCCAACGCCCGCATTTTTCCCCATGGATCCAGCTTTGCGGCGCGCGAGGTCGTTCAAGTCCGGTCTTTGAGCTGCCCCGAAATCTATCGGATCAATGAGCGCGACTGGTACGACCTTGTGGTCCAGGACGCCTACGCGCCCATGGAGCCGCGCGCCGCCGTGCTCGCCTATCGCGAACGCTTCGGCGCGGCGCCGAACGCGGACGACACAAGCGCGTTTGATCGCTGCACCCAGCTTGGCGAGGCGATCATGAACCAGCGTGGCGCGGTGGAGCAGGCGTGCGCGCCGCGCACCATCACCGGTCCGCGCGCTCCGGCCGAGTGCGAACGCGCCCAGGCCGCGCTGGAGGCTGCGCGCGAGGCCGAACAGGCCGCCGAAATCGCGCTCGGAGAGGCGTATCAGACCCCGGCGCCGGACGCTGGTGCGCTCGCCCAAGCCGAAGCCGCCGCCGCGCGCGCCGATGCGGCGCAGGCGCGCGCCTGCGCGGACGAGACCCTTGAGGGCAAAAACGCGCCCGCTTGCCAGCGGCGCGACCGCGACGCTGCGCGCGCCGCGCTCGCCCTGGCCGAAGCGCAATCGGCCGCCACAGCCCTCTGCCGGGAGGCTGAGCGCGTGAACACGGCGGCGGCGCAGCGGCGCTGCGCGGCGGCGCGCGAGGCGCTGTCTCAGCGCGGTCACGGCATAGAGGCGTCGTTCAGCCTGCGCCGCGCCGACATGTACGGCATTCTCTCAACCCTGCGCGGCGTAACCCTGTGGGGCTGGCTCGAAGAGGCCTTGCCCGCCCCGGTGGAGCCCTATGCGGTCTATGTGGCGATCGCCCTGTCGTTTGTCGCCGGCTGGCTCCTCAACCGTCTCCTCTCCGGCCTGCTGCGCCTGTTCGGCGCGCGCACCCGCGCGCCGAAGCGCAAGCTGATCGACACTCCAGCCTCGGACGTGTTCGTCTCCTACGCCCGCAAGAACGCCGACCGGGTGGGCTCCATCGCCGACATGATCGAGCGGCTGGGGCTGAAGGTCTGGATCGACCGCACCGGCATCGCGGCCGGCGAGGCCTGGGCGGCGAAGATCGTCCAGGCGGTGCGCGAAAGCGATCGATTCTCCCTGATGGGTTCGAAGGCGGCGTTCGCCTCCGACAACGTCTATCGCGAGCTTCACGTGGCGGCCTATCTGAACAAGCCGATCAAGCCCTTCGTGCTGGACGGCGCCGAGCCGCCTGACGCCTTCTTGTATTTTATGGCCGGAACCAACTTCGTCGATCTCAAAGGCCGCTCCGAGCGCGAGCTGCGCGAGCTTCTGCAAGCTGCGCTGGCCCGGCGTTAGGCCGGTTCAGGCGTGCGCGCCTCGATCCCGCAAAGCCGTTCGCTCAGCGACCAGAGCCGCTCGGCGCGCTCAAGGTTCTGCGCCTGGGCCGAGAGCGTCTGGTCGAACGGCTCGCGCCCCGGCGTCTGACGCCCGCCCCAGCTCCAATGCACGCCGGACCGGCCGAACCGGTCCTCGGCGACCACCTGGGCGACGCGCTCGCCGGCGAGGGCCTGGCTCACATAGCCGCCGGTGATGGTTTTCTGAAACCAGGGGAAGACCTTCTGGAAGACCGGCGGCGTGTTGCGGAACAGCTCGGTGTCGGCGACGCAGCCGGGGTAGAGCGTGTTGAAGACCACCCCGGTTTCGCCGTGATAGCGCCGGTGCAGCTCGCGGCTGGTGATCATCTGGCAGAGCTTGGAGTCCTTATAGGCCTTGCCCGCCTTGAAGGGGCCGCCGTCGATCATGGAGACCGGCGCGGTGAAGCCGGCTTCAAGGCCCTGAAGATCGCCGAGATCGGCCGGCGCGGGGATGGGAATGCGGCCGGCCAGCTCCTCGGAATTGGCCGTCACCGTGCCCAGGGTGATCAGCCGGCCGGGGCGCTTGGAGGCCTGCAAGTCTTCAAGAAGCTCCAGCGACAGGACGAAATGGCCGAAATGATTGGTGGCCACGGAGATCTCATAGCCCTCCGGCGAGCGCTCGGGCGCTTTGAGCAAGGGCCGGTAGATCGCCGCGTTGTTCACCAGCGCATCCAGCGTGAGCCCGGTCTTGCGCACAGACGTAACAAAGCGGCGCACGCTGTCCAGGGACCCCAGATCGATCTCCATGATCGGGGCGAGGTCCTCCTCGATTTCCAGGGCGGCGCGGGCGCGGTGCGCCTTGTCCAGGTCCCGGCAGGCCATGATGGCGCGCCAGCCGCGCGCGGTGAGCGCCTTGACGGCGTAGAGCCCCACGCCGGAAGAGGCGCCGGTGACGATGGCGGTAGGGGCGCCGGGCGCGGCGTCGGTGGAGACGGGGTCGGAGGCGTTCTGAGCCATGGCGATGTGTCCACTAAAACTGACAAGATTGCTCTAGACGTAAACCCAGCTTTACGCGAGGCTCAACCCCTAACGGCGAAGAGCGATCGGAAAAGCGGCGCGGGGCGAGCGGGCGAATGGACAAATGGGTCATCATCGGGCTGGCGGTGCTCGGCGTTCTGGTCGTGCTCGGGCTGTGGCTTTGGACGCCGGATCTGCCGCGCGACAAGCTGGAGACGCGCTATCTGCGCGCGCCCGACGACAGGATCGACGTGGCCGGCACGCGCCTTCACGTGCGCGTGGACGGGCCGGAGGACGCGCCCGCCGTGATCATGATCCACGGTTTCGGGGCGAGCCTGCACACCTGGGAAGACTGGGCGCAGGCGCTCAAGGACGCGTACCGCGTCATCCGGTTCGACCTGCCCGGCGCCGGTTTGTCGCCGCCGGACGCCACCGGGCGCTATGACGACGCGCGCGCCTTCGAACTTGTCACAGGGCTGATGGATGCGCTGGGCGTCGAGCGCGCGGCCCTGATCGGCAATTCGGTGGGCGGTCGCATCGCCTGGGCCTACACCGCCGCGCGGCCCGAGCGCGTCACCCGCGCCGTGCTGATCTCGCCCGACGGCTTCGCCAGCGCCGGCTTTGAATATGGCGAGGCGCCCCAGGTCGGCCCCGTCACCCACGCCATGCGCGTCGTCACCCCGCGCTTTCTGGTGCGCCAGAACCTGGTGGCGAGCTATGGCGACCCCGATCGCCTCGCCGACGAAACGGTGAAGCGGTACCACGATCTCTTGCGCGCGCCGGGAAACCGGCTCGCCCTGATCCATCGCATGGAGCAGACCGTGCTCGAAGACCCGCGCCCGATTCTTGAAACCATCCAGCAGCCCGTCCTGCTTCTATGGGGTGAGAAGGACGCGCTGATTCCGGTCTCCAACGCGCAGGATTATCTCACAGCCTTGCCGAACGCCGAGCTGGTGACGCTGGACGGCGCCGGACACCTGCCCATGGAGGAAATCCCCCAAGCGAGCCTTGAGCCGGTGGAGGCTTTCCTTGCGCCGTTGAAGGACGCGTCATGAACCTGATCCGTCAAACGCCGTCCGTGGAAGCCCCGCCGGTGCGCGAGGCGGAGCCGCGCCATTTGTGCACCGATTGCGGCGTGTCGCGCATGGCCGATCCCAAGGCCTGCGGGCGCGCCTGCCAGTTCATCAAGCCCGATTATCCCGCGCTTGAGGCGAAGGTGCATGGGCGCGCGCGCGATGAGAGCCGCCCCGACGAGCTTCATTTCGGCCCGTTCCGGCGCATGGTGCGCGCCGCCCTGGAGCATCCGCGCGAGGGCGCGCAATGGACCGGCATCGCCACCCGGCTCGCCGAGGCGCTGCTGGAGCGCGACGCGGTGGACGCCGTGCTCACCGTGGCGCCGGACCCGGAGGACCGCTGGAAGCCGGTTCCGGTCATCGTGACAAAGGCTGAAGGCATGCGCCATGTGCGCGGCATGCGCATGGGCTACGCGCCCTTGCTGGCGCTTCTGGAGCCGGTGCGCGAGGCCGGCCACAAGCGCCTCGCCGTGATCGGGATTCCCTGCCAGGTCTACGCCCTGCGCGCGCTGGAGGACGAGCTGGGCCTTGAAAAGCTCTACGTCATCGGAACGCCATGCTCCGACAACACCACCACCGAGCGCTTTCACGAGTTTCTGGCGCTTTTGTCTGATCAACCCGACACGATCTCCTATCTGGAGTTCCGCGCCGATTATCATGTGGAGCTGCGCTTCGACGACGGGTCCTTTAAGGAAATTCCGTTCCTGAAGCTTCCGATCTCGAAACTGCCGCCGGACTTTTTCCCGCTCACCTGCCGGACCTGCGTGGACTACACCAACGTGCTCGCCGACATCACCGTGGGGTATATGGGCGGGCAGGGCGAGCAATGGCTTCTGGTCAGGAACGAGACCGGCGAGGAGCTCCTGTCTCTGCTGGACGGCGAAGTGCGCCTGTCGCAGCCCGGCGACAAGGGCAAGCGCAAGGCCGCGGTCACCGGCTTCATCACCAACACCGAGCGCGCCGCGGGCGGTCTGCCCTTGCGCGGCATGCCCGACTGGGTGCGCCCGCTTGTCGCCTTCCTGATGCCGAAGATCGGCCCGCGCGGGCTGGAGTTCGCCCGCGCCCGGGTGGAGATGAAGGCGGCCGAAACCGTGCTTCACCTGCGCCGCCAGGAACCTGCGCGCATGAAGAACATGATCCCGGACCATGTCTGGAGGCTGGTCGACCCCTACGAGGTCAAACCCGAAGAGGGCGAGACCCGGTCTTCGAAGGCGGAGGACTGAAGCCTTTTCAGCGAAAGTGGGTCCCGGTTTCGCGGTTCGAAAAGGCGAGCTTGAAACAGCCTTTTCAGCGAAAGCGGGTCCCGGTTCGCGGTTCGAAATGGCTTTAGACCCCGTCTCGTCCACCGTCGCGGGCGCGGGCGCGCCAGAGGCCGGGCGAACACCCTTTGGCCTGGGTGAAGGTGCGGGTGAAGGCCGAGCGTCCGCCGTGTCCGGTGACGAAGGCGACCGTCTCAACGCTCATATCCGTGGTCTCCAGAAGCCGCGCCGCCTCATTTAGCCGCCGTTCGCGCACATACCGGCCGAGCGATGCGCCGAGCTGTTCGCGGAACAGCCGGGCCAGATGCGCCGGTGAGGCGCCGGCCGCCTCGGCGACGCGCAACGCGCTGAGATCGCCCTCAAGGTGCTGCTCGATATGGCTCACCGCCCGGCTAACCTGCGGGCTCAGAAGGCCGATCCGGCCGGGCTGCGCGGCGGCCGGCGCGGAATACCGGCGTGACAGCGCCGCAAAGAACGCGTCCGACAGGCAGGCCAGATACCCGTCGCTCTGCGGCCCGCGGATCACTTCGGCCGCAAGCTCCAGACCCAGATAGGCGATCAAGGGCGCATGGTCGCCGTGGGCCGAGCGCCAGACGAGACCCGTGTCCGCGCCGACCCGCTTCAGCGCGCGCTCCATCTCATCAGGTTCGATATGAATGGAGACGCCCTCCAGTGCGCCAGACCAGCTTATCTCCCAATAGCCGGCCGGATCGGTGAACCCCACCGAGCCGGCGCGATAGGTGAAGGTGGACCGGCGGCTTTTAAGGCTGCGCCCTTCGATGCGCACGCTGCGCAGCGGTATGAAGATGTCGAAATGCCCTTGCGGGTCCCGCTCGAACCCGCCGGCGGCCAGCCGCAGCAAATTCACCGTGGCGCGAAGCGGCTGCGCGACGGTGTAACGCTCCACGCCCGGTTTGCGCGGGTGCACGAAGTCGTAAAGATACGTCATTATGAATGAGTGGTGTCACATTTTTGATTGCGAACCCAAGCGGATTCGCAACGCTCACCCCTGTTAACTTGTCCGGACAAGGACAGGGGAGGGCGTTATGGGACGTCTCGATTTCAACAAATCTGCATGGATTTCAGCGCTTCTGGGCTCAGCGGCGATGGCGGTCGCGCTCACCGCGCCCGGCGCCGCCGCCGCTCAGCAGGCCGCAGAGCCCGCAGACCGCATCGTGGTCACCGCCGAGCGTCGCGAAAGCTTCCTTCAGGAAACTCCGGTGACGCTCAGCGCCTTCCAGGCCGAGACGCTGGAGGAGCGCGGAGTTGAGGACACCCAGGACATTCAGCGCCTGGTCCCGGGCCTGAAGCTGCTGGACAATATCTCCAGCCCGACCAACTTCACCGTCTCGCTGCGCGGCTCCACCCAGCAGGACGCCTCGCTGGTGGTCGCGGAGAGCCCCGTAGGGATTTATGTCGACGACATCTACATCGCTCGGCTGAACGGCGCGAACGCTCAGCTCGCCGACATCGAGCGGGTGGAGGTGCTGCGCGGCCCGCAAGGCACGCTCTACGGGCGCAACACGCTGGCCGGCGCGCTGAAGATCATCACCCGCTCGCCGGGCGACGTCCTGGACGTGCGCGCAATGGCGGAAGTTGGCGAGTACGGCCATTACGAGCTGTCCGGCGCGGTGTCCGGCCCGCTCGGCGATGGCGGGCTTTCAGCCTCGTTCGCCGCGCTCATCGACGGATTTGACGGCTATTACACCAATCTCGCCACCGGTGCGGACATCGGCGCCCAGTACAACACGGCGCTGCGCGGCAAGCTTCGCTATGACGCCGGCGGGCCGTTCACCGCGCAAGCCACGCTTTCGCGCGCTGACAGCGAGAACGACGGCTATATGCCGAGCTTCGCGGTTTTCCCGCCGCAGCCGCAAGTGCGCGCCGAGGACATCGTGTTCGGCCTAGGTGATCCCTATCTGGTGAATATCGCGCCGAACCCGGCGCTGCCCGATCCGATCTCCTCGCTTCCCGAAGGCGACACCGACCAGACCATCGCAGGGCTGAAACTCAGCTATGATTTCGGGTGGGCGACCGTCAATTCGATCACCGGCTATGTGGCCACGAACGATTTCTTCTCGGTGGAGTTCACCGGGGTCGGCGCCTTTCCCGGCGCCAACCGGTCCGACACCGACCAGTACAGCCAGGAAATCCAACTTCTGGGCTCGGTCATGGACGACCGGCTGGAATGGATCGCCGGGCTTTACCTGTTCCGCGAGACGGCCGATCAGGTGGTGGCGCTGGTCACTGACGATATTCTGTCCATCGAAACCGATTCCCTGGCCGTTTTCGCCCAGGGGGCATATGCGCTGACCGACCGCCTGTCGCTGACGGCGGGGCTGCGCTGGTCCGAGGACGAGAAGTCCTTCAGCGGTCTGATCCGCACGATCGGAGGGCAGGTTCCGATCTTCCCCGAGGTTCAGCTTAACAACACCTATGACGCGGTGACGCCGCGCTTCGGGGTGGACTGGCTGGATCGCGACGTAGGCCCGTTCGACAGCCTCCTGCTCTACGCCTCGGCGGCGAAAGGCTTCAAGTCCGGCGGCTATAACGGCATCGCTTTCGGCAATATCGACGTGTTGTCGACGCCCTACGGCGCCGAGGAGAACTGGACGTATGAGGCCGGCGTCAAGACCGAGCTTCTCGACACCCGGCTGACGGTCAACGCGGTCGCGTTCCAGAACGAGATCTCGGACATCATCCTCGCGGCGTCCGCGTCGGGGCCGGGCGGCATCTCCTTCCCGCTGCAGAACGCCGGCGACGCGCGGGTGCGCGGGCTGGAGATCGAGGCCTCCGCCCGCCCTGTCGAGGGCTTGAACCTCTACGCCAACATCACCTTTCAGGACGGTGAGTACACCGAGCTCAATCCAACCAGCTCGGCGGCGGTCGCGGAGGCGAATTTCGGCGAGGCCAATCTCGCCCAGGTGCCCGACATCGCCTATAATGTCGGGGCTCGCTACAGCGTCGCCTCGCCGGTCCAGTCCTCGGGTGAAGTCACCGTCGGGGTGGATCATTTCTACACCGACGACTTCTTCATCAACGTGTCGAACGAGTTCGTCATCGACTCCTACGCCTTGACCTCGGCGTACGCCGCCTACGCGTTCAACGATCAGTGGACACTGCGTGCGACCGTGAAGAATATCCAGGATGACGCGCCGATCATCTCCGGCCTCGCCGCCTTCTCCGCCGTGACGGTGGAGGCGCCGCGCACCGCATTCCTGAGCCTGTCCTACCGCCGGTGAGTTCATGAGCGATTTTCGACCAAGCCGCCGCGCCGCCCTCTTCGGCGGCGCGGCGCTCGCCGGCTGCGCCGCCGCCCCGCAAACATCCGCCCCGGCCCGCTCCGCCCCGTTTCGCGGCGCGCCGGCGGCGGTGCTCGTTCACGGCGCCTGGCATGGCGGATGGTGCTGGCGGGACGTCGCCGCACGCTTGAGAGCGGCCGGCTGGCGCGTATTCACGCCCACGCTCACCGGCCTTGGCGAACGGCGGCACCTTCTGGGCCCAGACGTGGGACTTGAAACGCACGTGGCCGACGTCGCGAATCTGATCGAGGCCGAGGAAATCGCCCGTCCGATTCTCGTGGGCCATTCCTATGGCGGCATGATCGTGGAATCGCTCGCCGGGCGCCTGCGCGAGCGCCTGGGGGCGCTGGTCTATCTCGACGCCTGCGTGCCCGATGACGGGGAAAACTTCATCACCCAGAACCCGGCCGCCGACGGGCGGCCTGACTTCATCGCGTCTGAAGAAGCCCGGCTGCGCGCGGCGGCGCCGGACGGGCTCGGCGTCGCGCCGTTGCCCGCGGCGGTGTTCGGCGTTCCGCCCGGATCACCGGAAGCCGACTGGGTGAACCGGCGCCTGACGCCGCACCCGCTGAAATCCTTCCTGGAACCGGCGCGGATAAAGACCGGGGGATCGGCCGGGCTGAACCGTATCTTCGTCCATTGCATCGCCCCGAAGCTTCAACCCTCCAGCATCGCCGAACACGGCGCGCGCCTGCACGATGCGCCCGGCTGGCGATTCACCACGCTGCCCACCGGCCACGACGCCATGGTGACCCGCCCCGATCTGGTGGCCGCGCTCATCAACGCCGAACGCGGGTGAGGGGGCGGCCCGTCCTGCGGGTGCGTAAATGTGTCAAATGAAATGGATTGCGTGAGTGTCCAGTTTGCTAGACACTTGCGCGTGTCTGCAAACCGAGGCCGCATCCATGACCCGAGCTTTCCCCTTCAGCGCCATCGTCGGACAGGAGGAGATGAAGCAGGCTCTGCTCATCGCCTGCGTCGAACCGCGGGTGGGCGGGGTGTTGATCTTCGGCGACCGCGGGACGGCGAAGTCCACCGCGGTGCGCGCCCTCGCCGGGCTGTTGCCGCATATCGAGACCTATGAGAACGATCCCTATAACGCGCCGGTGGGCGCCCAGGCGGTCAACGGCGAGGCCAAGACGCGCGGCGCGCCGGTGATGAAGCCCACCCCGGTGGTGGACCTGCCGCTGGGGGTGACCGAGGACCGGGTGGTGGGCGCGCTCGACATCGAAAAGGCGCTGCGAAAGGGCGAGAAGGCTTACGAGCCGGGGCTGCTGGCCCGCGCCAATCGCGGTTTTCTCTATATCGACGAGGTCAACCTGCTGGAGGACCATATCGTCGATTTGCTGCTGGACGTCGCGGCCACCGGCGAGAACGTGGTGGAGCGCGACGGGCTGTCGGTGCGCCACCCGGCGAAATTCGTTCTGGTGGGCAGCGGCAATCCGGAAGAGGGCGAGCTGCGCCCGCAACTGCTCGACCGGTTCGGTCTGTCGGTGGAGGTGGAGACGCCGCGCGACGTCGACAGCCGCATCCAGGTGGTTAAGCGCCGCGATCTTTACGAGCGCGAGCCCGACGCCTTCTGCGACAGCTGGGCCGAAGCAGAAGCGGCGCTGCGCATGCAGATATCCGAGGCCCAGACGCGCGTTCGCGAGCTGGAGACCGGCGAGGACGTCCTGCGCAAGGCTTCCGAGATATGCCTCTCTCTGGGCGCCGACGGCCTGCGCGGAGAGCTGACCCTTCTGCGCGCCGCACGCGCCAGGGCTGCGCTTGACGGCGCGGACGCGGTGACGCTGGAGCATTTGCGCGCCGTGGCGCCGGCCGCGCTGCGCCACCGGCTGCGCCGCGATCCGCTGGATGAAGCCGGCTCCGGCGCCCGGATCGAGCGCGGGCTCGCCGAGGCCTTCGCCCCGTGAACGCGCCGGAGCCTGTCCACCGCGCCTGGGACCGGGCGCGCCTGGCTGCGGCGCTGCTGGCGGTCGATCCCGGCCTCCAAGGCGCGGTGCTTCAGGCCCGAGCCGGACCGGCGCGCGAGGCCTGGCTGGAAATCTTGCGCGGCTTGATGAACGAAGACACCACGTGGAAGCGGGTTTCGTACCAGATTTCCGATGAAACGCTCTATGGCGGGATCGACCTGGCCGCGACCCTGAAAACCGGCCGCGCCGTCCACCGCCCGGGCCTGCTTGACGCGCTGAAGGGCGGGGTGGGCGTTCTGGCCATGGCCGAACGCGCCGGGCCCGGCCTAGCCGCACGGCTGTCCGCCGCCCTGGACGGCCCCGGCGCGCCGATGCTCATCGCCCTTGATGAAGCCGCCGACCCGGACGAAGCCGTTCCCGGCGGGCTCTCCGAACGCCTGGCCTTTCATATTGATTTGTCGGAGGTTTCCCTCGCCGATCTGGAGGGTGATCAGGGCATTGGCGTGGACATCGATCCTGAATCGATCGCCATGGCCAAGGTGCGCCTTCCCCATATCCTTAGCGGCGAGGCCGAGCGCGCGCTCGTCGAAACCGCCGTGGCGCTGGGCATCGACTCCCTGCGCCCGCCCCTGCTCGCCCTGCGCGCCGCGCGCGCGGCGGCCGCGCTCTATGAGCTTGATGAAGTCACCGAGGCCCAGGCCGGCCTCGCCGCCCGCCTGGTCCTGGCCCCGCGCGCCACCCGCCTGCCCCAGCCGGAACAGGCGGAAGATGCGCAAGCACCTGATGATCAACCCGATTCAGCCGAGAGTGACGCGCAGCCCGAGCCCCAGGACGAGAGGTCCGGCGACGATGAGATGCGCGCCCCGGACGACATGACCGAATTGACGCTGGAGGCCGCGCGAACCGCAATCCCTGAAGGGCTTCTGGCGAAGATCGAAGCCGGCGCGGCCGGTGCGGAATCCGGCGGCGCGGGCAAGGCCGGCGCGGCGCGCAAGGAGGGCCTGCGCGGGCGTCCTGCGGGCGCGCGCCGCGGTGATCTGGCGGGGCGCCGGCTGGACGTCATGGCGACGCTGCGCGCGGCCGCGCCCTGGGGCAAGGCCCGGCGCACCGGGCTGTCCCGCTTCAAGCCGGGGCCGCCGCTGGAGGTGCGCCAGGAAGACTTCCGGATCAAGCGCTTCAAGCCGAAGGCGGAGACCGTAACCATCTTCGTGGTGGACGCGTCCGGCTCGCTGGCGCTCAACCGCCTGGCGGAGGCCAAGGGCGCGGTGGAGACCATGCTGGCCGATTCCTATGTGCGCCGCGATCAGGTGGCGCTCATCGCCTTTCGCGGAACCGGATCTGAGACGCTGCTGCCGCCCACCCGGTCGCTGACCCGGGCCAAGCGCAGCCTCGCCGCCCTTCCCGGCGGGGGCGGCACGCCGCTCGCCACCGCGATCGACTCCGCCGAAGCGCTGGCCCACGCCGCCGCACGCCAGGGCCGGTCGGTGACACTGGTCTTCCTCACAGACGGCGCGGCGAACATCACCCGCGAGGGCGCGGGGTCGCGCGAGACCGCCCAGGCCGAAGCGCGCGAGGCCGCCAAGCGCCTGCGCGCGGCCGGCCACGCGGCGATCCTGGTGGACGTCTCCAAGCGCGGCGCAGACACCGCGAAATCCCTGGCAGAGGCCATGGCGGCGCGCTATGTGCGCCTGCCCGCGGCCCAGTCCGGCGCCCTTGCCGAGATCGCGCGGGAGGCCGCGGCGTGAGCGCGGGGCGCCTTCCCGCGCTCTGGCCCCATCGCGGCGCCAGCGAGATCGTTCCCGCCGGCGGCGTGAGCTGGCACGTCCAGCGCTTCGGCGCCGGGCCTCAGCTCTTTTTGATCCACGGCACGGGCGCTTCGACCCACTCCTTCCGCGATCTCGCCAGCCGGCTTTGCGGCGTGTTCGAGATCGTCATGGCGGACCTGCCCGGCCATGGCTTCACCGGACCCATGGACGCGCCGGGCCTGCCGCAAACCGCTGCGGCGCTGGGCGCGCTCTTGCGCCGGTTGAAGATCGAGCCGGCGATCGCCGCGGGCCATTCGGCGGGCGCGGCCGTGGCGTTGCGCATGGCGCTGGACGGCGCCATGGCGCCGCGCGCTGTGATCGGCTTCTGCCCGGCCCTGCAGCCCTATGGCGGAGCGGCTGACGGGGTGGCTTCGAAACTGGTGAAGCTCGCCTTGCTCAACCCCGTCACTCCGCGCCTGTTCGCCATGCGCGCGCAGCCGCACCGCGTCGCACGCCTGCTGGCGAAAACCGGCTCTCACCTGGCGGACGAGGGGGTGGACGGCTATGCCCGCCTTTTAAAGCGCCCCGAACACGTGGCGGGGACGCTGCGCCTGATGGCGCACTGGCGTTTGCGTCCACTGCTGGACGATCTGCCGCGGCTGAAGGCCGCCGCCGTGCTGGTCTCCGGCGCGCGCGACCGGGCCACCCCTTCCTCCCAGGTGGAGGCTGCGGCGCGGCGGATCCCCGATTGCACGACCATTCGCCTTGAAGGCCTGGGCCATCTCGCCCATGAGGAAGCGCCCGATCTGGCTGCGCAGATCGTGCGCGACGCGGCGCGCGGGGCGGGGCTTCTTCAATCAAACCCGGACAGCGAGCTTCGCCTCGCCGGAGGCGGCGCATGACGATGCTCACCCTGCCGCCCGATCACAAGGAGCGCATTAGGCTCAGCGCCGAGGTGCACGCCCGGCCGCCGCAGCCGCTCGCGGCGCCGCTCATCGTCTCCTATCTGGTGCTGTACACCGGACCGGATGCGAGCGACTCCCATCTTCAGGCGGTCACAGCGCTCGCCCAGCTGTACAAGGCCACGCCGCCGACCGAAGGCGCGACGCATTACACCGCCCATCTCGACAAGGTCCGGGTGATCTGGGAGCGACACACCGAATACTGCCGCTACACCTTCATCCGCCAGGACATCGACGAGCACGCCCCGTTCGAGAGCCCGCCCCTGGCCGACATTCCCGAAGACTGGCGCGCCAACCTGCCCGGCGAGGTGCTGTACGCGGCCCATGTGCTGATGGTGCACGCTCCTGAAGAGGGGCCGGCCATCGACGATGCGGTCAAGCGCATCTTCGGCGGCGGCGAGCTTGTGGGCTCGAAGATCGCCGGCGGCGTCGCGCTCACCAGTTTTCGCAGCTATTCCGACGGGTTCAACCGCTTTCTGATCCGCAATCGGTCCATGTCCCCGCTGCAGGCCGGCCGCCAGCTCCAGGGCCTGCTGGAGATGGACACCTACAGGATGATGGCGTTGCTGGCGCTGCCGGTGGCGCGCGAGCTGGGCAAGCTTTTGACAGAGCGCGAGCAGGAGCTGGCCGGCATCACCCGCGAAATGGCTGATGGCGACCATGCCGACGAGAGCGGGCTTTTGGACCGGATCACCCGGCTGGAGGCCGATATCGAGCGGCGCCATTCCCAGCACTATTACCGCTTCAGCGCCGCCTCGGCGTATTACGGGATCGTTCAGGCGCGCATCCGCGAACTTCGCGAACAGCGCGTGGAGAACCTGCAGACCTTCGCCGAGTTCATTGAGCGCCGGCTCGCCCCGGCCATGAACACGGTCACGGCGGTCGCCGAGCGCCTTGAATCCATGTCCAAACATCTCGCGCGCGCCACCCAGCTTTTGTCCACGCGCGTGGCGCTGACCCAGGAGCAGCAGAGCCGCAAGCTGCTTGAAGCCATGGCCCGGCGCGCCAAGCTTCAGCTGCGCTTGCAGCAAACGGTGGAGGGGCTCTCCATCGCCGCGATCACCTATTACGTTGTCGGCCTGATCGGATACGCGGCCGAAGGCGGCGAAGTCCTGGGCGTGCCGCTTGACCCGAAGATCATCCAGGCGATCTCCATCCCCTTCGTGGTGGCGGGACTGGCCTGGAGCCTCGCCAGGGTTCGCCGCGCGCTTGAGAAGGCGGAGGAATAACCATGCCGCGAGGCGAAGACATGAACGAAGACCAGAAGCCCCACGCCGTCGTGATCGGCTCGGGCTTCGGCGGGCTCGCCGCGGCGGTGCGCCTGGGCGCGCGCGGCTATCGGGTGACGGTCCTTGAAAAGCTCGATCAGCCCGGCGGCCGGGCCTATGTGTTTCGCGAGGGCGGCTATGTCTTCGACGCCGGCCCCACCATCATCACCGCACCCTTCCTGCTGGAGGAGCTCTGGGAGCTCGCCGGGCGGCGCATGGCCGACGACATCGACCTGCGCGAGATCGACCCGTTTTACGGCATCCGCTTCGACGACGGGTCTGTCTTTCATTGCTCGCGCGATCCCGAGGCCATGCGGGCGGAGGTGGCGAAGTTCTCGCCCGAAGACGTGGCGGGCTATGAGCGCTTCATGGTCAAGAGCCGGCAGATCTTCGAGATCGGGTTTGAAAAGCTCGGCCATGTGCCGTTTCACAAGCTGTCCGACATGGCGAAGATCGCTCCGGACCTGTTGCGCTTTTCCGGCCATCGCTCGGTCCACGCGCTGGTCTCGCAATATGTGAAGAACGAGAAGGTGCGCGTCGCGCTCAGCTTCCATCCGCTGCTCATCGGCGGAAATCCGTTCTCGGCAAGCTCGATCTACTGCCTGATCTCCTATCTGGAGCGGCAATGGGGCGTGCATTTCGTCATGGGCGGGACCGGCGCGCTGGTCACCGGCCTCGCCGGCCTCATCGAGGGCCAGGGCGGCGCGGTGCGCTGCAACGCGGAGGTCGATCAGATCGTGGTCGAGGCCGGGCGCGCCCGCGGCGTCCGGCTGACGAGCGGCGAGACGATCGCTGCGGACATCGTCGTCTCCAACGCCGAAACCGGCCATACCTACAAGCAGCTGCTGTCGGGCGCGAAGCGCAAGCGCTGGTCGGACGCCAATGTGGACCGGGCGCGCTATTCCATGAGCCTGTTCGTCTGGTATTTCGGCACGAAGACCCGCTTTGAGGACGTGGACCACCACACCATCGTGCTGGGCCCGCGCTATAAGGGCTTGCTTGACGACATCTTCAAGCACAAGCGCCTGGCGGAGGATTTCAGCCTCTACCTGCATCGGCCCACCGCCACCGACCGCTCTTTGGCCCCGGACGGCCATGACGCGTTCTACGTCCTTTCGCCGGTGCCCAATCTGGACAGCGGGACTGACTGGACCGCCATGGCCGAGCCTTACCGCCAGGCCGTTGAAAAGCGGCTGGAGGAAACGTTGCTTCCCGGCTTGAAAGACCAGCTGACGGTGTCGCGGGTGATGACGCCGATCGATTTTGAAGACCGCCTCAATTCCACGCGCGGCGCCGCGTTCGGGCTCGAGCCCGTCCTCACCCAAAGCGCCTGGTTCCGCGCCCATAACAAAAGTGAAGACGTCGAGGGCCTCTACCTCGTGGGCGCCGGGACGCATCCCGGCGCCGGCGTGCCGGGGGTTCTGTCCTCGGCGCGGGTGCTCGACGCCGTGGTTCCCGATGGGAGGGTTCATGTCTGACCGTTTCGCCAGCTCCGCCGACCTTGACGCCTGCCGGCGCTCAATCCGAGGGGGGTCGAAGAGTTTCTACGCCGCCTCGCTTTTGTTGCCGCCCGCGGTGCGCGAGCGCGCCTATGCGCTCTACGGCTTCTGCAGGCGGGCCGATGATCTGGTGGACCAGGGCGTGAACCCGCGCGCGGCCTGCGACGCGCTGGAGGCGCGGCTGGAGGCGATCTATGACGGCCGCCCCGGCGCTGATCCGGTGGACCGGGCCTTCGCCGACGTGGTGAGTGAGTGCGCCATTCCCGAAGCGCTGCCCGCCGCGCTGATCGAAGGCTTCGCCTGGGACGCTTCGGGGCTGCGCTATGACACGATTTCGCAGCTGCGCGCCTATGCGGCGCGCGTAGCGGGCTCGGTGGGCGCCATGATGGCGCTGGCCATGGGCGCACGCTCCGAGGCCGCCTTGTCTCGCGCCTGCGATCTGGGCGTCGCCATGCAGCTCACCAATATCGCGCGCGATGTGGGCGAGGACGCCAAGGCGGGACGTCTCTACCTGCCGCGCGCGTGGATGCGCGAGGCGGGGATTGATCCTGACGCCTGGCTCGCCGCGCCGCGATTCGACGCGCGGCTGGGCCGGGTCACGCAGCGCCTTCTGGACGAGGCGGCGCGGCTTTACCAGCGGGCGCGGCCCGGCGTGGCGCTGCTTCCCGCCGCGTGCCGCCCGGCGATTCACGCGGCGGCGCGCATCTATCGCGAGATCGGCATGGAGGCCGAGCGGGCCGGCTTCGACACGGTCGGCGCGCGCGTCTCCACCTCCACCGGGCGCAAGGTCTCCCTGGCGCTCGCCGGCTTCGCCGATGCGGCTGTGGTGCGCGGCGAAACCGACGCTCCGGCGCTGGCTGAAACCCGCTTCCTGGTGCTGGCCGTGCCGCCGGGCGAGGTGGAGGCGGGCGAACCGGCCTGGTGGAATGTGGGCGAGCACTGGGGCCGTCTCGCCGATATCCTGTTGGAGCTTGAGCTGCGCGAGCGCGCCGCGCAGGAAACCTCCGGCGGGGCTCGGCCCGCGCGCGGCTGATGCGCGACTATCTGCCCTTGATCTTCGAGTTGCTGCTCGTCGGCGCCGTGCTGATCTGGGGCGTGCGCGAGCTGCTCATCTTGCGGCGGGAGAAGAAAAAGGACGAGGAGCCGCCCGATCGCGATTTAACCCGCCGCGATTAGACCCGCCGCGAGTGAACCCGCGCCGCGCCTTGCTTGTTACGCTAAAGGGCCGGGCGTTGTCGGACGCGCCGCGCAGCCTAAGTCAGCGCCTGTGGCGCGGCCGGGTTTGATCGGCCGGGCCGGCCATGGGCCTTGGCTGAAAAGGCTCAAGCGAGGAAGGGCTCCGCCATGGCCGACGCGCCGATCTGGACGATCTTGCCGTTTCTGGGCCTGGTGTTTCTAGCCTCGCTCACCGGCGGCGTGTTCCGCCCCGGCCAGTGGTATGAAAGCCTCGACAAACCCTCCTGGACCCCGCCGGACTGGCTGTTTCCCGTCGCTTGGGGGTTGCTCTACGTGCTCATGGCCTACGCGGCCTGGCGGGTCTGGGATATCGCGGGGCTCGGCCTTCCCATTTACGTCTGGGGCGTGCAGCTGGTGCTGAACGCGGGCTGGTCGGCGGTGTTCTTCGGTATGAAGAGCCCGGCGCTCGCGCTCGTCGACCTGATCATGCTCTGGCTCGGCGTCGCCGCCACGATCTGGCTGTTCGCCCTGGTGGAACCGCTCTCGGCCTGGCTTCTGGCGCCCTATATCGTCTGGGTGACCCTTGCGGGCGTGCTGAACGCGGAGATCGTGCGCAGAAGGGCGAGCGCGGCATGAACACCGACCTCATCTTTCTGGTGGAGATGGGCCTGGTCTTCGGCCTGGTGCTCGCCTTCGCGGTTTGGGAGCTGGTCAAGCTGAAGCGCGAGCAGCGCAAGGACGAGGCGGACGACTGAAGCCGTCTCGCGCCTGAACCGCCCTACGGCCAGAGTTTGCGCGGCATGCGGAACGGCAGCAGACCCTTCACCCAGCTTGAGGCGAAGCGGTCGAGATCAAGGCTTTCATGCATGAAGGTGCGCGGCGCGCCCAGCACGTCGGCCTCCACCAGCGAGCGCGAATAGAACGGCGTGTCCTCCAGGGTCTTCATGACCCGCGCCGGACCATTCGACCGCGTGGCGCGCGACACGCCCCAGCCGACCTTCGGCAGACGGGCGACCTCAGGCGCCTCGAAGCGCTCTGCGCGCCCGTCGGGGCGGATGTTCAGGGCGAGGCCGTGCGTGCGCCCGTCGCGCCAGAGGCTGTCGTAAAGAATCGCCGCGCCGTCTTCGGTGGCCGTCCGCGACCAGTTCCAGGATTTGAAGCCCGTCTCCAGCGGCTCGCAGCCCGCGTTCATGTCCACATAGCCCTCGCCTTCGAACCTGAGCGCCGGCGCCGTGAAGGCCGCCGTCATGCGCGCGCGCGGCCAGATCGGGCGCCAGACATGGCGGCCCTCGGCGTCCAGGGTGAAGGTTGCCGACTGCTCGATCTCGGGCCTGAAAACGATCCGCCCGCGCACCGGGAAGGGCAGGGGCGCGCCGTGTTCGGCGATGTCATAGATCAGCGCGCCGTCTTCGAACCGCACCGCGCTGGGGCCGACCTGGAAGACGCTCGCGCCGATCTCCACGTCGCTCGCGCCGCGCTCGGTCATCGCCCAGCGGGTGACCCCGGGTCCGTACAGGCAAACGTTCAAGGCGCAATGATCCAGCGGCGCGGCGCGGCCCGCCCAGGCGTAATAGGGCGAGAAGACACTGCCGATGAGCGCGATCAGGACGAGGCCGAAGCGTCCGTCCTCGCTGAGGGCGTCGGCGTAGAGCCAGCGATACCCGCCGGCTTGAACCGGCGCGTCGAAGCGAAATCGCCCAGAATCGTACGCGCTGCGATCCGGCCCGAGAGCATCGAGGTGGGAACGCCCGGCCCCGGATGCGCCGCTCCGCCCGCCAGGTATAGCCCCGGCGGCCGGGTGCGCGCGCCGGGCCGCTGAAACGCCGCCCGCCAGCCGTGCAGGGCCCGCCCGTAAAGGGCGCCCGCCGACCCGGGAAAGCGGGCTGCGAACCCGTCCGGCGCGGTGACGCGGGCCGCGTCGAGGTCGAGATCGAGGCCGCAGGCTTTGAGCCGGTCCAGCGTCAAGGATAGCCATCGCTCAGTCTCCTCAGGCGGATAGGCGCGCCGGTCGCCGTTCGCAGGCGCATTGATCAAGATGAGAAAGCGCTCCGCTCCCTCCGGCGAAGGCCCGGCGCCGCGATCCTGGGCGCAGACATAGATGGTGGGGTCGTCGGCCATGCGGGCCCCGCCGAACAGCGCCGTGAACTCGGCGCGATAGTCGGGCGAGAACACCACGTTATGGCGCTGGGGCTCAAAGCCGCAGGCCCGGCCCGCCGCAGTCCAGACCATCGCCGAAAGCGCGCGCGGTCCGGCCGGCGCGCCTTGGGCGCGCGCCGCGTGCGGGCCCAGCACACCTGTGCGCAAGGCGTCTGGATCCCCGTTGCAGATGACCGCGCGAGCGCTCACCGTCTCACCGCCCTCCAGGCGCACGCCGCACGCCCGGCCGTTTGCCGCCAGGATCTGTTCGACTTTTGCGCCGCAGCGAATCTCCGCGCCCAGAGTGCGCGCCAGCTCGCTGAGCGCTCCGGCGAGCCTGGCCATGCCGCCTTCGACGAACCAGACGCCCGACTGTTCCAGATGGGCGATCATCATCAGCGTCGCCGGCGCCTCAAAGGGCGAGGCGCCGCAATAGGTGGCGTAGCGCCCGAACAGCTGGCGAAGGCGCGGATCGGGAAAATAATCGCCGAGCGCGTCCCAGAGCGAGGTGAACGGGCGCAAGGCTGCAAGCCCGGCCGGGTTGTCCAGAAGGATGCGGCCCACAAGGCCGGGCGGGCTCGGCCGGGCGCGCGTCATGAAGCTGGTTTCAAGCGCCTGATAGAGCCGGGCGCTGTCGCGCAGAAACGCCGCGAAGAGCGCCGCCTGCTTCGCGCCGAAGAAATCCCCGACCGCGTCGGCGGCGGCCTTCGGTTCGGCGTGCAGGTCGAAGACGCCGTCCGTGTCCCAGGCATGGCGCGCGAGAATGTCGGCGGGGGTGAGCGTCAGGTGGTCGTCCAGCCGCGCGCCGGCGTTTTCGAACAGCGCTTCGAAGCCTTCGCGATAGGTGAGAACGGTGGGCCCGGCGTCAACGGCGCGCCCCGCGACGTCCAGCGTGCGCATCTTGCCGCCGGGCGCGTCGGCCGTTTCGAACACGCTGACGGGAATCCCTGCGGCGGCGAGATCGATCGCCGCGGCGAGCCCGCCCACACCGGCCCCGATGATCGCCACGCGGTCGGCGGTGCGATCGGCGCTCATTGACAGCCCGGCGAAGTGTGTCCAATCTTCATGACAGTCAAAGTGACAGGAAAACTGGACGCCGACAAGGCGAGGGAGGGCGCGATGGAGGCCGGAGCACGCATTGAATCCGAGCTGCGCGCTGCTGTTGATCGCGCCGCGGCGGCGGGCTGTCCTCCTACGTTCGCCAAGGCGCTGGACTACGCCGTTTTTCCCGGCGGGGCGCGGGTGCGCCCGCAACTCTGCCTCGCAGTGGCGGGCGCGTGCGGGGAGCCGCGCTCGCCCCTGAGCGCCGCTTCGGCCGCCGCACTTGAGCTTTTGCATTGCGCCTCACTGGTTCATGACGATCTGCCCGCCTTCGACAACGCCGATCTGCGGCGCGGCAAGCCGACGGTTCACGCCGTGTTTGGCGAGCCGCTGGCGGTGCTCGTAGGTGACGCGCTCATCGTCGCGGCGTTTGAAACGATCGCGCGGGCTGCGGCCGGCGCGCCGGCGCGCCTGCCCGCCGTGACTACCATCATCGCCCGCGCCGTGGGCGGGCCGTCGGGCATCGCCGCCGGACAGGCCTGGGAGAGCGAAGCGCATATCGATGTCGAGACCTATCACCGGGCGAAGACCGGCGCGCTGTTCGTGGGCGCGACCATGGCCGGCGCGGCCTCGGCCGGCGCCGATCCGGGCGCGTGGCGCATGCTGGGCGAGAAGATCGGCGAGGCTTATCAGGTTGCAGACGATCTTCTGGACGCCGCAGGCGGCGCCGAGGCGGGAAAGCCGCTAGGTCAGGACGAGGCCCATGACCGGCCGAGCTGCGTGCGCGAGCTTGGAACCGCGGGCGCGATTGAGCGCCTGAAGGCGCTGGTGGGCGAGGCGACAGCCTCCATCCCCGATTGTGCCGGCGCGGACGGCCTGCGCACGCTGGTGCAGGCCCAGGCCAAGCGTCTGGTGCCGAAGAATCTCGCCGTTCACGCGGCCTGAGCCATGGGATTGCGCCATGCGTTGAGCGATCTGCGCAACAGCGTGGTCGCCCGCCCCGGGTTCCGGCGTTTCGCCAAAGCCTTTCCGTTGACGCGCGGCACGGCCCGCGGCGAGGCGCGCGCCCTCTTCGACGTGATGGCGGGCTTTGTTTATTCCCAGACTCTGCTGGCGTGCGTGGAAACCGATGTTTTCACGTTTCTCGCCGAGGGGCCGCGCTCGCTTGAGGCGCTGGCCGGGCATACGGGCCTGCCGCGCGAGGGCGTGGAGCGCCTGGTGCGCGCCGCCGCCTCGCTGGACCTTCTGGAGATGCGCCCCGGCGGGGCGGCGGCTCTGGGGCGGCTCGGCGCGGCGATGGTCGGCGACGAGGGCCTTGCGGCGATGACCCGGCATCACCGGCTCCTGTACGCCGATCTTACAGATCCGATGTCGGTCCTGCGCGGCGAAAAGGGCGCGCAGCTGTCCGCCTTCTGGGGCTATGGCCGGGACGAGCGCAGCGACGGCGAGCCGGACGCTTATTCCTCGCTCATGGCCGACACTTTGCCGATGGTCGCAGACGAGATCTTCGCCGCCGGGATCCTGAAACGCCATCGCAAGCTCATGGATGTAGGCGGGGGCGAGGGCGCCTTCATCGCCGAGGCCGCGCGCCGTGCGCCGAAGCTCGAGCTCGCCCTGTTCGATCTGCCTGCGGTGGCCGCGCGCGCCGATGAGCGACTTTGCGACGCAGGCCTCTCCAGCCGGGTCGCGATCCATGGCGGAAGTTTTCTGGACGACTCGCTGCCCGGCGGCGCCGACCTGATCAGCCTGGTGCGCATTCTTCACGACCATGGCGATGACGAGGTGGCGCGTCTGCTGGCGGCGTGCCGGCGCGCGCTTGAGCCTGGCGGAACCCTGCTCATCGCCGAACCCATGGCCGAGGCCCGCGGCGCGGAGCCCATGGGGGAGGCGTATTTCGGCTTCTATCTCGCGGCCATGGGCCGAGGGCGTCCGCGCACCCTGGCGCGGGTTTCCGCCCTCTTGCGCGCGGCCGGTTTCGAGGCCGTGACCCCGCACCGCACACGCATCCCCTTGATTGCAAACCTTGTAACGGCGCGTGCGGCAAAATCGTAAATCAGAATTGACTGTCTATAGTGTCAATGTAAACTGACATGTGACGGAATGTTCATATGGGCAAACGGGAGTACGTCGTGGAGGCGCTGGCCGTCGTATTGGAGGAACCGAGGCGCATCGCGCTGAACCGGCTGGCGATCGCCGCCCCGGGGACGTGCGACGTGGTTGTCGAGGTGGCCTTCTCCGGTGTCAGCACCGGCACAGAGCGCCTGCTCTGGTCCGGATCCATGCCGCCCTTTCCCGGCATGGGCTATCCCCTGGTGCCGGGTTACGAATCCATCGGCCGCGTGATTGAGGCCGGTCCCGACAGCGGACGGGCCGAAGGCGACTGGGTGTTCGTGCCGGGCGCAAATTGCTTCGGCGAGGTGCGCGGCCTGTTCGGCGGCTCGGCCTCCCGCGTCACCCTGCCCGGCGCACGGGTCACGCCGGTTGACGAAAATCTTGGCGAGCGCGGGGTTCTGCTCGCGCTCGCGGCGACGGCTTATCACGCCATGGCGCCGGGCTATGCCGCGCCGGACCTGATTATTGGTCATGGCGCGCTGGGGCGGCTTCTGGCGCGCATCGCGATCGCGGCCGGCCACGCCGCCCCCACCGTGTGGGAGATCAACCCCGCCCGCATGGACGGCGCTGAAGGCTATGAGGTCGTGCGTCCCGAAGACGATCCCCGGCGCGATTACGCCTCGATCTATGATGTGAGCGGCGATTCAAGCCTGCTCGACACCCTGGTGGGACGCCTGAAAAGGGGCGGCGAGATCGTACTGGCCGGCTTCTATTCCGACCGGCTGAGCTTCTCGTTCCCGCCCGCCTTCATGAAGGAGGCGCGGCTGCGCGCGGCGGCGGAGTTTTCCTCGTCCGATGTGGAGGGCGTCAACGCGCTTCTGGCGCGCAGCGCGCTCTCGCTCGACGGCCTGATCACCCATCACAGCGCCCCGCAAGACGCTGGCGAAGCCTATCGGACCGCGTTTTCGGACGCGGGCTGCCTGAAGATGATTCTGGACTGGAGACCCTCATGATGGACGGCGACTTCAAACCCGGCGGCGGGCAAGGCGACGAGCTGCGCAAAGAGGCGGCTCAAGAGCCTGACCCGGTGCACACCGGACCGGTGAAAAAGGAAACCCAGATCATCGCCATTTACGGCAAGGGCGGGATCGGGAAGTCCTTCACCCTGGCCAATCTCAGCTACATGATGGCCCAGCAGGGCAAGAAGGTCTTGCTGATCGGCTGCGACCCCAAGAGCGACACCACCTCGCTTCTGTTCGGCGGGCGCGCCTGTCCCACCATCATCGAAACCTCCTCGCGCAAGAAGGAAGCCGGCGAAGCGGTCGAAATCGGCGATGTCTGCTTCAAGCGCGACGGCGTGTTCGCCATGGAGCTCGGCGGGCCCGAAGTGGGCCGGGGCTGCGGCGGCCGGGGCATCATCCACGGGTTCGAACTCTTGGAGAATCTCGGCTTCCACGAGTGGGATTTCGATTACGTCCTGCTGGATTTCCTGGGCGACGTGGTGTGCGGCGGCTTCGGCCTGCCGATCGCGCGAGACATGTGCCAGAAGGTGATCGTGGTCGGCTCCAACGACCTGCAATCGCTCTACGTGGCCAACAATGTCTGCTCGGCGGTGGAATATTTCCGCCGGCTCGGCGGCAATGTCGGCGTGGCCGGCATGGTCATCAACAAGGATGACGGCACCGGCGAGGCGCACGCCTTCGCCGAGAAGGTGGGCATCCCGGTCCTCGCCGCGATCCCCGCCGACGACGACATCCGCCGCAAGTCGGCCAATTACGAGATCATCGGCAAGCCGGACTCCCCCTGGGGAGCGCTGTTCGGCGAGCTTGGCGCCAATGTCGCCTCAGCGCCGCCGGTCCATCCTGAACCGCTTGATCAGGACGGGCTCTTGAACCTGTTTGATTCCGAAGAGGCTGAAGGCTTCGGCATGGTCCCGGCGACGGCCGCCGACATGGCCGGCAAGAACCATGTCGAAAAGCCCTCCCTTGAAGTCGTTTACGACGAGGTGTGAGGCCTGTGATGACGAAGAAGTCCCTCAACCTTATCAACGCGCGCGCCAAAACGCCCTCCGGCGGCGAGGTGAGCTATGACGGCGCCGCCGAGGCGAAGCTGGATAATCCCGGCCCCGCCGCTCCGGCGCCGGATCTGGCCGCCGAGATGGAAGCGCCGGCCGCCGTGCCGCTGGCCGGCGAGCCGGGCAAGGATGACGGGGCGGGCTGCCACGCCGGCGCGGAGAAGATGCGCGCCCAGGCCGAAGCGGCCGGCAATTCCGAGCTCATGGAGCGCTATGAGCAGGACTATCCCATGGGGCCGCACGATCAGCCCCAGTCCATGTGCCCGGCCTTCGGCTCGTTGCGCGTCGGTCTTCGCATGAAGCGCACGGCGACGATCCTGTCGGGATCGGCCTGCTGCGTATACGGGCTGACCTTCACCTCGCACTTCTACGGCGCGCGGCGCACGGTCGGTTACGTGCCGTTCAATTCGGAAACCCTGGTCACCGGCAAGCTGTTCGAGGACATCCGCGATGCGGTTCACGACATCGCCGATCCGGAAAACTACGACGCGGTGGTGATCACCAATCTGTGCGTTCCCACCGCCTCGGGCGTACCGCTGCGCCTGTTGCCGAAGGAAATCAACGGCGTTCGTATTATCGGCATCGACGTGCCCGGCTTCGGCGTGCCGACCCACGCCGAAGCCAAGGACATTCTCGCCGGCGCCATGTTGAACTATGCGCGCACCGAGGCCGAGCTGGGCCCGGTGCAGGCGCCCGACCGCGCCCGCGACGACCGGCCGGCCGTGACGCTTCTGGGCGAGATGTTTCCCGCCGATCCGGTGGTCATCGGACGGATATTGGAGCCCATGGGCCTTTCGGCCGGTCCCGTCGTGCCGACGCGTGAATGGCGCGAGCTCTACGCCGCGCTCGACAGCCCGGTCGTCGGCGCGATCCACCCCTTCTACACCGCGTCGATCCGGGAGTTCACCGCGGCGGGCCGCGAGATCGTCGGTTCCGCGCCGGTGGGCCTGGACGGCACGGCGGCGTGGCTGGAAGCCATCGGCGCGGCCGCGAACGTGGCGCGCAAGGATGTGGACGCGGCCAAGCAGGCCGTGCTGCCCGCCATCGAAGGTGCGCTGAAAGCCAAACCCGTCAACGGGCGCATCACCTTGTCCGGCTATGAAGGATCTGAGCTTCTGGTGGCGCGCCTGCTCATCGAGAGCGGCGCTGACGTGCGCTATGTGGGCACCGCCTGTCCGAAAACACCCTGGTCGGCGGCTGATCGCGAATGGCTCGAAGCCAAGGGCGTCAGGGTCCAGTTCCGCGCCTCGCTGGAGCAGGACATCGCGGCCATGAAGGAGTTCGAGCCTGATCTCGCCATCGGGACGACGCCCGTGGTCCAGGCCGCCAAGGAGCAGGGCACGCCCGGGCTCTATTTCACCAACCTCATCTCCGCGCGGCCCCTGATGGGCCCGGCCGGGGCCGGGTCGCTGGGCGACGTGGTCAACGCGGCCATGGGCTCGAAGGCCCGGTTCGATCAGATGCGCGATTTCTTCGAGGGCGTCGGGACCGGCCATGCGGCCGGGGTGTGGGAGACCACGCCTGAAGACGTGCGCACCTTCCGCATGAAGGAAAAGCGCAAGCGGATGACCGCCGAACAGGCGCGTGAAAAAGCGATCGAGGCGCCGACGGGATGTTAGTGCTGGATCATGATAGGGCCGGCGGATACTGGGGCTCGGTCTACGTCTTCACCGCGATCAAGGGATTGCAGGTGGTGATCGACGGCCCGGTGGGGTGCGAAAACCTGCCTGTGACCTCGGTGCTGCATTACACCGACGCCCTGCCGCCCCATGAACTGCCCATCGTCGTCACCGGCCTGTCCGAGACCGAAATGGGCGAGGGCACCGAAGAGGCGATGAAGCGCGCCCACGAGGTGCTCGATCCCGAGCTTCCCGCCGTGGTGGTCACCGGATCGATCGCGGAGATGATCGGCGGCGGGGTGACGCCCGAGGGGCTGAACCTGCATCGCTTCCTGCCGCGCACGATCGACGAGGATCAATGGCAGAGCGCTGACAGGGCCCTTCTCTGGCTGTGGAGCGAATACGGCGCCAAGCACGGCAAGCGCCCCAAGCCCAAGCCGAAGAAGGACGGCTACAAGCCGCGCGTGAACATCATCGGTCCGGCCTACGGCATGTTCAACATGCCCTCCGATCTGGCCGAAATCCGCCGCCTGGTCGAAGGCGTGGGCGCGGAAGTGAACATGGTCTGCCCGCTGGGCAGCCATTTGGCGAACATGCCCCGCCTGGTGGATGCGGATGTGAACATCTGCATGTACCGCGAGTATGGCCGCCTGCTCTGCGAAGCGCTGGAGATGCCCTATCTGCAAGCGCCGATCGGGCTGCATTCCACCACGAAGTTCCTGCGGGCGCTGGGCGAACAGCTCGGCCTGGACGTCGAACCCTTCATCGAGCGCGAGAAGCACACCACCATCAAGCCGCTCTGGGATCTGTGGCGGTCGGTGACCCAGGACTTCTTCGGAACGGCCAATTTCGGCGTCGTCGCGAACGAGACCTACGCGCGGGGGCTGCGAAACTTCCTTGAAGAGGAGATGGGCTTGCCGTGCGCCTTCGCCTATGGGCGCAGCGCGGGCAAGAAGCCGGACAACGAGGCGGTGCGCCAGTCGATCTACGACAACCCGCCCTTCCTTTTGTTCGGCAGCTATAACGAGCGCATGTATCTGGCCGAATGCGGGGCGCGCACGATGTACATCCCCGCCTCTTTCCCCGGCGCGGTGATCCGGCGCGCCCTGGGCACGCCGTTCATGGGCTATGCCGGCGCAACCTATATCATTCAGGAAACCTGCAACGCGCTGTTCGACGCGCTCTTCCACATCCTTCCGCTGGGAACGGAAATGGACAAGGCGCCCGCCACGCTGTCGCGCCTGGAGCGCGAGCTGGCCTGGCGGTCCGACGCGAACGAGGCGCTGGACGCGCTGGTGGAGCGCCAGCCCGTCCTCACCCGCATCTCCGTCGCCAAGACCCTGCGCGACGCCGCTGAAGCGCGCGCGCGGGCCGAAGGCGCGCAAAAGGTCACCCCTGCGCATGTGCACGGCGCAGAGGGCAAAGTCATGGAAAGGCAGGGCGCGTGACCGCGCCGGCGCTGTTCCTCACCTGTTTCCGCACCGGCTTCGGCCGGCGCGGGAAGCCGTCGCGGCGGTTCGCCGCCGCGGCATCACCCGCCGCGGCGACCCCGCGGCGCTAACTGGAGTAAGTCTCATGACAGAACGAGACTCTATGTCCGGCCTGACTGAAGGCGAAGCGAAGGAATTCCACGGAATCTTCGTCACGTCCTTCATCGGGTTCACCGCTATCGCCGTCGTGGCCCACATTCTTGTGTGGCTGTGGCGTCCGTGGCTCGGGTAGGAGACAGAAACCATGTGGAAAGTATGGCTTCTATTCGATCCGCGCAGGGCTTTGGTCGCGATGTTCGCGTTCCTCTTCACCCTGGCGATTCTGATCCATTTCATCCTGCTCTCTTCTGACAGGTACAACTGGATCGACGGTGCGGCCGGCGGCGGTTCCGCCGCCGCGATTACGACCGAAGCGGCCAACGTCTAGCGCGTTGGCCGGCGTAACTCGCCGTCTTTAACCGGGCGGCGGACCGGTCGCCTTGATGGCGAACGGGCAATCCTGACGGCCGTACAGCGGGGCCGGGCGCGAGAGCGCCCGGCGCCGCCCGGGCGACCGATAACGGAGATAGTGCAATGGCATTATTGAGTTACGAGCGCAAATATCGGGTCCGCGGCGGGACGCTGATCGGCGGAGATCTGTTCGATTTCTGGGTTGGTCCGTTCTACGTCGGCTTTTTTGGTGTGACGACGCTGTTCTTCGCAGTGCTGGGCACCGGGCTGATTTTCTACGCCGCGGCTCTGGGCGATACCTGGAATCCCTGGCTCATCGACATCCAGCCGCCCTCGCTCGACTATGGGCTCGCGCTCGCGCCCATGCGCGAAGGCGGGTTCTGGCAAATCATCACCATCTGCGCGACCGGGGCCTTCGTGTCCTGGGCGTTACGGGAGGTGGAGATCTGCCGCAAGCTGGGCATGGGCTATCACGTGCCGTTCGCCTTCGCCACGGCGATCCTGGCGTTCGTCACCTTGAACATCTTCCGCCCGATGCTTCTGGGCGCGTGGGGGCACGGCTTCCCGTACGGGATCATGAGCCACCTCGATTGGGTGTCCAACGTGGGCTACGCCTACGTGAACTTTCACTACAACCCCGCCCATATGATCGCGGTGAGCTTCTTCTTCATCACCACGTTCGCGCTGGCGCTTCACGGGGCGCTCGTCCTGTCGGCGACCAATCCGGGCAAGGGCAAGACGGTGAAGACCCCCGATCACGAGGACACCTTCTTCCGCGACGTCCTTGGCTATTCCATCGGCCCGCTCGGCATCCACCGCCTCGGCCTGTTCCTGGCCCTGTCGGCGGGATTCTGGAGCGCGGTCTGCATCATCATCTCCGGTCCCTGGATCCGTTCCTGGCCGGACTGGTGGAACTGGTGGCGCGAGCTGCCGATCTGGAGCTGATCGGAGAAACCCATGACCGCTTATCAAAACATCTTCAATCAGGTTCAGCTGCGCGGCCCCGTCGAGATGGGCGTCGACCCGTCTCCCAAGGACGAGGAGCGCACCGGCAAGGGCGGGTTCAGCTATCTGCTGGGCCTGATCGGCAACGCCCAGATCGGCCCGATCTATCTCGGGTTCACCGGGGTGCTGTCGATCCTGTGCGGGTTCATCGCCATCGAGATCATCGGGCTGAACATGCTCGCCTCGGTGGACTGGAATCCGCTGGCGTTCCTGCGCGAGTTCTTCTGGCTCTCGCTTGATCCGCCGGCGCCGGAATACGGCTTCCAGCTCTTTGTTCCTCTGGAGGAAGGCGGCTGGTGGATTCTCGCCGGCTTCTTCCTAACCGCCTCCATCATCTTGTGGTGGGTGCGCACCTATCGCCGGGCGCTGCAGCTGGGCATGGGCACGCACGTGGCCTGGGCCTTCGCCTCGGCCATCTGGCTTTACCTGGTGCTCGGCTTCATCCGCCCCATGCTCATGGGCAGCTGGGCCGAAGCGGTGCCGTTCGGCATCTTCCCGCACTTGGACTGGACGAACAATTTCTCCCTGCTTTACGGGAACTTGTTCTACAATCCGTTCCACATGCTCTCCATCGCCTTCCTGTACGGATCGGCGCTTCTGTTCGCCATGCACGGTGCGACCATCCTGGCCGTGGGCCGGTATGGCGGCGATCGCGAGATCGAGCAGATCACCGACCGCGGCACCGCGCTGGAGCGCGCGGCGTTGTTCTGGCGCTGGACCATGGGCTTCAACGCCTCGATGGAATCCATTCACCGCTGGGCCTGGTGGTTCGCGGTGCTGACCACGCTCACCGGCGGGATCGGCATCCTGATCACCGGTACGCTGGTGGACAACTGGTACCTCTGGGCCAGTGAAAACGGGATCGCGCGTCCGCTTTGACGCTGTCAGAGCGCCGGGCCGCCGCAAGGTGGCCCGGCCGCGCCTCACCGGCCGCTTCCCCTCAAGCGGTGCAGACTGTCCCGGGCCCGCCTTGCGGCGCCCGGGTTTTCTTTGTCCGGCCGACGCACGTGGAAACGCCCGGACGGCGAGCCGGCCGGGCGCGAAGGGCTTTGAGGCTGGAAAAAGCAAGCGCGGCCTTAGGCTGCGACGCCCAGCGCCTCCCAGCGCTCCAGATAGATGCGCAGCCAGGGTGCGAGGGTGTGCGGCGCCTTCCGAACTTCATCGCGCAAGGCCGCCGGGTTGATCCAGCGGACCGCGCTCACCTCGTCGGGATTGAGCTTGAAGCGAACCGCGCCGCGGTCGATCACCGCGCGAAACAGGCGCACGCGCTCATGCTCCACGAGCCCGCCGCCCACATCGGCGCGGTAGGTGGTCTCGCCGAACTCCTCAAGGACAGGCGCGGGCGACAGGCCCAGCTCCTCGCCCAGGCGGCGCGCCGCGCCGGCGGCGGCGTCCTCGCCCCAGTCGGGATGGGTGCAGCAGGCGTTCGCCCACAGGCCGGCGCAGTGATACTTGCCGCCGGCCCGGCGCTGCAGAAGCATGTCGCCGGCGGGGTCGAACAAGAACACCGACACCGCGTCATGGAGTTGGCCGCGGCGATGGGCTTCCAGCTTGTCCATGGGATAGCGCCCCCCGTCCGGGGCGATGGCGGGGATCAGACGCGCGTCGCCGGAGGGCCCGTTCGGGCCCGAGGTCATGCGACGGCGAATTGTCTGCTCAGGGCGCATTGCGACCAGATTTCCGAAAGCGCCTTCACCAGGCGGTCGATGTCGTCATCGGTGTGGACCGGCGAGGGCGTCAGGCGCAGCCGCTCGGTCCCTTTGGGCACCGTGGGGTAGTTGATGGGCTGGACATATATGCCGTGCTCGGCCATCAGCCAGTCTGAAATGCGCTTGCACTTGACCGGGTCGCCCACCATCACCGGGACGATATGGCTTGGATTGTCGAGCGTCGGGATGCCGATCTCGGCGAGCTTGGCGCGCACCAGGCGCACATTGCGCTGCTGGCGCAGCCGCTCCATCTCGGACGATTTCAGGTGCATCACGGCGGCGCGCGCGCCGGCCGCCACGGCGGGCGGCAGGGCGGTGGTGAAGATGAAGCCCGACGCGAAGGAGCGCACGAAATCGCACAGCGCTTCGGAGGCGGCGATATAGCCGCCCATCACGCCGAACGCCTTGCCCAGCGTGCCTTCGATGACGTCGAGCCGGTGCATCAGGCCTTCGCGCTCGGCCACGCCGCCGCCGCGCGGGCCGTAAAGGCCCACCCCATGCACCTCGTCGAGATAGGTCATGGCGCCGTGCTTCTCGGCGACATCGCAGATCTCTGCGATCGGCGCGATGTCGCCGTCCATGGAATAGACCGATTCAAAGGCCACCAGTTTCGGCCGGTCAGGGTCCATGGCCGACAAGCGCCGGTCGAGATCCTCGGGATCGTTATGCTTGAAGATGTGCTTTTCCGCGCGCGAATGGCGGATGCCTTCGATCATCGAGGCATGGTTCAGCGCGTCAGACAGGACGATGCAGCCGGGAATGCGCGACGCCAGCGTCCCCAGCGCCGCCCAGTTGGAGACGTAGCCGGAGGTGAACAAAAGCGCCGCCTCCTTGGCGTGGAGGTCGGCGAGCTCGCGCTCGAGCAGGACATGGTAGTGGTTCGTGCCGGAGATGTTGCGCGTGCCGCCCGCGCCCGCGCCGCACCGGTCCAGCGCCTCATGCATGGCGTTCAACACCACCGGCGACTGGCCCATGCCCAGATAGTCGTTGGAGCACCAGACGGTGACTTCGGTGACGTCGTCGCCCTCATGGCGATGGGCGCAGGGAAACGCGCCGCGTCGGCGTTCGATATCGGTGAAGACCCGGTAATTGCCTTCCGCTTTCAGCGCGCCGAGCTGGTCTTCGAAATACTGGTTGAAGTCCATGGGGGAGCCCCTCCCTTCACAAATCCGGTGTCCGGCGCGGATCGCGCGCCGGCAGAAGCCATCGCCAGAGCGCCGCGTCGGGCAGCGGAAGGGCGAGAAACAGGTGTTCGAGCGCGCCGAGCGCGGTGAGCGCGCCCAGAAGCGCGAAGGCGACCATCTCGAACGGCGACGCGGCCGTGGCCGCTAGGTACAAAAGCCAGGCCGCCAGCGCGGTGATCGCGCTTGTGCTTGCGGCGAAGAACCACCCTGCGCGCCGGGTGCTGAAATAGCTGTGCAGGTGCGACAGGCGCGCAGGCAAAAAGGAGTCCGTGAAATGCGGCGCGCCGGCGAACAGGTTGAACTTCGAGCTTAAACGCAGGGCGAACAGGGCGCCGAAGGTTTTCAGGGCCACCAGGTTTTCCGCCCCGAAGCTGAGACCTGCAAGCACAAGCACCGTCGCCGCGATCGCGACTTCGTGGTGAATCAGCGTCGCGGCCGCGGCGCGGAACCGGGCGAACCCCGAAAGCCCGGCCGGGCAGGGCTTCCGGTTGGGCCCGGTGACGAAGCCGAACAGGAAGCTCATCTCGTGCCAGGCCCAAAGCACCAGGGCGGCGGCCGCCCCGGCGTAGGCGCCGGCCGGCGTCGTGACGTCGCGCAGGAGCCACACCGCCGCGAGCGCGCCGATGCTCGTCACGCTCGCAAGTCCCATGGAGACCGCACGCGCCTGGGCGCTGCGTTCGCCGAGCACCAGAATGGCGCCGGTGGAGATCCACCACAGCGCCAACATGGCCAGGATCGGGGCGACGAGGCTCATGACGCCTACCAGGCCGGCTGGAGGCGCACGTCGGCGGGCGCCTCGTTCTTCAAGGTGGGCATGAAGTAGATCCCGGCGAAGATCGCCGCGGCCTGCACGCCGCAAACGCCGCGCTTGAGCGCGCCCATGACGCCGCCTTGCTCCTTGGCCGCCCACATCCGGTCCATCACCTTGCGCAGGCTCTCCAGCTTGCGGCGGAATTTCGGATTGTCGATGTCCAGGACGATCGGGAAGACCTGGCGGGTGATCTCGTTGCAGATCGAGAAGACCTGGTAATCGTATTCGGTGGGATCGAGCCCCAGCGCCTCATGGAAGTAGGGCCGGGCGTGGTCGCGCACGTACATGGTCGAATAGACCGCGGTGAGGAAGAACTTGATCCACAAAACGTTGAGGCCGGTGAGCAGCTTCGGGTTCGCGCGCATGATCAGGGCGAAGGCCTCGCCATGCTTGAACTCGTCGTTGCACCACTCCTTGAACCAGCTGAAGATCGGGTGGAATTGCTTGTCCGGATTGCGCTCCAGCTGGCGGTAGATGGTGATGTAGCGCGCATAGCCGATCTTCTCCGACAGATAGGTGGCGTAGAAGATGAATTTCGGCTTGAAGAAGGTGTACTTCTTGGTCTTCGTCAGAAAGCCCAGATCCACCCCGATCCCGTAATCCTTCAGGCAGGTGTTGATGAAGCCGGCGTGCCGGCTCTCGTCACGCGCCATGAACTTGAAGAGCTTGCGGGTGTCGGGGTTCTTGGTGTTCTTCACGATCTCCCCGTAGAGCACGCAGCCGGAGAACTCCGCCGTCAGCGAGCTCACCAGGAAGTCGACGAACTCTTTGCGAAGGCCCTCGGGCAGGGTCATCAGCGCGTTCTCGAACGCTTCGGTGCGCTTGAAGTGACCCTTGTTGGGATCGCTTTCCAGATCGGCGATGAGCTTGTCCCATTCCGCACGCACCGGCTCCACGTCGAGGGCGTCGAACTCCTCGAAATCGGTGGTGTAGAAGCGCGGGGAGAGCATGGTGGTCTCCTGCGCCATCTTGGTGGTCTCGTTCGCTTCGCGCGCCGCCTTCATGTCGGCGGTCTCTTTCACGTGCGCGTTCATAGCTTCCTCCCAGCCGAAAAGCTGACTTCATAAAGTTCGGTGATTTCCAGGCTCGCCAGGAATTTCGTCCACTGGCGCGACAGCCAGCCGGCGCGCATTACGGTGGCGGTGCGCTCGTAAGAGGCGCTCTCGCCGTACTCCACCTGGATCGGCGTTCCGTGCACGCGCACCTTGTCGCCGGGAAAGATCGGCACTTCGCCGGCCAGCGCCACATGGGCGTGCAGATGTTCGTTGGTGTGCTCCACCTCGATCGTGCACGGCACGTCGAAGCGTCGATGACTGCGGCTCATGGCCGGTCTCCCTGGGCTTGGGCGGTGATGATGCCGCTCTCGGCGGCGAGGATCTCGTCGAACAGCGCGGTGTTGTCCGGCCCGAAGGCGCCGAGATAGAAGTCCACCCCGCTCGCCGGGTCGGTGAGCCAGAGCTGGTCGTTTTCAAGGCGCTCCAGGCGCACGGGAATTTCCGGGCCCTGGTCGCGCATGCGGCGTTGGCGCGCGACCGAGCGCATCACCGCGCGCACGAACACGCCTTCATTCTCGCCATAAGTGATGATTTCCGCGCCGGTGTCGGCGTTGAACACCGCCACCGCGCCGCCAGGCTCGTCGGTGAAGAGAAGATCGACCGCGGCCACCGTCTCACCCTCCGGCCGGTAATCGGTCCCCCCGCCTGTGAAGCGCGCCAGGACCACCAGGGCCAGCGTGACGCAGACCATGGCGATGGCGCCCTGGGCGGCGCGGCGATGGAGAAGGCGTTGGTCGATCATCGTTCGTCTCTTCGATCAGGTGCGGCTTAACCGTTGGCCATCGCGGCGCGGCCCGGCATGGGGGCGCGGCGCGGGGCTTCGGCGGGTTCGGTCTGGATGCGCGGGGCGGGCTGGCCGGCGGTCTCCGCCAGCGCGCCGGCGAGGGTCTCGGCCACCTTCGCCGCGTCGGGGACGCCGCGCAGCATCGGCTCGGCCTTCGCCAGCCGCCAGGGGCGGGCGTGCGGCCAGAGATGGAGATAGGCGGCCCGGTTCTGACCGGTGAGTTGCAGCGGGATGTCCCCGTCGCCGCCCTTGCGCAGCTTCAGCGCCGCCGAGCCGATGACGGCGTAGGGCACGTTCACGGTCTTGGGCAGCGCGACGCCGATGCGCATCACCACGCGCGCGCTCGTTACGGTGTAGATGGTGCTGCGCGCCATCAGCCAGGCGAACAGGACCAGAAGGCCCAGCGCCGCGGCGGCGAACAGGACCACCATGCCAGCGCTCGCCAGCGCGTCGAGCGCGCCGCGGCCCGCCGCCAGCGCCGTTCCGGTCTTCCACACTGCGAGGACGGTGAAATAGATCGCCACCGCGCGCACGTGGAAGACATGGAGCGCCAGCGCCTTCCAGTCGGGGCCCCCGCGCCAGAGGATGCGCTCACCTTCGGGCAACTCCTCGGGCAGGCCGGGGATGGGATCGGGTTTGATCTCGTCGGGATTGCACATCAGATCCAGGGCTCCAGCTTCTTCGGCGTGGCGTACAAAATCCCGCCGCCGTAATAGGCGCTGATGCGGTCCTCTTCGAGGCGGGTGATCTTTTCGGGAGAGGCGTGGGCGGGCACGTCGGCGAAGTGCCTGGCCGTCACCGCCGAGACGCGGACCTGGCGCGCCTTGCCTTTGACGTTGGCGAACGCGTAGGGCAGCAGCACCTTGCGCGAGGCGTCCGCCAGTTCGACCTCGTAATAGCGCACCAGCGCTTCGGCGCGGTCCATCCAGATGTCGGTGATTTTGCCGGCGATTTCGCCGTCGCACCCGACCACGTCGAACCCGCGCGGATCGGCGGTCTGCTTGGCTACGGTGAACTCAGGCAGCAGGCGCATGGGCACGATCTTGGGCTCGCCTTCGTGGGTGACGTCGGCGATGTCGTCACGCAGCGTGTAGGCGCCCGGGCCCACATTCGCGGTCATGGGGTCGCCCACCGGCTCAGACGGCGCCCCCGGCCAGACGGCGAGCCGTTTGAGCTTGTCATTGCCCGGGTCGCGGCGCATGTCCGGCTTGGTGACGACCGTGCCGTCAGCCTGCAGATAGGTCTTCGGGCGCGGCAGCCAGGTGTCGCCGCCCGGCTCCACCTTGCCGGTGGTTTCGGTTTCCAGCGGATAGCCTTCGCGGCGGCTTTCACGCTGCAGGTAAAAGACGAGACCGATGAAGAACGCCACGAACGCGATAAACAAGAGCGTAGCGAAGTCCAGCGAACCGATAATCTGAACACCTTCCATGACAAGGCCTCCTTTTCAGCCTTTAACCGGGGAATTCGGCGAGGCCGAACTTTCCGGATTGGCGCTCCTCGCGCCCGCCGGCGTGGCGGGCGAGGGGTCCGATCGCCGCCAGGGCGGCGAACAGGAGCGCAATTTCGATGTGATAGACGAACGAATAGCCGGCCGCGGGACCGGTCATTGCGGGGCCGAGCGCGCCGGCGTCGGCGAGGTTCTGCACAAGATCGCGAAGCCCGCCGCCGACCGCCGTCGCAGCGCCGGCGGCGGTGGCCTGCACCGCGCCCCAGGCGCCCAGCGCCAGACCCGAGCCCTGGCCTTCGCCGAGCTCCATGGCCGCGGTGAGCGTGCCCACCGAGAACAGGCCGCCGCCCAGCCCGATCAGCACCGCGCCCATGCGGAACAAAAAGGGCGAGCCCACGGGATCGGACATGATCACCGCAGCAAAAGCGAACACGCCGATCACCATGCCGTAGGCGGCCAGGCGATGGGGATCGCGGGCGTGCGTGAGGCCGCGCGCGGCGAGCGCGAAGCCCACCAGCGCTCCGGCGGCCCAAAGCGCGGTGAGCACCGTGGTGCCGCTGACCGACAGGCCGAGCACTTCGCCGCCATAGGGCTCCAAAAGCACGTCCTGCATCGCAAAGGCCGCCGCGCCAAGGCCGGTGGCCACCAGAAGCCGCGCCGGCCGGCCGCCGCGCGCGAACGCGGCCCAGGCTTCGGAAAAGGCGGGGTGGTCGCGGTCCGGCGCGGTCAGGCTCGGCTGGCGCGCCTCCTGACGCCACAGGGCGATGAGGTTCAAGACCATGGTCAAGGCCGCGGCGCCCTGGACCACGCGGATCAGCTTCATCTGCGTGAAGTCGGCCAGCGCCAGACCGATGACGATGGCGCTGATCAGCATGCCCACAAGCAGCATCACGTAGAGCAGCGCCACGACGCGCGGACGGGTGTCCTCGCCGGCGAGATCTGTGGCGAGCGCCAGGCCCGCGGTCTGTGTGGTGTGAAGCCCGGCGCCGGTGAGCAGGAAGGCGATCGCCGTCGCCAAAGGTCCGACCCAGGCCGGTCCATTGGTGTCCCCGCTCATCAAGATGAGCGCAAACGGCATGATCGCCAGCCCGCCGAACTGCAACAGCGTGCCGAACCAGATATACGGCACGCGCCGCCAGCCCAGCGCCGAGACATGGGTGTCGGATTTAAACCCGATCAGCGCGCGCAGCGGCGCGAATATCAATGGAAGGCCCACCATCAAGGCGACGATCCAGGCCGGCAATCCCAGCTCGGCGATCATCACGCGGTTCAAGGTGCCGGTGAGCAAAACGGCGGCCATGCCCACCGAGACCTGAAACAGCGACAGGCGCAGAAGGCGGCGCAGCGGCAGCTCCTTCGACGCAGCATCGGCGAACGGCAGCAGGGACAGGCCCAGCTCCCGCCAGCGGCGTGCGTTTTCGGAGCGCCGGTCGGTCATGCGCGCACCAGCTCCATGGCCTGGGAGATATAGAAGAAGCGATCAACGCGCTTGGTGCGCCCGACCGTCCAGCCCTCAAGGCCGGGATGATTGGCGATACGCCGGCGCAGCCCGGATTCAGAGACCGGCACGATGGCCGGCGATCGGTCCGACTTCGGAAACGCCTTGCCCGCGATCCACAGCGCGGTGAGCATCGGCGTCGCCGGAGCGAAGGTGAAGATCACCTGCTCGCGCGCCCGCGAGGCGAGGCCGGCGATCATGTCGGCCATGTCGTCGGGGCGGTAGTGAATGACGCTGTCCATGGCCACCACCCGGTCCACCGGGGCGCCGTCCGGGTCGAGCATGTCGCCGGCCCGGAACCGTACCCGGTCGCGGATGTCAGGCGCGGCGCGCTCGGCGGCGAGGTCCAGCAAGGTCGGCGATAGATCCACCGCTTCCACGGTCGCGCCGCGCTCGGCCATGGCGAAGGCGAGCTGGCCCGCCCCGCAGCCGGCGTCCAGAATCGCTTCATCGGTGAGCGAGGCGGGCAGCCAGTCCAGCAGCGTGTCGCGAATTTCATCGCGCCCGGCGCGCACTTTGGCGCGCACCCCGCTGACCGGGGCTTCGGAGGTGAGCTTGGCCCAGGCCTCCACCGCGGTGCGGTCGAAATAGGTCTCCAGCGCGTTGCGGCGCTCTTCATAGGTGAAGCTGGTCATCAATCGAACCCCAGGAAGTCGAAGATCTCTCGGTCTTTCATGGCGGTGGCCTGGCACGGCTCGACGCCGGCCCATAGAAGGCGCGCGAGGCGCATGTACTCGTCCTGCACCGCCGCGATCTCAGGATCGTCGCGGTCCATCTCGAACAGGGTCTTCTTCTTCAGGCGCGAGATGCGGATCGCGTCGAGATCAGGGAAGTGCGCCAGACGCCTCAGCCCGGTGCTGTCGGCGAAGCGGTCGATCTCGTCGGTGGCCTTGGAGCGGTTGGCGATCACGCCGCCCAGGCGGACCTCGTAATTCTTCGACTTCGCGGTGATCGCGGAAATGATCCGGTTCATGGCGAAGATGGAGTCGAAATCGTTGGCTGCAACGATGACGCCGCGATGGGCGTGCTGAAGCGGGCTGGCGAAGCCGCCGCACACCACGTCGCCGAGCACGTCGAAGATCACCACGTCGGCGTCTTCGAGAAGCTTGTGTTCTTTAAGCAGCTTCACCGTCTGACCGACGACATAGCCGCCGCACCCGGTGCCTGCGGGCGGGCCGCCGGCCTCCACGCACATCACCCCGTTATACCCTTCGAACATATAGTCTTCGGGGCGCAGCTCCTCGGAGTGGAAGTCCACGCTTTCAAGCACGTCGATCACCGTGGGCGCCAGGCGCTTGGTGAGGGTGAAGGTGGAGTCGTGCTTCGGGTCACAGCCGATCTGCAGCACCTTCTTGCCGAGCTTTGAAAACGCCACCGACAGGTTCGACGACGTGGTCGACTTTCCGATCCCGCCCTTGCCGTAGACGGCGAAGACCTTTGCGGAATCGATCTGCAGGGAGGGGTCGAGCTGCACCTGCACGCTGCCCTCGCCGTCGGCGCGGCGGGGGGAGGGTCGTTTAAGGTCGAGCATCGTCATGGAGAAATCCTTGTCCGGTCTCGTTACGCGCTTGCGGCGGCGGGCAGGACGCCCTCCAGCCGGTCTTCAATGGCTTCGCCGGCGGCCTTGAGCGCCTCCAGCGTATCGGCGTCGGGGCGCCAGTACTGGCGCTCGCTGGCCTCCAGCAGGCGTTCGGTGAGGCGGGCCGAGGCCTTGGGGTTGAGCTCGGCCAGGCGCTCGCGCATCTCGGCGTCGAGCACGTAGGTTTCGGTGATCTTCTGATAGACCCAGGGCTGGACCTGGCCGGTGGTCGCCGACCAGCCCAGCGTGTTGGTGACCTGGGCTTCGATATTGCGCACGCCCTCATGGCCGTGGCGCAGCATGCCCTCGTACCAGCGCGGATTGAGCACCCGGGTGCGGGTCTCCAGCGAGACCTGTTCGGACAGCGAGCGGACCTTGCCCTCGCCTGCGGTCTGATCGCCGATATAGACCGGCGCCTCCTGGCCGCCGCGGGCGCGGCGCACCGCGCGGTCGATGCCTCCCAGCGTATCGAAATAATGGTCGATCGTGGTCACGCCGAGCTCGATCGAATCCAGGTTCTGGTACGCCAGATCCACATCCGACAGGATCGAGCCCAGAAGCTTGTCGTGCTTCGCCGGGCGCCCGTCGCGGCCGAAGGCGAAGCATTTGCGGCTCTCATAGGCGTCGGCCAGTTCGTCCTCGTCGTCCCAGAGCCCGGAATCGATCAGCTGATTGACGTTCGCCCCGTACGCCCCGTCGGCGTTCGAGAACACGCGCAGCGCCGCGGTTTCCAGATCGACGCCATGGGTCTCGGCGTAGGCCAGCGCATGGCGGCGCACCGGGTTCATCTCCAGCGGCTCGTCCTCGGCCATGGCGGCGAGATAGGCTGCCTCGGCCAGCATGCGCGTCTGCAGCGGCAGCAGGTCGCGGAAAATGCCAGACAGGGTCATCATCACGTCCACACGCGGCCGGCCCAGCTCTTCAAGCGGGATCAGCTGCGCGCCGGCCATGCGCCCAAAGCTGTCCTGGCGAGGCTTCGCACCGATCAGGGCGAGGGCCTGGCCGATGGGGCCGCCTTCGGTCTTCAGATTGTCGGTGCCCCACAAGACGATGGCCACGGTATCCGGCATCGCGCCGGAATCGGCGACATGGCGGTCGATCAGGCGCTGAGCCTGGGCCGCCCCGTCCTTGACCGCCCAGGGGCTGGGCAGGCGGAACGGATCGAAGCCGTGCAGATTGCGCCCGGTGGGCAGAATGTCGGGATTGCGCACCAGATCCCCGCCGGCCACAGGGGCGACGAAACGTCCGGCGAGCGCGCTTAGCGTGGCCTCGATTTCGCGATTGGCCTCAAGACCCGTCTGAGTGGCGGCGAGGCGCTTGAACACGGGCCGCCAGGCGTCCCGGTCCCTGGAGGGCACGGCCTTCAGCCCCGCTTCGAAATCGCCGGTCGCCAGGATCGCCTCAATCGCCGCCGACGGCGCCGGGGTTCCGCGCTCGATCTCGGCGATGGCGCTTAAGAGATCGCGGCGCTGGTCCTCGCCGGGAATCTCGCCAAGCACGTGCAGGCCGTAAGGGACCAGCGTCTCCTCCAGCTCGGCCAGCGCGGCGCGCACATGCTCGATCTGGGCGGTGTCGTCGCCGGTCCAGGGCGGTTCGTCGTCGGCGAGATCCAGCGCGACGGCCTGGGACTGGATCAGTTCTGCGAGCGCGTCGCGGCGGCTGCGGGGCGCGTCGGGCGCCAGCGCGCGCCAGTCCTCCAGCGTGCCCTTCAGGTCGGTGAGCCCTTGATAAAGACCCGCCTTCGCCACCGCCGGCGTGAGATAGCTGATCAGGGTGGCCGCGCTGCGGCGCTTGGCGATCAGACCCTCGGACGGATTGTCGGCGCAATAGAGATAGAAGTTCGGAAGATCCCCGATCAGCCGGTCCGACCAGCACTCGCCGGACATGCCGGTCTGCTTGCCGGGCATGAATTCCAGCGCGCCGTGGGTGCCGAAATGCAGCACGCTGTCCGCGCCGAAATCCTCGCGCAGATAGCGGTAGAAGGCTGAAAACGCGTGGGTCGGCGCGAACGAGCCTTCAAACAGAAGGCGCATGGGATCGCCCTCATAGCCGAAGGCCGGCTGCAGGCCGATGAAGACATTGCCGAACTGCGCGCCCTGAACGAAGAGTGAGCGCCCGTCTGTGTCTTTGCGCCCCGGCGCCGGCCCCCAGGCCGCCTCGATCTCTTTGAGATGCGGCTCGCGGCGCACATGATCGTCCACCGCGATGCGATCGGCGATGTTGGCGTCGGTGCCAAACATGCCCGAATTGCCTTCGAGGACAGCCGCCTTAAGCGCGTCCAGGCTGTCGGGCGCATCCACGGCGTAGCCCTCGCGCTTCATGGCCTGCAGGAGGTTGAACAGCGAGGCGAAGACCGAAAGGTTCGCCGCCGTTCCCGCTGCGCCGGAATTGGGCGGGAAGTTGAACAGCACCACCGCCACCTTGCGGTCCTTCAGCTTGGCGCGGCGCATGGCGACGAGCTTGGCGGTGCGCTTGGCCAGCATCTCTACGCGCTCTTCACAGGCGCGCATGGCCTTGGGATCGCCGTCCGCGGCGCTGCAGCGCCGGTCGCAGCCATGGCATTCGGTCCCGTTCGCCCAGCGCCCGCCGAACACGGTGGGATTGGTCGCGCCGTCAAGCTCGGGGATCGTGATCATGATGGAGGCTTCCACCGGGGTGAGCCCGGCGGTGGAGGCGCGCCAGTCCTCAAGCGACTGGAACTCCAGCGGATGCGCGGCGAGATAGGGCACGTCGAGCCGGGCCAGCATTTCTTCGGCCGCGTCAGCGTCGTTATAGGCCGGCCCGCCCACCAGGGAGAATCCGGTCAGCGACAGCACGCAATCCACCTTCGCCCGGCCGTTCTCCATGAGGAACTTTTCAATCGCGCCGCGCGCATCAAGGCCGCTTGCGAAGACCGGGACCACGTCGAGTCCCTGCGCCTCGAGCGCACGGATGACGCCGTCATAATGACCGGTGTCGCCCGCAAGCACGTAAGAGCGCATGACCAGCACCCCGACGGTCCCGGCCCCCGCGCCGCGCGCGGCGGGAAGGGCCGACGCGCGATCTGAAATACCGCCCTTGCAATCGGGGTGGTAGACCCCTTCGTCAGGATATTCGATGGGCGCGCCCACCGGCGCGCGGCCGCGATGACCGGCGCGCGGCCCGGCGGCGTAGCTGTCGATGAGATTGCGGATCATGTTGGCGAAATTCGCCTCCGATCCCGCAAGCCAGTACTGCATCGTCAAGAAGTAGTTGCGCAGATCCTGCGCCTTGCCGGGCAGGAAGCGCAGCACCTTGGGCAGGGCGCGCAGCAAGCCCATCTGGCTCTTGCCGCCGGCCTTGGCCGGGTCCTTGCCCGCACCGCCGCGCAGCTTTTTCAGCGCCTTCATCAGGCCGGACTGGGGCGCCCCCATGTCCAGCCCGCCAAGCCGGGTCAGACGCACGATCTCCGGTGCGGACATGGCGCCGACCAGGGCGTCGCAATGGGGCGCGCGCTCGGCCAGGGCGGGCATGACCGCGTTGATGTGCTCTTCGATGAACAGCATGTTGGCCGCGATGATGTCGCCGCGCGCGATGTCGGCGCGGCAGCGCTCGAGCTTTTCCGGCTTGGCGGCCCAATCCGAAGCGGCGTGAAACGCCAGCTCCAGGCCGGGATAATCCTTCGCCAGCGTTTCGCGCGCGCGGTCCGCGGCGCCGGCCAAGTGATTGTCCAGCGTGATGATGACGATGCGCAGCGGCGCCGCGTCAGCGTCCGAAGTGAGCTTTTGCATCATAAAGCGTCTCAAGCGTGATTACGTCGGCGCCCTGCTGGGCGGCGTAGGTCTCGGCGTTACGGCGCGCTTTTCCGCGCACGAAGAAGGGGATCTTTTTCAGTTCGGTGAGCGCGTCATCGCGCCAGAGCGGAGCGCCGTCGGCGGGCGCGGATTCGACCGGCGCGGGCTCGGCCGCGGCTTCGCCGGTGGTTTCAAGCTCGGGTTCGCGCTGCTGTGCGGCGTGCGGCGCAGGCTTGGGGTGATGGGCGCCCAGATGGGAGGGGCCGGCCTCGTTGGAGAACTCGAAGTCTTCGCGGAACATGCCCAGCAGGTGCTCTTCCAGCCCCATGACGAGCGGGTGCACCCAGGTGTCGAACAGCACGTTCGCGCCCTCATATCCCATCACCGGGGCGTAGCGGGCGGGAAAGTCCTCCACGTGGACCGGCGCGGAGATGACCGCGCAGCCGATCCCGAGGCGTTTGGCGATGTGGCGCTCCATCTGGGTGCCGAGCACCAGCTCGCAGGCCGAGGCCTCGATGGCGGCTTCCACTTCCAGATAGTCGTCGGTGATCAGCGCCTCGACGCCGTACTGTTTTGCGACTTCGCGCACAGGACGGGCGAGTTCTCGATTGTAACAGCCCAGACCGACCAGCTCGAAGCCCATCTCCTCGACAGCCACGCGGGCCGCGGCGGCGGCCTTGGCGCCTTCGCCGAAGATGAAGACCCGCTTGCCGGTGAGATAGTTGGAGTCCACCGACTGCGACCACCAGGGCAGGCGCAGATCGCCGTCGTCGAGACCGGGCTCGGGATCGACGCCGGCGATTTCGGCGACTTCGCGCACGAAGTCGCGGGTGGCGCCCACGCCCATGGGGGTGATCGTGGTGCGCTTCTGGCCGAAAGTCTTCTCCAGCCAGCGCGCCGCCTCTTCGGCGATTTCGGGGTAGAGGACGACGTTGAAGTCGGCCTGCGGCAGACCGACGATATCGGCCGGCGTCGCGCCCAGCGGAGCGACCACATTGACCTCGACCCCAAGCTTGCCGAGCAGGCCGGTGATTTCCTTGACGTCGTCGCGGTGGCGGAAACCAAGCGCGCAGGGACCCAGAATGTTCGCGCGCGGCCTGCCGGGCTGTCTCTCCGGCGCGGGGTGACCGGGCTGCGGCGCCTGGGCGCCGCACAGGCCGCGCACCAGCTGGTAGAACGTCTCGCTGGCGCCCCAGTTTTCCTTCTTGGAATAGGAGGGCAGCTCCAGCGGCAGAACGGGGCAGCCGATATCCATGGTGGCGGCCAGCCCGCCGGGATCGTCCTGGATGAGTTCGGCCGTGCACGAGGCGCCGACGATCATGGCGGTCGGCTTAAACCGGTCGTAGGCGTCCTTGGCTGCAGCCTTGAACAGCTCGGCGGTGTCGCTTCCAAGGTCGCGCGCCTGGAACGTCGTGTAGCTCACAGGCGGGCGATGGTCGCGGCGCTCGATCATGGTGAACAGCAGATCGGCGTAGGTGTCGCCCTGGGGCGCGTGGAGGACGTAGTGCAGGTCCTTCATGCCGGTGGCGACGCGCATCGCGCCCACATGGGGCGGGCCTTCATATGTCCAGACCGTGAGCTTCATGAAGAGAGCCTCAGCACGTCGCGGCGGCGCAAGGGGCGGCAGAACAGCTCGGCGAGATCGCCGGCTTGCTCAAAGCCGTGAATAGGGGTGAAGACCAGCTCGATCGCCCATTTGGTCGACAGACCTTCGGCCTCGAGCGGGTTGGCCAGGCCGAGCCCGCACACGGTGAGGTCGGGGCGCGCCGCGCGGCAGCGCTCCAGCTGACTGTCCACGTGCTGGCCTTCGGAAAGCTGAACGCTTGAGGGCAGGCGCTCCAGCTCGCAATCGAGATGGGTTCGGTGCAGATAGGGCGTGCCCACCTCCACCAGCTGCGCGCCCAGCTCTTCATGAAGGAAGCGCGCCAGGGGAATCTCCAGCTGGCTGTCGGGGAAGAAGAAGACCCGCTTTCCAGACAGCTGTTCGCGATAGCGTTCCAGCGCCCGGCGCGCGCGGGCTCTCGGCGCGGCCACGACCGTTTCAAACCGGTCCTGGTCGACACCCCAGACCTCGGCGGCGGCGCGCACGAAGGCTTCGGTGCCGTCCGCGCCCAGCGGGAAGGGGGCGGAAATGCGCCTGGCTCCGCGATCGTCCAGCGCCGCGCCGGTACGCCCCAGGAAGGGCTGAGCCAGCAGATAGCGCGTGCCCGGTCCCACCGGGGGCAAATCCTTGGAATTGCGCGCCGGCAGGAAGCGCACCGGGCCTACGCCCATGGCCTCGAACAGGCGGATGAACTGGTCCTCCACCACGTCGGCGAGCGCGCCGACCACCAGCAGGGACTTGTCGTCCGCCGCCGCCTGGGGGAGTTCGGGAACCAGGGCTTCAAGACAGGTGTCTTCGCCCTCGGTGAAGGTCGTCTCGATGCCGGAGCCGGAATAGTTCAGCACGCGCACGTCTTCGTGTTGCGCGTTCAGGCGGTGGGCGGCGCGCGAGAGATCGAGCTTGATCACCTCGCTGGGGCACGAGCCCACAAGAAACAGCATCTTGATGTCCGGCCGGCGCGCCAGCACCTGGGCGGCGACGCGGTCGAGCTCCTCGTTGGCGTCCGACATGCCGGCCAGGTCGCGCTCTTCGATCACCGCGGTGGCGAAGCGCGGCTCGGCGAAAATCATCACGCCCGCCGCAGACTGCATCAGGTGAGCGCAGGTGCGCGAGCCGACGATGAGGAAGAAGGCGTCTTGGATCTTGCGGTGCAGCCAGACGATTCCGGTCAGCCCGCAGAATACTTCACGCTGACCGCGCTCGCGCAGAATCTCTGGCGCGCAGCCCTTGTCGGCGGGAACGGGAGCCTGCGCTGCGGTCACGAGGCGGCTCCCTCCAGCCGCGCCATGCGCAGCTTCCAGATGAACTGGGCGGCGTTGACCACGTAGGTGGCGTAGGCGGCGAGCGCGATCTGCATCTGCTGCTCGCTCGTGCCCCATCCGGCGAACACCGCGGCGAGATAGGCGGTGTGCAGCGCCAGCACCAGCATGGAGAAGACGTCCTCCCAGAAGAAGGCCGGCGCGAAGAGATACTTGCCGAACACGACCTTCTCCCAGATCGCGCCGGTAACCATGATGGCGTAGAGGATGAACGTCTTGATCACCACCGAGGCGGTTGCGATCCAGTATCCCTCGCCGGTGACCAGATAGCGGATCACCAGCCCCAGGCTCACCGCGAACACCAGGAATTGAAGCGGGGCGAGCACGCCCTGAACGATCGTCCAGGCGCTCTCGTCGCGGCGTTTCCTTTGTTCGGGGGTGTAAAGCGGCGCTTTCGGCGCGGCGCGCAGGGCGCGCCGGCGATGGGTGGCGGCGCATCCGGCGTGGGCCGTCCATGGGCAGGGCGCGACCATGTCGATCCAGCCCTGGACCATGCCGGCCACGCCCCTTCCGCCGGCCGGGCCGGGGGAGAATCGGCGATCACGATTGTGAATGTCCGCCTGCATGACGCGCCTCCTTCGGGCAGTTCCAATCAGAACCGTAAGTCAGCGTTCGGCGGAGTGTCAAGAAATATGGACGTCTCGTAAAATTGACACTCCTTGCCCGATTTTCCTAGCCAGGGTGGTTAAAGGCTGGCACGGTGTAGGGACAAAAAACGGGGCGGCCTGTCTTGAGCGCCTCGCTCAAGGCGGCCTGCACCCGCCGCTACCACCTCAAATGGAAGCGGAGAATCAAGGCGTTGAGGTTCGGCCCCTCCCGACCTCACGCAGGGGAGGCGTAGGTAGTGATGGCTGATACGGCGTTTGACAAAATGGGACTGACAGGGCTCGCCAAAGCGACGCAGGCTTCGTTGGACTGGCGCAACTGGGCCCCGCCCAAGCGCTGTGAGATGGATGATGACGAGCTGTCCTCGGAAATCCTGAACAAGCTGATTGAGGTGGAGATTATTCCCCGCCTCATGCTGGTCAGCCGCGATGCCGGCGCCGACGCGTCCGCGCCGGCTGAAGCGGAGACGCCGGCCCGTCCGTTCTCTTCTGACGAAATCGACCGGTTTGCACGCCGTGCGGTGGACGGCGACGCCGACGCCCTTGTCGAAGAGGTCAATTTGCGCCTGTCCGCGGGCGGGGTTTCCCATGAGGACGTGCTCCTGAAACTCCTGGCTCCCGCGGCGCGCCGCCTGGGCAAGCTTTGGGATGACGACCGGGTCGATTTCGCTGACGTCACGATCGGCCTGATGAAGCTTCACCGGGTGCTGGAGCGCCTCAACGCTGATACGCCGTGCGGGCTCGGCGCGGGAAAGACCGCGCCGCGCATCCTTCTGGCGCCGGCTCCGGGCGAGCAGCACGTGTTCGGCGTGGTGATGGTGGGAGAGTTCTTCGCCAAATCCGGCTGGCGCGTGCGCTGCGAGACGGCGGCCTGCGATGATGACCTTGTGGCGGCCGCAGCGGCCGACCATTACGACGTGATCGGGCTCTCGGTGAGCGCCGAGCTCAATGTAAAGACCTTGCGCGAGGCGATCCGGCGCATCCGGGCCAACTCAAGAAACCGCGACGTGCATATCCTCGTCGGCGGTCAGGTCTTCATAAATGACGGAGTAATGGCGCGCCGAGTGGGAGCCGATGCGACGGCCACTGACGGCGTGCGTGCAGTTGTCACCGCGGAACGTATGGTACATAGGCACCTGCACTGCGACTAATTGATTCTTTTGGATGACAAGGCCGCTCAATGGATACCAAGGCGCCCGACGGCCCGAACGCCCGGTTTAAATCCGGCGACATCGCCCGGCAGGCGTTCGGCGATGAGGCGGCGGCCGTGCTTGCGGCCAATTCGGCGGATATCGCCTTGCTTGTCGACGCGCGCGGAGTGGTGCGCGACGCCGCCTTTCCCGGTGAGGATTTCGACGCCGAGGACGGGCAGGCCTGGATCGGGCGTAAATGGATCGATCTGGTCAACGCCGACTCCCATGAGAAAGTGAAAAGCCTGCTCGAAGGCGCGGCCGACGCCGGCGCGCGGCGCTGGCGCCATGTGAATCATGTCATGCCCGGAGGCGGCGATCTGCCGATCCGCTTCTTCACCCTGCCCACGGGGCGCGAGGGCTGGACGCTCGCCCTGGGGCGCGATTTGCGCGGCGCGTCGCGCATGCAGCAGCGCCTGATCGAGGCTCAGCGTTCCATGGAGCGCGACTACGCCCGGGTGCGCGAAGCCGAGACCCGTTTCCGCCTTCTGTTCCAGCTCGCTTCCGAAGGCGTCGTCATCATTGACGGCAACACGATGCGGTTGACCGATGTGAACCCTTCCGCCGCCCGGCTTCTTGGCCGGTCGTCCCAGCGCATTGAAGGGCGATCCATCGAGGGCGCGTTCGGCGCCGACTGCGCCGACGCCGTGCGCGATACGCTGACCGTGGCGCGCAAGACCGGCCGGACAGAGCAGGTTGAGCTGATCCCCGACGGCGCCAAGACCGCCTGCGTGCTGCACGCTTCGGTCTATCGCCAGGGCCGGGAGGTCTATTATCTCGCGCGCCTCGCGCCGAAGGACCAGGTGGCGGCCGCTGGCGCGGATACGCGGCTGGCCAATCTCGCCCACATCCTGCCGGACGGGCTGGTGATGACCGGCGAGGACGGAAAGATCCTTGCCGTGAACGAGGCGTTCGTGGAGCTCGCTCAGCTCGGCGGCGGCGAAGCGGCGACCGGCATGCCGGTGGAAACCTTCCTCGGGCGCACCGAGACCGAGGTCAACGTGCTCATCGCAAATCTGCGAGAGCATGGCGTGATCCGCAATTTCGCGACCCAGGTGCGCTCGCGCCATGACATTCGTGAGGCCGTGGAAGTGTCCGCCGTCTCCGCGCCGGGGCCTTCGGGACCGGTGTTCGGCTTCTCCATCCGGCCGGTGGGCCGGCGCCTGGTCGCCGGGCGCGGCGGCGAGGGCGCCCCTGTGCCGGGCAGCGTGGACCAATTGTCTGATCTGGTGGGTCGCGTCGCTCTGAAAGACATCGTGCGTGAAAGCACCGACATGATCGAGCGCAGCTGCATAGAAGCGGCGCTGGAGCTGACCAACGACAACCGCGCTTCGGCTGCGGAAATCCTTGGGCTGAGCCGCCAGAGTCTCTACGCGAAAATGCACCGCCACCAGATCGGCGAACTGTCACCGAAATCGAGCAACTAAAAGCGTCAACTTAAATTGACGCTTTTGTCTGTTCGCCGTACCTTACAGGGTATGGATGGTCAGATCGTCACTTCGGCTCACGGCTTGAAAACGCGCCTCGGCGCCGTTGTAGAGCTGTCCAAACCCGTCACCTGGTTCCCGCCCATGTGGGCGTTCATGTGCGGTGTCGTGTCTTCTGGACAGTTGGGCCTGGACACGCTCGGGCTCCTCGCTGCGGGCGTGATCCTCGCCGGTCCGCTGCTTTGCGCGGGCAGCCAGACCGTCAACGACTGGTTCGACCGCCATGTGGACGCCATCAATGAGCCTGACCGGCCGATCCCGTCGGGCCGTATTCCCGGCCGCTGGGGACTTTATATTGCGATTTTCTGGTCGGTGGCCGGCCTTGTCTGGGCCGGCTTTCTGGGACCGTGGGTGTTTGCGGCCGCGGCGCTGGGCGTGGCCTTCTCCTGGGCCTATTCCGCGCCGCCGGTCCGGCTGAAGCGTAGCGGGCTCTGGGGCCCGTTGTCGGTGGGGCTGTCCTATGAGGGCCTGGCCTGGTTCACCGGCGCCGCCGTCATTGCGCAGGCCTTGCCGAAAGCCGAGGTGATCACGCTCGCCGTGCTCTATAGCCTGGGCGCATACGGCATCATGGTGCTCAACGATTTCAAGGCGATCGACGGCGATCGGGCGATGGGGCTCAAATCGCTTCCCGCCGAGCTGGGCGCCGCGCCCGCCGCGCAGATCGCCTGCGCCGCCATGGCCGCGCCGCAGGTCATCGTGGTCACCCTGCTGGCGGCCTGGGATCGCCCGCTCTTCGCCGGCTTGGTGTTCGTGTCGCTGATCATACAGCTCGCTTTGATGGTCCGGCTGTTCGGCGATCCCAAGGGGCGCGCGCCCTGGTTCAACGCCACCGGCGTCAGTCTTTACGTGCTCGGCATGCTCGCCAGCGCCTTCGCCGTCTCCTCGCTGTCTTAAGGATCCGCCATGACCTCAACCGACAGAGGCGCGCTCAGCTGGATCGAGATCGTCCGCCTGGGCGCGGTGCAGGCTGCGCTGGGCGCGATCGTGGTGCTGACCACCTCGACGCTGAACCGGGTCATGGTGGTGGAGCTGATGCTGCCCGCCATGCTGCCCGGCGCGCTGGTGGGTCTGCATTATGCGGTGCAGCTCAGCCGGCCGCGCTGGGGCCATGGCTCGGACATGGGCGGGGCGCGGACGCCCTGGATCATCGCCGGCATGGCCGTGCTCGCGGTCGGCGGCGTGCTGGCCGCAATCGCCACGGCCTGGGCCGCAAGCGCCCCGGTGGCCGGGACTCTGCTGGCGGTCTTCGCCTTCATCCTGATCGGCGGCGGCGTCGGCGCGGCGGGCACCTCGCTGCTGGCGCTTCTGGCGACCGACGTGGCGCCGCAGCGCCGCGCGCCCGCCGCCTCGATCACCTGGATCATGATGATCTTCGGCTTCGCCCTGACCGCGGGCCTTGCCGGCGGGTTCCTCGATCCGTTCACCCTAACCCGGCTGGTCATCGTCACCGCCGCGGTGTGCGCGATCGCGTTCCTGGTCTGTGTCGCAGCGGTCTGGGGTGTGGAGCGGACGGGCCGCGCGGCACCGGAGCCGCGCGCCTCCGGGTTTGCGGCGAACGGCGGCTTTCGCGCCGCGCTCAAAGATGTCTGGTCCGAGCCCAAGGCGCGCGTCTTCACCGTCTTCGTCTTCGTCTCCATGCTGGCCTATTCCAGCTCCGACCTGATCCTCGAACCGTTCACCGGGCTCGTCTTTGAACTGACGCCGGGCCAGTCGACACAGCTCGCTGGCATGCAGCATGGCGGCGTCCTCGTGGGGATGATCGCGGTGGCGATCCTCGGCGCCAAGCTCGCCGGGCGCGGCTTCGGCCGGCGCCAGAGCTGGGTGATCGGAGGCTGCGTGGCGTCGAGCTTCGCACTGATGGCGCTCGCCGCGGCGAGCCTTGCCGGCCCCGGCTGGCCGCTCGCCCCAACGGTCGTGGTTCTGGGCCTTGCCAACGGCGCGTTCGCGGTCGCGGCCATCGGCGCGATGATGGGCCTCGCCGGCGCCGACGGCGCCGGGCGCGAAGGCGTGCGCATCGGGCTGTGGGGTGCGGCCCAGGCGATCGCCTTTGGTCTTGGCGGGTTCCTCGGCGCCGCGGCCATCGACGCGGCGCGTGCGATTTTCGCGGACGCCGGGATCGCTTTCGCCATCGTCTTTGCGGCCGAAGCGCTGCTTTTCCTCCTCGCCGCCCGCATCGCGCTTGGTGTCGAGGACCACAATCCTGAAACCAATGTCGTGCCGAGTCTGGCTGGAGGCGCTCCATGAGCAATGTGATGCAAACCTATGACGCGGTCGTCGTCGGCGGCGGACCCGCCGGCGCAACGGCCGCACAAACGCTCGCCGAAGCCGGACATGCGGTTCTGCTTCTCGACAAGCCGGGCCGGATTAAGCCGTGCGGCGGTGCAGTGCCGCCCAAGCTGATCCGCGCCTTCAAGATTCCCGACGCCCAGATCGTGGCGCGCACCCGCGGCGCGCGCGTGCTCGCGCCGTCAGGCCATGAAGTCGACATGCCCATCGACGAGGGCTATGTGGGCATGGTCGATCGCGAATTCTTCGATGAATTCCTGCGCGAGCGCGCCCGCGACGCCGGGGCGGAACGCCGCGACGGCGCCTTCGAGCGGTTCGAGCGCGACGACGACGGAACCGCGGTGATCGTGTTCAATCCCACCGAAGCGCCCGACGAGACGGTGCGCGTGCGCGCCCGTGTCGTCGTCGCGGCGGACGGCGCGCGCTCGGCCCTCGCCAAGCAGACCGTAAAGGGCGTGGAGAAGGTCAAGAGCGTCTTCGCCTATCACGAAATCGTCCGCGCGCCGGAGCCGGGCTCGCACAGCCATTACCATCCAGAGCGGTGCGACGTGTATTATGACGGACGGGTCTCGCCGGACTTCTACGGCTGGGTTTTCCCCCATGGCGAAGTGTGCTCGGTGGGGACCGGCAGCCAGGTGAAGGGCTTTTCCTTGCGCGGCGCGGTGAAGACCCTGCGCGAGGACTCCGGCCTGGCCGATTGCGAGATCGTGCGCCGTGAAGGCGCGCCCTTGCCCTACAAGCCCGCCCCGCGCTGGGACAACGGCAGGGACGTGGTGCTGGCCGGCGACGCCGCCGGCGCCGTGGCGCCGTCTTCGGGTGAAGGCATCTTCTACGCCATGACGTCAGGACAGATGGCCGCCGAGGGCGCGCTGGAGTTCCTCGCCACCGGCGAGGCCAAGGCGCTCGCCCGCGTGCGCAAGCGCTTCATGAAGGAGCACGGCCAGGTCTTCTTCGTCCTCGGGATCATGCAGCACTTCTGGTACCGCAACGACAAGCGCCGCGAGCGCTTCGTGAGGATCTGCGCTGACAAGGACGTGCAGCGCCTGACCTGGACGGGCTATATGGAGAAGGAGCTGGTGAAGGCCGATCACGGCGCCCACGCGAAAATCTTCTTCAAGGATCTCGCCCACCTGGTGGGGCTGGCGCCGCGCTAGGGCGCGCGCGTGCAGACCCTGGAGGCGCTGTTCGCCTCGGGCCGGATCATCGACCTGATCCTGGTCCTGGTGGCGATCGAAGCATTGGTTCTGGCGCTGATCCCGCGCCTGCGCGGATCGATGCGTCCTCTGGACGTCGCAGGCCTTCTTCTGCCCGGCGTCATGCTGATGCTGGCGGTGCGCACCGCGCTGACCGGCGCCCCATATACAATGACGGCGGCCATGCTGGCCGCCGCCCTTGTGTTTCATCTTCTAGACGTGGCGCGCCGGCGCGCCTGAGCCCGCCGGCGCTTATCGTCCTAGCCTTCGCCGCCGTTCGCGGAGATGTAGGCGACCACGTCGGCGCGGTCCTGCTCGTCGCGCAGGCCAGGGAACGCCATGATGGTGCCCGGAATGTATTCGCGCGGATTTTCCAGGTACTCGAACATGGTCTCGTGCGTCCAGGTGATCCCGGCGTTGGCGTTCGCGTCGGAATAGCGGAAGCCTTCCACAGACCCGGTTTCGCGTCCGAAAATGCCGTAGAGCGAGGGACCCACGCGGTTCACGCCCTCGTCGAGCACGTGGCACGAGCGGCAGCGCGCGAAGACGCGGCGGCCCTGCTCGGGATCGCCGGTCAGGCCGGCCACCATGAACTGGCCGTCACCACCGGCGGCGGCGTCATCGCCGGCCGCGGCGTCGCCGCTCATATCGTCACTGCTCATATCGTCGCCGGACATGTCGCCGGACGCGTCATCCGCGGCGGCTTCTTCAGCGTCCATGGGCGCTTCCTGGGGCTCCTCCATCGGAGCTTCGGCGTCCATGCCCGCGTCGTCGCCCATGGCGTCGGCGCTGGTTTCGGTCGCCGCCGTATCGGCCGCGGCGTTGGTCTCGGTCTCAGCGGTGTCGGCTGTCTCGTCACCGCCGCCGCACGCGGCCAGCGCCGTGGACGCCAGAAGCGCCGCAAGGAAATGGGTCGTCTTCATAAGGCTTGGTCCTCCCGTTTGGATGCGACGAAAACTAGCACACGCATCGAACACGACCAGCCTTGCTTAAAAAATGGCGTCTAATCAACCCGGAACTTGGCCGGTTCGGTTCGTTCGCCCCTTGAAAACGCAAAACCCCGGGGGGCGGGCCCCCGGGGTGCGCATCCAATCGCAGCTGCGCCTAGACGCGCCGGTCCGGCGTGTCGAAGCGGTCAAGCATCATCACCTTGCGCCAGGCGCGGGCGAAGTCGTGCACGAAGCGCGCCTTCGCATCGTCCTGGGCGTAGGCTTCGGCCACGGCGCGCAGCTGGGAGTTCGAGCCGAACACCAGGTCGACCCGGCTCGCCCGCCAGCGCTCTTCGCCGGTCTCGCGATCAGAGCCGATGAATTCTTTCTCCGCCTCCGACACCGGCGCCCAGGCGGTCCCCATGTCCAGAAGGTTGACGAAGAAGTCCTGCGTCAGCGCGCCGGGCCGGTCTGTGAACACGCCGTCGGCCTTGCCCCCATGATTGGCGCCGAGGACGCGCAAGCCGGCCACCAGCACGCTCATCTCCGGAATGGAGAGGGTCAAAAGCCGCGCCTTGTCCACCAATAGCTCCTCGGTGGGCACGGTGTTGTCGGCGTGCACGTAATTGCGGAAGCCGTCCGCCGCCGGCTCCAGCGGTGCGAAGCCGTCTGCATCGGTCATCGCCTCGCTCGCGTCGGTACGCCCCGGCGTGAACGGAATGGACACCGCCACTCCGGCGGCTCCGGCCGCCTGCTCCACGGCTGCGTCACCGGCCAGTACGATCAAGTCGGCGAGGGAGATCGACGTGTCGCCGGACGCGTCGAAATCGCGCTTGATCTGATCCAGCATCGCCAGCACCGGGCCGGTGCGCGCAGGCTCGTTGGCCGCCCAGTCCTTCTGGGGCGCCAGACGGATGCGCGCCCCGTTCACGCCGCCGCGCTTGTCGGAGTCGCGGTAGATCGAGGCCGCAGCCCAAGCGGTGAAGATCAGATCGGCCGGATCGATCCCGCTGTCGAGGATTTGGTCCTTCAAGGCGGCCACATCCTCATCATCCACCAGCGGATGGTCCGGCGCCGGAACCGGATCCTGCCAGATCAGATCCTCTTCCGGGACCTCGGGGCCGAGATAGCGGGACTTCGGCCCCATATCGCGGTGGGTGAGCTTGAACCATGCGCGCGCGAACGCGTCGGCGAACTCGTCCGGGTTCTCATAATAGCGCCTGGAAATCTTTTCGTAGGCGGGGTCGATGCGCAGGGAGAGGTCGGTGGTGAGCATGATCGTGTTCACCTCGCCCTCGTCATGGGCCGGCGGGGCGAGCGCATCCTGATCCTTGGGCGCGTATTGCCAGGCGCCGGCGGGGCTCTTGGTCAGCTCGAACTCATGGGAGAACAGGTTCTCGAAATAGAGGTTGGTCCACTTGATCGGCTCCTGGGTCCAGGGTCCCTCAAGGCCGGAGGTGTGGGTGTGCGCGCCGTGGCCGAGCCCGTGGGAATTGGTCCATCCAAAGCCCTGGCTGGCGATGTCCGCGCCCTCCGGCTCCGGCCCCACGTCCGCATCGGCCGCGCCGTGGCATTTGCCAAAGGTGTGCCCGCCCGCGATGAGCGCCACGGTTTCTTCATCGTTCATGGCCATGCGCGAGAAGGTGACGCGGATGTCGTGAGCGGCCTTGCCCGGATCCGGCTCGCCGCGGGGGCCTTCCGGGTTCACATAGATGAGGCCCATATGGCTCGCGGCCAGAGGCTGCTCCAGGAAGCGGTCGCCGGAATAGCGGTCCTGGTCGCCAAGCCATTCAGCTTCGGTGCCCCAGTAGACGTCGGTCTCCGGCTCGAAGATGTCCTCGCGCCCGCCGGCGAAACCGAACGTCTTAAAGCCCATGGACTCAAGCGCGACATTGCCGGCGAGCACCAGAAGGTCAGCCCAGGACAGCGCGTTTCCGTATTTCTGCTTGATGGGCCAGAGCAGGCGGCGCGCCTTGTCCAGATTGGCGTTGTCCGGCCAGGAGTTCAGCGGCGCGAAGCGCTGCGCGCCCGAGCTCGCCCCGCCGCGCCCGTCGCTGATGCGGTAGGTGCCCGCCGCGTGCCACGCCATGCGGATGAAGAACGGGCCGTAATGGCCGTAATCGGCCGGCCACCAGGGCTTGGAGTCGGTCATCAGCGCGGTGAGGTCGGCCTTGACCGCGTCGAGATCGAGGCTGTTGAAGGCCTCGGCGTAGTTGAAACCCGTGTCCAGCGGGCTGGGGCTCACCCCGCCATGGGTGAGGATCGACAGGTCCAGAGATTTCGGCCACCAATCACGGTTGCTCCGGCCCTGGCTTGGGGCGGTGTGGGCGAACGGGCATTGGGCTTGATCATCCATGACGGGACTCCCTTTCTGGCTCGGCGCATCGAAGGGCCGCGCGCCGTTTTTCAGGGGTTAAGCATCACCCCAAAGCGGGTAGGGAGTCACACTGGAATTTGCGATGCGAGCTATAAGCGCATTCGATGGAGAGTGGTCAGGCTATAGAAATCTGGCGGGGTCAGCGCCCAAGATGCAGCCGCGCGGCCAGGGTCTGCGCGGTCTTCAGCTCCGCGCTCCAGATATCGACCAGTTTTGCAACGCCCGCCTCGCCGAACCCGGCGAGCGCAAAGGCCCAGGCCTTGCCCGCCATCACCGCGTTCGCGCCATGATCCATGGCCTTCAGCATATCGAGTCCGCTCGCAATTCCGCCGTCGACGATGACGTCCATCTTGTCCGACACGGCTTCGGCGATGCGGGGCAGAACGTCGAGCGTCGCCGGCGCGCCGTCGAGCTGGCGCCCGCCATGGTTGGATACCACGACCGCATCAAGCCGGTGAGCAGCGGCCAGGCGCGCATCCTCCAGCGTCATCACACCCTTCAGCACGATCGGCCCGTCCCAATGGGTGCGGATAAAGTCCAGGTCGGACCAATTCAGCGACGCATCGAAGTTTGCGGCGATCCAGGCCCAGGCTTCATGAAAATCAGCCGCTCTCGGCAGCACGCCGTCCAGATTGCCGAAGGCGTGGGGGCGGCCGGAAAGATACACGTCGCGCACCCAGTCCAGCTTGCCCATCCCTTCAACGCCGCGCGTGATCCAGTCGGCCAGGCCTGGCTTGCGCATCATGCCTGAGCGCACATCGCGATAGCGTGCGCCGGGCGTCTGCAGGTCGGCGGTGAGCACCAGCACCGGACAGCCCGCCGACTTGGCCCGCGCCAGCAGCTCGGCCACATAGCCGCGGTCCTTGATCATGTAGAGCTGAAACCAGGGCGGCGTGCCCGCCCCCTGCGCCACCTCCTCAATGGAGCAGATGGAGACGGTGGAGAGCGTGAACGGCACGCCGGCGTTCGCCGCGGCGCGCGCGGCCTGCACTTCGCCGCGCCGCGCGTACATCCCGGCGAACCCCACCGGCGCCATAATGAGCGGCAGGGGCAGGGCCTGGCCCGCCACGGTGACGCCGCTGTCGGGCGCGGAGACGTCGATCATTACACGTTGGTCGAGCTTAACGGCCCTGAACGCCGCGGCGTTGGCCTTGATCGTCGTCTCCGCATAGGAGCCGCCGTCGATATAGTCGAACAATACGCGCGGCAGGCGCGCCTTCGCGGCGGCGCGGAAGTCGTCAAACGACACCGTGCGGGCGAGATCGGGCATGGGGTCCTCTTCAAGCGACAGCAGCGCTCGCCTTTGCAAACAAGCGCCGTTGCCTGGCGAGCAGCCCGGCGAAGGCCGGGAAAGGGTTCTCTTCGACTGAGGGCAACACACCCGTTCCCCGGCGAGTGTCCCGGACTTGATCCGGGGCCGAAGCCGGGGCCTTGGAGCTTATCCGCAATGAGCGCTGGAGCGGCGGAGGGGTTGGTTTCGCGCTTGGGCTTGAAGCGCTGCAAGGTCCCGGTTCCGCACCCGGCTTGAAGCCGGGAGACGGGCCGGCAAACGGGCTGCTCTTCAGTGTCATCCCTTAGTGCGCCTGGCCCCATGTGTCGGCGGCCTTGGCGTCGACCACCAGCGGGACCGAGAGGTTTGCGGCGGGCAGCGGCGCGTTCGCCATGACCTCGCGCACCACTTCAATCAGGCGCTCCGCCTCCTCCTCGGGGGCTTCAAACACCAGTTCGTCATGCACCTGCAGGAGCATGCGCGATTTCAGATCCGCCGCGTTCAGCGCGTCCGCCATGCGGACCATGGCCCGGCGGATGATGTCCGCGGCCGCGCCCTGAATCGGGGCGTTGATGGCTTGGCGCTCGGCGAACTGGCGCACCGACGGGTTCTTGTCGCGGATGCCGGGCAGATGAATGCGCCGGCCGAAGATCGTCTCCACGAAGCCCTTGTCCTTCGCCTCGGCTTTCATGGCGTCCATATAGGCGGCGATGCCGGGGAACTTCTTGAAATAGGCTTCGATATAGGCCTTCGCCTCGTCGCGCCCGATCCCCAGATTGTTCGCAAGGCCGAAGGCGGAAATGCCGTAGATGATCCCAAAGTTGATCGCCTTGGCGTTCCGGCGCGTCATCGGGTCCATGTCCTTTAGCGGTACGCCGAACATTTCCGAAGCCGTCATGGCGTGGATGTCCTGGCCGTCCTGGAAGGCCTGTTTCAGCGCCCCGACATCGGCGATATGCGCCAGCAGGCGCAGCTCGATCTGGGAATAGTCGGCCGCCACGATCACATGGCCCGGCTCGGCGGTGAAGGCTTCGCGGATCTTGCGCCCTTCCTCGGTGCGGATGGGAATGTTCTGCAGGTTGGGTTCGGAGCTCGAAAGCCGGCCTGTCGTGGTGGCGGCCAGCGAGAAGCTGGTATGGACGCGTCCCGTGTTCGGGTTGATCGCGGCTTTCAGCGCGTCGGAATAGGTGCTCTTCAGCTTGGAGAACTGCCGCCAGGTCAAAAGCGCCGTGGGCAGCTCGTGGCCTTCATTCGCCAGCTGCTCCAGCACCGCCGCATCGGTGGACCAGGCGCCGCCCTTGGTCTTCTTGCCACCGGGAAGCCCCATCTCGCCGAACAGGATCTCGCCGATCTGCTTGGGGCTGCCCAGATTGAAGTTGCGACCGGCGGCTTTGAACGCCGCCTCTTCGCTTTCGGCCATTTTCTGGGCGAAGTCCGAGGACAGCCGCGAGAGCTGGGCGGTGTCCACCTTCACGCCGGCGAGCTCCATCTTCGCCAAAACGCCCGGCATGGGCCGTTCCAGCGTTTCATAGACGGTGGCGAGGCCGCGCTGGGCCACCGGCTTTTTCAGGATCTCCCACAGGCGCAGCGTGATGTCGGCGTCTTCAGCGGCGTACTCGGTGGCGCGTTTGAGATCCACTTCAGCAAAGCTGATCTGCTTCTTGCCGGTCCCGCACACCTCCTTGAAGGGGATGCACTCATGGTCGAGATGCAGCCGCGCCAGCTCGTCCATGCCGTGATTGTGCAGCCCCGCCTCCTGAACGTAGGAGAGCAGCATGGTGTCGTCATAGGGCGCCGGGTCGATGCCGTAGCGCCGGAAGACGGCGATGTCGTATTTAAAGTTCTGACCCACTTTCAGGATCGCCGGATCTTCCAGGATCGTCTTCAACCGGCCGAGCGCCGTGGCTTCGTCCAGCTGATCGGGCTTCGCGGTGCCGCTGGCGAGATCGCCGCCCACATGGCCTGTGGGGATGTAGCAAGCCTCGCCCGGCGCGACAGCCAGCGAGATCCCGCATAGCCCCGCCGAGCAGGCCGACAGCGCGTCAGTCTCCAGATCCACCGCGATGACGCGCGCCGTGCGCGCCTTGCCGATCCATTTGTCCAGATCGGCGAGCGTTGTGACGCACTCATACTTCGAGCGGTCGATCTCGGCGGTGGCGTCGCCGGTCGTGTCCGCCGGTCCGGCGCCCAGACCCTCCTCCACCCGGCGGGTGAGGGTGCGGAACTCCATCGATTTTAAAAAGCCGAGCAGCTTCTCGCCGTCCGGTTCCGCCGTGCCGAACTCCTCCAGCGGCTCGATGCCTTCGCAATCATCCTTCAAGGTGACGAGCACCTTGGAGAGGCGCGCATCCTCGGCGTGTTCGGTGAGCTTCTCGCGTCGTTTGGGCTGCTTGATCTCGCCGGCGCGCTCCAGAAGCGTCTCCAGATCGCCGTACTCGGTGATCAGCTGGGCGGCGGTCTTGATCCCGATTCCCGGCACGCCGGGCACGTTGTCGACGCTGTCGCCGGCGAGCGCCTGCACGTCGATCACCCGGTTCGGCGCGACGCCGAACTTCTCCACCACCTCGTCGGGGCCGATGCGTTTTACCTTCATGGGATCAAGCATCGTCACCTTCCCGGTCACCAGCTGCATCAAATCCTTGTCGGAGGAGGCGATGGTGACGTCCGCCCCGGCCTCAGCGGCGAGGCGGGCATAGGTGGCGATGAGGTCGTCGGCCTCCACGCCCTCCTGCTCGATGCACGGCAGATCGAAGGCCGCGGTCGCTTCGCGGATCAGCGCGAATTGCGGAACCAGGTCTTCCGGCGGCTCGGGCCGGTGGGCCTTGTACTGATCATAGATCTCGTTGCGGAAGGTCTTCGCCGAATAGTCGAAGATGACGGCCAGGTGCGTCGGCTCGTCCTCGCCCTTGAGGTCTTCGAGCAGCTTCCAAAGCATGTTGCAGAAGCCCTGCACCGCACCCACAGGCGTGCCGTCAGATCGCGTCAGCGGCGGCAGGGCGTGATAGGCCCGGAAGATATAGGCCGAGCCGTCCACCAGATAGACGTGGCTGGAGGAATCGACGGGACGTTTCACGGCCATGGGGAAGGGCTCCGGGCGGGGGGCGGGTGACGCGCTGAACCTAGGCGCGCGAGCGCAAAGGAGCAATCTGCGCGGTGCGGCTTTAATACCGCTTGCCAAACCCGCCGCCGCGCCCCATCTGCTCGCGATCTTTCGCGAAGGGTTCGCCCCATGAACGCCGTGACGCCGCCGCATGCGCCGCTCTTCGGTGAGAACCTCACCAACAGCCTGATCGAAGGCCTCGCCGTGCGAGGCTGGGCGTATGCACCGGGGGCGCTGGATCCGGAACTCGTGGCCGAACTGCGCGCCGAGGCGGAGCGTCTGGACGAGGTCGGCGAAACCCGGGCTGGACGCATTGGCCGCGGCGCCGAGGAGACCACCCGGCTGAAGGTGCGCAAAACCCGCATCGCCTGGCTCAACGGCGCCAGCCCGGCGCAAGCGCGTTATCTCGCCGGCGCCGAAGAGCTGCGCCAGGCGCTGAACCAAGCTTTCTTCCTGGGGCTGTTCGAGTACGAGGCTCATTTCGCCGTCTATCCGCCGGGCGGCTTCTATGCGCGCCATCTCGACGCCTTCAAGATGGACCGCGGCGCGGAAGCCGGTTTCAGCCGGCGCTCGCGCGTCGTGTCCATGGTGACCTATCTCAACCGCTCTTGGTGTGAGGCCGACGGCGGACGGCTGGCGATCTGGGAGCGTGCGCCGGAGGGACCGGACGGCCGGCCTGACCTCGCCGCGCTCGACGTCGTCCCGCCGGCCGCCGAGGTCGCGCCTGAGGGCGGGGGCGTGGTCCTGATGCTGTCTGAAGACATCCCCCACGAGGTACGTCTGTCGAACGCCGAGCGCTTCGCCATCGCGGGCTGGTTCCGGGTGAACGCGTCTGTCGGCGGCGGGCTCGATCCGGCGCGGTAGAACCCGCTGCGGGGGCGCCGCGTTCTTCCACCATGACCGAAAAGCTCGACGCCCATCAAAGCTTCTCTGAGATCCCCGGCGTCATGACGGCCGAGATCGACAATGCGCGCGCCGCGCTCAAGCGCATCGACAGCGACGCGCTCTACGCGGTTCACGAGGCGAGAAAATCGATCAAGAAGGCCCGCTCCACCGCCCGCCTGATACGCAAGGGCGACAAGGACGCGTCAAAGCGCATCAACGCCGCCGGCCGGCGCGCGGCGAACGTGCTGGAGGAGGCGCGCGACGCCGACAGCCTGGAGCAGATCGCGCGCGCCGCGGCGCTGCATTGCGACGGTCCGGAGATGGCGGCGGTCCTGCGCGAAGAGGGCGAGCGCGCCCACAAGGACGGGCTGAGGGTCGACCGCGAGCGCGCGGCCGGGCAGGCCCGCGCCAATCTCGACGACATGGCGCGCGAGGTGAAAAAGGCTGATCTTTCCGAAGATCCGAACGCCGCCATGGCGAAGGGGCTGAAGCGTACGTTCAAGCGGATGAAAAAGCGCTACAAGACCGCCAAGGGCGCGCCGTCGGGCGAGAGCCTGCATGAGCTTCGAAAGCGGGTGAAGGATTGGCGCTATCACACCACCGCGCTGAAGAAGGTCTGGCCGCAGGCGGTGAAGAAGAAGCGCAAGAAGGCCAAGAAGGCGGCCGACCTTCTGGGCGATCACCACGATCTTTCCCGACTCATCGGCCGGCTCGATGATCGCCAGGGCCCCCATGTGGACGAAACGATCGACGCGCTCAAAGCGCGTCGCAAGGCGCTGGAGAAGAAGGCGCTCAAGACCGCGAAAAAGCTCCTCAAACCCGATCCGGATGACCTTGAGGACGCGGTGAAGACTGCGGCGTGAGCGCGCCATCTCGCCGCCGGGCTTCGCCGCCCCATTGACGCCTTCCCAAGCGTTTCCCATAGCTGGAGCGAGTTTCAGCAGGACCCCGTCATGACCGCCCACCCCGAGTCCGATTTTTACCGCGAGCGCCGGCTTCCTCCTTACGTCTTCGCGGAGGTGAACCGGTTAAAGCTCGCCTACCGGCACGAGGGCCGCGACGTCATCGATTTCGGCATGGGCAATCCCGACCTGCCGCCTGCGAAACACATCGTCGACAAGCTGTGCGAAGTCGCCGCCGATCCGCGCGCCCACCGCTATTCGGCGAGCCAGGGGGTGAAGTCGCTGCGCGCGGCGCTGAGCCGCTATTATGCGCGCCGCTTCAATGTGGAGATCGATCCTGATCGCGAGGTCTGCGTCACGCTGGGCTCCAAGGAAGGTCTCGCCAACCTCGCTCAGGCGATCACCGCGCCCGGCGACGTCATCCTGGCGCCCGATCCCAGCTACCCCATCCACATGTTCGGCTTCCTCATCGCCGGGGCGGTGGTGCGCCCTGTGGGGTTCAGCGATCCCGAGGATTTCCTGCGCGAGGCGGCCTATGCCTGCAAGCGCTCGATCCCGTCGCCCGGCGCGCTGGTGCTGAACTTTCCTTCCAACCCCACCGCCCAGGTGGTCGATCTCGATTTCTATCGCGAGGCGGTGAAGCTCGCGCAGGCCCACGACCTGGTGCTGATTTCCGACCTCGCTTATTCGGAAATCTATTTCGAAGGCGATCCGCCACCCTCCATCCTGGAGGTGGAAGGCGCGCGCGACGTGGCGGTGGAGTTCACCTCCATGTCGAAAACCTATTCCATGCCAGGCTGGCGCATCGGCTTCGCCGCCGGCTCGCGCCGCCTGGTGGACGCGCTCAAGCGGGTGAAATCCTATCTGGACTACGGCGCCTTCACCCCCGTGCAGATCGCCGCCGTGGCTGCGCTGGACGGCCCGCAGGACCACGTAAGGTACGCGCGCGAAACCTATAAGGCGCGCCGCGACGTGATGATCGAGTGCTTTTCGCGCATCGGCTTCGACGTCCCCGAACCGCCCGCCACCATGTTCGCCTGGTCGCCCATCCCCGAAGGCTATCGCCAGCTGGGGTCGGTGGAGTTCTCAAAGCTTCTGCTAGAAAAAGCCGGCGTCGCCGTCGCGCCGGGCCTGGGGTTCGGTGAACGCGGCGATGGGCATGTGCGCCTTGCGATGGTGGAAAACGAACAGCGCATCCGGCAGGCGGCGCGGCAGATGAAGGGGTTTTTCTAGAGCTTTGATCTGCGTGTCTGACGACCTGTTCGCTGCCTTCAATCGACCCATCGGGTCGATCAATCCGCTTCGCAGACCGGCGCTCACCCTTCAAGGCTGGGCCCGGATCAGGTCCGGGCCTCGCGCTTCAGGATGAGGGTGTTTTCAACCTTAAACGTTCCTCATCCTGAGGAGTATTTTCACGATGTGAAAAGCCTCGAAGGACGCACGGCCGCGCCGCCCCCTCCGTCCGCTTCGCGGACACCTCCCCCGTAAACGGGGGAGGACAAGGTCACTCCGCCGCCATCGCCACAGCCTGCCCCGATCTCACCAGCCGGCCCGGCCGCGCGTCGGTGAGCGCATCGTTCTCCACCACCACCTCGCCCGCCACGATGGTCGCGCGATAGCCCATGGCGTCCTGCAGGAGGCGCTGGCCGCCGGCGGGGAGGTCCTGGACCAGGCGGGGCGGGGCGAGCTTCAGGCCGTCATAATCGATCACGTTGAGATCGGCTTTCAGGCCCGGCTTGATCCGGCCGCGGTCGGAAAGGCCCAGATAGTCCGCGATGTCGGCGGTGAGCATCTGAACGGCGCGTTCAAGCAGAATCGTTTCGCCGCGCGCGCGGTCGCGGGTCCAGTGGCTGATGAGATAGGTGGGAAAGCTCGCATCGCAGACCGTGCCCACATGGGCGCCGCCGTCAGAGAGGCCCATCATGGCGAGGGGGTGGTCCATCATCTGTTTGACATTGTCGTAGCTGAGCTCGGTGTAATTATAGATCGGCAGGTAGATCAGCTCGGCGCCGTCGCGCGCCACGACCGTGTCGTAGAGCTGCTCCCAGACCGACACGCCGTTGGCGCGCGCCTTGGCGGCGATGCTGGCCTCGGGCGGCTGCTCGTAATCGGGCTCTTCAGACAGGGTGAACAGCTTCTCCGCGACGAACTCCATGTTCTCGATGAGAAGGTCGGCAATGGGCGGGATTGAGCTGCCGGGGCCTGCGAGCTTGTCGGAGCGTTGGGCGAGCACCTTGCGCTTGAAGCTCTCCGATTTCATCACCTCCACCCGCTCATCCAGCGGCAGATGGGCGATCTCCTTATAGGCCGGGTAGCCCATGAAGGGGTGGAAGGTGCACTGAAGGCCTAAGAACACGCCGATGGCGCGCGGGGCGACCTGGGCGCGCACGGTGAAGCCCTCGGCGTCCAGCTTTTCGAGCCCGGAGAGGATCTTCTTCCACTGGTCCGGCGCGAAATCGCGCTGCATGACCGAGATGGAGAAGGGCCGCCCGCCGGCCGCCTTCACATAGGTCTCGATCACCTCCCACTCTTTTGGGAAGCGCTCCTGGTCGCGTTCAAGATCAAAGTCGGAGACCGCCTGAATGACGCCGTGATCGCGGCCCTTGAAGGCTTCCGCGATACCAGCGAGCTCCTTGGCGGTGGCTTCGCTGGCGGGCGTCCATTCGCCGTCGGCGGTGCGGTGAAGATCGCTGCGCCCGGTGGAGAAGCCGATGGCGCCGGCGTCCAGGGCGTCGCTGACGTAATCGCGCATCTTGGTGATCTCGTCATCGCTGGCCTGCGCATCGAAGCTGGCGCGCTCGTCCATGACGAAGACGCGCAGCGGGTCATGGCCCACCATCGCGGCGATATCCATGGTGCGCGGGGTCTTCTCCAGCGCGTCGAGATAGTCGGGAAAGCTTTCCCAGTCCCAGCTTAGCCCTTCCGCGAGCGCCGTGCCGGGAATGTCCTCCACCCCCTCCATGAGCTTGATCAGGCGCTCATGGTCGCTCTTGCGCACAGGCGCGAAGCCCACCCCGCAATTGCCCATCACGGCGGTGGTTACGCCGTGCTTGATGGAGGGTTCGAGGCGGTCGTCCCAGGTGGCCTGACCGTCATAATGGGTGTGCGCGTCGAGAAAGCCCGGCGTGACGATGAGGCCGTCGGCGTCGATGGTCCTGGCGGCCTCGCCGGGCGCCTCGCCCACCGCTGCGATGCGCCCGTCCTTCACCGCCACGTCGCCGCGAAAGGGCGCGCTTCCTGAGCCGTCGATGATGAGGCCGTTCACGATCTTCAGGTCATAGGTCATGGATGAGGCTCCTGCATGCGCGCGTATGCGCCGGGCGTGTCGGCGACAGTTTGAACTGGGCGCCCCGCCTGGTGCAAGCCGGCCGCCGGGGCGGCGCGCGGGTGAATTTGCACCGCGCCGCGCCGCGCTCACCGCTTGCGCCTGAGGGTGTGCAGCGCTATACGCCTCCCTCCGCCGCGTCGGCCCGGCGCGGAGCGGCATGGCTTGGTAGCTCAGCTGGTTAGAGCGCACGACTCATAATCGTGAGGTCGAGAGTTCAAGTCTCTCCCAAGCCACCATGCTTTTTCTCGACAGTGTTGCGGCGGATCGGCCTTTCAGGAGCCGGCGTGCGCCGCAAACGAAAAAGGGCGGCCCAGCCCGACCGCCCTTTCCTTCAGATCTTTTCCGACCCCTAATCCTCGAACATGTCGCCGAAGCGGTGGCGCGGGCGCTGTTTCCAGGCGCCGCGGTGGAAGACGTCGGAGACGATGACCGGGGCCACGGTGGTGGCTTCGGCGAACACCATCTGCTCTAAGGCCACGTCCACCTTGCCCCAGCTGCACGCCTCTTTCAGCGTCGAGGACGAGCAGGCGCCGTCGCGCACGTCGGCCACGGTGATCTGCACCGCATAGGCGTGCATGGAGACGTCTTCATGACCGAGGATTTCCGCGCACACGACGGTGTCCTGGGCGAAGTTCTTCGGCACGCCGCCGCCCACCATGAACAGGCCTGTCTTGCCCGCCTTGATCTTGATGTCGGTGAGCTCGCGGAAATCGGCCACGGCGTCGATGGAGAGATAGCCTTCGCCCTTTTTCATGCGCTCCACCTGATGCTTCACCAGGCCGAAGCCGGCCGAGCAGTCGGCGAAGGCGGGCACGAAGATGGGCACGCCGTGATGGTAGCACTCCTCGATGAGGGAGCCTTCCTTCTTCGCGTTCCCGTCGGCGAGCCACTTTCCCATGGCCTTGATGAAGGCGCGGCTGGACATGGGTTTGGCGGGCAGGGAGTCGGCGATCTCACCGATCGTGTGATCGGTGGTCTGCAGCTCTTCTTCGTCGATATAGGTGTCGTAGATGCGGTCGATATAAAGATCGCGCAGCACCCGGTCGTCGGGGATTTCGCTGGCTTGATAGTGCTTGAAGCCCAGCGCCTCGAAGAAATCCATGTCCACGATGGACGCGCCGGTGGCCACGATCGCGTCGACCATGTTGTTGCGCACCATGTCGCGCCAGACATGCATGCACCCGCCCGCGCTGGTGGAGCCGGCCAGCGTCAGGATCACCGAGCAATCGGGATCGGCCACGGCCTGTTGCAGAATGCGCGCGGCGCGCGCGGCGTCGCGGCTGGAGAAGCTCATCTTCTCCCAGGCGTCGATGATCACGCGGCCGTCGAAGCTGGCGATGTCGATATGCTCGACCGGGCTGGATAAAAGCTCGGCCTTGCGGTTGGAGGTGTCGGTCATCCACGTCTCTTCATCAATCGGGTTCGGCGCCGGCGGAGCCCGCGCGCAAAGGGCACCACGCGCCCGCCTTCAGGCAAGGTCCGCGCGGCGTCGGTGTAAAGGCTGCTCCAGGGGAAGTCTGCGACCGTCACGGTCTCCACATCCCCGAAGCCGTTGAATCGCGTGGCCATCGACGTGCCGTAGGCGCCCAGCATCCCGAACTCGATCACGTCGCCCTCGGCCAGATCGACCGGCAGGGCGTAGGGGCCCGGCATGGAATCGATGGAGTCGCATGTGGGCCCGTAAAGCCGGTACTCGGCGGTCTGTTCCGAAATCGCGCCGTCGGCGCGGTGAACGCGCATGGGAAACGGCCACTTGGCGTGCACGATGTCGAACAGGCAGCCATAGGAGCCGTCGTTCATGTAGACCGCGTCGCCCTTGACCAGCTCTACGCGCGTGAGGATCGACACCGCCTCTGCGATCAGCGCCCGGCCGGGCTCGCACCACAGATCGGCGTTCTCCAGCACCATCATCTCCTCGAAGGCGGCGCGGATCGCGTTCATGTACTCGTCCATGGGCGGCGGGGTCATGCCGGGATAGACCGACGGGAAGCCGCCGCCCACATCGACGATGTCCACCGTCACGCTCGCTTTCACGATCAGACGGCTGGCCTCCATCATAGCCGAGCGATAGGCGCTGGGCGCCATGCACTGGCTGCCCACATGGAAGCTCACGCCCAGCTCGTAGGCGTGCGCGCGCGCCTTGCGGATCAGCTCGGGCGCCTCGGTCTCGCCGGCGCCGAACTTGCCGGCCAGGGGCAGGGTGGCGCCGTCATTGGAGACGGCCAGGCGCACGATGAGAATCAGGTCCTCGGCGTGGTCGGTCTCGGCGAGGATCTTCTCAAGCTCGGCTTCGCAGTCGAGCACGAAGATGCGCACGCCGTGATCGAAATAGGCGCGGCGGATCGCATTGCGGCTATTGACCGGATGCATGAACGCCATCGTCGCCTCGGGGCAGCGCGCCGAGATGAGTTCGACTTCGGGAAGCGAGGCCACGTCGAAAAACCGGATGCCCGCCGCGTACAGGGTGTCGATCACCCAGGGCGCGGGGTTGGCTTTTACGGCGTAGAGCACCTCGCCGGGAAAATTTTTCTGGAACCAGTTCGCTGCGATCGTCAGTCGATCGGGCCGCGCGCAGGCGACCGGGCCTTCGACAGGCCGAGAGCGGACCAGGTCCAGGGGCGTATCGTACTGAGACAACTCACGTGACCCCCTGCTTGCTGTTAACCCAATCCGGCATCGTCACCTCCGCCGGGACGCGCGCAATAAGATTTCACGCCGCGTGTGTAAAGCAGAAATTCTCCGGGGCGGTGCGGGATGAAGGCCGATTGGTCTGCTCCGCTTTCCTCGCTGGACCCGCGCTGCGAGCGTGCCCCGGTCCGCTCTTGATCGGTGCGCGCCGTGCCGGCAAATGCAGCGCGCAGCCGCATTGTCATACGCGCGACGCGTTCGTCTGGTTTCTTTCACCAAATCGTCGCATGGAATTTTCAGGAGCCGACCATGGTCCGCCTTTCCCGCCTCGCCCTTGCTTGCGCTCTTTCCGCGCTTGTCGCCGCCTGCGGCGAACCGCGCGAGGAGATCGTCCTGGAGGAGCTTGAGAGCGAGCCCGCCACGCCCACCCCGGCCCAGGAAACCGCTTCGACCGCCGCGAACGGCCCGGGCGGCCGCCAGGGCTTGCGGATATTCGGCTCGTCCACCGTGTTTCCGTTCACCACCGCGGTGGCGGAGAATTTCGGCGCCAAGACCGAGTACCCGACCCCCGTGGTGGAGGCCACCGGGACCGGAGGGGGCATGAACTTGTTCTGCGCCGGGGTGGGACTCTCCTATCCCGACCTCACCGGCGCCTCGCGTCCGATCAAGGCGAGCGAGTATCAGCTGTGCCAGGACAACGGCGTCACCGCGGTGACCGAAATTCCGATCGGGTTCGACGGCATCGTGCTCGGCAATTCGGTGGATGCCGAACCCATGGACATCGAAAAGCAGTCTCTCTTCCTGGCCTTGTCCGCTCAGGTGCCCATGCCGGTCACCGGCGCCGGTGAGCCGATCCTCACCGAAGACGGGTCGCTGGTCGAGGGGCGCAGCTTCTCCGATGTGGCCGGCTATTCGTGCGCGACCTTCATCGACAATCCGTTCCGGCGCTGGGCGGACGTGGACTCAGGCTTGCCCACCTCGCGCATTGAAGTGTTCGGCCCGCCGCCCACCTCGGGCACCCGCGACGCGTTCGTGGAGCTGGGCATGTTCCTGGGCGCCGAGCGCATCGCCTGCCTGGCCGAAATCAAGGAAAACAACGAATCCCGCTTCGAGCAGCTGGCCGCGCGCATTCGCGAGGACGGGGCCTGGGTGGATTCAGGCGAGAACGACAACGCCATCGTTCAGACGCTCGCCAACGCGCCGAGCGCCTTCGGCCTGTTCGGCTATTCCTTCCTGGAGCAGAACGGCGACCGCATCCAGCCCGCCCTGGTGGACGGGGTGGAGCCCACCTACGACAATATCGCCGAGGGCGTTTATCCGATCTCGCGGTCGCTCTACGTCTACGCCAAACCCCAGCATCAGGGCGTGGCGCCGGGGCTCACCCCGTTTGTCACCGAGCTGACAAGTGAAGAAGCCTTCGGCCCGTTCGGCTATCTCGCCGAGCGCGGCCTCATCGCGCTTCCCGAGCAGCGCCGTGAACAGGTGCGCCAGGACGCCCGCGCACTCCAGCCCATGGGCGCGCCGGAATAGGGGTGCGGCGAACCGGTCGCCCCGGCCTCGCCCGGGCGGCCGCCCTTACGCCGAAATGTGGATCGGGTGGCCCAGCGCCGCGAGGGCGCCTTCCGCGAACGCTTCGGTGAGCGTCGGGTGCACGTGGATGGTGCCGGAAATGTCCTCCAGGCGCGCGCCCATCTCCACCGCCAGGGCGAATTCGCCCGACAGCTCGGAGACGTGCAGGCCCACCGCGTGAATGCCCAGGACGACATGGTCGTCCTTCCGGGCGGTGACGCGCACGAAGCCGGCGTCCTTGCCGCCGTCCATGGTCAGCGCCCGGCCCGAGGCGGCCAGAGGAAACTTGCCGATGACGGTCTCGATCCCTTGCGCCTTCGCCTCCTCCGGGCTCATTCCCACGCCCACGAGTTCCGGCTCGGTGAAGCACACCGCGGCGATGGAGTTGGGATCGAAGCGGCGCTTGTGACCGGCGATGATCTCGGCGACGAGCTCGCCCTGATGGGTGGCCTTGTGGGCGAGCAGCGGTTCGCCGACGAGGTCGCCGATGGCGTAGACGCCGCGCATGCCGGTGCGGCACTGGTCGTCCACCTTCACATAGGCGCCGTCCATCTCCAGCCCCATGGCCTCAAGGCCCCAGCCCTCGGTGACCGGCTTGCGGCCCACCGCCACCAGGATCTTATCGGCCTTCAGGCGCTGGGTCTCGCCGTCCTTGTCCTCGTATTCCAGAAAGGTCTCGCCGCCCTCTTCAACGACGCCCTTGGCCTTGGATTTGAGATGCAGGGCGACCTTGTTTTTCTTCAACCACATCTCGACGGGACGGATCAGCTCCTTGTCATAGGAGGGCAGGATGCGGTCCAGGGCCTCCACGACAGAGACGTTGGAGCCCATCTTGCGGAAGGCGATGCCGAGTTCCAGGCCGATATAGCCGCCGCCGACCACGACGAGGTTTTCCGGTTTTTCAGTCAGCTCCAGCGCGCCGGTGGACCCGATCACCGCGCCGCCGAACGGCATGAAGGGGAGTTCGGTCTCTTTCGCGCCGGTGGCGAGGATGACGTTTTCCGCTTCGATCTCAAGGGTGTCGCCATCCTCCAGCGCCACCGTGCAGGTCTTGGCGTTCTTGAAGGTCGCCCAACCGGACACCGCTTCGACCTTGGCCGCTTTGAGAAGCTGCGCCACGCCCTTTGTGAGCTTGCCGACAACGCCGTCCTTCCAGGCGGTCAGACCCGCCATGTCCAGCTGCGGCGCGGCGGAAAGGCTGATGCCCATCTCGCCCTTGCCGGCGGTATGAACCATCTCCTCATAGCGTGAGGCGGCGTGGATGAAGGCTTTCGACGGGATGCACCCGCGATTGAGGCAGGCGCCGCCCAGCCCGTGCTTGTCCACGATCACGGTGTCCAGGCCCAGCTGGCCGGCGCGGATCGCGGCCGGATAGCCCCCTGGACCGCCGCCGACGACGAGCACCTGACATTTGCGGGTCTTGGCCATGAAAAAAGCTCCAGCGTCTTGCGGGCGTGACGAGATATCGCGCGCGGTTTAGACGCTGGAGCCGGGAAGGGGAAGAGCGCCGCTGGGTTTACGAGGAGCGTTGCTCTTCGCCGCCGCCGGCGTTGACGTTCACCTGTCCGCCGCCCTCTTCGGCCTGCTTCTCCTTGCGGGCAAGGCTGGCGCCCGAGGCGATCGCGATGCCGACGATGACGGCCACGGCCACACCGATCCACACGCCGGGCACGCCAAGGCGCACCATGGCGTAGCTGACGCCGGCCACGGCGATCAGAGCGCCGATGAGAAAGATCATGAAGGAGCGCATTGCGGTCTCCGGTTTGCTTGCATGGGTATAAGCGCAAAACGAGCGGGGCGAAGGCGCGTTCCGGGCGCGGCGCAGCGGGCCGGGGCGCTGGACAGCGCTTTGTCCGGCGCGCCATAAGGCGATGACGGACAAGGATTGCGCCATGCTCGCCCGCCTTCCGGCCCGTTTCGGGCTGGCTCTGCTCACCGTGTACAAGTTCGCGATTTCGCCGGTGTTCTATGCGCTGGGCGTGCGCTGCCGGCACGAGCCCACATGCTCGGCCTACGCCGCCGATTGCGTGCGCGGTCAGGGGCTCTGGCGGGGGAGCTGGCTCGCCCTCGGCCGCGTGCTCAGGTGCCGGCCCGGGGGCACGCACGGCTATGATCCCGCCCGCCCGCGCAGCCTCGCGCCGTTCTGGAAGGTCTGGGCGTTCCGCGAACGGCCCGCCCGCCCCATCGATCCGGAGGCGTCATGAGCGTATCGGTCATCATGGTGAGCTACCGCACCGGGCCGGTGCTGTTCGATGCGATCGACGCCGTGCTGGACGCCGCGGACGTGGACGAGCTGATCGTGGTCAATCACGACAATCCGCCCGAGGACGAAGCCCGGCTCACCGCGCTGGCCGCCGCGGTGGACAACCTCACCCTGATCAATACACGCGCCAATCTGGGCTTTGCGAAGGGCTGCAATATCGGGGCGAAGGCGGCCCGGGGCGCGTATCTATTTTTCCTTAATCCCGACGCGGTGATCGCGCCCGGCGCCGCGTCGCGGCTTGCAAAAACGCTCGCCGCCATGCGCGAGCCGGCGGTGGCGGGCGCGCGCATCGTCGAAGCGGACGGCGCCGAACAGGCTGGGGCGCGGCGCGGCGAGCTGACCTTGAAGGCGGCGGTCAACGGCTATCTCGGCGGGCCGGGTCTGCGCCGCGATCACGAGCCCATGCCCGCGGGCGCGGTTCCCATGCCCACCGTGTCCGGCGCCGCCTTGATGATAAGCCGGGCCGGGTTCGACCAGCTGGGCGGGTTCGACGACGGCTATTTCCTCCACGTGGAGGACATCGATCTTTGCAAGCGCGCGCGCACGGCGGGCGGCGAGGTGATGTTCGAACCGCGCGCCGTCGCCCGGCACGCCCTCTCAACCAGCAAGGCGAGCAAGCTGAAGGTGGAGCGCCACAAGGCCGCCGGTCTTGTGCGCTATTTCGCCCGCCATGGCGGCGCGCTGGGTCCGGTGAAGGCCGCGGCGATCGCGCCGGTGATCTTCGGCGCGGTCTATGCGCGGGCGTTTCGGCGGATGGCGGGGCGCTAAGCCGCCGGCGGAAAGCCGCCCGCCTTGGCGAGCGCGGAATAGGTCTTGTGCTTCAGCGCGACCTCCTCCAGCCAGAGCGCGGTCTTGATGAGGTCGTCGAGATCGAGCCCGGTCTCATACCCGCCGCGTTCAAGCAGGTAGACCACGTCCTCGGTGGCGACGTTGCCGGTGGCTTTCGGCGCGAACGGACAGCCGCCAATGCCGCCGGTGGAGGCGTCGATGACGTCCACCCCGGCCTCCACCGCCGCATAAACATTTGCGATCGCGGTGTTGCGGGTGTTGTGAAAATGCAGGCGCACGCGCGATTTCGGCGCCGCTTCGCGCACCGCGTCCACAGCCTTTGTCACATGCCAGGGCGTGGCCACGCCGATCGTGTCGCCCAGTGCGATCTCGCGCGCGCCGGCGGCTTCGGCGCGGCGGGCGAGATCTGCGACGCGCGCCACGTCCACCTCGCCGTCGAACGGATCGCCGAACGCCACCGAAACGGTCGCCGAGAGCGGGATTCCGGCGTCATGGGCGAGCACGGCGACGCGGTCCAGCAGATCGGCCGTGTCTTCCGGCGTGGCGTTCTGATTGCGCTTGCCGAAGCCTTCGCTGGCGACCATCACGAAGTTGATCTCGTCGCATTCGGCCTCGATGGCGTTGCGCATGCCGCGTTCGTTCAGCGCCAGGCCGATATAGGCGCAGCGCCCGCGGGGAACGCGCTTCATGATCTCGGCGCTGTCGGCCATGGCGGGCACGAGTTTCGGGTTTACAAAGCTCGCCGCCTCCATGCGTTTCACGCCCGCGGAGACGAGCCGCTCGATGAACTCCAGCTTTACCTGCGTGTCCAGGAGGACCGGATCGTTCTGAAGCCCGTCACGCGGGCCGACCTCGACGATCTCGATGCGGCGGGTCATGGGCTGTCTCCTTCGATCCGGGGCGGGCAGCCGGTGAGCAGGACCAGCACCTCGGTCTGCTGCCCGCGCGAATAGTTCACGCCGGACGCGGTCTCGCGCCGGCACGCCGACGCAGTGAGCGCGTTGAGCGCCGCGTCGCGCCGGGTCCGCGCCACACGGTCCGTCGCGCCTTCATACCAGCGCGCCCGGTCGATCACATAGATCGCCGCTGCAGAGAGGTCGGGCTGCGCCGCCGTGATCGCCGCGGGACCGCTTAAAGTCAGCTCACCGCCGGCCGCAAAGGCGAAGCTCGGCTCGGTGAAGGTGGAGGTCACCGGCGCGTCCGGAGCGGCCTTGCGCACAGCGTCCAGCGCGTCCGCGGCGCGGTCGGAGACGAAAAGATCGTGGGCGCTTGGAAGTACAAGCCCGCGAAGCCCTGCATGGCCGGCGACTCCGGCGATCAGCAGCACGGCGAGCGCGGCGACCGGCCGGCGGATCATCATCGCGGCGCCCGCGCCGGCGACGAGGGCGGCGAGCACCCCCGACACGGCGACCGCGGCGGGTAGGGACGCGCCATAGACCTGCGCGCCGTAGATCATCACCGCGCCGAACACCGCGGCGCCGCCGGCGAGAAGCGCGACGCCCGCCGCAAGCCAAAGCCGGGCGCTCTCGCGCAGGCGGTCGAAGCCGAGCCCGGCGAGGACCGCAAGGGCGGGATAGGCCGGCAGGACATAATGGGGCAGCTTGGTGGGCAGAAGCTCGAACATGATCCAGGTGGGCAGCGCGAAACACACGCACAGCTTCGCCGCCAGCCCCGCCGAGCGCGCCACCGGTTCGGTCCCGGCTCGCCAGTCCTTGATCGCGGCCCTGATCCCGGCGGGAAGCAACGCCGCGGCGGGAAAGAACATCAGCGGCAGAAGCAGCAGGTGCAGCCCCGGCGGCGCGCCATGGCCTTCGTCGCCGCTCACCAGCTTGGGACCAAGATCGCCGCCCACCGCGTCAGCGAGGAAGCCGCCCCCGGTTTCAAGCTGCACCGCGATAAGCCAGGGCAGGACGAACGCCGCGGCCACCAGCGGTCCCGGCCAGAAGGTTAGGGGGCGCGCCCAGTCGAGCCGGCGCTCCAGCGCGCTCAGAGCGGCGACGGCGAGCCCGGCGCTTAACGGCGCCACAGGGCCCTTGATCAGCGCCCCCGCACCCACGGCGGCCCACCACAGCACCGCCCAGGCCCGCCCCGCGCCGCGGCGGCGCGCCGGATCGGCGATCTCCCCACTCTGGCGCAAGGCGATAAACGCGAAGAAGGACAGCGCGACACAGGCCGCCAGCATGGCGTCTGTCTTGGCGATGCCGGCCTCGGTCCCCATCAATGCGGTGACACCGAGCAGCGCGCCGGCCGCGAATCCGGTCCCGGCGCCGTATAGCCGCGCACCGGCCAGCGCGGTGAAGGCGGCGGCCAGCATGGCGCCGAGAAGGCTCGGCAGGCGATAGGCCCAAATGGCGCGGGCCTCCTCGCTGGAGACCGTCGCCACCGACGCGGCCTGCAGCCAGTAAATCCCCACCGGCTTCTTATTGCGTGCGGTGTCGAGATAGCGGATCTCGACATAATCGCCGCTTTCCAGCATCTGCGACGTCGCCTGGGCGTAGCGCGCTTCGTCGCGGTCCAGAACCGGCAGGGTGAACACGCCCATGAGCCCGGCGATCAGCGCCAGGAGCGCCGCGGCGAGCGCGGCTTTAAGCGGTGTAAACCTGTCGTCCAGAGGCGACATGGAGGCGAACTCCTTTCCGGCAAGCGGAAAAAATGCGTGCGTAGGCTTGTGAGATCGGTATGAAACGCGCCAAGCCGATGCGCAAGCGCGCCTTTGTCGGGCGCGGCGAAGTACGAGACGCCATGACCAGCACCGCCACCGCCGATCTTCATCTGGAGCGCTCGCCGATCCTGTCGGTGGTCGCGCCCATGCACAACGAGGCGGGCAACGCCGCGCGCCTGGCCGCGGAGATCTACGCGGCCTTAAGCGATCGCGACCATGAGATCATCCTGGTCAACGACGCCAGCACCGACGACACGCTCGCCGAGCTGATCGAGGCCAAGCACGCCGTGCCCACCCTGCGCGTGGTCAGCCACCGCACCAACGCCGGTCAGTCGCGCGCGGTGCGCACCGGGGTGATCTGCGCGCGCGGCCAGGTGGTCTGCACGCTCGACGGCGACGGTCAGAACCCGCCTGAATACATTCCCGCCCTGGTCGACCGGCTGATGCGCGCCGACGCGCCTGAAGCGCTCGGCATGGTGGCCGGGCGCCGGGTCGGACGGCAGGATTCGGCGGCGAAAAAGTTCGCCTCGCGGCTGGGCAACGGCGTGCGCAAGCGTCTTTTGAACGACGACGCCGACGACACCGGCTGCGGGCTCAAGGCGTTCAAGCGCGAGGCCTATCTTCTCCTGCCGTTCTTCGATCACCAGCACCGGTTTCTGCCCGCCCTGATGAAACGCGAAGGCTTCGAAGTGGAGTTCGAAAACGTCGGCCACCGGGCGAGAGTCGCGGGCCGCTCGAAGTATACGAATCTCGGCCGCCTTTTCGCCTCCTTGAGCGATATGCTAGGTATTATGTGGCTCAACAGCCGGTCCAGACGGCCCGGCGGCTGGGACGAGGCCTGAAACCCGCCGCTCGCCTGCGGCGTTGGTAGGCTTGAGGGGGAAGGAGACCATCATGGCTGGACCGACCGGAAGCGGCGTCGCCGTGGGGCTTGCGAGCGCCGATCAAGGCCAAAATCAAGGCGGGGGACTTAACGTGTTCAACATCTTTCCATTAATGCTCATCCCGGTGCTCATCTACACCGTGGTCGCGCTGATCTCCGGCATGGGCGACGCTTCGGCGTTCGTCGGCTCCATGACCGACTTCCAGAACGGCGCCTGCGTCGGCGGTGAAGTGTGCCGCGTCGGCGCACTGCACGGCACTCTGGTCTCCATCCCGCTGCCCAGCGGCGAATGGACGATCTCCACCGGCGACATTCTTCTGATCGTCGGCCTGATCGCGCTCTTCGTCGAGATGATCAAGTCGGCCGGTTCGGGCACCTCGACGCTGCTGAACCACGGGCTTTCGGTGGCGACCTTCCTGGTCTGCCTGCTGCTGTTCCTGCTGGTGGGCGTGTTCGGCACTTCGGTGTTCTTCCTTCTGACGCTGATGACCCTGATCGACGTGGTCGCCGGCTTCTCCATCACCGCCATCGCCGCGCGCCGCGACCTGGGCACGTAAGAGCGCGGTCAGGCGAAGTGGGGACCGGTTCGCCGGTTCGACCGCGCGGCTGCTGAGACCAGCGGTCAGGCGAGACGCCAACGGGAAAGGCCGGCTCCATTGAGCCGGCCTTTTTCATTTCACCAGGCGATGGGCGCGCGGTCGCGGAAAAAGCCGCCGGTGGGGCCGGCGTCGTCCAGCGTGGCCAGCCAGACCGGCGTGTCGGCGGCCTCCACCGCTTCGCGCGTGGCCTGCGGCCCGCCCATGCGCGTGCGCACCCAGCCGGGACAGCAGGCGTTCACCTTCACCTGTCCGCCCAGGGCGCGGGCGCACTGTACGGTGACGGCGTTGAGCGCGGCCTTGGAGATCGCGTAGGCCGCCGGCCCCTCAAGGCCTTCGGCGAAGCTTCCCCAACCGCTGGAGACGTTTACGATCCGGCCCCAGCCGCGCCGCTTCATCCCCGCGCCGAAAATGCGCGTGAGCGCGTAGGGGGCGGCGGCGTTGACCCGCATGGCGGTGTTGAACTCGCGCAGATCGGCGGCGAGCACGTCCCCGGACGGCATCACGCCGGCGTTGTTGACCAGAATGTCCACCGGGCCGTGCCGCGCTTCGATCTCCACCGCGCGCGCCTCGGCGGCTTGCGGATCGGCGAGGTCCAGCGTGACCCCTGCGGCGCGCGGTCCGATCGTTTCGGCGGCCTCGCCGGCGGTGCGTGCGCTGCGTCCGGCGGCGAGAACACGGATATCGCCGCGTGCGGCGAGCTTGCGGGCGATCTCAAGGCCGAGGCCGCGATTGGCGCCGGTGACGAGGGCGGTTTTCAGGTCGGTCATGGTTTGAGACTAGACCGGATGCGAGGCCAAAGAAAAAGCCCGGACGGCGGACCGTCCGGGCTTTGCTTCAGGCTTTCGGGCGGGGCGCTATCGCATCTGACGATAGGCCGCGCACTCAAGGCAGGTGGCGTACACGCCGTTGGGGTCGTTCATCATGTTGATGGCCTGAAGCTCGCCGGCCGCAGAGCGCGCGGCGTCGGCGAACAGGCCGGTCCCCAGAAGCCCGTCCGGCCCGGCGATCGCCGCGGCGGCGTCTGCGCCGAGCATCTCCAGGAACTCTTCCAGCGGGTCGGTTTCTTCTTTCACCACGACGACCTGGTAGTCCTCCAGCTCGGCCATCTCCGCGGCGATGCGGATGGCGTCGTCATAATCGCCGAGCTCATCCACCAGGCCGCGCTCCAGCGCCTGCGCGCCGGTCCAGATGCGCCCTTGCGCCACGGCGTCGACCTCCTCAAGGGTCATGTCGCGGGCTTCGGCAACCAGGGAGATGAACATCTCATAGCCGTGCTCGATGCCCGACTGCAGGATCGCGTCCCATTCCGGCGTCACGCCGCCGATGACGGACGGCGCGCGGGCTGTGGCGGTGGTGCCGACGCCGTCTTCATAGACGCCGATATCGGCCATGGCGTTTTCCAGCGTCGGGAAGAAGCCGAAAATACCGATGGATCCGGTGATGGTGGTGGGTTCGGCCAGAATGCGGTTGGCCGGGGTGGCGATCCAGTACCCGCCCGACGCGGCCACGCCGCCCATGGAGGCGATGACCGGCTTGCCTTCCAGGCGCGCCATCTCCAGCTCCTCGCGGATCAGTTCGGACGCGAAGGCCGAGCCGCCGCCGGAATCGATGCGCAGCACGATGGCGCGCACATCATCGTCCAGGCGGGCCTGGCGGATCAGGCGGGCGTGGATGTCGCCGCCGATTGCGCCGCCGTCGGCCTCGCCGTCAATGATCGAGCCGACCGCGTAGATCACCGCGATCTTCTCGCCACTCGTCGCTGCGACCGGACGCTCCGCCTCGACGTACTCAAGGAAATCTGACGCCTTCACCGCGCCGGTCTCGTCATTCAGGCCGAAGCGCTCCTCCATCATCGTCATGAACTCGCCGCGCCCGACCAGCTGATCGACCAGGCCCGCCTGTTCGGCGGCGGCGCTGTAGTTTCCGCCCAGCGCGGCCAGGCGCTGGCTCAGTTCGTCGCCATAGGCCTGAATGGCGCCGGGCGCGACGCCGCGCGCCTCGCCGGCCACGGTTTTGTAGCTGTCCCAGATCTCGCCGAACACGAGGCGGTTGGCTTCTTCGGCCGCCTCGCTCATCTCATTGCCGAGGAAGGGCTCGAGCGCGGATTTGAAGGTGCCCACGCGGTAGACGTTCACCGTCACGTTCAGGCGTTCCAGCAGGCCGGCGAAGTAGGTGCGAAAGCGCGCGAAACCGGTGACGTCGGCCGCGCCCATCTCGTGCATGTAGACTTCGTTCGCCTGGGCCGACAGGAACCAGGAGCCGTTAAAATAGGCGTCGCCGTAGGCGATGATTTCCTTGCCGCCTTCGCGGAAGGCTTTCATTTCCGCCGCGATGGCGTGCAGCGCCGCGGGCGTGGCGCCGGTCAGGCCGTCGAAGCGCACCATGAGCGCGGTGACGTCCTCGTCCTCGGCGGCCATGCGAAGCCCTTCGATCACGTCGCGCAGAAGGATCTGCTGCGGCTGTCCGCCGCCCAGAAGCGCCGCCGACAGGGCGTCGCCGGGCGAGACCTGCAGCGTCTCCTCCACGATCGCGCCCTCGGGCTCGAACTTCAAAACGCCGTTGTCGGCGAGCCTGAACTCGTCGCCGTCGCCGCTGAACGCGCCGGACAGGGCGAGCAGGAAGAAGAAGATCAAGATAAGACCGAAGACACGGAGAATTCCGTGCTGGATCAGACCGATCCACCGCCAGATGGCGGCGGGCACGGATTCCTTGCGAGTGTCGGACATATGGGCCCCTCTAGACAGCAATTATATCCCCCGTGAAACGTGGACGCCCGCCGCGCGCCTGTCCAGCGTGAACGGCGTTAAATCTTGGATAGGTGGGGGTGGTGTGGCTTATCCGATGCGCTCCACCGCTTCGGCCTCGCCGCCGCTTGCCGGGCGCAGGCGCCAGACGCTGTCAGGGTAGGCGGTGAAGTCCCGGCTCTTGCAGGTGTCGATCACGATCAGCTCTGCGCGCGCTTCGTCGGGCGTGAGTGTCAGGTGCACATAGCCGCGGTCATAGGCGTTGTGGCGCAGCACTTCCGGCGCGGCCTCTTCGGTATAGCGCCCGAAATCCACGCCGGGCACGTTCAGGCGTTCAAAGCGCGAGGGCGAGGTGACGCTGGTCACCCCGAACTCGGTCCCCACGCGCACGCCTTCGCCGTCGTGCAGGTCCAGCACCCAGGCGTTATGGGTGTCGCCGGTCAGCGTGATGAAGTCGGCGTTCGCCGCGCGCGCGGCGGCGTAGAGCCGTTCGCGCTCGGCCGGGTAACCGTCCCAGGCGTCCAGATTGAACGGCGTGCCGAAGGCGAAGCGCTTGATGAAGCTCCAGGCCAGCGGATCGTTCGCCTGGATCGCCCAGCGCAGCCAGAACGGCAGGACTTCAGGATAGTTCGGCGCCGGGACGCGCCCCATGATCACCTGGTTGGCGAAAACCCGCCAGGGCTGGCCCGCCTGCACCGAAGCCGCCAGCGCGGTGGACACGTCGGCGAGCTGACGCTCGCCCAGCAGCGTCCGGCTTTCATCCCCTGCGGTGCGCTCCAGCCAGGCGGCGACTTCGGCGCGCGCCTGCGGGTCGCCTGGATCGGCGGTCTCCACATCCACCGGGAAGGGGTCCAGCAGGATTTCCTCCGAGCGCGCGGTGAGGCGGCTCTCAAGGAAGATCAGCGTGGCCAGATCGCCAATCTGCAGCGCGCCCCAGCGCTCATGCATGGGATCGCTGTCGCGCGAGGGCGTCCAGGCCGACCAGGCCGCCAGCGCCGCGTCCCGGCGCTCGGTCCAGGGCCCTTCATCCGGCTGGTGGTTCTCCGCGCCGTCCTTCCAGGCGTTGTTGGCGGTCTCGTGGTCGTCCCAGATCATCACCAGCGGCGCGGCGGCTTTCAGCGCCTGCAGGTCGCGATCGGAGGAATACTGCGCATGGCGGCGCGCGTAATCGTCATAGCTGAGCAGTTCATGGCCCGGCTCGGGCACGCGCGACAGCCGTTCGGCGTCTTCGGTGGCGTACCCGTCCGCGCCGTATTCGTAGAGATAGTCACCCAGATGCACGGCGAGATCCACGTCGCCCCGGCGCGCGGCGTGCGCGTAGGCGTTGAAGAAGCCCGCCGGATAGTTCGAGCAGGCGAACGCGGCGATCCCGAAGCGCTCCACCGGGCCTTCGGGCAGCGGCTTCGCGGTCCCGGCCGGAGACAGGTGCTCGCGGAAGCGGAAGCGGTACCAGACCGGCCGGCCGGGCGTGAGGCCGGCGGCGATGATCTTGTAGGGGGTCGCGCCGGCGGTTTCAGGTCCGGCCGGCGTCATTTCGTCGGTGAAGATTAGGGCGGCGAAGTCGGGCGTGTCGGCGACCTCCGCGATCACCGGAGCGTCACCGGCGCCGGTGACGGCCGTCCACAGAACCAGCGAGGTCTGATCGGGATCGCCACTGGCGACGCCGTGCTTGAAGGGGCCTTCGCGCGCGGGCAGCGGCTCGAAGGTCTCCTGCGCGCAAGCGGCGAGTCCCAGGCCCGCTCCGGCGAGCAACGCGCCGCGGCGCGTCAGCTTGATCTCGTTCTTCATGGTGCTCCCTCCCCTCGGCGCGCTGCGCCTTTGCACAGTCTTGAAAACAAATAGGCCGGCGCGCAAGGGCCCCTCTCCCTCACGCGCCGGCCCGTCCAGCCCATCCCCCCGGGCGGAACTGGAGCGGCTGGGGCTTTAACGCCCTCGCCTAGAACTGCGCGCCGACGCGCAGGCCGATCATGCGCGGGCTGCCCGCGATGAAAGTCGGGATGCCGAAGGAGTCGCCGGTGTTCCCTGCGTCGATGATGTACTCCTCATCCAGCAGGTTCTCGACGAAGGCCACGGCGTAGAAGGCCTCGTTCGGCGCGTCGTAGCGCACTTTCAGGTCGACGATGCCGTAATCGCCCTGGCGCTCGTCCTGCACGAAATCGGTGGCCTGCAGGTCGGGGCGGTCATTGTCGTTGTCGAAGAACACTTCCGACTGCCAGGTCCAGGTCGGGATGATCGACACCGTGCCGCGCGGCAGGTCGAACGTGCTCAGCACGCCCAGCGAGACCGCGTGATCTGGCGACAGGCGGAAGGTGTTGCCGGCGAACTCCTGGGCGTTTCCGTCCTCGTCGGTCTCGTCGAATTCGGAGAAGTTATAGGCGTAGGTCGCAAACAGCTGGACCAGCTCGTTCACGGTGTGGTCGAGCTGGGCCTCGAAGCCGTACTGGGTCGCCTGGCCCGCATTGGCGGTGCGGAACGCGGCCGAGTTCGGGTCGAAGCGGCTGGTCTGGAAGTTCTGGTATTCCGAATAGAACACAGAGGCCTGGATCGTGGTGTCCGGGAAGGTCCAGAAGCCGCCGATCTCATAGCTGTCGACCAGTTCGGCGGGCACGGTCACGAACAGGTCCGGATCGGCTGAATCGAAGCTGATGACGTCGGGGCGCCGGCCACGGGCGTAGCTGGCCCAGGCGTTGAGCACGTCGGAGACCTCGTAATTGGCCGCCAGGCGCCAGGTGAAGTCGTCGAACTCTTGCGTGCCTGAGGAGACCGGCGCGCCGCCCGGCGTAGCGGGCAGGAACAGCGTGTTCTCGAAGGTGACGAAATTCGGCCCAGCAATATTGCCGCCATAGATGCGGGCGGATTTGTCCTCACGGGTCCAGCGCAGGCCGGCGGTGAGGTCAAGCTTGTCGGTCACCGCGTAGGTGAGGTCGCCGAACAGGTCGATCGCGGTGGTCTCGCCGCGGTTGGCGGTCTCTTCCAGATAGAAATCGCGCAGGGGAACGACGCCGAGCCCGTTGAGAAGACCGATCACCGAAAACGGCAGCGGATTGGCCAGATTGTCGAGATCGTCTGCATTGCTCACGCCGTTTAGAGCGAGAAGCCCCTCCAGCTCGGCGACACTGAACGGACGGCCGGCCACGGTCTCGCCGATCTCCTCAGCAAGCAGCGGGGCGGAGAACACCTGGGCGACAAGTTCGTTGGTGGCGAGAGGAATACGCTGCCGACCGCTCTCGTAGAAGTAGGACCCGCCCACAAAGCCGGTCAGCGGCCCGCCGGCGTCGTAATTGAAGCGCACTTCCTGGCTCCACTGGCGCCCGGTGGCGTCCTCACCGACCACCAGAAGCGGCGCGGCGAAGCCGTCCGGATCGAAGATCTCCACCGATTCAAACGCGCGCCAGCCGGAGATCGAACTCACAGACCAGGTGTCGTTGATGATGTAATCGGCCAGCGCCGTGACGCCGTAGACCTGACGGTCGATCCCCAGCGGGGCGCCGCCTTCAAAACCGCCGAACGTGTTCAGCGCGGCCGGGTCCCAGGCTTCGCCCACCGGCTGGCCGGGGGCGGGCGGGATCGAGCCGGAGCGGAAGCTGGTGCCGCCTTCGGGGGTGTCGGTCTGGTAGTTCGCGATCACGTCCAGGGTGAAGGCCGCGTTCGGCTCGAAGCGCAGCGCGCCGCGAACCGCGGACAGCTCGACGCCGTTCATGGCCTCGCCGCCCAGCACGTTCTCCACATAGCCGTCGCGCTGCTTGTGCACGCCGGCGAAGCGCAGGGCGAGCGTGTCGGTGACCGGCAGGTTCACATGGCCGCGGGCCTCGTAGCGATTGTAATCGCCCACCACGCCTTCGATGGAGGCGGTGTAGCCTTCAAGATCGGCCTTGTTCTGGATGATGTTGATGCCGCCGATCAGCGCGCCGCGGCCGAACAGCGTGGCCTGCGGGCCTTTGGCGACTTCCACGCGCTCGATGTCGAACAGCTCCACATAGGCGCCGCGGGCGCGCGAAATGGAGACGCCGTCCTGGAACACCGCCACGCGCGCTTCGCCGGTGGCCGCGCCGTCGTCGGAGGTGATGCCGCGGATCACGAAGCCGGGATTGTTCGGGCTTTGCTCTTGCACTTCCAGGCCCGGCACGAAGTCGGACAGCTCGTCGAACTGCTCGATGCCGAGCAGGTTGAGGCGCTCTTCGCCGTAGGCGGTGAGGTTGATCGGCACGTCGGCGAGCGACTGCTCGCGCTTTTGCGCGGTGACGACGATCACGTCGGTCGTCTGGATGCGGGCGGCGTCTTCAGACGCGGCGTCCTGGGCGTGGGCGGGCGCGGCGGCGAGCGCGGCCAGAGCGGCGCAGGCCGAAAGGCGGGCCTTGAAGGTCATGAGCGGAGATCCCCTGATGTCTCGCGAAAGTTTCCCCCGGTCGCCGGGACAGCCGGCGCGGTCACGAGCCGGATACCGCTCAGCCGTGACGCTTTATTTTCAGAGCCGTGACAGGTATTTAACGCAGGTGCGGCATTCGCCGCCCCGTGGCATAGGGGCCACATCGGGAAGGACCGGATCGTGAGCGACGCGCCTGAGGACTACACGCTCGAACCCGGCCCGGAGGCCGCCGGAGAACGCCTCGACCGCTATCTCGCCGAGGCGATCCCGGAGCTGTCGCGCTCGCGCTGCAAGGCGCTGATCGAAGCCGGCCATCTGACGCTCGACGGGAAGACGGTCACCGATCCCAAGCACAAGGTGCGCGCCGGCGCGGCGTATCGGCTGAGCCCGCCCGAGCCGGAACCGGCGACGCCGCAGGCTGAAGACATCCCCCTCGACATCCTGTTCGAGGACGACGACCTGATCGTCGTGAACAAGCAGGCGGGGATGACCGTGCACCCGGCGGCGGGCAACTGGACCGGCACGCTGGTGAACGCGCTGCTCCACCATTGCGCCGACAGCCTGTCAGGTATCGGCGGGGTGCAGCGGCCGGGCATCGTGCACCGGCTGGACAAGGACACGTCCGGGGTGATGGTGGTGGCCAAGTCCGACCGCGCCCATCAGGGCCTCTCGGAGCGTTTCGCGGCCCATGACGTGGAGCGCGCCTACCTGGCGATCGTGCGCGGCGGCCCGAAGCCCAAAGCCGGCCGGCTGGAGACCCGGCTCGCCCGCTCCAGCCATGACCGCAAGAAGTTCGCCGTGATCGCCGACCCGGAAAGCCGCGCGGGCAAGCACGCGATCACCAATTACGAGACGCTCAAAGCCTACGGCCAGGAGCCGGGCAAGGGGATCGGCACGCCCATTGCGAGCCTGGTGGAATGCCGGCTGGAGACCGGGCGCACCCACCAGATCCGCATCCACATGGCGCATCTGGGCTGTCCGCTCCTGGGCGATCCGCTCTACGGGCGCGGGCGGGCCTCGACGTTGTTGCGTGTCGACGAGGACAAGACCTTCAAGGATTTCCGCCGCCAGGCGCTGCACGCCGCGGTGCTGGGCTTCGACCATCCGGTCACCGGCGAGCCGCTGCGCTTCGAGACCGAACCGCCCAAGGACATGCAGCGCCTGATCGGCTTTCTGGAACGGCTCTAGAGCGTGATCAGGTGAAGTGGGACCCGGTTCACCGCTTCGATCACGCGACGCTCAGGAGTTTTCAAGCCCCGCCAGCGCCCGGGCGAAGGCGCGGGCGTCGAAGGCCGTCAGATCCGCTTCGCCTTCGCCCACGCCGATGAAATGGATCGGCAGCTTGAACGTTTCGACGACCTGAACCAGCGCGCCGCCCTTCGCCGTGCCGTCGAGCTTGGTCATGATGACTCCGGTGACGTTGGCCGCCTCCAGGAAGGCCTCGGCCTGGGAGATGGCGTTGGAGCCCACCGTGCCGTCGAGCACCAGGATCACGTGATGGGGCGCGGTCTCGTCCTGCTTTTTAAGGACGCGGACGATCTTCCTGAGCTCGTCCATGAGCTCGGCCTTGTTCTGCAAACGTCCGGCGGTGTCGATGAGCACCGCGTCTGAATGCTCGCGCCTGCCGGTCTCCAGCGCGTCGAAGGCGAGTCCGGCCGCGTCCGCGCCGAGGGGGCGCGACATGAATTTCGCATCTGCGCGTTTCGACCAAACCTCCAGCTGCTCCACCGCGGCGGCGCGGAAGGTGTCGCCGGCCGCCGCGATGACGTCGGCGCCCTCCCGGCTCATCTTCACCGCGATCTTGCCGAGCGTGGTGGTCTTGCCCGAGCCGTTCACGCCCACGAACAGAACCACGCGCGGGCTCGGCCCCGACATGTCCAGCGGCTGGGCGTAGGGCTCCAAAATCTCGGTGACCACGTCGGCGAGGGCTTCCTTGACCTCTTCAGGGGTCACGTCCTTGTCGAACTTGTCGCGCGCCAGCCTATCGGTGACCTTGCCTGCGGTCTTCGCGCCCAGATCGGCGGCGATGAGCAGGTCTTCGAGCTCCTCAAGCGCCTCATCGTCCAGCTTGCGCTTGGTGAAGACCGCCGAGACGCTGTCGGAGAAGCGCGAGGAGGATTTCTTCAGCCCCGAGGCGATGCGCGCGAAGAAGCCCCTGCGGTCGCCGCCTTCGGAGACGCCGTCGGCCGGGGCGGCTTCGTCTTCGCCGGGCGCCGTGGCGGAATTCTCCGCATCGGGCTGCGCGTCGGCGTCGACGGCCGGAATCGCCGGCTCTTCAGGCTCGACCGGAGTTTCGGCGTCGCCGGCCGGCGCCTCGACCGGGGCCTCGCCCGGCTCGGGGGCGGACGGCGGGTTGGCGGCGGGACCGGTTTCGGGCTCGTCCATCGACGGATTGAGGATCTGATCGGCGCCCTCCGGCGCTTCGGGGGCGCCGGCGTCTACCGGCTCGGCCGCCTCTCCGGGCCGGTCCGCGATCTCGGCGAAATCGGTTTTTAAAACCGGCTCTTCGGGGCGGTGGCGCGGAGCGCTCGCGGTATCGGCGAGGGCTTCGGGATCGGGTTCGGCGGCGCGCTCGCGTTCGGCTTCGCTCACCGGCGCGTCGTCGTCGATCGCCGCTTCGCCCGGCTGCTCTTCAGCCAGCTCGGGCGCGGCCTCTTCGGCTTTGTCCTTTTTCTTTTTGCCGAAGCCGAACTTGAACCAGCTCAAGAGACCGCCTCCACCGCCTGTCCGATCAGCCGTTCGCCGTCATGGCCGGTGATCCTCGCCTGCAGCAACGCGCCGGGCCGCGCCGGAGCGTCGAGCCGGACCGGAGAAAAATCGTCGCCGCGCGCAAAGCCCTCGCGCTCCGTGATCACCGTCATGGTCTTGCCCACGCGGCTCTCCAGATGGCGCCGCAGCGCCTCGGCCCCTTTTTCGCGCAGACGCGCGCCGCGCTTCTTGATCACCGAACCGTCCACTTGCGGCATGCGCGCGGCGGGCGTGCCCGGGCGCGGGGAATAGGGGAAGACGTGCAGGAAGGCGAGGTCGCATTCGTCCACGAGCCGCAGCGAGTTTTCAAACATCGCCTCAGTCTCGGTGGGAAAGCCCGCGATCAGGTCCGCGCCGAAGGCCATTTCCGGACGCACCGAGCGCAGGCGCTTGGTTAGCGCGATCGCCTCCTCGCGCATGTGCCGGCGCTTCATGCGCTTGAGGATCATGTTGTCGCCGGCCTGCAGCGAGAGGTGCATGTAGGGGCACAGCCGCTCTTCCTCGGCCACGGCGCGGAACAGATCCTCGTCGATCTCGATGGCGTCGATGGACGACAGGCGAAGGCGCGGCAAGTCCGGGACCTGTTTCAGGATCGCGCGCACCAGCCGGCCGAGCTTCGGCGTTCCGGGCAGGTCCTGGCCCCAGCTCGTCAGATCGACGCCGGTGAGGACAACTTCGCTATGGCCGGTGGCCACCAGGCGGCGGACCTGATCGACCACCTCGCCGGCCGGCGCGGAGCGAGCGTTTCCGCGGCCGTAAGGGATGATGCAGAACGTGCAGCGATGGTCGCAGCCGGTCTGAACCTGGACATAGGCGCGCGCCTTGCCGTCCAGCCCGTCGACCAGATGGGACGCCACCTCGCGCACGGCCATGATGTCGCCGACCTTTACCGAGCCGCCGGACACGGCGGCGGACTTGAAGGTTTCCGGGCGCAGCTTTTCGGCGTTGCCGATGACGCGCGCGACCTGCGGCATGGCCGCGAACATGTCGGGGTCGATCTGCGCGGCGCATCCTGTCACGATCACCTCGGCGTCCGGGCGCTCGCGCTTGATGCGGCGGATCGTCTGGCGGGCCTGGCGCACGGCTTCGTTGGTCACCGCGCAAGTGTTCACGAGGATGGTGTTGGTCACGCCCCCGGCGCGCGCGTGGTCGCGCATCACCTCGGACTCCCAGGCGTTCAGCCGGCAGCCGAAAGTGACGATCTCCACATCGTCGCGTCCGGCGGTGTCCGCCGGCGCCTCTGAATTATCCACAGGAGCGGTCATGGGCGCGCAAAGTGGGCATGGGAGGGGGGACGGTCAAGGCGGCGCATGCGCACGCCCGCTCCCGCAAAAACGAAACGCCCCGGGCGGTGAGGCCCGGGGCGCGTAACGGTCGGCTGTCTCAGGCGTGTTATTCGCGATTGCCGAGCAGCATCAGGATGACCTGGAACATGTTCACGAAGGCGATGTAGAGGTTCAGCGCCCCGTAATAGGTCATCACGGCCTTGGAACGCTCGTCGCCGGCGATCTCGAAATACATGATCTTCAGGCTCTGGGTCTGCCAGGCCACCACGCCGGCCATCAGGCCGAGAATGGCGAACTGGATGATCCATTGCAGGCCGGAGCTTTCCAGGAAGAACACGTTGATCAACGAGATCAGCAGGACCCCGATGATGCCCATGAACAGGAAGCTCTGCAGCGGCTGAAGATTGGTCTTCGTTGTGTAGCCGAACAGCGACAGCCCGAAGAAGGCCGCTGACGTGATCACGAAGGCCTGGGCGATCGTGCCGAACGTGATCGACATCGTGCCGGTCAGGGTCTCGGCCTGCATGCCGGACGTGGCCAGCATAACCCACACGCCGAGCCCGGCGCCGATCAGCGAGACCACGGCCCAGTAAAGGACCGCCGCGCCCACCGGCGAGGGGTTGCGCATGAAGAACATGGACCCGAACAGCAAGGCGATCGGGCCGAATTGAACGACGTAGAGAAGCGGGGTGCCGAACACGAGCTGGGTGACCGGGGTCACCGTGCCCACGATGTACGCCAGAGCCGCCGAGAGCAGCAGCCCCAGACCCATCTTGTTGTAGACCCCGAGCATGAAGCTGCGCAGGCCCTCGTCTCTCGACGTATCAAGCGCGCGCGCGTCATAAGCGGTGCGGTTATACTGGTTCATCGCGTCCTTCTTCCATCAAGCTCTTGCGCCTAACGTCCCGCATCACGTGGCGGGTGCGGCGCGGCTATCGCTAATATCAGAGTTGTGCAGTCCGATTTCAAGCGAAACCGGAGGTGAAATCGCCGCCAATTCCCTTCTATCGTTAGGGGTTTCAGCGCCGAGCGCCGGGCCTGCTTGACCTTTGCAGTCCCGCCACGTTTGTTCCGGCCATGTCCTTACGCGTGTTCGCCGCCCTGCCGATTCCCGAAGCGATCGCCGACCAGGTGCTTGATCTGATGGACGAGCAGGTGCCTGGCGCGAACTGGCGCCCCGTGGAGAATCTGCACGTCACGCTGGCGTTTTTTGGCGAGCTGGACGAGCCGGTGATCGAAGAGCTGGACCATGAACTCGCCGCGATCTCCATTCCCTGCTTCGAGCTGCAGCTCTCCGGCGCCGGTCATTTCGGAAAGGGTCAGCCGAGCGCGCTGTGGCTCGGCGTAGAGGCGGGACCTGAGCTCACCGATCTGGCGCGCCGCTGCCGCAAGGCGGCGCTGCGCGCCGGTGTGGAGATGGAGCGCCGCAGCTATCTGCCCCACCTGACCGTGGCGTATCTGAGCGGAAGCGTCGATCCGGTGCGCGTTCACCGCTTTGAGCAGCGCAATTCCCTGTTCAAATCCGATCCCTTCACCGCGGACCGCTTTCATCTCTACTCCAGCCACACCCGCAAGCCCGGCAAACCGAACGCCTATGAGGTGGAGGCGGAATATCCGCTGGGGTGATCAAGGCGAGCCGGCGCTGAGCCTTGCTTCGCGGGCCTAGCGATCGGTCAGCTTCAGCTCGATGCGCCGGTTCTGCGCATTGGCTTGCGCGCTGCGCCCTTCGGCGATGGGGTAGTTGTCGCCGAAGCCCGCCGCCAGCAGGCGGCGCGGCGGGACGCCCTGCTCGATGAGATATTCGATCACCGACAGCGAGCGCGCGGTGGAGAGCTCCCAATTGCTCTCAAACGGAATGTTGGGACCCGGCGGGATCGGGTCGGTGTGCCCGTCCACGCGCAGCACCCAGTCGATGTCGTCGGGGATTTCTTCGGTAAGCTGGATGATCGCGTCGGCGATGGGATCGAGCGAGCCGCGCCCGCTTTCAGCCAGCGTCGCCGAGCCGGAGGCGAACAGCACATCGGTTTCGAACACGAAACGATCGCCCACCACGCGCACGCCGGAGCGGTTTCCAAGGATCTCCATGAGCCGGCCGAAGAATTCGGAGCGATAGCGCGCCAGGCGCGCCACTTCGCTGGCGAGCGCCGCGTTGAGGCGCCGGCCCAGATTGACCACTTCGGCTTCCAGCTCCGCCTCGCGCGCCTCGCTGGCGTTCAACGCCTCGTTCAGGCGGGAGAGCTCCTGTCTGAGGGCGGCCATCTGGTTGTTGAGAAGCGCGATGGTGGCCTGGGCCTCCTCGTTGAGCGCTTCCTCCTCCTCAAGGCTTGCGGTGGCTGCGGCGAGACCTTCCTGAAGGCCCGCGACCTGGGCGGTGAGGGCGTCGTTGTTTTGCGACAGTGCGGCGTTGTCGGCCTCCAGACCCTCCACCCTCAGCGACAAGCGCTGGTTTTCGCTTTGAGCCAGGTTAAGTTCCTCGGCCAGCGTCGCCAGGCGGGCGTTGAGGTCGGCGAGCTGCTCGTCACGGCCGGTAAGCGCCTGGGACAGCGCAAACTGGCCTGCGGTGAACACCGCAAGCAGGAACACGATCACCAGCAAGAGCGTGGCGAGCGCGTCCACAAAGCCCGGCCAGTAATCGCCGGACTCGCTCTGGGAGAAGGCGAGATGGCGGGGCAAAGCCATGGTCTAGCGATCCTCGCCGGGCCGCGGCGGCGGGGCGGACGGGTCGCCGCGCTCGCGGTTGAGCCGCGCCTGGGCCTCCAGAGCGCGCACCAGAACCTTGATTTCATCGCGCAGCATGCGCGCGCTCTCGCGCTGGCTTTCCGCCGCCTCGTCGGCGAAGCGGGTCATGATGGTTTCAAGCTGACGGGTGTGGCGTTCAAGATTGTGGGACAATCGGTCGAGCGCTTCGGCGCTTTGCTCCAGGAGCGCGCCGACATAGGCGCCGCCGCCCATTTCCTCACCGGCGCCCGCGCCCTGCGGTCCGGCGGCGGCGAGGCGCGAGATCGAGGAGAGCCATTCCTCCACCTCGTTATAGAAGCGGTTTTGCGCCCGGCTCGCCTGGAGTTCGAGAAAGCCGATGATCAAAGAGCCGGCAAGGCCGAAGAGCGAGGAGGCGAACGCCGTGCCCATGCCTGAAATGGGCTCTTCAATGGCGCTCATCAGCGCGGCGGCCTGGTCTTCGCTGGCGCCGGACGCTGTCGCGGAGACCGCGCGCACCGCATCGCCCACGTCGGAGACCACAAGAAGCAGGCCGTAGAACGTGCCGAGCAGTCCCAGGAAAATCAAAAGCCGCCCGAAATAGCGCGTGAACGCCCCGCTTTCGGCCATGCGCGCGGCCACCGAATCCAGAACCACGCGCGCCGACGCCGCCGAAATGCGCGAGCGCCCGTCCGCGGCGTCGGACAACAACGCGGCCATCGGCGCGATGAGGGACGGGGGCGGGGGCAGGTCGTCGGGATGGTCTGCGTCGTTGAGGCGGATGAGCCAGCGCGCGCTGGGTCCGATCGCCTGGGCCTGGGCGAAGGTGTAGACGATGCCGATCAGCAGAACGCCGAGGATCACCCCGTTGATCGCCGGGTTGGCCTCGAACGCGGCGATGAGCGGCTGGTGCAGCAGCGCCGCCAGAAGAACCACCGCGCCCAGGAACACGGCCATCCAAAGAATGTACTGCCCCGGTCCGGTGAAGCGCGCCTTGCGCGTGCGCGGTTCGTGGTCTCGCGATTGTGACATGGCGATCTGTCCTTGCACCCGGTTAGGGCCAAAGGCTTGGCCCGCAGCGCCATGAAACGCAAGGGTCTTGACCGGATTGCGGCGGAGCAAGGCCCGGGCTGAAAAACGCGTCGTGTGTTGTCGCCGCACGTTGTGCGCGCTAATTTTTTTACCTGGGAGGACAAGTCATGAGGCTGCGTGACAAACGCTGGATCTACGAGGTCGAAGGGCGCCGGATGAGCGTCGAGAACGCCTGGAGCTGGCCGCTCTGGGCTCAGGAACGCGTGGTGTTCGACGGGGAGACGCTGCGCGCGGCCGGCGCCTATCTCACGATGGATCGCAACTTCACTCTGCCCGCGTCCGAAACCGGGTTGAGCCGGCCTTTGCATGTGACGCTTTATTCCGGCCTGTTCACCATCCAGGCCATCGTGCTCTACGGCGATACGCCTTTGGAGCCGCTTGACGTGCAGACGGGCATCTGGCGCGAGCGCAAGGGCGGCTGGCCGCCCGCCGAGCCCGCCGCGGTCTAACCCGCCGCGGCCTGCAAGAGCGACGGGTGAGGGCCCGGCTGCGGCCCGCGCGAGGGCGGGGCGAGCTTGCAGGCGAGCCAGGCGCGCACCTCCACCGGCGCAGCGAAGCGCGCCCCGGCTTCGGGCAGGTCTTCTCCCACCGCGAACGCCTGGCCGCCATGGCGCAAAGCCGCGCGCATCATGGCGGCGTCGGTGAGGTCGTCTCCGATCGCGAGCGGGCGGCGGCCCTTGAACGGGGCGCGCTCCATCAAGGCGTCAAGGGCTGTACCCTTGTCGGCGCCGTCGGGGCGGGCCTCCACCACGCACTTGCCCTCCTGGATCACGAAATCCGGCACATCGCGAACGGCGCGCGCGAGCGCTTCACGGCAGGCGGTGGCGGCGTGGGGCGCGGCGCGATAATGCACCGCCAGCCCGGTGGGCTTGGTCTCCACCCGCACGCCGGGATAGCTCTGCTCCAGAAAGCTCGCCGCCTTGACCAGCCGGTCGGGCAGGGTGCGCGGCAGCGGGGCGGGCTCGCCCGGGGCGGCGATCTCCGCGCCGTGCCCGCCCACGCGCCACAACCCCTTCGGCAGGCGCTTGTCCAGGCAGGCCACGGGCCGGCCGGAGACGATGGCGAGCGCGCCGCCGCACGCCGCGCTCAGCGAGGTGAGCACGCCGCAAAAGCCCGGCGGCGCGTAGGCCGCGTCCGGGTCCTCGACCAGATCGGCCAGCGTGCCGTCGAAGTCGAGGAAATAGGCGTCTGTCAGCTTGGTCACGCATACGCCTCCCGGCCTGCGGCGCGGAAAAGCGCCGGTGACGTGTTGAAAAGAAACGCTGCTTAGTTTCCGGCGGTGGAAAACGAACCGAGCGCCGCGGCCACGCGGCCGCTTCCCGGCTCGGTTTTCACAGACTTCAAGTCCGCCTCGAAGCGGTTGCACCACCAGGCCGCGTCCTCCTCGCTCACCGAGCGCCACAATGCGGCGTGGCGCCGTCGGCGTTCATCAAGCGGCATTGCGAGCGCTTCGGCGATGGCCTCGGCCACGGCTTCTGGATGATGGGGATTGACCAGCAACGCCTCGCCCAACTGCTCGGCCGCGCCGGCGAACTCCGACAGGATCAGCACGCCGGGATCATCCGGGTCCTGGGCGGCGATATACTCTTTGGCCACCAGATTCATGCCGTCGCGCAAGGGCGTGACCAGGCCGATCTTCGCCTGGCGGTAAAGCGCCGCCAGCGTGTCGCGCTCCAGCCCCCGCGCCATGTAGAGCAGCGGCGTCCAGTCCACCGTGGCGAAGCAGCCCATGAGATGACCCGCCGCTTCGTCCAGCGCCCGGCGCAGCTCGGCGTAGGCGGGCAGATCGCCGCGCGAGGGCGGGGTGATCTGCACCAATGACAACTTGCCGCGCGCGTCTGGATTATCTTCAAAAAACGCCTCCACCGCCTCCATGCGCTCGGGCAGTCCCTTGGAATAGTCCATGCGGTCTACGCCGATCATGGCGGTGACGCCTTCGCCCGCAAGCACGGACGGGCTGGGGCTGTCCTCGGCGAGCCGTCTGAACGCGGCGGCGTTGATGCCGATGGGATAGGCCCGCGCCCGGCACAGACGGCCGTCCTTGGAGAGCCGTCCGTTCGGGCCGTAGGCCGCGCCGTGCGCCAACGACACGCGCTCGAAATTGGAGCGGTCGCGGTTGGCCTGGAAGCCCACCAGATCGTAGCTGAGCAAATCGTCCACCAGGGCGTCGCCGCCGGGAATGGCGTCGAACAGCTCCTGGGGCGGGAACGGGATGTGAAGGAAGAACCCAATCGGATTGTGAAGCCCGCGCCGGCGCAGCTCGGCGGCCAGCGGGATCAGATGGTAATCATGCACCCAGATCAGATCGCCGGGGCGCAGCTCCTTCTCCAGCCGGTCGGCGAAGCGCGCGTTCACCGCGCGGTAGATGTCCAGATGTTCGGGCTCGAAATCCGACAGGTCGAGCCGGTAGTGCAGGGCCGGCCAGAGCGTCAGGTTTGAATAGCCCAGATAATATCCATCCCGCTCTTCCGGGGTAAGGTCCATAAGCGAGACGGTGAGGTCGGCGAAGGTGGCCGTGCGATTGGAGCGCGCGCGCGCCTCCTCGTGGATTTCCCCGCTCCAGCCCATCCACAGCGCCTCGCGCTCGGCCAAGGCGTCCTGCAGCGCCGCGGCGAGCCCGCCCGCGCCCAGCCCGTCGGCGGGCGCGCGGTTGGAGACGATGACCAGTCTCGGGCTCGAATTCATAAAAACTTCAATCGCTTCGCGTGTGAGGGGACGCGTCGATAAAGCGCGGATCGCGCCCCTGGTTCCTGAATATAGCATTATGACGCAGCGCAACAAAATGCGCCCGCCGGGCGGGGCGGGCGCAGAATGCGAATTCACACTGTGGAACGCGGGCTTAGCCGGCCACGGACGTCACGCCGCCTTGGCGAGCCGGCGTTTGAGTTCGGGCAGGATGTGCTCGTTGCCCGCGGCGATGTCGCCGGTCTCCAGAACGTCGCCGGTGTCTTCGATGGAGCCGGCGAAGCCGCCGGCCTCGCGCACCATCACGATGCCCGCGGCGATGTCCCAGGGCTTCAGATCGCGCTCCCAGAACCCGTCGAACCGGCCGGCCGCCACATAGGCGAGGTCCAGCGCCGCCGAGCCGTAGCGCCTTATGCCGGCGCACATGGGCATGATCTGGTGAAGCTCTTTCAAGAAACGCGCATGGCCCTTCTTGCCGAAGAACGGCGCGCCGCAGCCGATCACCGCCTCCTGGAAGCTCCGGCGTTCCGACACCCGAAGGCGACGGTCGTTGACATAAGCGCCGCGGCCCTTTTCGGCGTGAAACAGCTCGTCGGCGGCGGGATTATAGGTCACCCCGGCCACCAGCTCGCCTTCGCGCTCCAGCGCGATGGAGACGGCGAAATGCGGCTGGGCGTGCATGAAGTTCAACGTGCCGTCCAGCGGGTCCACGATCCAGCGATGGGAGCGGTCGGTGCCCTCCACCGCGCCGCGCTCCTCCATAAGGAAGCCGTAGCCCGGGCGCGCCTTGGAGAGCTCTTCGAAGACGATCTCTTCGGCTTTCAAATCGGCGGCGGTGACGAAATCGGCAGGCCCCTTCTTGGAGACCTGCAGGTGCTCGATCTCATTGAAGTCGCGCGCCAACCGGCGCCCGGCCTTGCGGGCCGCGCCGGTCATCACCTGCATCAGGGCGGAGACTTGAGCCACTAGTCGGCCCGGCGCACGTAGCCGCCGTCCTCGGTGGCGACGATGATGCGCTCGCCAACGCCCACGAAGGGCGGCACCGAAGAGCGGATGTTCCCGGTGAGGATGGCCGGCTTGTAGGAGTTCGCCGCCGTCTGGCCCTTGACCACCGGCTCAGTCTCGATGACTTCCATCTCCACATGCTGGGGCAGCTCGATGCCGATCGGCTTCTCCTCGTAGAACTCCAGCGTGACCATCATCCCGTCCGACAGGAAGGCGGCGCGGTCCTCGCCCACGAATTCGGTCTGCAGCGAGATCTGCTCGTAGCTTTCGGTGTCCATGAACACCAGCATGTCGCCCTCGGGGTAGAGGTATTGGTGGTCCTTCTGCTCCAGGCGCACCTTCTCCACCTTGTCGGCGGAGCGGAAGCGTTCGTTCAGCTTGCGCCCGTCCAGCAGATTCTTCAGCTCCACCTGGGCGAACGCGCCGCCCTTGCCCGGCTTGACGTGGTCGGCCTTCACCGCGACCCAAAGCGTGTCCTGGTGCTTGATCACGTTGCCCGGCTTTATCTCGTTGCCGTTGATCTTCATCGCTTGATGTCCTTGAAACGCCTGAGAGGCGGGCGCGCCCGAGAGTGCGGGGCGGCGCTTGAAAATTCGCGCGCCCATGTAACAGCGTCGCCCGTCCCCGGCAAGCCGGACGGGCCGTGCTCAAGGCGCCGAAATAGGGCGTCAGGCGGGGTAGGCCTTTGCGCTCGCGGAGTCGCCGGCGTCTGCGGCGTCCGCCGGAATGCGCCGCCGGCGCGGTTCGGGCATGCGGTCGGGGCGCCCATATCCGCCGCTCATCCAGCTCACCGAATCCTTGACCAGCATGGACAGCCCGCCGAGCACCACCGCGGCGGCGTCACGGATCAGCGGGTCCTGAAGCAGGGCGGGGAGGGTGTCGATCATCTCCGGAAACAGGCGCGGCCCGGCGGCGACCAGCACCGCGGCGCCGAGCGTGAACGCCACGCCGGCGAAAAAGCCGGTGCGCCGTCCGCGCCGGTTGCGCGCGCCGAACGCTTCTTCCGAGGCGAAGCGGGAGAGAAGCTCGCGCAGCGCCGTGCGCAGATTGCGGTCTTCGCGCAGGACCTGCAGCACGCCGTCCAGATCATTCTGCGCGGTGAGGGTGCGCGCGATGTCGAGCACCTCAAGCGCCTGCCGGCGGCTCAAACCACCCCGGCCGAGACTGACTTCATCAAGCACGCTTTCGGCGTCGGCTTGCGACCGGCTCATGATGTCGGCTCCTCTGCAGGCGCGTCAGCGGGGGTGTCCGGCGCATCGGGATCGGCCGGCGCTTCGGTGTCCGGCTTGCTCTCGCTTGTCCCGGTGTCGGCGGCGGGCGGGGCGTCGCCGTCCTCGCCGTCTTCCGGCGGCGGCGCCGGCTTGTCGGACGGGGGCGCCGGCTCCAGGCTCAGGCGCAGGATGTTCATGAGCCGGCGCGCCCAGCCGAAGCCGAACACGCCGAAGGTGGCGAGCTCGCCGTAAAAGGCCATGCGCCGCGCCGCCACCGCCTCGGCGACCGTTTTGGCGTCCACGGCCTGCACCGCTCCCAGCGTGATGGGGCCGATGATGCCGTCGGCGGTCACGCCCACCGCGCGCTGCAGGAACCGCGCCGCCTGGCGTACGCCGTGATTGACCGAGGCGTCGAAGACCATCAGCGCAGCCGGCCACTCCATCTCGCCGCAGCGGCACACGTCCCAGTAGAGGGTGCGATAGATCGCCTTCGCCTCCTCATAGGTGAGGTCGCGCACCTCCTCCACGCTCACCGGCCGGCCGCGCCATCCGCTCAGCGTGTTGCGGGTGATCCCCAGATTGGTGGCGCCGCCAGGATCGTCGGGGTGATTGACGAACCCGCCCTCCCACTTCACGACGGCTTCCATCGCGCGGTCGAAATCGGCCATGATCGGCTCTCCTCAATTCGGCGTTCACCTGAGACGCGATGATGAATACTAGCATGCCGGGGCGGAGATGGCGTGGATAAATCGGTATTCGCGGATGAGAATTCGACCCGTCGCGAGGGCCTGCGGCGTGGATATCCACAGGATTGGCGCCGGGCTATTCGCGCTAAATCCTTGAACCTAAAGCGGGTGCGAATCCCGGCTTGCTGAAAGGAAATCGCGCGTGTATACAGCGCGCCTCAAATTCGGCAGGATTACTTTTGCGGGCGGTCCCCAAAACGGCCGCCCGCAAACGTTCAAGAGGGCGACGCGCCATGAAACAGGATATTCACCCGGACTACCACATGATCGAAGTGGTGATGACCGACGGCAGCCGGTTCAAGACGCGCTCGACCTACGGCAAGGAAGGCGACGTGGTGAACCTGGACATTGATCCGCGCACCCATCCGGCCTGGACCGGCGGTACGCAGACTCTGGTCGACCGTGGCGGCCGCGTCTCGCGCTTCAAAGACAAGTTCAAAGGTTTCGGCGTCTAACACCGCTTCGATCCCCCCTCGATCGGGGCGGCGGGAGCCCAGCTCCGTCGAGACCTTTAGAGGAACGCCCGCAGTCCCCCCTCGACTGCGGGCGTTTTCCGTTTCAGCGCGAATCCGGCGGGTTCCAGTCTCGCCTTTTCGCACCGCGAAACCGGAGGCCCCTTTCGCTGAATAGGCTTTAGCCTTCCGCCAGGCAGAGCAGGGAGGTGGGGGTGTATTCCACCGCCCCGCCGATCCAGCCCTCGATGCGCGGATGGACGATCCAGGCGCGTTCGGGGTGGTAGAACGGGGTGACCGCGAAGTTGTCGAGTGCGATCTGCTCGGCCTGGCGCAGAAGATCGGCGCGCACCGCAGGATCCTGCTCTGCGCGCGCCGCCAGCATCAGCTGCTCGGCTTCGCTGTCGCTCCAGCGCGCGAAATTGCCCGCCGTTCCCGCGCGCACCGGGTCAAGCATGTAGGAGGCGTCGCGGATCACCGCGATCCATCCGCCCAGGGCCGCCTCGAAATCGCCTGCGCCCAGATTCTGGTAATGGGTCGCGGCCTCCGCGCCGAATATCTGGACCTCGACCCAGTCGGCCAGCGAATTCCACTCGTTCTGCAGGACCGGCGCGGCGCGGTCGGACACGCCGCCGGCGGGGTAGGCGAACTCGAACCGCAGCGGGTTGTCGGGGCCGAACCCGGCCTCTTCAAGCAGGGCGGCGGCGCGCGCCCGGCGCGCGTCCAGCGGCTCATCAGCCCAGCGCACTCCCGGCGCGGGATAGGGGTGATAAAGGCTCGCCGGCGCCAGGCTGTCGGCCACCACGGCGCCGGACGGGATCACCTCCTCAAAAATGAACGCCCGGTCGAGGGCGATCCCCAGCGCTTCGCGCACCCGGATGTCGTCGAAGGGCGCGACGCTGGTGTTGGCCTGGAAAAAGAACGTCCCCGGCGGCGTGACGGTGCGCAGATGACCGGGCAGGTCCTGTTCGACGCGGTCGATCATGGAGGCGGGAACGCTGGCGGCGATGTCCAGCTCGCCCGCCCGTGCCCGGCGCGCCGCGGTTTCCGGCGCATCGATCGGGAAGTTGTAGACCTCGTCGAAACAGGTTCGCGCATCGTCGAAGAAGCGCGGGTTACGCACCAGAACGGTCTGGGTGTTCAGGCTGCGCCGGGCCAGGGTGTATGCGCCGCTCGTGACGATGTTGCCTGGCTCGGTCCAGGCGTCGCCATGACGCTCGATGGCGTGGCGCGGCACCACCGCGGCGCGGCTGTCGGCGAGCAGATCGGGCAGGAAGGGCATGGGGTGGACAAGCTCGATCACCACCGTGGCCGCGTCGGGCGCGCGCACGCCCAGCGCCTCCGGCGGCGCCTCGCCGCGCAGGATCGCCTCGGCGTTCACCAACGGGGCGTAAACGTCCACATAGGCCGCCGCCGTGGCCGGATCGACGGCCCGCCGCAGGCTGTAGACCACGTCTTCGGCGGTGATCGCGCGCCCGTCAGACCATTGCGCCTGGCGTAACGAGAACGTCCAGGTCAGCCCGTCTTCGGACAGGGTCCAGCGCTCCGCCAGCGCCGGCGCCGGCTCGCCGTCGCGGCCCAGCCGCAACAGGCCGACGAACAGGTCCCCGATCACCGCCTGGGTCCACGTCCCGTCGGCGAGATGGGGATCGACGGTGCTCATCTCCGGTCCGTCATTGCGATACAGAACGCCGGCCTCCAGCCGCGCCGGCTGATCTTCGCCGCTTGGGCCGCCGCAGGCGGTAAGCAGCACCGCCGCGGCGGTGGAAAGCAGAATGATCCTCATGGCCCCTCCGATCGGCTGGAAGCCTACGGCGCCGGCGCGACGCGTCAATCCAGAGCGCGGGGAAGCAAAAACGGCCGCCAGGCTTCACCGGCCCGGCGCCGCCATGATCGCTAGAATGGCTTCCGGCGCGTCCTCCTGCACCAAATGGCCTGCGCCTGGAATTTCGACGACGGTTTCGGGAGCCAGCAGGTCAGCCACGCGCCGCCCGGTCTCAAGCGGGATCCATTGATCCTCCACACCCCAGAGGAGGCGCACGGGGCAGCGCATCTCACCCAGCCGGGCTTCGATTGCATCGGTATGGGCCTGATCCATCTGCGCGATCTGGCGGTAGAAGGCGGGCTGGCCCACTGCGCCGCGCCAGGGCGCGGTGTGGACGGCGAGGTCTTCGGCCCGCAGCGTGCGATGCGCGGCGGTCTGCACATAGGCGTCCAGAAGCGCGGCGTGGGCGTAATCCGGCATGCCGGCGAAGGCGGCTTCGTGCTCGCGCACATGGGTGACGAAGGGCGAGCCCCAGGGCCGGACCGCCACTGGATCGACAAGGGTGAGCCGGGAGAAATCCCGTCCGTCAAGCAGATGCGCCCGCAACGCCGTGGCGCCGCCGAAATCATGGGCGAGCACTTCCGGCTTCAACAGCTCCCAATGGTCCAGCAGCGCGCCCAGAACCTTGTTCTGCGCGCCCAGCGACACGTCGCGCGGCCCGCCAGGCTGGGAGAGGCCGTAGCCCAGAAGATCGAAATAGAAGACCCGCCGGTCGCGCGCGAGCCAGGGCGCGATGCGCCGCCAGACCTGGGCGGAGAAGGGCGTGCCGTGAATGAGGACGAGGGGCGGGGCCGAAGAATCGCCCATGACGCCCCACCGCACCGCAGCGCCCTCGAAATCAAATGCGTGCGCCAGATTGAGCATTTCGGGCGGCCCTTCCCCTATAACCAAAAACCAGCGTAAATAAGTTAGTCGGACAAGTCTAACCTTTAAACGGAGAATTTAAGTGGGGGCTGCGTGGAGCGATATCGGCGGGGCGCCGATCCTGAATTTCCTCAACACCGCAGGCGTTGCAGGGAAGGCGCGCGACGCCGAGCAGCTCACGAGCCACGCCGCGCTCCTGGACTGGGGCGTCTGGGCGGGCGTTCTGAGCGCAGGCGAAGCCGAGCACAGGCGCGGCGGGTTCTCCCGTCCGCACCTCATTGACCGGCGCGAGGCGTTGCACGCGTTGCTCAGCGCTCACGCCGGCGGCGGGCCCGCGCCCGAGCCCGCCTTGGCGCGCGTTACCGGCTGGATCGCAGAGGCGCGCAGCCGGGCGGTGCTGGAGGCGGGGGCGGGCGGCTACGCCTGGCGCGCCGGTCTTGGGCTCTCAGCCGGCGACGTGCTCTCAGACCGGCTCGCGCTCGAAGCCGAGCGCCTCGTCACCGGTCCCGACCTCGCCAATGTGCGCGAATGCGTGCGCTGCAGCTGGATGTTTCTGAGCAAAGGCCGCGGCCGCCCCCGCCGCTGGTGCGCCATGTCCGCCTGCGGCAATCGCGAAAAAGCTAAAAGGCACTACGCACGGCGCAAAGCGCCTACCCCCCGAACGCCTGATTGAGGCGGTCGAGCTGGCCGGCGACCGGGTTGGCCGGGGCGCGGGCGGTTTCGGTTTCCGGCTCGAACAAAGAGCGGTCCAGGCGCGACAGGCGTTCGTGCAGGGTACGCGCGCGCAAGGCCAGATCGCCCAGGCGCGGCGGGCAGGGATCGTCGCCGGCCGGCCAGACCCCGTCTTTCAGCTTGGGCGGGGTGAGGCGGTAGCGCGCTTCAGCGGCTTCGCCTGGCTTCATGTCGCCTTCCGACACCGCGCGCTGGGTGAGAAGCCAGCTGGCGCACTGCATCAGCTGGGTGGTGAGCGCCATGGAGTCCGCCGCATAGGACAGCGCGCCTGAGCGCCCCAGCCGCTTGGCGTCGTCGCGGCCCGGCCCGTCGAGATAGCTGGCGGTCTCCTCGACCAGGTCCATGCCCTCGCGGAACAATCGGCGGAACATCTCCGAACCGGCGAAATCAGCCACGCGCGTCTCAATGTCGGGCGTGTTCGTCTTCGGGGTCACCGGGCTCATCAGGTCATCCGTTCTAGCATGTCTCGTTTCGTTCGTCCGCAGCCGGCTCCTGTGCCGGATACGAACGGGTCGCACCGGGCCGGTGCAAGCGGGAGGCCAGCCGCTAGGGCTTCTTGAAAAAGCTTTCAGCCGAGGCGAGCCCGGCCTTTTTCTCCTGCATCATCGCCTCGATGCGATCGATCTCGTGTTCCAGAACGCGCTTGCGCTCGGCCAGTTGCTCCAGTCCGAGAACCGACAGATCCTCGCCCGGCGTGATCGCGGCGCCGGTGTTACGCGGTTCGTCGCCCTCAAACATGGTCTTGCTCCCTTGTTGCCCGGCGCAAGCGGGCTGAGAATAAACCATAAGCGAAAGAGAGTCCCGACCCATGGCCCACAAGACCCGAATCGTGACCGCGCCCGAGCCCGGCGGCCCCGACGCCCTGCGCATCGAAACGCGCGAGCTGGCGCCGGCAGAGCCGGGCGAGGTGCTCATCGACGTGGCCGCCGCCGGGATCAACCGGCCCGACGTATTCGAGCGCATGGGGCTTTACCCTCCACCCAAGGGCGCGCCGGAAGGGCTCGGCCTTGAAGTCTCGGGGACCGTGCGCGAGGCCGGCGAGGGCGCTGCGTTCAAGACAGGCGATCGGGTGGTGGCGCTGGTGGCGGGCGGGGGATACGCCGACATCGCCCGGGCGAACGCCGGGTCGGTGATCGCGTCGCCGGAAGGCGTCGATCTGGTGGACGCGGCGGGCCTTCCAGAAACCGTATTCACCGTCTGGGCCAACGTCTTCGACCGCGCCCGCCTGGCGCCGGGGGAGCGCGTCCTCGTCCATGGCGGGGCGAGCGGCATCGGGACCATGGCGATTCAGATGGCCAGCGCCCATGGCGCGGTGGTCATGGCGACAGCCGGCTCTGAAGAAAAATGCGCCCTGTGCCGTGAACTCGGCGCGGATCTGGTGGTGAATTATCGCGAGGCGGACTTTGAGGCCGAGGTGAAACAGGCGGGAGGCGCGGACGTCATCCTCGACATGGTGGCTGGCGATTACGTCCAGAAGAACCTGAACGTGTTGAACACCGAGGGGCGCATTTCGATCATCGCCTTCCTGAAAGGCTCGCGAGTGGAGGTCGACCTGATGAAGCTGATGCTTAAACGCCAGACGCTCACCGGATCGACGCTGCGCGCGCGGTCCGACGCCGACAAGGCGGCCATCGCGGACGCGGTGAAATCTTCGGTCTGGCCCTGGGTTAAGGCCGGCGCAGTGCGCCCGGTGGTGGACTCCCGCTTTACGTTGGAAGACGTGGCGAAAGCCCATGCGCGCATGGACTCCGGCCTGCATGCCGGGAAGATCCTGCTCACCCCTTGAGCGGGCCGGCGCCCGGCCTGCGCGCGGCGCCGGAAGGGGTGTTTTCTTCGCTCCGCGCGCGGGGTATATACGAACGTGAAATCCTTTCGATCACGGCTCATGGGAGCGGCGAAAGGTCGGTTCCACGGACGAAGCCCGGCGGCCGCGCCGGGCTTTCTTTATTTGCGACGAGGTTTTGATCAAGGGCCGACATTCTCATGCCCAAGGCGACCGCGGTCTGGCTGGTGGACAACACCGCCCTGACCTTTGAGCAGATCGCCGACTTCACCGGGCTTCATCACCTTGAAATCAAGGGCATCGCCGACGGCGACGTCGCCGCAGGCGTGCGCGGCACGGACCCGGTCGCGGCCGGCCAGCTGGAGCGCGAAGAGCTCGACAAGGCGGAGAAGGACTCCAGCTACCGCATGACCGCGTCGAAGCCGAAATACGCCGAGCTTCAAGAGGGCAAGCGCAAGGGCCCGCGCTACACCCCGCTGTCGCGCCGCCAGAACCGCCCCGACGCCATCGCCTGGTTGGTGCGCAACCACCCCGAGCTCACCGATCCGCAAATCTCCAAGCTGATCGGCACCACCAAAACCACGATCCAGGCGGTGCGCGAGCGCAGCCACTGGAATGCGCCGAACATCAAGCCCACCGACCCGGTCTCGCTGGGCCTGTGCACCCAGATCGATCTCGACGCCATGGTCTCCAAGGCTTCCGACCGCCGCCAGCAGATGGAGGACGAAGGCACGATCGAGAAGGAAGAAGATACGCTGCGCCCCGCCGAGGACACCGAAGCCTCCAACAGCCCCACCACGCTCGACGAGCTGTTCGGTAAGAAGGACGGTTAGGCCTCTAAGCGTTCACTAGAATGAAGAAGCCCGGCCGTCTCCGGCCGGGCTTTTTCGTATCTAATCCTCGTAATCTTCCGGCCGGATCACGTAGTTCAGAGCCAGGCGCCCGCCGTCGGCGTAGACGCATTCGCCGGTGACGTAGCTGGCGTCTTTTGAGGCGAGGAACCAAGTGACGCCGGCGATTTCGTCGGGATCGCCCAGGCGCGCCAGCGGGGTGCGCGAGAGGATTTTCTTCATCATCGCCTTGTCCTCGGCGACGGCCTTGAGGATGTCGGTGTTGATGGAGCCGGGGCCCACCGCGTTCACCCGCACCCCCCAGGGCGCGAGCGACAGCGCCATGGCCTTGGTCATCTGATTAAGCGCGCCCTTGCTGGCCGAATAGGCGAGCTGGCTGCCGATGGAGACCACGGCGTTGACCGAACTCATGTTCACGATGGCGTAGCGCTTGCGGCAGTCTTCGGCGCGCGTGCCTTCCTCCTCGATTTGCTCGACCATCTGTTTCGCGCAGGCGCGCGCCACCAGGAACGCGCCGCGCAGATTGACGCCCATCACCTTGTCGAAATCGTCCACCGAGACGTCGAGAATGTCGCCCGAGGCGACCACCGCGGCGTTGTTGACCAGCACGTCCACCCGGTCGAAGGCCGAGCGGGTCTCGGCCATGAGATTGGCGACGGAGAGCTTGTCGGAGACGTCGCAATCGACGAAGAGCACCTTCTCCTTGCCCCCGTCGAGATCTTTGGCGAGGGCTTCGCCTGCGGTCTCGTCGACGTCCGCGATGACCACGCGCAGGCCTTCCTCCACGAAGCGCCGCGCGCACGCCGCGCCGATGCCCTTGGCGCCTCCGGTGATGATTGCGACGCGATCCGATGACGGCATGAGGCTCTCCGCTGCCCGTTTATGGGAGCGCGATCAAACCCGTGCGCACCGCCGGTGTAAACGGGCGAGGCGCCGTGAAGCGTGGAAAGTGACCTCAGCGTCCGTGGACGCGCGCGTAATCGGCGATGATTTCAGGGTCGTCCGGCGCGAGCTCGTAGGCGCGGGCGTAAAGCTCGGCGGCTTCCTGGTGGCGGCCGAGCTGTTCCAGGGCGGCGGCGCGCGAGTGTACGATGGGGCCGGAGCCCGGGTCGGCCTCAACGGCTGCATCGCAAATGGTCAGCCCGTCCGCGGCGCGTCCGGCTTTGACCAGCGCCCAGCACAGCGCGTTGAGCGCGCCGGCGTCGTCCGGGGCGATGGAGACCGCCTCGCGGCCGTCGGCGACGGCTTGCTGATCGAAGCCCAGCTCCACGAAAGCGGCCGAGCGTCCGATCCAGGCCGAGACATAGCCCGGATCGGCGCGCAGCGCGGTGTCGAAGGCGGCGACGGCTTCTTCGGGGCGCTTCAGATCAAGGTAGGCGGAGCCGGCCAGAAGCTGGGCGAAGGCGTCGTCCGGCGTGACCATGAGCGCGCGATCAATGTCCTCAAGCGCCTCTTCATGGCGGTCAAGCTGGAGATAGGCGGCCGCGCGGTTGCGGCGCATCAGCGGGTTGTCGACGTCCCCGCCGTTTCCATCCACAAGAGCGAAGACCTGATTATAGGTCAGAAGCGCCGCATCGGCCTCACCTGCGGCCAGCTGGGCCGCGCCCAGCCGCGCGCGCAGCTCAGCCTCCACCGGCCAGTCATAGAGCCGGTCGGACAGGCACGCCTGGAATGCGTCGATCGCGGTGTCCGCCTCGCCGGCGGTGAGCGCGGCGTAGCCGTCCGGACACAGGTCGCCGCGCTGCGCCTTGGCGTCGGGCGTGAAGGCCGAACCTGCAAGAGCGACGGCGGCGAGCAGGGCGAAGAAGCGGGCGAACGCCATATGGGGCTCCGAACGATGACACGTTTAAGCAAGGATGGGACCGCGGACCCGGTTCGGCAATGGCGCAGGGCGGCGTCTAGTTCCCCAAACGAAAAAGGCGGGCGCAGATGCGCCCGCCTTCGATCGGTCATCCAGAGACGTCATTGTCGTCGCCGGAGGTGTTCGATCTGTTCTTTCAGCTTGAGCTTTCGCTTTTTAAGGTCGGCGACTTGAAGCGTGTCCGAGGCGGGCGATTTAAGGGCTTCGGAAATCTGAACATCCAGGGCGTGGTGACGGGCGTCCAGCTCACGAATGCGTGCTTCAGCGGCCATATATGCCTCCCTTGCTGATTGGGAGTAGGATTGAACCACCTTCGAAGGGCGCCTGTAAATTCACAAAATCATCCGGAGCACGGACTATTTTGACGCATGATCAACAAGCCGTAATGGAACCGATTGAACCGGCTCGATTAATTCTCGGGGTCTCCGGCGCATCCGGATCTGTATATGCGCTGCGCATTCTCGACGCGCTGAGCGAGCTGGGGGCGGAGAGCCATTTGGTGGCCTCCAAGGCGGCGGAGATGACCCTGTCCTACGAGACCGGGATGAAGCCCTCCGAACTCATCGGACGCGCCGACTATGCTTACAAGATGCCCGATGTGGGCGCGCCCATCGCCTCGGGCAGCTTTCGCACCCGGGGCATGCTCGTGGCGCCGTGCTCGGTGCGCACCATGAGCGAGATCGCCACCGGGGTGACGAGTTCGCTGCTGACGCGCGCGGCCGACGTCTGCCTGAAGGAGCGCCGGCGCCTTGTGTTGATGGTTCGCGAGACTCCGTTTCATCTGGGCCATCTGCGCACCATGACGCAGCTCACTGAGATGGGGGCGATCATCATGCCGCCGCTGCCCGCCTTCTACGCGCGGCCCCGCAGCCTGGACGAAATGGTCGATCAAAGCGTCGGGCGCGCACTCGATCTGTTTGGTCTGGACTGGACCCCGACGCGGCGCTGGGGCGAGGATCTGGAACAGGGCCGCCGCCCCGCGGCGCGGCGCGGGGCGGGCGCCTCATGACGCCGCCAGCCGCCAAGGCGCCGGCGAAGCCCGGCTTCTGGAGCTTCTCCACCGCGGTCTATTCGAGGGCCGGCGTGAAGGAGGCCTGCCTCTCCCTGCAGGACGCCGGCCTTGATGTGAATGTGGCGCTCTGGATCATCTGGACCGCCGTCACCGGCCGCGATCCCGGCCCGGCGCTGGGCCAGGCGGTGGCGCTGAGCGCGTTGTGGCGCGCGCGTGTTGTTCAGCCCCTGCGCCAGGCGCGCGATGGATTGAAGCCTGCGCCGGAGTGTGTCGGCGCGCAGGAGGCCGCCGCGCTGCGGAAGCAGATCCTGGCCGCAGAGCTTGAAGGCGAGCGCCTGCAGCAAGCCGCGCTTGCGGCCCTGGCGCCGTCCTGTCCGCCCCATGCCGACGGCGACCTGCCGGCCCTGTGCCGGGCGCGGCTTTCCAGCTACGCCGAGCGCGAAGGCGCGAGCGCCGCGACAGGCGCATTCGTGGAGACCGTTTTCTCCGCGCTCAAAACCGTGTAATATCCACACATCGACGCCCGGCGTGCGCAGTCTGTCATCAAGCGACGCGGGCGAGCGCACAGGCATCTGACGCGAAACGGTATCTGACAGCGTGCGCGCTTACCGGCCGCAAGCAGGACGGCGAGCGCAGCAGACGGTTGGAGGCGAACCGGCCATGGACGGTGAATTCGACGAAGCGGCGCTGCAGCGCCGGCTCGATGAACTCCAGCGCGAACACCGCGATCTGGACGACGAGGTCAAGGCGCTGACCATGTGCGGCGTCGTCGATCAGCTCAAGGTGATGCGCCTCAAGCGCCGCAAGCTGCAGCTGAAAGACGAAATCTTCCGCGTCGAGGACATGCTGAACCCCGACATCATCGCCTAGCCTTCAAGGCTTGGCGCCTGCGAGACGAGCACGGCGGCTACGGCGCGCGCCGCCTCGGTTTCGGTAAGGGCCGCCTGGCCGGTTTGCGCGCCGTCGGCCGGGGCGATCGGCGGGACGTGCACGAACACCACACGCGCGGCTGCGAACAGGCGCAAGGCGTGGAAATACGCGAACTCGCAGACATAGCGCCCGGCGTCCTCGCTAAGTTCAAATTCGACTCCGGCGCGGGTGAGCGCGGCTTGCGCCTGTAAAAGGTCGGCGGTCGCGCTCAGCACTTCGGGCGCTCCCGCATCGACAAGCCCGGACGGCCAGTCCCGGCCCGCCGCGTCGAGGCGCCCGGCGGTCACCTCGTTGCGCGCACGCCGCTCCAGGCGCACCAATGACGCGCGGCTTGCAAGGCCGGTCATGACGACGATCTCCGGCTTGCGCGCTGCCGCTTCTGCGAGGCGGGCAGGAACCGCCGCGAACTCGGTGTCGAGCACCATTGTCTCGATTTCGAAACTGGCTGGAGCAAGCTCCGCGGCGCGCGCGATCACGGCGGGCGTGGGATTGACCGGAGCGCCGGGAAACGGGCCGAAGGCGGTGAGCAGCACGTGCGGCGCCTAGGCGGCGCGGGTCTTGCGCTCGTACATGGCCCGGTCGGCCTCGGCCATGGCGGTCTCCACCTCAAGTCCACGCTCAAGCGCGCGCACACCCCAGGCGGCGCCGAGGCGCAAGTACTCGCCCTCGTGAGGGATGGGCGTCTCGGAGATGGCCCGTGCCAGATCCGCCGCCTTGGCTTCTGCGGCCGCGGTCGGGGTGAGGGTGAGCACCACGCCGAACTCGTCGCCACCAAGCCGGCCCACAGCATCGGTCTCGCGCACATGGGCTGTGAGGATGTCGGCGACCTTGGCAAGCGCCGCGTCGCCGGCGGCGTGGCCGTGGGTGTCGTTGATGGCCTTAAAGCCGTTCAAATCGAAATAGACCAGCGCGCTGGGCGCGTCATGGCGTTCAGCCAGCGCCAGCGCCTTGGAAACCTCGCGCAGGAAGGCGCGGCGATTGAGCAGCGGCAAAAACACGTCATGATCGGCCAGGGTCTCCAGATCGCGGATCTTCGTGCGCAGGGCCTCGGTCTCCTTGCGCAGCTGATCCACCTCGCCCATGAGCGAGAGCAGGGCGCGCTGAACATTGGGGGTCAGCTCGTTTTCAGGCACGCCCATGATCGAGGCGGTGTCGCGCGGCGCGGACGCCGCGCCGGCGCTGGAGGCGCTTCCGGTCTCAGACGAACGCGATACGCCGGCCGGCTCGCGCCGGGCCGCCGCGCCGACCGGATCTCCGGGCCGAATGCGCATGGGGCGTCTCCTGTCCATGGTGAACGCTGGGTTCACCATGGCGGGGCTAAGTTAAGGAAGGGTTCAGGGCGGCGTGGGCCCTGTCTCGGGGGCATGTTCGGTCAAACCTCCCCATCGTTTCATGCTGGAGGACACCGCAAGGCGATCGCAGGCTGTCAAGGACGGCCGATGGGCCGCCGCAACGCGGCGACCGGGCGACGCCCGGTCGTCCTTGACAGCCTGCGACGCTTGCGAAAATGGCTCAGCGAGGATCGACGGGGCGGCAGGGTCGGTGTCGCGTCCCGTCGGTGTCGCGTCCCGTCGGTGTCGTCTCTAACCGGTGGCGCGGCAAAAGGTAAGTGAGCGCTCACTCATTTCCGGGACTGGACGCATTTCGGACGCCCGGACGACCCCGGTCTTGGGTGAAGCCATCGCACTGCTCCCCGCACGCCTGCCCTGTGCGCTCTGCGCCGCCCATGCTATCAGCGCGGCCATGACGACACAGACCTCTCCCGCTTTCACCGTCCCCCATGAAACCGCGCGCCAGGCGACGATTCACACGCCCTGGCCGGCCGCCCAAGAGCTGTGGGAGGACGATCTCGACCCGGCGCGCGCAGAGTTCGCACGCTTTCTCTCGCTGGTTTCCGCGCCCGGCCTCGACGGGACGCCTTTGCCGGTGACGATCTATGCGGCGAGCGCGGAGTCTGAAGCCGACGCGCGCCGGCGCTGCGGGGCGTTTGCGCGGGTGGTGCGCGAGGCCTATGGCGACGTGTGGGCGCGCGACACCGGGCCGGTGTTCGCGTGCGGGCCCGGCGGGCTGAAGGCGGTCCGCTTCAAGTTCAACGGCTGGGGCGGCAAGTACGACCTGCCCGGCGATCTGACGATCGGGGCGCGCATCGCGCGAGAGGCGGGCGCTGAGATTGTGGACACCGATTTCATCTGCGAGGGCGGGGCGCTGGAGTTCGACGGGGAGGGGACCGTCATCACCACGCGCCAGTGCGTGCTGAACGCCAACCGCAATCCGCGCCTGACTGAAAAAGACGTGGAGACCCGGCTCGAAGCGCTGTTCGGAGTCACCCAGGTGATCTGGCTCGACGAGGGGCTCATCGGCGACCACACCGACGGGCACGTGGACAATATCGCCCGTTTCGCCCGGCCCGGCCTGGTGGTCTGCCCGGCGGCGTCCGGGCCGGACGACCCCAACGCCCGGATCTATGACCGCATCGCCCGCGATCTCGCCCGCGCCACTGATGCGCGCGGGCGCCGACTGGAGGTGTTGCGCGTTGTCTCCCCAGGGCGTGTGGAGATCGACCCTGGCGAACCGGCCGCCGCGTCCCATATGAATTGGGTGGTCGGCCCGCGCCATGTGGTGATGCCCGCCTATAACGACCGGGCCCGTCTGGCGGCGCGCAGCTTGCAGCGCGCCTTCCCGGGTCGCAAAGTGGTCGTTTCGGGATCGAATGCGATCCTGACAGGGGGCGGATCGTTCCACTGCGTGACCTGTAACCAGCCGGCGGGATGATCCCGGCGGCGCCAGCAGCCGGAGACGCTCGCATGGCCGGGCCGAAGCGCTTGAAGACAGGTCTGACCGCCCTTGGCGGCGCGCTCGCGTGCGCCGCGCCGGCGGCCGCTCAGTTCTATCCCCCCGAAGGCCAGTCCCTCTCCCGCATGGGCGTGATCGAGATTGCGCGCACCGGCCCCTACGCCCAGGCCGAAGGCTCCGGGCCCGCGGTGGGCCCGTTCTCGCCCACCGGCGCCCTGGCCGCCTCTGAAACCGCGCGCCGCACCGCCAAGGCGTCCCCGCAAATCCGGCTGGAGCCGCCTGACTATCTGGGCGATCTGGAAGACCGGCTCGATCAGGCCGCGACCTTCGACAAGACCGTGGGGCTCGCCGCCGCGATCATCGAGAACGGCGAACCTGTCATGCTTTACACCGCCGGCGAGACCGAAGCCGGATCCGGCGAGGCGGTCACCGCCCGGACCCGCTTCCGCGCCGCGTCGCTGACGAAGAGCTTCACCGGCGTGCTGCTGGCGATCCTGGAAAGTGAGGGCCTCATCGATCTCGATGAAGAAGTGCCCACCTCCATCCTTGACCTGAAGGGCCCGCTCCAGCCCACCTGGATCGAGCTGATGAGCCAGCGCTCAGGCTTGCCGCCCAACGCCTACGACAATCTGATCGAGGGCGGGGTGGACGCCGAGGAGGCCCGCCGCAGGCTCTCCAATGTGGATCTCGTGTGCGATCCGGGCGAGTGCTACACTTATCAGAACGTCGCCTTCTCCGCCGCCGAGCTGCTGATCGAAGAGGCCACCGGGCTGTCCTATGAAGACGCCGTGCGCCGCTACATTTTCGGGCCCTACGGCCTGTCCACGGCGGGCGTCGGCGAGGATGATCTGATCTCCGGGCCCAGCTGGGCGCGCCCCCACCGCGGCTGGGTGCGCTCGCGCGACCAGGCCGGCGATCCCTCCAGCTATTACGACCGGGTGCCGAGCGCGGCCGCGATCACGGTGTCGCTGAACGACATGATCGCCTGGGCCCAGGCCAATCTGGCGTGGATGGACGGGCTTCCCGAAGAGGTGCGCGAACGGGTCTTCACCCCCTATACCGAAAGCCGGCGCGAGACGCGGGGCCTCGGCCCCTTGCGCGCCCGGGTGGACGAGACCTATTACGGCCTCGGCTGGCGGGTGTACGACTGGGGCGACCGCACCTTGATCGCCCACTCGGGCTATCTGTCCGGCTACGGCGCCCAGGTGGTGATGGAGCCGGAGACCGGCTTCGCCTTCGTCGCCTTGTGGAACGCGGACGGACGCGCGCCCTGGCGGCTCTGGCCCACCGTGATGGATTTACGCACCGGGGACGGCCCCGGCGACTGGCTCGACCAGATCGACTAAAGGTAAGACGACCTCCATGACCGATACGCTGTCCATCGCCGTCCTTCAGGCGGCGTTCACCCGTGACCGCGCCGAAAACCTGCAGACCATCGAGGCGCTCACCCGCGAGGCGGCCGGCAAGGGCGCGAAAGTGATCCTGCCGCCGGAGCTCTTCCAGAACCATTATTTCTGCAAGACGCAGGAAGAGGACTGGTTCGCCGAGGCCTATCCGGCGATGGAGCACCCCTGCGTCACCGCGCTCCAGCCCTTGAGCGAAGAACTCGACGTCGCCATCCCCGTCTCCATCTATGAGCGCGAGGGGCCGCGCTATTACAATTCTCTGGTGATGCTGGACGGGGGCGAGCCGCTGGGCGTCTACCGCAAAAGCCATATCCCCGACGGGCCGGGCTATATGGAGAAGTATTATTTCCGCCCCGGCGACACCGGCTTCAAGGTCTGGGACACCAAGCACGGCAAGGTGGGCGTCGGGATCTGCTGGGACCAGTGGTTTCCTGAAACCGCGCGCGCCCTGGCGCTTCTGGGCGCGGAGGTCCTGCTCTATCCCACCGCCATCGGGTCCGAGCCCCATGATGACAGCCTCGACACCGCCGCGCGCTGGCGCCGGGCCATGCAGGGCCACGCCGTCTCCAACGTCATGCCGGTGGGCGCCGCGAACCGCCACGGCGACGAGGACGGCCAGAAATTCTACGGCACCAGCTTCATCTGCGACCACACGGGCGAGGTGGTGAGCGAGCTGGGCCGGTCTCAAACCGGCGTGCTGACAGCGGAGTTCGACCGCAGATTCCTCGACCGTCACCGCGCCGCCTGGGGCTTTTTCCGCGATCGGCGCACGGACTTGTACAGGCCTTATTTCAGCTAGGGGTCTCGCCCCTCGCGCCATGGACTTGGGAAGAGGGGGGTGCTCGGTAACCGTGCGGCCCTGCACGCTGCGACCATCCGCCCTCTCGCGCGAACGGCGCAGAACCCCGCATATGTCCGTAGACGCAATACGGATATCGGCCCCATGGCTTCGCGACGCGACACGCTTTTGACGTACGCTCAGACCCGCAGCCCGCGATACACGAGCTATCCCACCGCGCCCCATTTCCATGAGGGGGTGACTTGCGACACCTATGCCGGCTGGCTGGACGGGCTTGATCGCGACGCGCCGGTCTCGCTCTACCTGCATGTGCCCTATTGTCGGACGCTATGCTGGTATTGCGGCTGCAACACCCGCGCGACCACCAAGGACGGGCCGGTGGCGGCCTATCTTGACGTGCTTCTCAAAGAGATCGCGCTCATCGCTGACCGGCTGCCGGCGCGCATGACGATCTCCCATCTCGCCATGGGCGGGGGGACGCCGGCGATCCTGAAGCCGGAACAGATCGACCGGCTCATGGCCGCGGTGCGCGCGCGTTTCGACTTCAAGCCGGGCGCGGAGCTGTCCATCGAGATCGACCCGCGCCATTTCACGCGCGCGGACGCCGAAGGCCTCGCCCGCAACGGCTTCACGCGGGCCTCCACCGGGGTTCAGAGCTTCGACCCGGCGGTGCAGGCGGCGATCAACCGCGTCCAGCCCTATGACCAGGTCGCGGGCGCGTTCGAGCTTTTGCGCGGCGTCGGCGTCACCAAGGTGAACGCCGATCTGCTTTACGGCCTGCCGCGCCAGACCGTGCAAAGCGCGCGCGCCAGCGCCGAGGCGGCGGCGGCTCTGGGCGCCGACCGGCTCGCGGTGTTCGGCTACGCCCATGTACCGCACATGAAGAGCCATCAGAACCTCATCAAGCTTGAAGAGCTGCCCGGCCCGGCCGAGCGCCTGGCCCAGGCCGACGCCATGGACGCTGCGCTGATTGAGGACGGGTTCAGGATGATCGGCATCGACCATTACGCCAGGCCCGAGGACCCCATGACGAAAGCGCTGGACGCGGGAGCGTTGCGCCGGAATTTCCAGGGGTACACCACCGATGAGGCAGATACGCTGATCGCGCTCGGCGCCTCGGCGATCGGTCAGACGCCCTTCGGCTATGTCCAGAACGCCCCCGACGTGCGCAGCTGGATGCTGGCGGTGAACGAGGGCCGTCTTCCGGTCGCCAAGGGCGTCGCGACCACGCGCGAGGATGTCCTGCGCCGTGCGATCATCGAGCGCTTGATGACCGATTTCACCGTCGATCCGGCGGCGATCGCGCGCGCGCACGGGCTTGAAGCGCCCGACGCTGATCTGTCCGAGCTGGAGCGCGCGGGGATCGTCTCGGTGCGCAGCGGCGTGGTCACGGTGAACCCGGCCTATAAACCGCTCGCGCGGCTCGCCGCGGCGGCGTTCGACGCCTATCTGGCGACCGGCAAGGCCAAGCACTCGGTCTCGGTCTAGAGGGCTGTCCTCTCCCGCTTACAGGGGGAGGCGCTCGTGAAGCGAGCGGAGGGGGCGACGCCGGCTTGGGTGTCGATGCGGCGCCTTCGGTCCTTCGGACCCCTCCCTGCGTAACGAGGGGAAGACATCAAACCCCGGCGCGCCGCTTCAGGCTGGCGAGGCTCGCGCGCAGGACTGCGGGCGGGGCGGGTTTGGCGAGCACCTCCAGGCCGGATGCTGCAGCATCGGCGCGGGCCTGCCCCCCGCGCTCGGCGGTGATGAGCAGGCCTGGCGGACGTGCGCTCCACTGCGCGCACAGCGCCTCATACACCGCCGGCCCGGTGTCCCCGTCCTCCAGCTGGTGGTCCACTAACACTGCGTCGGGCGGGGCGTCGGGGAAGGCGTCGAACGCGTCGGCGCGGTCTGAAGCGCCGCGCACCTCGCAACCCCAGCGCGACAGGAGCGCGGTCATGGCGTCGAGAACCGCCGCGTCGTCGTCCAGGCAGAGCACCCGCATGCCGTCCAGCGAGGCGGCGTTGCGCCGATGCGGCCGCGCCGAGCCGGGCTTGGCTTTGGCGCGCGGCAGGCGCACTTCGAAGGTCGAGCCCGACCCTACCCGGCTTTTCAGCACCAGCTTGTGGCCGAGCGAGGTGCAGATCCGGTCCACCACCGCAAGCCCGAGGCCCAGGCCGCGATCCTCGCTTCCGGCCATGGCGCCGCGTTCGAACTCGCGGAAGATCGCGCGCTGGCGGTCTTCGGGCACGCCGGGACCGGTATCGATCACCTGCAGGCGCGCCTCCTTCGCCGACCGCCGCGCGCCCACCAGCACGGTTCCTTCCGCGGTATAGCGCACCGCGTTGGAGATGAGGTTCTGCACCACGCTCGTCATCAATCCGCGATCGGACAACACGGCGAGCCGGCAGGGCGCCACTTTCAGCCTCAGCCCCTTGGCTTCGGCGGCGGGGGTGAACTGGGCGGCGGTCTCCTCGATCAGTTCGCCGAGCGAAAACACCGTGGGCCGCGGCGTCACCCCGCCGGCGTCCAGGCGCGAAATGTCCAGAAGCGCGCGCAGCAACGTGTCGGCGTGGTCTATGGCCCGTTCGATGCGCCGCGCGGAACCGCGCGCGCTCTCTTCGGTGAGCTCGGCCTCCAGCGCGCCGGCGAAAAGGCGCGCCGCCGACAGTGGCTGGAGCAGGTCATGGCTCGCGGCGGCGAGGAAGCGGGTCTTAGATTGTGTGGCGGCTTCGGCGGCGGCCCGGGCCTGTTCAAGATCCTCGGCGAGCTGAAGGCGCGCCTCACTCTCGGCCTTGAGGGCCGCAGTTCGGTCCTCCACCCGCGTCTCCAGGGTTTCGTAGGCGCGTTTCAATCCTTCCTCGGCTTCTCGCCGGGCGGTGTTGTCCTGATAGACGCCGAAGAAGCCGACCACCTCGCCATCTTCGATGCGGGGTTGATACACCACCTGCCAGGAGCGTCGCCGGGCGCGGCCCTGCTTGCGCGTAATGTCGAAGACCTGACGCTCCCCGGCGAGGGCGGCGTCCATGTGCGGGCGGCGCAGGGCATGCTCGTCCGCGCTCATGAAGCTTGAAAGCAGCTTGCCGATCGCGCTTTCGTCCAGGCCGAAGAAATCGAGATAGCCGCGATTGGCGAAGCGCAGCGTGTAGTCGCGGTCGGCGTAGGAGAGCAGGGCCGGCAGATTGTCGGTGTAGAAGCGGATGGAGCGTTCGCTCTCCTCCAGCCGGTCGTGGCTGGTGCGCAGCTTTTCCGCCGTCTCGTCGATCAGGGCGACCACTTCGCCCGCGGTGACCCGCGCGCCGCCGATCACCCGGGTCATCAATATGCGCGCCGACGCCGCGCCCACGGCGCGCGCCAGACGCGCCTCGGCGAGCCCGGTGACGGCCGAAGTGGGCTGGTCCCCGGCGCGTAAAGGCCGACCAATCTCGGCGGCGATCTGCTCCATGGCGGCGCGCGCCCCGGCTTCGCCAAGCACCCGGGCGAGGACGATTTCGATATCGGCGATCCGCGCGCCGGGCGCGGCCTGCGCCTGGGTCTTCGAGCCGCCGGTGAAGGCGTCGGCCTGCAGCCGGTCGACAAGCCCCGCCTCGAAGAACGCGGCGGCGACGATGAAGGCGAGCGCGTTCGCCGCAAGGCTTAACAACGCGGTGAAGGCGAATGGGTCAACGCCCGCCGGCGCTGGCGGGCTCAGGCCGGCATAGCTCGGGACCAGGATCAAGGCGAACCACAGCGCGAATCCGGTCCCCATGCCCGCCAGCGCACCGGCCCGGTTCGCGCGCCGCCAGAACAGACCGAACAGAAGCGGCGGTGCGAGCTGCGCCGCGCCGGCGAAGGCGACAAGGCCGATACCGGCGAGCGCCGCTTCGCGGTCCATGCCAAGCTGGAAGGCGAAGGCGGCGCTCACCAGGAGCACGACCGCCAGGCGGCGCCAGACCAGAAGGCTGGCCGCAAAGCGCCGCGCCGCTGCGCCGTGGGCGCGCAGGAGCAGGGGCGCGGCGATATCGTTGACCAGCATGGTCGACATGGCGAGCGCGGCCACTGTCACCATGCCGGCGGCCGCCGAAAACCCGCCGATGAACGCCAGCAGCGCCAGCGCGTCGGCGCCTTGGGACAGCGGCAGGGCGAGCACGTAGGCGTCGGGGTCCGCGCCGTTCAGCATGGCGCCGCCCGCAAGCGCGACCGGCGGCGCGACAAGGGCGACGGCGGCGAGATAGGCGGGGAAGGCCCAGCGCGACAGGCGCGCATCTTCGGGTTGGCGCGCCTCGACCACCATCATGTGGAACTGGCGCGGCAAGGTGAGGGCGGCGAAGCCTGCCAGCAGTGTGAGGACGGCGAAGCGGAAATCGAACCCGGCCTCGAACAGCGGCGAGGCGTCGATGGCGGCGGCCCGTTGATCAGGCGAGGCGGCACTCCAGGCCAGAACCGCGAAGACGCCCACGGCCAGCATGGCGATCAGCTTCACCGCGCTTTCAAGCGCCACTGCGAGCACCAGACCGCGATTGCCGGCGGCGGCGTCCGCCTTGCGCTGGCCGAACAGGATCGCGAAGCCGGCAAATGCGATCGCGACGGGCAAGCCCCAGCCCGCCCCGCCGGCCTCGCCTGTGGTCACAAGGGAGAGCGAGGTCGCCGCGCTTTTCAGCTGCAGGGCGATATAGGGGATGACGGCGAGCAGCAGCCCGCCGGCGGCGAGCGCGCCCACCGCCGCGGACTTGCCGTAGCGCGCCGAGAGGAAGTCCGCGATGGAGCCGGTGTCGTGCTCGCGCCCCAGCCGCACCAGCCGGCGCACAACGAAAAACCCCAAGATGAAAAGGAGGGCCGGGCCGAGATAGATCGGAAGATAGTCCCAGCCCTCTCGCGCAGCCGCGCCCACCGCGCCGTAGAACGTCCAGCTGGTGCAGTAGACCCCGAGCCCGAGCGCATAGAGCCAGGCGCGCCGTGCGGGACTGGCGTCCATCGCCTTGGCGCGCGCGTCGCCGTAGAACGCCGCGGCGAACAGAAGCGCCGTCCAGGCGCTCAGCACGATGAGCGTCACCGTCAGGCCCAAGCGGCCCCTCCCCTCGCAAGCGCGTCTGTAGCGCTATGAGCGAAAAAGCCTAGCACGGCGAGGCGCGAGGGGTGCGCGATATTAAGCCGCGTTGCGGTCAGGCCGGCGCCTTGAGTTTAAGCGCCTCCAGGGCCTTGCGTCCTTCTGCGGGAATTTCAGCCGGTTTCGATCCGTCGGTGTTGACCAGAACGGTCTCGCACACGCCGACGCACTTGGCGTTTTGAAACAGGGCGAGCGCGATCGTGTAGCTGGTGCGTCCAAGCTTCAGCACGCCGGAGCGCACCTCTATGTCGCCCGGATAGTGCGCCTCGGCGAGATAGGCGATGTGCACGTCGGCGATCAGCATGCGCATATTGTGCCGATGGCGCGTCTCAGGGGGAAACGCCGCGCGGTTCAGCGCCGCGCGCCCCTCCTCATAGAACGAGCCGATGGCGACGTTGTTGATATGACCCAGCGTGTCCAGATCGCGAAAGCGCGAGGGTACGGTTACGCCGACCGGATAGGCGGCGGACTCAAGGCGGTGGGGATCGGGTTTCATGCGTGATATCCGTAGGCGGAGAAGCGCCGCTTTATGGCGCGGCCAGGGGGCGATGTCACGAGCGGGGATGTCTGACCCGCTCTCGATCCCGAGACTCGCTAGATCGGCGTCGCAGACCCCGGCTCACCCCCAGCGGCTGACCCGCGGCGCCTTTCGCGGCCGCTCGGGCGGGTCTTCAGCCGCGCTGGCGATGTAGATGAAACCCGCCACCCGCTCCCCGGGATCGAGTCCGATCGCTTTCTTCGTCACCTTGTCATACGCGTACCATTCGGTGAGCCATTGGGCGGCGAAGCCCATTGCGCTCGCGGCGATCAGCATTTGCTGGCAGACCGCGCCGGCGGACAGCACCTGCTCCCACTCAGGAATCTTGTGGTTTTCGCGCACGTCGCTGATCACCGCGACGACGACGGGCGCGCGCTCGAAGCGGGCGCGCTCCAGGGCGTAGCGCTCGGCCGGTCCCTCCGGCTCCAGCTCGCGCAGGCGCGCTTCGAGAATCTCGCCGAAGCGGGAGCGGGCCTCGTCCTCGAACACCACGAAGCGCCAGGGAAACAGCTTGCCGTGATCGGGCGTGCGCGCGGCGATCCTCAAGAGCGTGTCCAGCTGCTCGCGCGTGGGGCCGGGCCCGGTCATGGTTTTTGCCGTTGTGGAGCGCCGGCGCGCCAAAAGCTCCAGCGTCTCTGCGCTCGGGCGGGCGGGGGCGAGGCTCTCGCCCGGCTCAGGGAAGGTCGGCGCGTTGGTCATGGCGGGTCCCCTGTACGGCGCACTGCTCAGCGCGCGGAGGTTTGTGGATTGCGCAAGGCGCAGATATACCTGAAGCTTGGCGCGTACGCGTTCAAGACGGCGCGCGCAAGGTCAGGACAGGGAACACTGAGCTTCATGGCGGCCGAGACCCAAACCGACGCTGATCTGACCCCCGCCGAGCGCCGGCGGCGCAAGGTGCGCGATTCCATTATCGACGCGGCTGAGGCGATCTTCGCCGAGGAGGGCGAGGCGGGCCTGTCCATGCGCCGGATCGCCGAGCGCATCGATTACTCCCCGGCCGCGCTTTATAAGTATTTCGACTCCAAGGAAGCGCTGTTCCGCGAGATTCGCGAACAGTTCTTCGAACGCCTTCTTGAGCGCATGCAGGAGGTCTGCGTCGATCTCGAGGACGGCCCGCTTCTATGCACGAAGTGCATGCGCGCTTATGTGGAGACCGGGCTGGAGCAGCCGGCTCACTACAAGCTCGCCTTCGGCGGCGCCTGGGAGGAGGAGAAGCCGGAGGAGGGCAGCTTCGGCTACGCCGCCGCGGAGCATCTCCACGAGATGATCGCCCAGTCCATGGACGCGGGCTGGTTCCGCAAGGCGCATCTGGGGCTTGCGGCCAATTCGGTCTGGGCGGCCTCACATGGGCTGACCATGCTGGCGGTGACGCTGCCCGAGTTTCCCAAGGAAAGCTTTCCCGGCTGCGAGGATGATCCCGACGTTACGCTGGACGCCATGATCCGCTTTCATGCGGAGATGGTGATGCGCGGCCTGGGCTCGGACCGGCTGATCGAGCGCCTTAACGCCGGGCTAAAGGTCTAAAACGAAACCAGTTCTCAAAATAATAAAAAAGTGAACACCGTTTAATTTCCAAACGGCGTTAATCTGCGTATATTCCTATCCGTAATGGGATGGGAGGCGTGGCGATGGCGCGCAGGGCACCACTCTTGGGCGGCCGGTTTGCGCTGGGCGTTCTCGCCGCAGCCGGGGCGTTGACCGTGTTGATCGTCGCGGTAAGCGCGCTGCGCGCTGCGGATGCTGGGCCGGGCGCGCCGGATCAGGCTGAGCCGCTGCCGGTGCGCGGCCACGCCGTCATCTACGTCTCCGCTGCGGACATTGAAACCGCGTTTCCCGGCCTTGTGGAGGCGCGCCGCTCCAGCGCGCTGGGGTTCGAAACCGGCGGCCGCATCGCCGAAGTCACCGTTGATGTCGGTGACCGGGTCGCGGCCGGCGCCGCGCTTGCCCGGCTCGACGTGCGTGCGCTTGAGGCTGCGCGCGCCTCGGCCCGCGCCGAGGCCGCGGCTGCCGAGGCCCAAGCCCGGCTCGCGGAGGTGACGCTCACCCGTCAGCGCGCCCTGGTGGACCAGGGCCATGTTTCTGCGCAAGCGCTCGACGCCAGCGAAGCCGACTTCAATGCGGCGCGCGCACGGGCTGCGGCGGCGCGGGCGCGTGCGGACCAGATTGCGGTGCAGATCGATCTCGCCCGACTGGACGCGCCCTATGACGGCGTGGTCACCGCGCGCCATTTCGACGAGGGCGCGGTGGCCGGCCCGGGTGCGCCGGTGCTCACCCTTGCAGAATCGGGCGTGCTGGAGATCCGGGTCGGCTTGCCCGCCGGTGCGGCGCGCCGCCTGGATGTCGGTGCGGTCTATCCCTTTGAGATTGATGGGGATCGCCGACCCGCTCGACTACGCGCGGTGACCGGGGTGATCCATCCCGGCGGACGCACCGTGGACGCGGTGTTCGATATCGAGGCGCCGGACCTGGAGAGCGGCGCGGTGGCGCGGCTGATCCTGGAAACCTCCCTCGATCAGCGGGGGTTCTGGGCGCCGGTGACCGCGCTGGCCGAGGGCCGGCGCGGCCTGTGGTCGGTCTATGCGCTGGTGGAGGAGAACGGAGCGGCGCGTCTGGAGCCGCGCCCGGTTGAGATTTTGCATACGCAAAATGACCGGGTCTATCTCTCCGGCGCGGTCGAGGACGGCGCGCAGATCCTCGCCGCCGGCGTGCACCGTGTGGCGCCGGGCCAGCGCGTGATCGCCCGGACCGGGGGCTGAGCCATGGCGACCCTGTTTTTCCGCTTTCCAAGGCTCACGATCCTCGCCCTGTTTCTGGTGATCGTCGCCGGGATCGCTGCGCTCGCCGTGGTGGGCCGGCAGGAAGATCCCAGCCTGACCGAGCGGTTCGGCAATATCATCGTGCCCTTTCCCGGCGCCGACGCGGCCCGTGTGGAGGCGCTGGTCACCGAACCCATCGAGGCCGAACTGCAGGAGCTGGTGGAGGTCGATGAGATCGGCTCGGTCTCGCGCGCCAACATCGCGGTGATCGACGTGGCGATCCGCGAAGACCTGAACATGGCCGAGGTGGAGCAGGCCTGGACCAAGGTGCGCGACGCGGTGGCCTCGGTGGAGGCGCTGCTGCCCGATGGCGCCGGGCCGGTCGACGTGGAGCGCAACTATATGGGCGCGGCGACGCTCGTGGTGGCGCTGAAATGGCGCGAGGGCGAGGCCGAGTTCGGACCGCTCGCCCGGCTGTCGCGCGATCTCGCCGACCGCCTTCGTGCAGTCTCAGGCACCGACGAGACGGATGTGTTCGGCGCGCCGCTCGAAGAAGTGCGCGTTACCCTTGATACTGAGGCGGCCGCAGCCCTGGGGCTGACCGCCGCCGACGTGGCCGCCGTGCTGGCGCGCTCGGACGCCAAGGCGCCGGCCGGCCGGCTCACCGGCGGTGCGCTCGATCTGACCGTGGAGGTGGAGGGCGCGTTCGACAGCCTAGACCGGCTGCGCGCCGCTCCCATCGCCTCAACGGGCGGACGGTTCGTTCAGCTTGGCGACATCGCGTCCGTCGCGCGCGCCGAGGTCGAACCCACCGCCTCCTACGCGCTGTATAACGGCGCGCGCACCATCCTGGTGGCCGGCTATCTGGAGCCCGGCCTGCAGGTCTCCGCCTGGGACCGGCGCGCCCAGGCCGCGGTGGCCGACTTCGCAGCGGCCAATCCCGGGGTCGAGGTGGAGATCGTGTTCGCCCAGGCAGAGTACGTGGTCGAAAGGCTGGCCGGGCTTGCGGTCAATCTCGGCTTTTCAGCGCTCATCGTGTTCGGCGTGCTGTTCTTGATGATGGGCTGGCGCGCCGCGCTGATCACCGGCTCGGCCCTGCCGCTGACCGTGCTTCTGGTGATCTTGCTGATCAACATTTCCGGCGAACCGCTGCATCAGATGTCGGTGACGGGGCTGGTCGTCGCGCTCGGCCTTCTGATCGACAACGCCATCGTGGTGGTCGACGACTATCGCCTGCTTCGCGCGCGCGGCATGGAGCGCCTCCAGGCGGTGGACAAGGCTGTGAAGACCCTGTTCGGGCCGCTGCTCGCCTCCACGCTGACGACGATTTTCGCCTTCGCGCCCATCGCGCTCATGCCCGGCACGGCGGGCGAATTCATCGGCATGATCGGAACTTCGGTGATCTTCGCGGTGGCGTCGAGCTTCGTGCTCGCTTTCACCGTGATCATCGCGCTGGCCGCCTGGTTCGACGATGGGCGCGCCGGCGAACCGGACCAGCCCTGGTGGCGCGACGGCCTGCGTTCGAAGCCGCTGACCTGGGCCTATCGCAAGGGGCTCGACGCGGTGATCGCCCAGCCTCTGCTGGGTCTGGTGGTGGGCGTCATGCTGCCCGTCGCGGGGTTTGCGGCGGCGACCACCCTGCCCAGCCAGTTTTTCCCCCAGACCGAGCGGGACATGTTCCAGGTGCGCCTGATCGGGCCGCCGGCGAGCTCCATCGAGGCGACCGAGGCGCGCGTAGACGCGGCCACCGAAGCGCTGCGCGCCTATGACGAGATCGTCGATGTCTCCTGGGTGCTCGGCGAGAGCGGGCCGCGGGTCTATTACAACATGCTAGGCGGCGTGTCGGGACGATCGAACTACGCCAGTGGTTTCGTGCGGACCACGTCGCAGGAAGATACGCGGCGCATCGTCGCCGACGTGCAGGCGGCGCTGCGTGTCCAATTTCCGGACTCCCAGCTCCTCGCCCTGCCGTTCGAGCAGGGCCCGCCTGCGCCCGCGCCGATTGAGCTGACGCTCATCGGCCCCGATCTCGCCGTGCTCGACACGCTGGCTGATGATATCCGCCTCATTCTCGCCGAGACGCCGGGGGTCTCCTACACCGACGCCAGGCTGGCGCTGGGCGAGCCGGTGGTGCGCCTAAACGCCGACGAGGCCGCAGCCAGCCTCGCCGGATTGCGCCTGACCGATCTGGCAGGCCGGCTGCGCGGGGAGGTCGACGGCGCGGTAGGCGGCTCGCTCCTGGAAGGCGTCGAGGAGCTGCCCGTGCGCGTTATTGCGCCGCCAGCCCGGCGCGACCGCGCCGACGTGCTGGGCGGCGCACCCATGCCCGGATCGCCCGGCGCGGCGCCGTCAAGCCTTGCGGCCTTCGGCGACTTCATCCTGGCGCCGGAGACCGCGATCATCACCCGGCAGGACGGCGAGCGCGCCAACGCGGTCTACGGGTTTCTCATGCCCTATGTGCTGCCCGCCCCGGTGCTTGAAGACTTCTTTGCGCGTATGGAGGCGGCGGGGCTGGAGACGCCTGAAGGCTACCGGCTGGTGATCGGCGGCGAGGCTGAGAACCAGGGCGAGGCCATGGCCGACCTCATGTCCACGGCCGGCCCGCTTTTGATCATGATGGTGGCCGCCGTGGTGCTCGCCTTCAACTCCTTCCGCTACGCCGGGATCATCTTCGTGGTAGGCTTTCTTTCGGCGGGGCTCGCCATGTTCGGCGTCTGGCTGTTCGGCTCGCCGCTGGGCTTCAACGCCATCGTCGGTGCGCTGGGATTGGTCGGCCTGTCGATCAACGGCTCCATCGTCGTGCTTTCAGCCCTGAAGGCGAACGAGCAAGCGCGCGCCGGCGATCCGGATGCGATCCGCGAAACGGTGGTTGACGCCACGCGCCACATCCTTGCGACGACGCTCACGACCATCGGCGGGTTCGCGCCGCTTCTCATCGAGGGCGACAGCTTCTGGCTGCCCTTCGCCGCGGCGGTGGCGGGCGGTGTGACCGGCTCGGCGATCCTGGCGCTGGTGTTCGCCCCGGCCGCCTTCGTGCTGCTCGCCCGGTTTGACCGCCCCGCCCCGGCGGGCGAGCCTCAGCCCGCTTGAGGCGCGGGAGGACCACCATGGCCAAGCGCGGCCCCTGGACGATTCTTGACGAGCGGCTCGCCTATGAGAATCCCTGGATGAGCGTGCGCGAGTTCGATGTCATCCGCCCCGACGGCGCGCCGGGTCTCTACGGCGTGATGGAGCCGAAATTCCATGCGGTGGGCATCTGCCCCGTGTTCGAAAACGGCGACACCCTTCTGGTGGGACAGCACCGCTTTACGCTTGATGCGTTCAGCTGGGAACTGCCCGAGGGCGGGGGGGCGAAGGGCGAGGATCCGCTGATCACCGCGCGCCGCGAGCTCGCCGAGGAGACCGGCTACACCGCCGCGCGCTTGCGCCATCTCACCAGCCTGGACACCTCCAATTCGGTGACCAGCGAGCAGGCGGACGGCTATCTCGCCTGGGAGCTCACCGAAGGCGCGCCGGACCGGGAGGGCAGCGAAGCGGACATGGAAATGAAACGCCTGCCGTTGCAGACTGCGCTCGCCATGGCCATGTCGGGGGAGATCCGCGACGCCTTCACGGTGGTCATGCTGTGCGCGGCCGACCATGCGGCGCGCACAGGCGCGCTTGAACCGGCGCTCGCCCGCGCCATTCTCACCCGGCCGTAAGAGGCCTTGAAGAGAGCTGGAGATCGCATGTCGCTCGCTGAATCCGCCCATCGCGAGGGTCAGAGCCTGCAGGACCAGATCTGGTCGCGCCTGCGATTCGAAGCGGCCTCGGCGGCGGCCGGCGAGCCCCTGCTCGCCAGCTTCATGAACGCCGCGATTCTGCGCCATGAGCGCTTTGCAGATGCGCTCGCTCACCGGGTGGCGGAGAAGATGGCCGACGCGCAGCTCGACGCGCTGCAGATGCACGATATCGCGCGCGAGGCGCTGGACGCCGACCCGGGCATCGCCCGGTGCGCCGCGCGTGACATGCAGGCGGTCGACGAGCGCGATCCGGCGAGCCGTTCGCTCCTGCAGCCCTTCCTATATTTCAAGGGCTTCCACGCGCTTCTGTGCTACCGGATCGCTCACTGGCTGATGAACGAGGAGCGCGAGACGCTCGCCTTCCACCTGCAAAGCCGGATGAGCGAGAGGTTTGGCGTCGACGTCAATCCGGCCGCAAAGCTCGGCTGCGGGATCATGATCGACCACGCCACCTCGGTGACCATCGGCGAGACCGCGGTGGTGGGCGACGACGTCTCCCTCCTGCATGAGGTGACGCTGGGGGGCACCGGCGCTGACGAGGCTGACCGCCATCCCAAGATTGGAAATGGGGTTTTGATTGGAGCGGGCGCGAAGGTGCTGGGCAACATCACCGTGGGGGACGAGGCCCGGATCGCGGCAGGCTCGGTGGTGCTGCAGCCCGTGCCCGCGCGCTGCACCGTGGCCGGCGTGCCCGCCAAGCCGGTGGGCGGCGCCTGCGCGGAACCGGCCCGCAGCATGGACCAGACCCTGCCCGAAGGCGGGTAGGCCGGCTGCGCCGGCGTGCGCACTGCAACGCAATTGTCTCACAAAGCACCTAGGCTCTTCCCGATCTGACGAATCGGGAGGTCCCCCATGCTTGCATCCTGCCTTGCAGTCGCGCTCGCCGCCCAGCCCGCGACGCCGCACTCCGATCCCGAGCAGTATGTGCTCGCGATTGTGGATGTGGAGACCACAGGGCTGGAGCCCGGCCATCATGAAATGATCGATCTCGGGGCGGTCTATACCGATCTCGACGGCGAAGAGCTCGGCCGGTTCTTCGTCCGGATCACGCCCGACCATCCCGAGCGCGTCGGCGAGATCGCCAGAGGAATCAACGGCTTCGACGAGGCGCGCTGGGAGGCGCTGAACGCTGTGTCCGAAGCCGAGGCAGCTGACGCGTTCCTGGCGTTTCACCGAGACACGGTCGGCGGGCGCACAGCCCTGTTCACCGCCTACAACGCCTATTTCGACCGCGCCTTCGTGGACGCCTGGCTGAAGGAAGAGGGCCATGAGGGCTTCCGGGCGCTCTACTCCCATTCCCTCATCGACCTGCCCTCGCTCGCTTGGGGGCGCGGCCATCGCCATCAGATCCACGCCGAGATCGCCCGCGAGATCGGCATCGAACCGGAAACCGACGACCCGCTTCAGCACACCGGCGAATCCGGCGCGGCGTGGAATCTGGAATTTTATCGCGCGTTGATGGCCGCGGAGCCGCAGTGAGCCAGGCGGTTCGTTCCGCCAATTGGCAAGCGGCGCCTTAAACCCTTTGCTGCCGGCGAAGGTGGGCGAGTTGGCCGGACGCCCCGGTTGACCCGCAAAGCGCGGTGGCTCGCCCGGCCGGGCTGATCTTTAGAGGCGCGCTCGCGCCTACTGCTCCGGCGCCCGGCTCGAGAACGTCGCGGCGTTGCCCACAGCGGTCGCCGAGCCGGTGAGGGCGTTCACGAAGCCGGTATGGCTGGCGTTGACGCCGGCGCTGACCGGGCCGGAATTGACCTGGTTGATCGAGGCGTTCAGCGAGACCGGGCATTCCGAACAGATATAGGCGCTCTGGGCGTTGCCGATTGCGGAGGCGGAAAGCGCCGCGCCCGAATCCGCGCCGACCCCGCCCGCGCCGCCGGCGAAATTCACCTGAGCGGTCACCGGGCCGGTGTTGGTCTGGGCGAGGCCGGTATAGGCGTCCGCGCCGATATTCGACACCAGCGATGAGTTGCCCACGGCGTTGGCCGATCCCGCGACAAGACCGGCGCCGAAATCGGCGATGTTGAGGCTCGTCGTGGCGCGCACCGCGCCGGAATTGGTCTGGCGCCCCTGCGCGTGGGCGTAGCCGTAATCATTCGCCATGGTCACGGTGTTGCCCGCCGCGCTGGACGCGGCGACCCCGCCATAGTCGGCGGTCCCGATCTCGGCCTGCGTGATCGCGTCCACCGTCCCGCTCTGGGACTGGTCGAGGTCGGCGACGGGGTTTCCTTCCCACCCCCCGGCGGTGAGCGAGTTGCCGGCCGCCTGGGCGCCTTGCGCGAAGGTCTCGATCTCGGCGTCGCGCGCATCAAGTCCGGTCCCGGCCACGACGTCGGCGCCGCTGGACTGGGCCAGCTGCATCTCATGGGCGCCCGAGCCGCTCAGCTGAACCGCGTTCGCCGCCGCGCTGGCGCCTTGCACGGTGTGGCCGGCATAGCCGCCGATTCGCAGCGCCGACAGGCCGGAGACGCGCGAGCCGCCCGCCGCGGTCTGTTCCAGATCGAGATCGACGTTCGCGTTCGCGCCGACGGTGAGCGCATTGCCCTGCGCCGAGGCGTTGGAGATGACGTAGGACCAGGCGTTCTCGACGCTTACCGACGAGACCGCGTCCACCGAGGCCGCCAGGGATTGCGCGCCGGACACGCCGGTCCAGTTCGTCACCTGGCCGGTGGCGGAGTTGGCTTGGGCGAGCGCGGTGGAGACGGCGGTCTCGACCCCGTCGGCGGACTGCACGTCCTGACCGAGGACCGGACCATTGGTCGCCTGGTCGAGCTCGACCCTATCGGTAGGTTCCGCGAAGCTGGCTGCGGATATCAGAGTCGCGGCGCTCGTGCCCGCGATCAACGCTCGTGCGAGCCTGGACATAAGGGGCCTCCGAAGGCGCGTAGGCGGTTTGCAGCTGGACCCCGCCGGTGACGGTGGATCCGCCGATGGGATCGTCGAACGCGCAGGTCTGTTCAGGGGCGACCCCGTAGAGCTGCGCTGTGATTTCAAGGACGGCGCGCTCGATCACCGAGCGCACGGCGAGCTGGACCGGTTCGAGCGAGCGTCCGCCGGTGGACACGTCGACCACCGCGTCGCCGAAGAAGGCAAAGACGCCCGCCGACAGTTCGCGGCCGATGATCTGCTTTTGGTAGGAGACCACGTCGACCACCTCCAGCGTGCGCGAATCGATGAGTCTCAGATCAAGACCCACATTCATCACGTACATGCGCCGCGAGAACACGCCGCTGGGATCGGAGTCCACGCTGTCGCCGGCGAACAGATCCTGACCGTTAGAGCGGATATTGGCGTTCAGCTCGGTGATTCCGCCCACCAGATAATAGTCCGAGCCCGGGATCGAGCCGGCGTAGATCTGGCGGAAGCCTTGTTCCTCACCCTGGTCGCCGATGAGCTGGTTGTTGGCGTAGCGCAGCTCCAGCTCGGCCACCGACGTGTCAAAACGCTCCACCAGGCGCGCGCCGGACTTGGCGAAGGCGCTCATGGCCATCAGCGCTGCGCCCTGCGTGACGCGCGTGCCGCCTTCCGGCGCGATCTGGCCGGTATAGTCGGCGATGCGCCCCACCGCTACGCGCGGCGCGGCGAGGCCGGAGCGGCGGGCGTGGTTGGACATGCACACCAGAGCTTCTGAGTACGGCGTCGGGTTCGCCGTCACCGGCGCGCCGCCGGTGGGCGTGGCGTAAAGCCCGTCCGAGCCGGGATTGGACGTGGCGCACGCGGTGACCGCCAGGGCGGAAACGGCCGCGCCGATCAGGGATCTAATCCTGCCCATTGTCGCCCTCCGTCGCCGCCTGGCCGTTCGCGGTCGCGCCGGCGTTGGCGGTGATGTCGCCGTTGTTCGTCTGGCGGCTGTTGACCACCACGGTATTGTAATTGCCGTTCACAACGACGTTCAGCTGGTTGCCGATCGCGCTGGCGTTGGCGCTGGCGAACGGGCCGTAATAGCCCCCGCCTTCAGCGCCCGCGCCGGCCTGGACCGAGCCGAAGGCGGAGGCTTGCGCCGAGACGCCCACCCCGGTCTGGATGATGCCGTTGATCACGACCCGGTTGCCCGCACGGGTGCGCGCGCCGGAATAGGGCCGGGTCTCTTGCCCGGGCGCCTGGCCGTAGGGGCGCGACCAGTCGGAGGGATGGCTGGCCTGAGTGAAGGCCGCGCCGCCAAGGGCGGTCGCGGCGCTCAGCGCGGCGGCGAGAATCATTAAGGGGCCGGTCATACTGTGTCCTCTTTGAAGACGCTTTGACTGGGCCGGGTGCAACGCGCGTGCCAGCGCCCTAGGTTAGGAGGGCGAGCCGGCCTGAAAGGACGAGCCTTGACCGACCCCACAGACGAGCCGCCCGTGACGCGGGCCCCGCGCACGCCGATGTTCAACACGTTTGCGCCTGTGGTCCTGGTGCTGGGCGGGCTGATGCTGCTCGTCCAGATCAGCGAAAGCGTCGCAGGCGGCGGCGGGTTCGGCCATGGCCTGGTGCTCTGGCTCGGCGTGGTGCGCACCGGCGAGATGCTTGAGCAGCTGCCGCCTGCGCCGCTGTTCGGGCTGACTCCCTACGTGCTGCACGTGTTCGTACATTTCGGCTGGCTGCACCTTTTGATGAATCTCGGCGCGCTGCTGGCGTTCGGCCCGGCCGCCGCGCGCCCGTTCGGGCGCGGCTGGAAGAGCACGCCGGGCTTCTTGATCTTCTTCTTCACCTGCGCGGTTGGCGGGGCGATCGCCACGACGCTCGTCCACGCCGGCACGCCCAGCATCATGGCCGGCGCTTCAACCGCGCTGTCCGGCGTCATCGCCGGGGCGGGATTCGCGGCTGGAGGGCGCGGTGTGATGACGCGCATCGCCCTGCCTTGGCTGGGCGTCAACGTCGCGCTTGCCGTGGGCGATCTCATCTTCCAGCACCCGATCGCCTGGGAGGGCCATATCGGCGGGCTGGTCACCGGATTCGCGGCCTACCCGCTGTTCGTGCGGCTGTTCGCCTGGCGCTGACGCCGGCTAGAAGAGCGTGTCATATTGCGCCTCGCCGTCGATCTCGAGCCCCTTGATGACAGCGCTTCCGTCATCGGCGAGCGAGACGATCAGGCGCAGCCGGTTCTCGTTGCGCATGCGCTCGAGCGCGAGGGCTTGGTCCCTGGGCGCATAATAGCGCTCCAGATTGTACCGCACGCGCAGCGCATCGCGTTCGGTCCCGGGAATCGCTTCCCGGCGAAAGCCGAGCGAGCCGTCCCGCCGCAGGACAGGGTCGTCGAAATCGCGCGTGGTGGAGACGCTCTCCACCCGGCCCTGGATGAAAACTCCTGTCGGCGGCTCGTTGAAAGCGCCCGCCGGCGCCATGGAGCCGGTCTGCGTCTCCTCAAGGGCTACATAGACCGTGTCGCCGCGCGCCCAGCCGGTTTTCGGGCCGTCGAGGTCTGCGGTGTCGAGCCGGTGCAGTTCGGTTTCAAGAATCACATAGTGACCGAGCAGAAGGTCGCGCGGATCCACCGGCGCCATATCGAGATAGATCTCGGTTCCGCCCGCGCGGTTGGCGGCGTGAACGCCGACCATGGCGGCGAGGATCGCGCTCATGGCGAGCGCGACGGCGGCGAGGCGGACGAAGAGGCTCATGACGTGGCTCCCGCGCCGGAGTCGGAGGTGATGCGCCGGGCGAAGCGCCCGAGTAGCAGCGACAGGGCGATCAAGAGCACCCCGCCGAGCGCAAAGAACACCGCCGTGCCCAGAAGCCCGCCGAACAGAACGCCATAGACGTAAAGCGTCTGGGCGATGAACAGGAGGACGCCCAGAACCCCGCTGGCCCGTCGCCCCGGAGCGGCGCCGATGAGGATGAGCGCGACGGCGGCGGCGTACACCGCGACGCCTGCGGCGATCTCGACGGCGAACTCCGCGCCGTCGGGCAGAGCTGCGTAAACCGGCGGCAGGGCGGCTGCGGCTGTGCCGGCGGCCGCGAGGCCGACCGCGGCGCCCCAGCCGATGGCGCCGCTCGCCGCGCGTAAAAATGCGAGCAGGACAAGCGCGCCGAGCGCGCCGCCGGCGAGCATCCAGTAGAGGCCCGGCGCAGGCTCGCCAGACCCGGCGTCCTGAAGGCCGAAGGCGCTGGCGAGCGCGGCTGCGCCGAACCAGGCCGCAAGAACGCCGGCTCCGAACACGCCCCGGTCACGCAAGGCGGCGAATCCCATGGCGAGCGCGCCGCTGATCACCGCGTAGACGGCGAAGCGCTGCAGGTCGGTGAGACTATCGCCGCTGGCGTCGTACAGCAGATAGCCGCCCCAGATCAGGCCGGCGAGACCCAGCAGGTGGACCGTCACCGCCGATTTCAGGCGCCAGGCGAGCGCGGCCGTGACCAGCCAGAGCGGCCCGTAGCTCCAGACATGGTCAGGCGTGAGGGGGTTGAAGGCTTCCGACCCCGCCCAGAACGCCCCGAGGATCGCGGCGAGAATCAGCGCGGGGCGCGAGGGGATGATCGCCGCGGTCACCAGCGCGCCGCCGGCCCAGATCAGGATGCCGGTGTTGCGGAACGCGCTGATGTTGAAGGTCTGGGCGGTGAGCGCGATCGCCGCGCCGAACAGCGCCGCACCCAGCACCGCAAGGGCGTGGCCGATCGCCGGGCTGCCGCGCGCGAACGCCGCGCCGGAACCCAGAAGGCTGGCCCACAAGAAGGCGAGGATGAGGCCGAACCGGGCGAGGCGCGGGATCGCCTCCCAATTGGCGGCGACGAAGCTTATGGCGGCGAAGGCGAGCAGCACCGCACCGAGAATCGCCACCGCGCCGGATGCGGTCCAGCCCGCGCGCGCGGGCGCGATGTCGGCGAGAATCGGCTCGCGCGAGGCTTGCGGAACAAGCCCTTTCTCGATCCAGCGATCCAGATCAGCCGTCAGGCGTTTCCTGTAGCTCATGAGGTCCCCCTTCGCGCCGATTTGCGGGGCGGGCCCGTGTGCGGCATCATCAATGAATACCATGGCGAAGGGAGACGCGCATGACCGCATCTCGAATCCTCAGCGAAAAGGGCGCGGCGGTGTACACCGTCCAGCCGGGCGACACACTGGTGGAGGCGGCGCGCACGCTGTCCAGCCGCAAGGTGGGCGCGGCGGTCGTCGTGGACGGCGGCGGAAAGCCCGTGGGCGTGTTCTCCGAGCGGGATCTGGCGAAGGCGGTGGGCGGCGGCGGAGCGGGGGCGCTGGAGAAGACCGTCAAGACCGTGATGAGCACCGACCTGGTGTGCGCCGGGCCGGGCGCGGCCATTGACGAGCTCATGGGGATGATGACCGACCGGCGCGTGCGCCACATCATCATTCTGGACGATGGGGCGCTGGCCGGGGTGGTCTCCATCGGCGACGTGGTCAAGCGCAAGATCGCCGACGCGGAGGCCGAGGCTGAAAGCCTCAAAGCCTATATAGAGGGGGCGTAAGGTCGGCCGTGCACGCTCCGGATCGTCACGCCGGCTGCACGAAATTGAAAAAAAACTGAGACGAGGTGTTGCTTCCTCCAAGGAGGGGGCGTACACCCCGCGACCTCGGCGGCGGGCAGCGCTGCCGCGGAAACGCAAATCGGCTCCGCCTAGCGGAAACGTCTTGCGCAAATCCGCGAAGCGCTCCATACTGCTGAGCCTCTCCGCGAAGGACGGGAGTTCAAAAGTCGGCGTGATGTCCGCGCCGGGCGAGCCTCTTTCTGGCTTTGCTCAAAGTGGACCGCACACCGAACTGTAGGGCTGCTGGAAAGCGCGGTTGACGGAGAGAAAGGCGGTCAGTAAACACCGCCCTCCTCGATGTCGAGCGAAGCACCGGTTTAAGTAATCGGAAGTTTGGCGAGAGGGGTTGGCCAGAAATCTAAAAGACTTCGGTCTTAGATGATTTCGGTCTTCCGCAGATAAGGTGTGGCTTCGGCTGCACATTCTCTGCAGAAGGCGGTTGACCACGGAGAGCCGCTTCACTAGAAGCTGCCCTCCACTCCGAAGCGGCGGGTTGATCAAGTGATCAGCAAGTTGTTTTCGGCGGTTGGCTCCGAGTTGATTTTGCTTCGGCCTAATCAGCTCAGTCTTCCGCAGAAGAGCTGAAGTGCTTTACTTCAGTTCAACTGCAGAAGCGGGGTTGACCACGGAGCGGCGCTTCTCTAAAAGCAGCGCTCCTCGCCTTCGGGCGGTTCGTCGGCTCCGGCCGGCGCGCTGCACAAAGGCGGTTGACAGGGGAAACGCGGCTCACTAGAAACCGCGCTCCCTCAGCCGGGCGGCCTTCTTCGGAAAGCGGTTCGGTGGTCGAGACACCGGGTTGAGGCCCAGCTGTTGAGACCGGCTCTTTGACATTGTTGGTTTGGAAAGAGAAACGCAGGCGGCGGCGCTCTGCGATCGGAACAGCCCATCGGGCGAGGCCGATCATTGAGACGCAGCTTGCTACGTTTCTCTCTAAGGTGTGGAGGTTGTGACCGCCTCGGCTTCGGCCAGGGCGATCATTTATCTCCGTCACTTTGAGTGAACAACAGCGAGCTTAGTCGAATCAACCTGAGAGTTTGATTCTGGCTCAGAACGAACGCTGGCGGAAGGCTTAACACATGCAAGTCGAGCGCACCCTTCGGGGTGAGCGGCAGACGGGTGAGTAACGCGTGGGAACGTACCCTTTGGTTCGGAATAGCCCTTGGAAACGAGGAGTAATGCCGGATAAGCCCTACTGGGGAAAGATTTATCGCCGAAGGATCGGCCCGCGTTAGATTAGCTTGTTGGTGGGGTAACGGCCCACCAAGGCGACGATCTATAGCTGGTCTGAGAGGATGATCAGCCACACTGGGACTGAGACACGGCCCAGACTCCTACGGGAGGCAGCAGTGGGGAATCTTGGACAATGGGCGAAAGCCTGATCCAGCCATTCCGCGTGGATGATGAAGGCCTTAGGGTTGTAAAATCCTTTCAGCGGGGAAGATAATGACGGTACCCGCAGAAGAAGCCCCGGCTAACTCCGTGCCAGCAGCCGCGGTAATACGGAGGGGGCTAGCGTTGTTCGGAATTACTGGGCGTAAAGCGCGCGTAGGCGGATCAGCCAGTCAGAGGTGAAAGCCCAGGGCTCAACCCTGGAACTGCCTTTGATACTGTTGATCTGGAGTTCGGTAGAGGTGTGTGGAATTCCGAGTGTAGAGGTGAAATTCGTAGATATTCGGAGGAACACCAGAGGCGAAGGCGACACACTGGACCGATACTGACGCTGAGGTGCGAAAGCGTGGGGAGCAAACAGGATTAGATACCCTGGTAGTCCACGCCGTAAACGATGGATGCTAGTTGTCGGGCAGCATGCTGTTCGGTGACGCAGCTAACGCATTAAGCATCCCGCCTGGGGAGTACGGCCGCAAGGTTAAAACTCAAAGAAATTGACGGGGGCCCGCACAAGCGGTGGAGCATGTGGTTTAATTCGAAGCAACGCGAAGAACCTTACCTGCCCTTGACATCCCGGTCGCGGTTTGGGGAGACCCTTACCTTCAGTTAGGCTGGACCGGTGACAGGTGCTGCATGGCTGTCGTCAGCTCGTGTCGTGAGATGTTGGGTTAAGTCCCGCAACGAGCGCAACCCTCGTCGTTAGTTGCCATCACGTTTGGGTGGGCACTCTAACGAGACTGCCGGTGTCAAACCGGAGGAAGGTGGGGATGACGTCAAGTCATCATGGCCCTTACGGGCAGGGCTACACACGTGCTACAATGGCGGTGACAGTGAGTTAATCTCCAAAAACCGTCTCAGTTCGAATTGTCCTCTGCAACTCGAGGGCATGAAGTCGGAATCGCTAGTAATCGTGGATCAGCATGCCACGGTGAATACGTTCCCGGGCCTTGTACACACCGCCCGTCACACCATGGGAGTTGGTTCTACCCGACGACGGTGCGCTAACCTTTTCGGAGGCAGCCGGCCACGGTAGGATCAGCGACTGGGGTGAAGTCGTAACAAGGTAGCCGTAGGGGAACCTGCGGCTGGATCACCTCCTTTCTAAGGAT
>JAVJPX010000009.1:0-353740 GCA_040217555.1 Oceanicaulis sp.
CGCCGGAGCGCAATCGTGCACCGACCCCCTCTTCGTACCTTCGGACAGTCGATCGATCCTCCGGATCGATCTTGGTGTCCTCAGCCCCCTTGAAGGGGGCGAGGGGGCGTCGACGCAGCTTGGAGTTCTGGAGCGCCGCGCCGGGCTGAGGCGGCGCGGCCCCCTCCGTCCGCTCCGCGGACACCTCCCCCGCAGGCGGGGGAGGACATCAGGTCTCGCCAAACCCTTCAAACCGCGCAAACTCTTCCACCTCGGCGCGCTTGGAGCGCAGCTGGTTCACCTTCGCGTCCGTGTCGGCGTGGCCCAGCGCCATGCCGCAATAGACGGTGTAAGGCGCCCCCACGCCGATCGCCTTGGCGACAGTGTCGCAATGGGGCGTCCAGGCTTCCTGCATGCAGGTGGCGAGGCCGCGGGCCTTAGCGGCCAGCGCCAGGCTCATCATGAACATGCCCAGATGCGCCCACTGGTTCTCGTTCATGCGTTCATCCATGGCGAAGAACAGGCCCACCGGCGCGCCGAAGAACTCGTAATTCTGCATCAGCCAGTTCAGGCGCGCGCCCTTGTCCTCGCGCGGCACGCCTAGAAGCGCGTACATGTCCTCGCCCAGCTCATAGCGGCGGGTGCGATAGGGCTCCCACAGCTTTTCTGGATAGACCGGGAAGGCGGCTTCATTGGTGAAGGGATCGGTCTCGAGCTTTTTTTTCACCGCGTCGATGACGCGCTGGCGCGCCGCGCCGGCCACAACCACGACTTTCCAGGGCTGAACATTGCCGCCGGACGCCGACCAGCGCGCCTCCTCCAGGATCGCCTCGACTTCGTCTTTCGAGACCGGCGTATCGAGAAAGGCGCGCGTGGAGATGCGTGTTTTAAGCGCCTCGGAAACCGTCAGGCTCATGAATTCCCCGGAAAATTTCTTGGTGGCGCCTTTTCGAACCGCAAAACCGGTTCCCAGTTGTGCTGAAAAGGCTTGCTGGGTTTAAATCGAAAAGCTCGTCCCGCAGCCGCAGGCCGCGGTGGCGTTAGGGTTCTTGATCTGGAAGCTCGCCCCGATGAGCTCGTCCACATAGTCGATCACCGAATCGGTGAGGAATTCCGCGCTCATGGGATCGACCAGCACCGTGGCGCCGTCCTTTTCGATGCGCAGATCCTCGGCGTCGGCTTCGTTCACCAGATCGTACTGGTAGGAGAAGCCCGAGCATCCGCCGCCGATGACGGAAACGCGAAGGTATTCAGCGCCTTGGGCCTTCATGATCTGCTTGATTTGCGCAGCGGCGCTTTCGCTCAGCGCGATGGACAGGGCTTCGGTGGTCGCGGTCATGTTCGCCTCCGGCGGCGCGGGTTCGCGTTTGAGTTCGCCTTAATATATGGAGGCTAACCCCCGGTCTTGCAAAGGCCTCGCATCGGTACGGAGACAAATCATGGCCCGCGCCCCCTACGCCTGCGACCCCGCCAAAAGCCGCGGGCGCCGTTTTGCGCAGGCCGAAAGCGCCATGCGCACCGCCTTTCAGCGCGACCGCGACCGCATCATCCATTCCAGCGCCTTCCGGCGGCTCAAAGAGAAGACCCAGGTTTTCGTCGCCCATGAAGGCGACGCCTATCGCACCCGCCTGACCCATTCGCTGGAGGTCTCCCAGATCGCGCGCACGCTGGCGCGGGCGCTGGAGGTGGACGAGGATCTGGCTGAAGCCGCAGCGCTAGCCCACGATCTCGGCCATCCGCCCTTCGGCCATTCGGGCGAGGACGCGCTCCAGGACGCCATGGCGCACTATGGCGGATTCGACCACAACGCCCAGACCCTGCGCGTGGTCACCAAGATCGAGACCCGCTACCCCGAGTTTGAAGGCCTGAACCTCGCCTGGGAGACGCTGGAGGGCGTGGTCAAGCATAACGGCCCGCTCATGGGCGCGGGCGATGATCCGGCCACGCTGCCCTGGGGCTTCACCGCCTATGAGGGATGGGAGGCGCTGGAGCTGCACACCCATGCCGGCGTGGAGGCCCAGATCGCGGCGCTGTCCGACGACATCGCGTACAACAATCACGATATCGACGATGGTCTGCGCTCAGGCATTCTGGCGCTCGACCAGCTGATGGAGCTGCCGCTGGTGGGCGAGGTCTTCAAGCGGTCGCGCGCGCGCTTCCCCGACATCTCGGAGAACATCCTCATCCACGAGGCGGTGCGCGAGATGATCGGGGTGATGGTCGCCGACGTGCTAGAGGAAAGCCGGCGGCGTTTGAAGGAGAGCGGCGCGAACAGTCCCGAAGCGGTGAGGGCGCTGCCCCATCCGGTGGTGAGCTTCTCAGAAGAGATGACCGAAAAGCTCGCCGCGGTGCGCCGCTTCCTCTACGCGAACATGTACCTGCACTGGAAGGTCAAACGCATGAAGGAGAAGGGCAAGCGCGTGGTGCGCGACCTCTTCGCGGCGTTCCTGGCCGACCCCATGCTCTTGCCGACCTCGATCCAGCGCGACGCCGACGGGCCGGAGGGCGAAGCGACGGCGCGCGCGGTGTGCGACTATATCGCCGGCATGACCGACCGCTTCGCCGTGGAGGAGCACGGCAAGCTCTTCCATGTGGAGGGCTGGCGTTAGCCCACCGGTTTTGGCCGCGGGCGTTCGCCGCGCACGGTGACGGTCTCCACGTCGCCGAACTCGGCCGGAGACACGAAGTCGCGCCGGAACCAGGCGTTGTCGGCGCTGTCGAAGATGTCGCGCAGCCAGTCGAGCACCTTTCTCACCCGCGTCACCCGGCGCTGGTCGGGGTGGTAGACGATCCACAGCGTGATCGGCACGACGAGCCCGATATCCACATGCACGAAGCCCGGCTTCACCTTGGTGAGGTAGGTGGGCAGCATGGCGATCGCCGCGCCGGAATGGGTCGCCTCGATAATGGTCAGCGAGCTGTCGGTGGTCAGCGCCGGGTTCATCATCTGCTTGATGGCGCTGGCCTCCTTGGGCCAGTGGGATTGCTGCTGGCGATAGCTCACCAGATCGCCGATGCGGTGATTGAGCACGTCGGCGAGCCCCGAAGGCGGGCCGTAGGTGTCCAGATAATAGCGCGAGGCCAGCGGCACGAAGTGCAAGGTCGCCAATTCGTTGGCCACGAAGGCCATGCGCTTTGATTCCACCATCTGAAGCGAGATGTCCGCGCCCTCGTTGGCCGCTTCGCCGTCGACGCGGGTGAGGATCTCCAGATTGATCAGCGGATTGGCTTCGACGAAGCTTGGCAGGTGTTTGGCGATCCAGAAGCCGGCGACGCCTTCGGGCGCGGCCAGGCGCACCGTGCCGGCGTCGGCCCGGTCGGCCTGATGGGCGATTCGTTCGATGTCGATGGCCGTCGACTGCATGATCTGAACCTGGGTCCAGATGCGCTCGCCCACATCGGTGAGCTCCACCCCGTCGGCGCCGCGCGTGACCAGGCGCGCGCCGATTCGGCCCTCCAGCTGCTCCAGACGGCGGCTCACCGTGGGCTGGCCGATGCCGAGCTTTCTCGCCGCCGCGCTCATGGAGCCGGCCGACACCAGCGCATGGAAGATGCGCAGATCGTCCCAGTCGAACAATTGCGGGCGGGGAGGCGAGGTCATCGGCGCGTCGGTTCCGTTTTGCGCATGGGGGGCATTCCACTTTCGCAGCGGCGCCCCGCGAACGCAAAACGTAAACATTTGCTTAACGTTACGTGGGGCTGACATGTACGACTACAACTTACACGACCCTGACGCCAGTGAAGAGGCTGCGCGCACCGCCGTCCTTCGACGGATTTTCGCACGCCGCGGCTTTCGGCCCACAGATGATGTCGCCGAGATCGGCGCGGCGTTCTCCATGGGGGAAAGCGCGCTGGGCGGCCGTCTCGCCTCGCCGGAAACGGCGCTGGCCTGCGAAGAGAAGACGCGGCGCTGCTTCTATGTGCGCACCGACGAGACCGGCGCCACGGACGGCTTCATCGCGCTGCTTTACCTCAACGCCGAAGGCTTCACCGCCCTGATGTACGGCCGGTTCACCCCGGCCGCGCCCGATCTTGCGCACCTGACCGGTCCCGACGAGCCGGCGAGCGCCATTTATGTGTGGTGCCTGGCGGGGACGACGCCGCAAGCGCGCCGCGCCGTAGTGCGCTCGGTCACCGAGGCGCGCCGCAAGGCCTTCCCCCATGTGGCCCTGTTCGCCCGGCCGGTGAGCCGGGAAGGGCGCATGATGACCGCCGCGCTCGACGCGCCGGGGGCCGGCTCGGCGTTTCTGGGCTGGGTGCCGGCGCCGGCCAACTAAAAGCGGTTCGCTCCCTTTTTCTCAACGAGGCTGACACCATGGACGGAACCACCGCCGACGAGTTCGAGCCGCGCTTGAAGGTGCGGGTGGCGCGCAGCCTGGAGGACCTTCAGAAGGTCATGGTGGTGCGGTCCCTGGTCTACATGCACGAGCAGGACTGTCCCTACGAGGAAGAATACGACGGCAACGACTTCGCCGGCGCGACCCACCTGCTGGCGGAGATGGGCGGCGAGCCGGTGGGCACGATCCGCCTTCGCTGGTTCGCCGACTTTGCAAAGATCGAACGCGTGGCGCTGCGTCCGCAGGCCCGCCGGGGTCAGGCCGGCCAGCTCATGGTGGGCGCGGCGCTGAAGATGATTCGCCGCAAGGGGTATCGCCGCGCCATGGCCCAGGCGCAGTACGGCCTGCTGGAGTATTGGTGCAAGCGCCACGGCGCGACGCACCGCAAAGAGCGCGGAGTCTTCGTATTTTCAGATAGGGCCTATGTCGAAGTGGAATGGCGCTTTGATCCGCTTGCGGGCGCACTTAGCATGGACAGCGACCCGCTGGTGATCGACCGGCCCGAGGGCGAATGGGATCGTCCCGGCCCGCTGGACCGGTCGTCGAAGCGGGGCGTGTCGCCGGCCCAGGCCGGTGTGGATCAAGCGCTGTCGGATAGCGCCGAACCGGCCATGGAGACGGAATGATGTTGCTGGGCGTTCCTGTTCTTGTCTGCCTCGACCTTCAGATGGAGTTCGTGGCCCCCGGGCGGCCCTTCGCCGATCCCGACGGCGAGGCCGCTGCGGCGATCTGCGCCGACGTCATCGCGCGTGCGCGCCAGGCCGGCTGGAGCGTGGTGCACGCCCAGCTTCATCAGGGCGGTCCCTTGATGGCCGGCATGGGCATGACCCAGCCCATCCCCGGCTGCGAGCCGCGACCGGGCGAGGTGCTGCTCCGGCGCGCCGGCGTGTCGGCCTACGCCCATCCCGACCTTGACGGCATTCTGGAAGGCGCGCTGGACGCGCGGGCCTATCTTATCGGGTTCTCCGCGGGCACCTCCTTGAACGCCACCTTGTTCGACGCCCAGGACCGCGGCCATGAGCTGACCCTTATCCAGGAGGCGGTGGGCGCGGCCGATGTGGGCGAATGGGCGAGCGATGAAAACCGGGCGCTGTGCGTGGAGACCGCGCGCGGCATGGGCCGGGCGGTGTCGTTGCGCGATCTGCCGGAGCTGGCCGGCGCCGCCGCCGGGACGGCGGCGCGCGCCTGAGCGCTTAGCGCGAGCGAACGGCCGCGCTTTCAGATGCGCCGGCGCGCTCTGAACTGGCGCGAATAGACGCTTTCGACGCTGTATTTCAGCCGGGTGTGTTCGGCTTCTTCTTCGGTCTCCTGCGCGGTCGCGGCGCGCATGTCGGCCTTCAGGCCGAGCGCCGCGCGCCCGATCGGAACGACCTGGACGATGGGCATGCCGGCGGGCAGGGCGAACCGGCCCGCCCCGCCGCGCCATAGGAAGGGCGCGTTCACCCGCGCCGCGAACCGGTCGGCGTCGACGATCCCGGTGAAGTTCTGAAACGGCAGCTCGAAATGATTGAGCGGCTGGGTGAACATCAGCGACACCCCCTGCGGCGCCGCGACGCGCCAGGGCAGCGTCCATTTCAGCGGATGCGCATGGCCGAAGGGCGGGTTGGGGCCGCCGATCTGGCCAGGGTGGTGGCGGGTGATCTGCTCGAAACCGGCGGTCGGATCATCCTGATAGAGCACCTGGCCGTGAGTGTCGGCTTCGATGAAGACGGTCTTCGCCAGCGAAAAAATCCAGCCCGCCGCGAACGCGTCCGTGACCGGCATGCAAGCCTTCACCGTCAACGCCGGCAGACCGTCCGCGCCGGGCATCCCCATCTCGCGTGGCAGGTTACGCATCCAGTCCGGGGTGAACCGGCCGGCCGGTTGAGGCTTGGGCAGCGACTCCTCCATGTCCGGTGAGCACAGAAACCGCACCACGCCCGCGTCTTCGCCGACCTGGGCGTTTTGATCGGATCGCGTATCAAGGGTCATTCCAGCCTCCGCCTTGAGTAGGACCAGTCAGCCACGCGCTCGCGCAAAAGTCGACTCGCCGGTCATGGCTTGCGCCCCGGCGTCGAACGCGCTCACATCGCACATCTTGCTCGCCCTGGAGGTTCGCTATGTTCCGTCTCGCCGCCTTGCTGTCCGTCTTCGCCGCCGCGCCGGCCTTCGCCGACGACCACCCGCCATCCTGGTCCATCGTTGTTCACGGCGGCGCCGGCGTGATCGAGCGCGGGGACATGGATGCTTCAACTGAAGCGGCCTATCGCGCAGCCCTGAACGACGCGGTGGAGGCCGGGGGACAGATCCTCGCAGGTGGGGGCTCGGCGCTGGACGCGGTGGAGACCGTGATTCGCGCGCTTGAAGACGACGAGAAGTTCAACGCCGGGCGCGGCGCGGTCTTCACCTCGGCCGGCCGGATCGAGCATGACGCCTCGATCATGCGCGGCTCCGATTATCAGGCCGGCGCGGTTGCCGGCGTCACCGGCGTACGCCACCCGATCACGCTGGCGCGCGCGGTGATGGAGCATAGCCCTCATGTAATGCTGCAAAGCGCAGGGGCTGAGAGCTTCGCCGACGAGCGCGGGCTGGAGCGCGTGCCGGAGACCTATTTCTTCACCGAGCGGCGCTGGGCCTCCATGGAACGGGCCAATATGCGCATGGGTCTCGATGTCCCGCCGCGCCCCGAAGGCGCGCCGGAGGCCGAGCCCGTCAATGAAGGCGCGCTCGATTTGATGGAGCGCGAGCACGCCTTCGGCACGGTGGGCGTGGTGGCCATGGACGAGAGCGGAGAGATCGTCGCGGGCACCTCCACCGGCGGCACCACCTCCAAGCGCTGGGGCCGGGTGGGCGATTCCCCGATCATCGGCGCAGGCACCTACGCCACGCCGGAGTGCGGCGTCTCGGCCACGGGCACGGGGGAGTATTTCATCCGCCTGAACGTGGCGGCGCGCATCTGCACCTATTATGAAACCGGGGCGAGCGCGGATGAGGCGCTGGATGCGGTGATCATGGACGCGCTGGGCGATCTCGGCGGCGACGGCGGCGTGGTGATGCTGGCTGCGGGTGAGCCGCACTGGGCTTTCAACACGCCCGGCATGTATCGCGCGAGCCTGGTGGACGGCGGCCAGGCGGTGGTGTCGATCTTCGGGGATGAGGAGTAGACCGGCGCGTCTCACGCGCGCCTCGATCGCGGGCGGCGTCTATTTCGCCGCCGTGTTCGCGGCGGGGTTCGTTCTGGGCACGGTGCGGGTTCTGGTCCTTGAGCCGGCGATCGGTGCGCTCGGCGCGGTTCTGATCGAAGCGCCGGTGATCCTGACTTGGTCGTGGCTGGTCTGCCGCGCGCTGATCGCGCGCATGACGCCGGCGCCGAAGGTCGGCGAGCGCGCGCTCATGGGCGCGTTCGCTTTCACCTGCCTCATCGCGGCGGAGCTTCTGCTTTCCCTCACGGTGTTCGGCGGCGCCGCCAGGGATGTGGTCGAGGGATGGATCACGCCCGCCGGCGCGCTTGGTCTGGCCGGCCAGATCGCGTTCGCACTGTTCCCGCTTGTCATGCCGCGTGGCGACAGCGCCGCGTCCTAGGACTTAAGGCGCGCCGCGCTAGCCCCGGCCGCGCCTGCAACGAGGGCGAACAGAAAGGCGAGCGCGAAATTGTCGAAGACGATCCAGACAAACAGCAACACAAGCACCGCGCCGCCCACGCTAAAGCCGGCGGTCTTGCCGGCGGCGCGCCTCTTCGGCGCAACGGGCTGGTCATCGCTCATCCGCGCCTCCGGCGGGTATGGTCTGCAAAACCGCCCTGGCGGTCAATCGCTGCGCCCCGCGCCGGCTGGTTTGAAGGCCTGACGTCAGGGCGCTAGCCGCCACCACCGTCTCCACCGCCGTCGCCAAAGCCGCCTCCGCCATCGCCGCCAACCCCGCCGCGATTGCCCTGGCCGAGGGAGACCGCCGCGCCCAGACCGAAGAACAGCGCGGCCACGCCGGTGGTGATGGGGTCGCCCAGAAAGACATGGGCTGCAGTCCCCGCCAGGGCCGCTGCGACCGCGCCCACCGCCAGCCGTGCGCCAAGGCTGATCGTACCCGGCTTAGGGTTTTTTGCTGAAGTCCGCCTCATGAAATCCATCCTGGCGGCTAATCGGCGCCGCCACCGTCCATGCCGCCGTCATGGCCCCCGCCAAGACCCATGGCCAGCCCCAGGGCGACGATGAACGCGGAACCGGCCATGCCGAACGCATCGCCAAAGATGAAATAGCCCGCGACAGTCCCGATGGCGGCGCCCAGGACGCCAAGCCCGGCGCGTTGCGCCAGGGTCTTCTTCTTCGGCTCGGCGTCGCTATCAGACTTCCCGGTCATGGCCCCTCCGCCCAAAAACCCAACACGAAGAGCTTGCAGCTCGCTTGTGCTCGGTCAAGACAGAACCGCCCTTTCAATTAGTTTCAAATGTAACTAAATTCCGCGCTGACGCATTCGCCATCGGAGAGCTTCCATGTCGCGCAAATGGATATACGCCAGCCGCACCGAGGGGACCGCCTCACGCCAGGCCCACGCCGACTTTCCCAAAGAGGCGCCCTATGAGCGCGAGATGAGCAAGGAGGGGTTTTTCGGCCCCGCCGCCTTCCTGCACCACAAGCGCCCGCCCACCGGCTGGACCGATTTTGACGGGCCGCTGAAACCGCGCGCCTTCGATCTCACCAAGCTGAACATCGCGGAGACCTCGCCCTGGGGCGCGGCCAGCGTGCTATATAACACCGCCACCGACGTGCGCTTCTGGAAGCTGGATTCGCCCATGGAGAGCCTGGCGCGTAATGGTGACGGCGATCAGCTGCTCTTCATTCACCAGGGCTCAGGCTCGCTGTTCTGCGATTTCGGCCATCTTCAGTATGCGCCCGGCGATTACATCGTCCTGCCGCGCGGGACCATGTGGCGCCTGGCGCCGTCAGAGCCCACCGCGGTGCTCATGGTGGAGGCCACCAACACCCATTACACGCTGCCCGACCGCGGCCTGGCCGGTCCCCACGCCGTGTTCGATCCGGCGATCCTGGATGTGCCGGCCATGGATGACGCCTTCAAGGCCCAGCAGGCCGACGAGGACCATGAATGGACCGTGCAGGTGAAAAAGCGCGGCCAGGTCTCCACCATCACCTATCCGTTCAATCCGCTGGACGCCGTGGGCTGGCATGGCGAGCTGCATCCGGTGCGCCTGAACGTGAAGGATATCCGGCCGCTGATGAGCCACCGCTATCATCTGCCGCCCAGCGCCCACACCACCTTCCTGTCGGATCGCTTTGTGGTGTGTACGTTTGCGCCACGCCCGTTCGAGACCGATCCCGGCGCGCTTAAGGTGCCGTTTTTCCACAATAATGACGATTACGACGAGGTGCTGTTCTATCACGCGGGGGATTTCTTCAGCCGCGACAATATCGATGCCGGCATGATGACCTTCCATCCCTCCGGCTTCACCCACGGCCCGCACCCGAAGGCGCTGAACAACATGATGGAGCAGGCAAAGCCGGCCACGGATGAGTACGCCGTCATGATCGACACCCGCGATCCGCTGGAGGTGGGCGAGGGCGCCGCGAGCGTGGAAAACCTCGACTACGTCAACAGCTGGAAACCGAAGCAGGCGGCGGAGTAGGGTGTCTCCCCCCGCTTGCGGGGGAGTGGCCCGAAGGGTCGAGGGGGGCTGCGCCGCCTTCACTCGCTGGAGCCGCCCCCTCCGCTCGCTTCGCGAGCACCTCCCCCGCAAGCAGGGGAGGACATCGCTGACCTTAGGATTTGAACCAGTCATAGAAGGACCCTCCCCATGAAACTCGCCACCCTGAAATCGGACTCCCGCGACGGCCGCCTGGTGGTGGTCTCCAAGGACCTCGCCTGGTGCGCGGATGCGACGATGATCGCGCCGACCCTGCAGGCCGCCCTGGACGACTGGAGCCGGTGCGAGCCGGAGCTGCGCACGCTGTCTGATCAGCTGGAGCGCGAGACGATCCCGCGCGCGCGCTTCCACGAGCACGACGCCATGAGCCCGCTGCCGCGCGCGTTTCAGTGGGCGGACGGCTCGGCCTACGTCAATCATGTGGAGCTGGTCAGAAAGGCGCGCGGCGCGGAAATCCCGGAGAGCTTCTGGGAAGACCCGCTGATGTATCAGGGCGGCTCGGACGCCTTCCTGAGCCCCCGCGACGAGATCCCGCTGGGCGACGACAAATGGGGCTGCGATTTTGAAGGCGAGGTGGCGGTGATCACCGGCGACGGTCCCCAAGGGCTGTCGGTGGACGACGCCGAGAAGGAAATCCGCCTGCTCATGCTGGTCAACGACGTGTCGCTTCGCGGCCTGATCCCCGGCGAGCTCGCCAAAGGCTTCGGCTTCTTCCAGTCCAAGCCGCCGAGCGCGTTTTCTCCTGTGGCCGTCACGCCGGACGAGCTGGGCGACAAATGGGACGGGCGCAAGGTGCACCTGCCGCTCACCAGCTGGCTGAATGGCGAAAAGTTCGGCGAGCCGGACTGCCATGTGGACATGACCTTCGACTTTGCGCAGCTGGTCGCCCACGCCGCCAAGACCCGGCCGCTGACCGCCGGCTCCATCGTGGGCTCGGGCACCATTTCCAACAAGATGGACGGCGGGCCCGGCAAGCCGGTGAGCGAGGGCGGCAAGGGGTATTCCTGCATCGCCGAGATCCGCATGATCGAAACGATTTATGACGGCGAGCCGAAGACGAAATTCATGACCCCCGGCGATACGATCCGGATCGAAATGCTGGATGAGAACGGCAAGTCCATCTTCGGCGCTATCGAGCAAGACGTGGTGCGCTACGAAGGGTAGGGTGCGACCGATCCCGTTCCGATGGATCAAGGGTCCTAGCCGAAGGGAAGGCCAATGACATTCAAGCCATTACGAGCGTTGGTCTTTTTCGTGATCGGTCTGCCTGTGGGTTTCATCGCAGCGGCGTTCGCCTTCGCCGTGATGCAGGCGGGTCTTTCCGCAGCTGCGATACTCCCCTGGGCGCTTGCGATCGCTGTTGCGGCAGGGCTCCTGGGCGGGTTCTGGAAGGACGCTTTGTAGCCGGAGCCGCTGCTGCGTCGCAGCGCCGCTGCAGCCCTGCCGGAACGCGAGGGGGATTTAAGAACTGTCTAGGGCAAGGGCAAACGCCCGTACAGCAACCCTGGAAGGACAGCCCCCATGTCCCGCATTCTACGCTACGCCGTGAAGTTCCTGCCGCAAATCCTGCGCAAGTTCAAAGGCGGCGGCGGACGCCGCGGCTCGCGCGAGGCGCCGCGCCGCCACTAGACGCGTCGCGGTGGCGGGGAAGACCGGTTTCGCGGTTCGAACAGCCTGGTTCGGAGAAACCAGCCCCGCGCTTGCCCACTCGGCTTGAGCACGCGGTTAGTTCACGCTCGACGTGGAGCGCTTGAGCACATAGCGCTCCCCGTCGAAGCCTTCGAACATCTCGGCGCATTTGGGATGACCCACCGCGCCGTTATGGGCGTCGGGCAGAAGGTTCTGCTCCGACACGTAGGCGGGGTAGAACGTTTCCTCGTTCTCCGCCAGCAAATGGTAGAAGGGCTGGTCCTTGCTCGGCCGGATGGTCTCCGGAATGGCGAGCCACCACGCCTCGGTGTTGGCGAATTCGGGGTCCACGTCATAAACGACGCCCCGAAACGGAAACAGGCGATGGCGCACCACGTCTCCGATGGTGAATTTGGCTTGCCGCATTGCCTCGCAAACCTCCCCAGGGTGACTGCTCACCCAATAAATATATGTGCGTTCTCAAATTTTTCGAGGCGCCGTATCAGATCGGCCCGGCGCCCGCTTCCCCTAAGCGCGCGGCGTGTTATCCTGTCCGCCAAATGATACGAACCGGTCCGGATTTTCTCGGGTCCCGGCATGCGCCGCAACGGCGCGCCGGACGCGGTGATCCTGACCCGAAAGGACAGATGAGCATGGCGAAGGACGCCGCCGGGTCAGAGCCGGCGCGGCCGCGGCCGAATCGGAACCGGCGCAAAAGCGCGCCGGAGCCGATCTACGGAGCGATCGATCTCGGCACCAATAATTGCCGCATGCTGCTGGCGCGCCGCCTGCGCAAGGGGTTTCGCGTGGTCGACGCCTATTCGCGCATCGTCCGCCTGGGCGAGGGGCTGACGGCCTCGGGCAAGCTGTCAGACGACGCCATGGACCGCGCCATCGAAGCGCTGAAAGTGTGCGCCGACCGCATGAAGAAGCGCGATGTGGTGAAGATGCGCTGCATCGCCACTGAAGCTTGCCGCGCCGCGGACAACGGCGAAGCCTTCATCGCCCGCGCGGTGGAGGCGACGGGACTGCCGCTTGAGATTATCACCGCCGAAGAAGAGGCGCGGCTCGCCGTCCAGGGCAGTCTCGACCTCATGGATGAAGCCATGGAGGCGGCGCTGGTGCTCGATATCGGCGGCGGCTCCACCGAGCTGTGCTGGGTCGACCTCGCCGAATGGCGCAATCGCGGCGGGTATGAGAGCGGCGGCAAGCCGCCCTTGCGCGGCTGGTCCACCATGCCGCTGGGCGTGGTCACCCTGTCGGAACGCTTTTTAGAGCCTGAAGGCGATGAAGCGCGCGAGGCCTGGTACGCCGAGATGAAGGCCTTCGCCGCCAAACACCTGAAGCCGCCCAAGGGCGCCAAGCGCCTGCGGCCGGTGTTCGAGGCGGGTAAGGCTCACCTTGTGGGCACGTCGGGCACGGTGACCTCGGTGGCTGGCGTGCACCTTAATCTGGAACGCTATATGCGCGACAAGGTGGACGGGCTGTGGATGAGCGCTGACGAGGCGCGCGCCGCCTGCGGCCGCCTCTCATCGCGCGACCGGGCGGGGCGGGCGCAGGAGGGCTGCATCGGTGAGGAGCGCGCCGATCTGGTGCTCGCGGGGTGCGCGATCTATGAGGCGGTGCTCGACGCCTGGCCGGTGGAGCGGGTGCGCATCGGCGACCGGGGCCTGCGCGAAGGCATGTTGCACAATCTGATGCGCCCGCGCCGCCGGCGCGGCAAGCGCGGCGGCTCCAGCGGACGCCATAAGCGCGGGAAGGGCGAGGCATGAGCCAGGATGGCGACGGCCCGAAGGATGACAAGGACGGCGGCGAGAAGCGCCGCCGCCGGCGCTCCGGCCCGGTGACCAAAGGGGGCGACGCCCGCGCCGCGAAGCAGTTTCATACCAAGGTGAAGACCGCGCGCGGGCGAAAATACTCCTCCAAGCTCTGGCTGGAGCGCCAGCTCAACGACCCCTATGTGGCGCGCGCCAGGCAGGACGGGTATCGCTCGCGCGCGGCCTACAAGCTCATCGAGCTTGATGACAAGTTCGGCTTGATCAAGCCGGGCATGCGGGTTGCGGATCTGGGCGCGGCGCCGGGCGGCTGGGCGCAGGTGGCGGTCAAGCGCGGGGCGTCCCATGTGGCCGGCGTCGATCTTCTGGAGATGGAGCCGGTGCCCGGCGCGACCCTGCTGACCCTCGATTTCACCGAGGAGGGTGCGGAGGACACCTTGAAGGAGGCGCTGGGCGGGCCGGCCGATCTGGTGGTCTCCGACCTCGCCCCCTGGACGACCGGGCACAAGGCCACTGACCATCTGCGCATCGTGGCGCTGGTCGAGGCCGCGGCGCACTTCGCCCTCGACGTCCTCAAACCCGGCGGCGGGTTCGTCGCCAAGGTCTTCCAGGGCGGCGCGACGACCGAGCTTCTGGACCTTCTCAAGACCCGCTTCGCCAAGGTGCGCCACTACAAACCGCCGGCCAGCCGCCAGGAAAGCGCGGAGACCTTCCTGATCGCGACGGGCTTTAAGGGTTAGGCGCGCGGCTTGACGCGATATGTGAACAGCGTTCACACTTGCTCCGTCAGCTGGAGGGCTTCCACGCCATGGCCGGATCCGCGCCGCGCTATCCCTACCGTCCCGTTCGCCCGCTCGCCGCGCTCAAGGCGTTTTACGGACTGACGCAGGATCGCGACGACACCCGCTACGTCTTCGCCTTCTTCGAGGCGGTGAACGGGCGCAGCCAGGAGGACTGGTTCGACGCCTTCTTCGGGTCGGCGTATGGACAGAGCATCGTCGCCGACCATGAGCGCGTGGGGCGCGTGCTCACCGACCGGGAGAGGCTGGAAAGCTGCGGGCCGGGCACGTTCGCGAGCGCGTATCTGCAGTATCTCGACAGTGAAGGCCTGCATCCCACCGGCGTGCACGACGCCCACCTGGCCCAGGCGCCGGAAGACATGGCCCGGCTGGAGCGCGAGCACCCGCACCTGTATGCGCTGTCCTACATGATGGCGCTCACCCACGACCTCTATCACGTGCTCACCGGCTATAGCCGCGACCCGCTGGGCGAGGCGCTCTTGCTTGTGTTCACCGGGTGTCAGACCGGCTCGCGCGGTTCGCGCTTGCTCGGCGCCATGGCGGGCCTGCGCATTCGCGCCGAAATCCCGTCCTGGCCCATGGGCCGGATGATGAAGGAGGCGGTGCGCCTGGCGCATGAGGCGGAGAATTTCGCCGCGGTGGATTTGCTGGACCTCTTGCCCTTGCCGCTGGAGGAGGCGCGCAGGCGGCTCAATGTCGGCGCGCCTGAGCTGTATCGCGCCACTCGCGAGGCCTGGTCCGGCCCCGAACCGGTGACCACGAAGGCGGCGTAGACCGTCTGGGCCGCCCCGCCGGCGCGCGTGCACCGGGACGCGATCTGTGTCACGCTCACGCCTCGTTGCAGGAAAGCGCGTCCATGGGTTTGCATCAGATCATCTATTCCTCACGGCCCTTCGGCTTTGACGCCGGCACGCTCAACGCCATCCTCATGGATGCGCGCCGCGCCAACGATCGCGACGGCGTCACCGGGGCGCTGATCTGCCGGGAGGATATCTATATCCAGCTGCTCGAAGGCCCCGACGCCGCCGTGAAGGCTGCAGTGGCGCGCATCGGGCGCGACGATCGGCATGTGGACCTGACCTTGCACGTGGATACGGCGATCGAGCACCGCCTGTTCGGCGAGTGGGCCATGCTGCACGACCCGGCCGTTTCATGGCTCTGGAGCCCTGAGGAGATCGCCGCCGGCGCGGTCGAGCGCGCAAGCGCCGACGACATGCGTGCGATTTTCGTCAAACTTCGCGCCCGCCAGGAGCGGCCGGGCGCGGTGTAGCCGCGCTCGGCGCGCCCTTGCAGCAGCGCACACGCCTTGCCCTTTTTAAAAACTCTGCTAAAGCGGCCCCGCAAGAGAGAAGGAGGCCTCCCCATGCAGATTCGTGAGGGGCTCACCTTCGACGACGTGCTCTTGCAGCCCGGTTCGTCGGAAGTGTTGCCAGCCGACGCAGACGTTCGCACCCGCCTGACATCCACCATCGGCCTGAACATTCCGATCCTGTCGGCGGCCATGGACACCGTCACTGAAGCCGGGCTGGCCATCGCCATGGCCCAGGCCGGCGGCATCGGCGTGATTCACCGCAATCTCACCGACGAAGAGCAGGCCGAAGAGGTCCGCCGGGTGAAGCGCTATGAAAGCGGCATGGTGGTCAATCCGATCACCATCACGCCGGACGCGCCGCTCTCCCAGCTTAAGGCCATCATGGACGCCAACGGCATCTCCGGGATTCCGGTGGTGGAGGCCAATGGCGGGGTGAACGGCAAGCTCGTGGGGATCATCACCAACCGCGACGTCCGCTTCGCCGACGACTTCTCCCAGCCGGTCCACACCTTGATGACGCGGGAGAACCTGGTCACCGTCAAACCCGGCGTCGATCAGAACGAGGCGCGCCGGCTTTTGCACAAGCACCGCATCGAGCGTCTGCTGGTCGTCGACGAGGAGGGCCACTGCGTCGGCCTGATGACCGTCAAGGACATGCTGAAGGCCGAGGCCCACCCCAATGCGGCCAAGGACGAGCATGGGCGCTTGCGCGTGGCGGCGGCCACCACGGTGGGCGATGCGGGCTTTGCGCGCGCCGAGGCGCTGATCGATGCGGGCGTCGACGTCATCGTCATCGACACCGCCCACGGCATGAGCGCGGCCGTGCCCGAGCAGGTGCGCCGGATCAAGCAGCTGTCCAACCGCGCCCAGGTGGTGGCGGGCAATGTCGCCACCTATGACGGCGCGCGCAAGCTGTTCGACGTGGGCGCGGACTGCGTGAAGGTGGGCATCGGGCCGGGCTCGATCTGCACCACGCGTGTGGTCGCCGGCGTGGGCGTGCCTCAGCTGACCGCCATCATGGAGTGCGCGCGCGCCAAGGACGGGTTTGACGGCGCGATCATCGCCGACGGCGGCATCAAGTATTCCGGCGACATGGCCAAGGCCATCGCGGCGGGCGCCGACACGGTGATGATGGGCTCCATGCTGTCGGGCACCGAAGAAGCGCCCGGCGAGGTGTTCCTCTATCAGGGCCGCTCCTACAAATCCTATCGCGGCATGGGCAGCGTCGGCGCCATGGCGCGCGGCTCGGCCGACCGGTATTTCCAGAAGGAAGTCACCGACCGCATGAAGCTGGTGCCTGAAGGCATCGAGGGCCAGGTCGCTTATAAGGGCCCGGTGGGGCCGATCCTGCACCAGATGGTGGGCGGGCTGCGTGCGGCCATGGGCTATACCGGCGCGAAATCCATCGCCGAGTTTCAGGACAAGGCCGACTTCGTGCGCATCACCGGCGCGGGTCTGAAGGAAAGCCATGTCCACGACGTGACGATCACCCGCGAAGCGCCGAACTATCCGAGCCCGAGCTGATGCGTGACGGCGGACGTGTCGCCGCCGCGATCGAGGTGCTCGACGCGGTGCTCATCCGGCATCGACCGGTCAAGGACGCCCTGCGCGACTGGGGCAAGGCGAACCGGTACGCCGGCTCGAAAGACCGCGCCTGGATCTCCGGCCTTGTCATGGACGCGCTGCGCCGCCGGGCGAGCATCCGCGACGCGATGGCCGCCGACACCCCGCGCGCCCTCGCCATCGGTGCGCTCCACGTCGCCTGGGGCATGAGCGCCGATGAGATCGAGGCGATGTTCGAGGACGACGCGCACGCGCCCGAACCGCTCACCGCCGCGGAGAAGGGCGGGCTGATCCGCGCCGACGACGGCGCGCCGCCGCTTCACGTCGCCGCGGAAATCCCCGAATGGCTGGAGCTCGCCTTCAAGAAGGCCTTCGGCGCCGAAGCCGCGCAGGAAGGCGCGGCCATGGCCGGGCGCGCGCCGGTGGATCTGAGAATCAACACGCTTAAGACCGAGCCTGAACGCGCCGTCGCGGCGGTGAAGGCGAAGCTGAAAGACGTGATCGAAAGCGATCTCGTCATCGACGGGCTGCGCATCCCCGAGACCGATCCGCGCGCCAAGGCGCCGGGCGCCGAAGCCATCCCCGCCTACGGCAAGGGCTGGGTGGAGGTGCAGGACCTTGGCAGCCAGATCGCCGCGCTCGCCGCCGGCGAGATCGCCGGCCGCCAGGTGCTTGACTATTGCGCGGGCGCGGGCGGCAAGACGCTGGCCCTGTCGGCGCTGATGGAGAACACCGGCCAGATCTACGCCTGGGATTTTGACGGACGGCGCCTGAAAGCCATCTGGCCGCGCCTGCAGCGCGCCGGCGCGCGCAACGTGCAGGTCCGCACCGGCAAGGAGGTCGAGACGCTGGGCGATCTTGAAGCGAGCATGGACTGCGTCTTCATCGACGCGCCGTGCTCGGGCTCGGGAACCTGGCGCCGCCGCCCGGACGCGAAATGGAAGCTCAAATCCGAAGCGCTGAAGCGCCGCATGGCCGAACAGGACGAGGTGCTTTCCAAAGCGCAAGCCTATGTGAAGCCCGGCGGGCGCATGGTTTACGTGACCTGCTCGGTCCTGCCTGAAGAAAACGAGGAGCGCGTCACCGCCTTCCTCGAAGGCCGCAGCGATTTCACGGCCGTTCCGGCGAGCGAAGCCATCGCCGCGTCCGGCCGGCTCGCCGACGGGGCGAAGGTGAGGCTTGCAAAGCTGGAGGGCCGCCACGGCGCGATCCAGCTCTCCCCGCTGCGCACAAGCACGGACGGGTTTTACGTGTGCGTGCTGGAGAAGGCGGGGTAGCTGCTGTCCTCCCCCTTGATGGGGGGGTGCGCCGCGCGAAGCGGAACGTGTTCTCCACCGGTAAGAAAACATTCCGTTTCCCGGTTCATCTCCCGGCGAAAGCCGTGAGTGAGACCGGGATCCTGCAGCGCCTCAAATTCACGCGCTTAGCCAATGTCGTCGCCGATCCGCCGCTTGATCAGGCAAGGCTCCAAGGTCCCGGCCTGAAGCCGGGACACTCGCCGGGGAACGGGATGGGGTTGATTGAGCGCGCGCAGACCTAAAGCGCCGTCCACCGGTCCCTCACGCCCAGCTGGCGGAACACCTCGCTCCAGTATCCCTGGATCACGCCGGCCTGCTGGGCTTCCCAGCCCTGGCGCGGGATCAGGTGAACCTCGATGGTCACGCCCGCCAGCGCGTCGCCATACTCGGCGGTGACCGCGTCGGCGACCAGGCGCGGATCGGGCAGGGCGCGGGCGAGATCGGCGCGATTGCGGCCATAGACCGTGAACAGGCGCGAGTTCTGCAGCATGTCTGAGACCAGCACCACGGTCCGCCGCGGCGTGTCGCGGTCGAAGTCGTCCTCCACCGCGAGGCGGGCGAGCGCTTCGATGATCGGGCTCGCCGGGCTTTCCTTGGGTTCGACCAGGTCTGACAGCGCGTCCTGGAGCGGGCCCTCGAACAGCGCCTGATAGCGCGCCTCGACGCGCTGCGGGTTGCGGTAGAGCGGGTTGATCTGGTCACCGCGGCCCGGATTGCACAGGGCGAAGCTGTTGGTGTTGATCAGCTCGCCGCGCGCATCAAGCTCATACAGCGAGAGCTTCTCCCCGACGGTGAGCCGGTCGCGCGATTGCAGCACCAGATCCTCGATGCGCACCGCCTGATCAGGCGCGTAGAGATCGGTTTTGTCGATCACCAGCGCCATGTGAGGCGGGGTCTCGCCGGCCAGGCACAGCGTGTCGGGATCGTACTCCTCGGGCTGCAGAACGAGGGCGGCGTAGCTGATCGCTCCGAGCACGCCCAGAACGATGATGATGTTGAAGACGCCGAGTATGTCCTTGCCGCGCATGGTCTCACCCTTCCGGTCGGCTTAACGAACGCGTGGCGCCCGTCTGCGGTTCGCAAGACGAGCGCGGCGCGCCGGCGAAGTCTAGGCCCGGGGCGGGGGTTCGCTGGAATAAATTTTCGTGTCGCCCGCGTCCATCTCTTCGCGGCGGCGCTCATGGCGGGCGAGGGCGTCCTCCACCTCCTGGGCGAACATGTCGTCGATCTGCTCCATCAGCTCCACCGCGCGGCGGCGCTTGGTGGGGCTGGCGACCGCCTCGCCGTCGGCTGCGCCGGCCTGGGCGGGCAGCTGTTTCAGCACGGCGGCCAGGTGCGAGGAGGCGTTCACCAGGCGGCGGTGCGCCGCGCCGTAGCCGATCAGCCGATCATCGAAGGTCGCGCCCTTGAACGCGGCGATGATGGCGAAGGTCACGCCCAGCCCGAACAGCAGCAGCGCTTCGAGCGTCTCGAACGGGGCGAAGGTCAGCGCGCGGGTCACCGGCGCCAGCATCTCGCCGGTCTGCTCGGTCCCGCCCTGGGCCAGCATCGCGGCGTTGATCTCCAGAAGGTCGCGATAGTGCGCGGCGCAGAAGTTCAAAAACACGATGAAGGCCGCGGCCAGCGGCACGAAGATCAGCGCAGCCGCGAAGGAGAAGGGGCGGTGCGGGTTCTGCAGCATGCGCAGGCCCAGAAAGCCGATCACGAAGAAGCTTGCGATGACGTTGGCGCTGGCCACCGTGATCGCCTGGATCCACCCGCCCAGAAGGCCGAGATCGGAGCCTTTGGAGAAGAAGTAGGCGTTCGCCAAACCTTCAAACAGGATCAGACCCGCCAGGATGGAGAAGGTCATGATGTGGCTGTCGGGATAGGTGGGCGCGCGCTGGATCGGCTGGGCGCCGGTGGCTTCGCCGAAACGGCTGCCGCGCGTGTTCTTAAAGCTCATATAGAACACGAACGCCGCGCTCGCACGCTGGGTGGCGTGGGTCAGCCGGTCGGAGATCTTGTGAGCTTTCTGCTCGGCGCGATCCATCAGCTCCGCTCCTTCAAACAGGTCGCGGTTCGACTGCGGCATGGCGCGGCGCGATTGAATATGGTCGTCCATGGCTTCATGCCCCTTTCTATTCACGGCCCCACGTTAACCAAACGCAATCGAAGCCCCCGAAGTTGGGCGAAAATGGGATTTCTTCGCCATAATTAACGATTCCAGCCCTTGCGCGAAGCGGTTCCAAGCCGCGGCGAACCCTGCCAAGGTTAACGCGCGCGGCGATGAACCGGGTGTGAGCTCCGCCGCGCTTCGCCATAGTTTTAACCGGTGATCGCCATGAAAGATTTGGGAAAATTCGCTACTACGCGGCGCGGGGCGCTGGGTTTGATGGCCGGCGCCGGCGCCGGATTCGCCGCAAGCGCCCGGGCCGAGGATCCTTCGCGCGCTGTGACTGCAGAAACCGTATCGTGCGCAGAGCCCTTGTTCGGCGTCAGCTACACCGCAGACGAGCGCGAGCAGTTGATTTCGGGAATCGAGGCCTGGATCGGTCGGGCGGAGGCGTTGCGGGCGGTGGAGAAGCCCAACGCGCTCGCGCCCGCGCTTACATTCGATCCGCGCCTGCCGGGTGAATCCTACGCCATGGCCGAGGGCGGCGTGACGGGGCTGGGGCGCGCGCCGGGCCTTCCGTCCGACCCGGTGGACATCGCCTATGCGCCGGTCTGGATGCTGGCCCAGTGGCTTGAGCGCGGGGCGATCACCAGCCTTGAGCTCACCGAAATCTATCTCGCGCGCATCGCCGCCTATGAGCGCGATCTGCATTGCTTCGTCACGGTGACGGCGGAGCGCGCCCGCGCCGAGGCCCGCGCCCGCGACGCCGAGCGCCGCGCCGGGCGCGCGCGCGGACCGTTGCATGGCGTACCGTACGCCTTGAAGGACATCATCGACGTCGAAGGCCTGCCCGCGACCTGGGGCGCCAGCGTCTACGCCGACAGGGTGGCGGGCGACACCGCTGCGGTGGCCCGCCGCCTGGCGGACGCCGGCGCCGTGCTGCTGGGCAAGGTGACGTCAGGCGCGATCGCCTATGGCGACATCTGGCATGACGGGGTGACGCGCAATCCGTTCAATCCCAATGAAGGCAGCTCCGGCTCCTCCGCCGGTCCGGCCTCGGCGACGGCGGCGGCGCTGTGCGCGTTCTCCATCGGCACCGAAACGCTGGGCTCCATCGTCTCGCCTTCGCACCGCTGCGGGACGACGGGTTTGCGGCCCACCTTCGGGCGCGTGGCGCGCACCGGGGCCATGGCGCTGTGCTGGTCGCTCGACAAAATCGGACCGCTTGTGCGCTCGGCGCCGGACGCCGGCCTTGTGCTCGACGCGATCAACGGCGCCGACGCTGGCGATCCGGCAAGTTTTTCAACGACCTTCGGCGCAGACCTCTCTCAGGACTTGAGCGGCTTGCGCCTGGGCCATAACCCCGAATGGTTCGAAGCGGCGAGCGAGGCGGACCGCGCCGCGCTGGACGCGGCGCGCGCCCTCGGCGTGACGCTTGTCGCCTTTGACATCGATGATCAGCCCTACGACTCCATGCTCATCCAGCTGGAGGCCGAGGCCGCCGCGGCGTTCGAGCGGCTGACGCTGGAGGATTTGGACGACCGGCTTACCTGGCAGGACGATGCGGCCTGGCCGAACACCTGGCGGCGCGCCCGCTTCGCCTCGGCGGTGGATCTCGTGAACGCCGACCGGCTTCGCCGCCAGGCGCAACAGATGATGGCCGAACGCATGGACGGGCTCGACGCGGTGATCGGGCCGAACTTCGCCGGCGCCATGCTGCTGGTGAGCAATTTCACCGGCCACCCCCAGCTCGCCTTCCGCTCCGGCTTCTCCGAGCAGCCCACGCGGACGATTTTCGGCGCTCCGGCCGATGAGAGCGGCGCGACCTTCACCGTGCCGCACGCCACGAGCCTGTGGGCGCCGCTGTTCCGCGAGGACGTGATCCTCGCGCTCGGCGCGGGGCTTGAGTCGCGCCTTGACGTGGCGGGCATAAGGCCGTCTCAATTTGCATGAACAAGAAGCCCCAAGGGTATGATCTGATGATGAAATTCTACGATTGCTCCACCGCCCCCAGCCCGCGCCGCGCCCGCATGGTGCTTGCCGAGAAGCGCATTGAGGTGGAGACGATCGAGGTCGATCTTCGAAGCGGCGAGCAGTTCTCCGACAGCTTCACCGCGATCAACCCGCGCTGCACGGTGCCGGTGCTCGTCAGCGAGGACGGAGAGACCTTCTGCGACAACGCCTCCATCGCCCGATATCTTGAAGCCGAATATCCCGATCCCCCGATCATGGGGCGCGGCGCGGTGGAGCAGGCGCGCGTCGCCGAATGGATCTGGCGCGCCGAGTTCGAGGGGCTGGTCAGCGTCATGGAGGTGCTGCGCAACACCTCCAGGGCGATGAAGGACCGCGCCTTGCCCGGCCCGGACAAGGTGGCGCAGATCCCCGAACTCGCCGAGCGCGGGCGCGCGCGCGGCCAGAAATTCTTCAAGACGCTGGACGCGCGGCTTGGCGAGGCGCCCTGGCTTGGCGGCGACGCCTTCAGCTTCGCCGACATCACCGCCTTCGTGTTCGTGGAGTTCGCCGCCTGGGTGAAGATGGCTCCGGACGAGGCGCTGACGAACCTCGCCAAATGGCGCGAGTCCTGCGCCGCGCGGCCGAGCGGGAAAGTCTAGCGTTCGCCTCGCTTTACAAGAAATTCCGTAACCGTTTTCAGAACGCGGTCATCGCGCAGCACGCCGCGATGACCCAGGCCGTCGAAAACCGACAGCGCCGCGCCGGGCCAGGCTGCGGCCATGCGCTCGCTGGCATCGGGCGGCGCGATGGCGTCGTTCCCGCCATGGCAAAACAACGCCGGGATCGCCATGGCCGGCGCGTCCTCGACCACGCTGAGCCGGCGCGCGTCCTCGCCGAAGCGATAGGAGACCGCGTCGAGCATCAGCTCCACCGCCCGGTCCGACAAGCCCATGGCGCGCGCCTGAAAGCGGACGTTTCGCGGCAGGGCGTCCGGCGCGCCGAGCGCGACGACGGTCTGCGGCGACAGGGCGAACCGCGTCATGGCGATGACCGCGGCGGGAAAGCCCATGGAATGGGCGACCACGGCGAAGGGCTCGCCGAAATGGTTGCGCGCCGCGGCGAGGCCGTCGGCGAAGCGGATCATGTGCGCGCGAGACCCGGTGCTGGCGCCATGGGCGGGGCCGTCGATCAGCGCGACGCGGAATCCGGCGGTCATCACCGCTTGCCCCAGCGTTGAGAGGTCCGCGCTGTCGGCCTCCCATCCGTGCTGAAACATCACCAGCGGGCCCTCGCCGCCGGTCCAGGCGCGCTGCGTTCCGCACGGCGCGTCGAAGTCGACCGGCGTCAGGCTTTCAAGCCAGGCCCGTCCGGTGTCGCTTTGTTTTTTCGCGCGCGGGGTGACGAAGCGGGCGCCGGCGGCGCGCTTGAACGCGTCCGGCGTGAAGCGCGCGGCGAGATTGGCGGGCAGCATTTTAAGCGCGGTCACGTCATTCGCCTCGCTTCAACAGGCGCTCGGCGGCCTCGCTGGCGGGCAGGCGGCCTTCGGCCACCGCGCGCTCCAGCTCCGGCGCGGCTGATTTGACGGCCGGATCGTCCTTGAACGCCTGCAGCACGCGCTCCTCCACCATGGACCAGAGCCAGCGCACCTGCTGGCCCTGGCGTTTCTTCGCGAGCGCTCCTGCGCCGTCCAGCGCCTTGCGGTGGGCTTCGACGCTTTGCCAGAGCTTGTCGATGTTCGCGCCGGACATCGCGGAGCCGGTGAGCACGGCGGGGGTCCAGTGCGGCGAGACCGGCGCGAACAGGTGCAGCGCCGCTTCCAGGTCGCGCGCCGAGCGCCGCGCGCGGGTTTCGTTCTCGCCGTCAGCCTTGTTCACGAACAGGATTTCGGCCAGTTCGAGCAGACCTTTCTTGATGCCCTGCAGCTCATCGCCGGCGCCGGGCAGCATCAGGGCGATGAAGACGTCCACCATGTCGGCGACCACGGTTTCCGACTGGCCGACGCCCACGGTCTCCACGATGACGACGTCGTAGCCCGCCGCCTCGCACAAAAGCAGGCTCTCGCGGGTCTTGCGCGCGACGCCGCCCAGCGTGCCGGCGCTGGGCGAGGGGCGAATGAAGGCGTTCCGGTCCACCGCAAGCTGGCCCATGCGGGTCTTGTCGCCGAGGATCGAACCGCGCGAGCGCGAGGAGGAGGGATCCACCGCGAGCACGGCCACCTTGCGCCCCGCGCGTGTAAGCTGCGAGCCCAGCGCTTCGATGAGGGTGGATTTGCCGACGCCCGGAACGCCCGTGAGCCCGATGCGCCACGCGCCCCCGGTCTTGTCCATCACCGCGGTGAGCAGGTCGCGGGCGGCCGCCTGGTGGTCGGCGCGGGTGGATTCCACCAACGTGATCGCACGCGCCAGAGCGGCGCGCTCTCCGGCCATGAGGCGGGGTGCGAGGTCGTCGGTCATGGCGCGGACTTCACACCGGTTTGGAAGCCCGTGGCAAGGCGCGCCGGCGCCCTAAGCGGCGGGCCGGGCGAGGTAGGCGGCCTCGTAGGCCCCCTCCGGTTTCGGGCCGTCGCCTGCGATGATCTCCAGCGTCACGATGGCGCGGCGCTCGTCGCCCGGGCTCAGCGAAATGCCGACGCCCACGCCCGAGCTGCGAAACCCGCCCGAGCCGACGCCGGCGCCGACCGAGCCGCCCACGCGCACCGGGGAGCGGTTCGCGCCCTCCTGCTCGAAGCGGCGATCCACGACGGTGAACCAGTCATAGCCGTTGGCCAGGGCGAGCTCGGCCGCGCGGCGCAGCGCCAGGCCCTCCACCTCGGACCGGCTGGCCGACGGGCCGCCGGTGAAGGTCACCCGCCAGCGATCCTCTTCGATGCGCAGGTCTTCGTATCCAACGCCTGAACTTACCGCCGCGGCGGGGCCGTAGGTGGTCGGCGTCGGGGCGCAGGCCGCAAGGCCGAGGGCGATTGCGGCGGGCGGGATCAGAAGAAAGCGCTTCATGGACAAAACTCCAGACATGTTTGGTCGCACCCCGCGACTATAACGCAAATGAGGCGGTTTGCGGGAACGCCGCGCTATCGGCGCGCGAACATGTTGAAGACCAGGCCCCCAAGGGCCCCGCTCGCAGCACCGATCAGCGGCAGCACCAGGGCGGCTGTGAGCTGGCCGAGCGTCATCGCGCCGAAGTCCTCGCCCCCGGTCAGACCCTGCATGAAGCCCCCCTCATGGATGCGGTCGAGATACACCGTCACCGAGGCGAATCCGGCGATTGCGCCGCCCAGGAGCGCGCCGGCGGCGCCCAGCCGCATCGCGGTGAAGGCGAACCAGACCACCACGAAGCCGAGCGCGGCGGGGTAGGCGAACATCAGCGCGCTCATCCAGATCGCGGCGGCCATGGGAAGAAGCTCGCCCACGGGCATGGCTGCGCCCGCGGGGTCCGACGTGACGAAGTGGATCATCATCCCCAGCACGCACAAGAGCGCCGCGAAGGCGGGCGCGATGATGAAAGCGGCGAACACGCCGCGCGGTGCGATCGACATACACAAGCCCCCCCGGCCCCTCGTTGAGTGACGCCATCCTAGCAAGGCGGCGCCGGGGAGGGGAGTCTCAGTCGAACCGTCGACCTTCGCGCGCGTACCTTTAGGATGCCTGTGATGACCGAACCCGATCCCGCCCTTCGCATGAAGATCGCCGCCGGCGCCGCCCTGGTCGCCATGGCCGTGTTGTTCGCCTCCACGCATGTGTGGGGCTCCGACGAGGGCGTCTGGGGGTATGTGCGCGCCTTCGCCGAGGCCGGGCTGATCGGCGGGCTCGCCGACTGGTTCGCCGTGACCGCGTTGTTTCGCCGGCCTTTGGGCCTTCCGATCCCGCATACGGCGGTGATCCCGAACAATCAGCAGCGCATCGCCGACGCGGTCGGCCGTTTCATCGCGGAAAATTTTCTCGACCCCGATCTGATCGAAGCCCGCCTTGCGGGCGCCGATCCGGGCAAGCGCGTGGGCGAAATGCTCGCCGATCCCAGCCAGGCGCGCGCCATCGCGCTTGGCGTGGTGCAGGCTGCGCCGGATCTTGTCGCCCTGATCAATGACGAGGCCGTAGCGCGGTTCTGGCGCGAACAGGTCGGGCGCCAGGCGAGCGGCGCGCGCGTCGGCCCGGCCATGGGCTCGGTGCTGGACGCGCTCACCGCAGGCGACAAGCACCAGACCCTCATCGATGCGGCGGTGCGCGAAGGCTTTCAGCTGCTGGAAGCCAATGAGGACCGGCTTCGCGCGGCGGTCCGCGCCCAGTCCGGCGCGCTTTTGCGCTTCACCCGTATGGACAAGCGCGTCTCTGACGCCGTGATCGCGGCGACCGAAGAGCTGCTTCATGAAGCCGCCAACGATCCCCAGCATCCCTTGCGCGTGCGCGCCACCGAGGCCGCGCGCGGCTTTGCGAAGGCGCTGCGCGAGGATGATGAGATGCAGGCGCGCGTCGAGCGGATCATGTCGGAGACGCTCACCCATCCAGCCGTGGCCGATTTCGCCGAGCAGGGCTGGAGTGAAGCGAAGGCGGCGCTGTTGAGCGATGTGGAGCGCGGAGCCGACAGCAAGACGGCCAAGGCGCTCGCCGGCGGGCTCGTCTCCCTGGGCAAGGCGATTCTGAACGAGGAGGAGTCGCGCGCCGCGTTCAACGCCCGGCTCACCCCGCTGCTGGTCCACCTGGCCGAACGCCACGGGGGCGAGGTCGCCCGCATCATCTCCGAAACCATCGCCAGCTGGGACGCGGCCACGGTGGTGGAGAAGATCGAGGCCGGGGTGGGGCGCGACCTGCAATATATCCGCCTGAACGGCACGCTTATCGGCGGGCTTATCGGCGTGGTGATCCACGCGATCGTGACGCTGGCTTGAAGGGGCGGGAGGGCGCCCGGCGGCGGCCTAACCGGTTTCTTCTTCAAGCTCTGCGGCGCGGAAGCCGCGCATCAGGCTGGTGCTGTCGTCCAGATCGGCGAGTTCGGCGACCAGCGCGGAGAGGCGCGCATCGCCGGGGCGCACCGTTTCATTGGCCACCAGCGAAAAGGCGCTGGCGTGTTCGGTGCGCGCCATGGCCGCGCCGTAGCGCGCCTCAACCCGGTCCATGGAGGCCTGATCGCCCGCGAGCGCATAGGCGATGAGGGCGCGCAGAACATCATGACTGTCGCGCCCGGACAGCTCCGCCTCGCCCCGCCAGCGATCGCCCAGAAGCGCCTCGGAGCGCCGCCCGGCTTCAGTCCAGAGCCGGTCGTCCCAGGCGATGCGCGCGCGCAGCCGGTCGGCCGCTTCGGTGCGGTCATTGCCTATGAGCTCCAGGGCGTGTTCTGTGCGTCCGACGCCGGCGAGCGCGCGGGCCTGCAGGAGGCGGCGCTCGGCGACCAGATCGCCGGGAAGACCGGCGATCCGGGTTTGTTCGATGGCGCGCAGCGCCCGCTCCGGCCGCTCGTCCATGAGGTAGATCTCAGCCAGATCGGCGGCGATCGCGGCGCGCGCCTGAGCGGTCATGGTCACGCCGCGCTCGTCGATCCAGTACTGCATGTAGGCCGCCGCCTGGTCGAGCAGGTCGATCTCCACCAGGCGCTCCACCACGCCGAGCACCATGCGCACCCCGTCCGGCCCCGGCGGGGTCAGATCCTGGTGCTCACGCCAAAGCGCCACCGCCGACAGCGGATCCATGCGGTCCGCCTCGCCGTCCAGGAAGAGGTCGCGAAAAAGGGTGTCCATGGCGAGCCCCAGCCGGCGCGAGACCGGGCTTTCGGGAAAGCGCAGGCGCGTCGCCTCCATGGTGCGCAGCGCCTCGTCATAGCGTCCGGCGTCGGCGTAAACCTCGCCCAGCATGGCCGACGCCTCCACCTCGGTGTCGTCGCCACGCCATTGATAGCGCAGCGATTCCAGCATCTCGACCGCTTCGTCCGGCGCAATCCGGTCGGCCTCGGTCTCAAGACGCAGTTTTTCAAGCTTGGCGCGGGCCTGAATCGGCGCCCAGCGATGGGCGGCGAGGGCGGCGTACTGCGCGATCGCACCGTCCATATCGCCCTGTCGCGCGGCGAGCCCGGCGCGGGCGTAGGCGGCGATCGCGTCGGCTTCGGCGTCGCGCACCCCCATTTCCACCTGGTCCAGCAAGGGCTCCACCGCGCCGATATCGCCCGTGCGCAGTGCGCTCAGCCCGTGCCAGGCCGCAATGCGGGCGCGCCAAACCGGATCGAAGAAGAAGACCTGATCGCGCCCCTGCTCGAAGCGCCGGCGGGCCAGCGCCCAGTCGCGCCGCTGCGCGGCGATCAGACCGCGCCAGGGCTGAGCGGCTGGATCATTGACCAGCTCGGTGTGCGACAGCGTCGCCTCGGCGGCTTCGAGACGACCCATCATGTATTCCGCGGCGCCGCGCAAGGCGGCGGCTTCGGCCGAGGCCTCCAGCGCCGGGTTTTCCTGAACCGCCTGGTTGAGATAGCCGATCGACTCCCCAGCCAGCCCCCAGCCCAGATGGAAGCGGGCCAGCGCCATCAGCGCTTCAGGGTCGAGATCGAGCGCGGCGTGCTGCAGCCGGCGCTGGCCGTCCAGGAAGGATTGCTCGCCGCGCCAGCGTTCAATGTCGAGAAAGCCCGGCGTCATCGGCCGGTCGAGGCTGGCTGCGAGCGCCGGGTCGGCGGCGCGCGACAGCTGCAGCCCGCCCGGCCGCGACAAACGCGCTCCGCCAGGCTCCAGCGCCAGTTCAAGACCGTCGGCGAACGCCTCCACGGCGACGCCGTGGGACGAGGCGAGCAGCCGGCTCTCGGCGAACTGGCGCGGGGTGAGCATGCCGCGCTTTTCACCGTCGGCGGTGAGGACAAGAAGCGTGTCGCCCACCTCCGGATCGGGAACTTCGACCACGTCGCGCGCGCCGTTGAGCCCGATACGCAGCGTGGCGGGACGATTAAAGCTGGTGTCGCGCGCCAGGCGCACCGGAAGGGGCGGCTCGTCGATCATGTCGGCGAGCGTGATCGTCCATGAGGCGCCGGCCGCGTGCACGTCGGCCTGGGTGGAGGTGGGCGCGATGAGGCGCAGGGCGGTGAAATCCGGACCGGAAAACGCGCGGTAGGAGGTGACATGGCGGCTGCTCGCCGCTGCGATCTCGCCGGTGTTTAGCTCCGCCCCGGCGCCGAACACGATCCACAGCGCGTCGGCGCGCCGGAACACCGCCGCGCCGGGCAGGTTCGCCCAGGAAAAGGACAGCACCAGATCTTCGCCGGACGCGCGCGCGGCGACCTGCACGATCCCGCCCTCGGGGACCGGATCAGGCCGCGCCTCGCGGGGAGTGACAGGCGGGGGCGGGACGGTTTCGGCCGCCTCGATTTCAGCGGTGTCCGGCTCAGGGGCGTCGCCGCGCAAGGTGTCGGCGTAGGCGGACAGCTGATCAAGCACGCCTTGTGCGCCCGCCGCACCGCGCGGGGCGAGGTCGAGGACGATCCGGCCCGGCGCGTCAGACCAGACCCGCGCCTCCACGTCCGGCGCCAGCATGAAGGCGAGGCTCAGCGTGTTTGAGTCGAGCGGCGTGACCGCGTCTACGAAACGCGGCGGCGCGGCGCGAACGGAGGAAAGGTCTATCTCGGCGGCGCGCGAAAAGGTCAGGACGGCCCGGCCCGCCTCCTCGCTCAGCGAATAGGTGACGTCTTCGGGCCATTCAAAGGCTATGCGCGTGTACTCGCTCGCTTCGCCGACGCGCAGGCTGACCGGAAGCGGCGGCGGGGGCGGCGCCGTGTAGCTGGCCGCAGCGGCTTCGGCTTCAGCCTGAGCCAGCGCCTCGGCGCGCCGGGCGCGCTCATAGGGGCTGACGACGTCGGGCTGGGCCGGCGCGCCTTCAGGGGCGAGATCAAGCGCGATGACGTTATGGGAGACCGAAATGCGTGGCTGAAGCGGGCTGTTGAGCGCCAGGCGCAGCGTGCGCCCGTCGGCGTCGAGGCGGGCCATGGCGATATAATCGGGCGCCTGCTGGCGAAGTGCGGCGAGATCGGCCTCAATAGACTCCGACAAACGGGCCACAACGACCATGTTGGCGGCGACTTCGGCGTCGGCGGACAGGTCGCCTCCAGCGCTTTCAGGCAGCACGATGCGAAGGCGCGCCGTCTCGCCCAGGCGCTCCACCTCCAGGCGCGCGGGCGCCTGGGCCGCGGCCGGAGACGCCGCTGCGAGCGCGGCGATCGCCGCGCAGCTTAAAAGAAACGCTCTAGCCTTCGCCGGCGGCCGCATTCCGGGCCTCCGTTTCGACGGCGCCGGGCTCTGGCGCGGCGCGTGCGCGCAGGCGCGAGGTGAGGGAGGCGGCGAAGCCGGGCTGCATCTCCGCCATCACCGCGGCGAACCGGCGCGGATTGGTTTCCTGAAGCTGACCGGCGACCAGAAGCAGCGTGTCGGGGTCCGCGCCGTCCATCGCTTGAAGGATGCCGGCCGCGGCGTCCGGTTCCAGCTGGCCGTAGGTGTCGACGATGGCGCTGATCTCGCTATCGCGCTGAGCGTCGAGCTCATTGAGCAGGCCCTGGATCTCGTCGCGCAGGCGGTGAAGTTCGGCCAGGCGCTCATTGTACCGGGTCTCGGCGACCTGCAGCAGCTGTTCGCGCGTGTCCAGCGTCTCTGCGCGCGCGGCCAGCTCCTGGCGGCGTCGCGCCAGATCGGTCTCCAGGCTCAGCTCAGAGGCGGTCGGGATGCGCGAGCGGCGCTGCGGCGGCGAGGCGGGCGCCGGCGCCTCGGCCTCGTCCGGCGCGTCCGTCTCCTGGTCCGCCTCGATCGGCGCTTCAGCTTCTTCCTGGGGTTCGTTCGGCGCGGCGAGGGCGCGTTCGGCGAGGAACAGCGAGGCGCCGTCGGCGAGCGACAGCGTCTTCAGACCCAGTAGGCCGACCAATAGCACCGCGAGCAGGAGGAGGGGGCGCGGACTCATCTCAACGCAGCGCTTTCAGCGCGTCGAGGCGGCGCGCGCCGGACGGCGCCTCCGGCTCTTCGGCGGCGCGGCGTTGCGAGGGGCGTTCGCGGCGATTGCGATGCTCGGAGCGTTCGAAATGGGCTTCGCCCTGATCGTTGAGAAAGCGCAGCTCGTCACAGAGCTTACGGGCGTGATCGACCTCGCCCTTCAGCGCAGCGCCCTGTTCTTTCGAGGCGCGGTCGAGCGCGGCGAGGCTGGCGCGCGCGCGGTCCACCGCGTCGTTTAGCGCGCCGATCGTGTCTTTCATCCCGTCCTGGCCGTCGCGCAGGGCGCGCAGCCGGCGGTCGACCCGCCAGCACATCACCGCCGCGGCGAGCAGCAGGACGCAAACCAGGGCTTCAAAGGCGAGGGAGGCGATGCTCATGAGAACCCCATCAAGCGTTTCTTCGCCGTCTGCGACAGCGGTCTATCCAATCGAACGCCTATGTTGTGCCCGATTCGGCCCATTCGGCCTTGCGTCAACCGGATCGAGCCGCATCGCAGCTCCACCGCCCCGTCGGGCCCGCTGTCGAGCATCAGCGTGTCGCCGACCTTGAGATTCATCACTTCACCGAGGGGTTTGCGCATTTCGTCGAGGACGGCGCTCACCTCCATCTTGGTGGACCAGAGCTCGGTGGCGAGGTGGCTTTCCCAGATATTGTCGCGCCCGAACTTCTCGCCCATGAACTGCTGGAGCAGCATTTTCCGGATCGGCTCCAGCGTGGCGTAGGGCAAGAGCAGTTCGATGCGCCCGCCACGGTCCTCCATGTCGATCCGCAGCTTGACCAGGATCGCGGCGTTGGCGGGCCGCGCGATCGCGGCGAAACGCGGATTGGTCTCCACCCGGTCGAGGTCGAAATCCACCTCGGTGAGCGGTGCGAAGGCCGATTTCGCGTCGGCGAGGACCACCTCGATCATGCGCTGCACCAGCGTGCGCTCGATCGTGGTGTAGGGCCGGCCCTCCACACGCATCGCCGAAGTGCCGCGGCGACCGCCCAGCAGCACGTCCACGATCGAATAGATCAGGTTGGAGTCCACCGTCAGCAGCCCGTAATTATCCAGCTGCTTGGCGCGGAACACCGCCAGGATCGCGGGCAGGGGGATGGAGTTTAGATAGTCCCCGAACCGGATCGAGGAGATGTTGTCGAGGCTGACCTCTACATTGTCGGAGGTGAAGTTGCGCAAGCTCGTCGTCATCAACCGGACCAGCCGGTCGAAGACGATCTCCAGCATGGGCAGGCGCTCATAGGAGACCAGCGCGGAGTTGATGATCGCGCGAATGCCCGAGCGCTCGCTCGCCTCGTCGTCGGAGACCGAGAAGCCCAGAAGGGAGTCGATCTCATCCTGGTTGAGGATGCGCTCCGGGCCTGACGAGCCCTGGTTCGGCAGGAAGGTTTCGGCCTCACCGCCGACCATGGCCTCCCATTCGCTGGCGAGGTCGTCGCCGGCGTCGCCGTTCTCCTCACCGATGGAGTCGAAATCCGGCTGTTCGCCGGCGGCGGCCGCCTCCCATTCGGCGGCCAGCGCGTCCTGATCCACGTCGCTCAAGGCGCCTACTCCGTCAGCCCATGACCATATTCAAGATGAGCACGTCATCCGCGCGTTTCGGCGCGATGACGAGATTCGTCCGGCGAAGCATCTCCGCTTTCACCCGGAAATTGCCCATCGACCCGTCGAGATCCTCCACGCGCAGGGTGCGCAGGAACTCGTTGATCGTCGCGGTAAGGCGCAGCTGGACCTGCTCATTGTCCAAAAGCGCACCCACCTGCTCTTCGGTGAACACCACGGCGAATTCCAGCACCATGGACAGGGTGCGCCCTTCCGCGTCGGTGATGTTCACCGTCATGGAAAACTCGCGGTGCCGGGCGTTTTCAAAGAAGTTCGAGGCCGAAGGCGCGGCGTCGGCGCTCGCCTCGCCCGGCTCGCCCTGCTCGCCGGCCTCGGCCAACTCTGCTTCTTCGTCGCCGCCGCCCAGAAACACCAGCGCACCCGCCACGCCGGCGAGCAGCAGGATGACCACCGGCAGGCCGACAAAGAGGATGAGCTTTTTCAGCCCGCCCTTCTTCGCCTCGCCGGCGTCCGTTTCGGTCTCGGCGCCTTCTTCGGGCGCGTCTTCAACGTCTTCGGCCATGGCTCGCGTCAGCTCCGGATGTGAGACTCCAAGGGTTTGCGAAAAGCATTAACGAGTGCTGCGGTTAACGATCCGTTTGGAAAGCCGGAGAGGCGGGAAATTTTTGCCGCCCCGGCGCCGAATGGGCGGCAGAGTCCGGCGCCCGGGATTTCGCGGAACGGCTTAAAGCTCTGAAAATAATAGAAATTAACCTTGGCACGGCGATTGCTGCAGGAGGTGCGAACGCGCTGCGAGAACTGCAGCCAAGCGCTGAGCGCCTTACAAAGGAGGCGGATGACATGGATAACGCGATGCTCGTCGGGCTGTCCCGCCAGCTCACCCTTCGCCGGGCCATGGATGTGGCCGCCAACAACATCGCCAACGCCCAGACAAACGGTTTCAAGGCCGAGCGGGTCATGCTCGAGGACGACATGACCAGCCGCGCGCGCCATGTGGACGGCCCGGACCGCGTCGCCTTTGTCGATGAATGGGCCATGGGCCGCGACTTCGCCCAGGGCGCCATCGAGCGCACCGGACGTCCGCTGGATCTGGCGCTGCAGGGCGAGGGCTTCTTCACGCTGGAGACGCCGGCCGGAGAGCGCTTCACCCGCGACGGCCGGTTCACGGTCAATCCCGACGGCGAACTCACCGCCGCCGACGGCGCTCGGGTGCTGGACGATTTCGGCCAGCCGGTGCGCGTCGATCCCAACGCCGGTCCGGTGACGATTTCCGATGACGGCGTGATCACTCAAAACGGCCTGCCCGGACAGCGCATCGGCACGGTGCGCTTCGAGCAGTTGGGGTTGCTTGAGAAGGTTGGCGACAACCGTTTCACCGCCCCCGACGACGCCGAGCGCGCCGTGGAGAACATGCCGCAGGTCCTGCAGGGACATGTGGAAAGCTCCAACGTCCGCGCCATCGCGGAAATCACGCGGATGATGGAGGTGAGCCGGTCCTACGCCTCGGTCACCAAGATGATCCGCGACGCCGACGAACTCAGCCGGAAGGCGATCGACCGCCTCGGCCGCCCGTAAGCTCTTTAAGGAGACACCGACATGCGCGCCCTCTCCACCGCCGCCACGGGCATGGAAGCCCAGCAGATGGCCGTCGAGGTCATCTCTCACAACCTCGCCAACATGAACACGACCGCGTTCAAGCGTCAGCGCGCCGAGTTCCAGGATCTGCTCTACCAGACCATCGCCCAGCCCGGCGCGGCCTCGTCGGACCAGGGCACCATCCAGCCCACCGGCGTGCAGATCGGTCTCGGGGTGAACGCGGGCTCGGTTTACCGCATCACCGAGCAGGGCAGCCTGACCCAGACCGGCAATCCTTACGACGTGGGCATCGCCGGACAGGGCTATTTCCGCGTCCAGCTGCCCAATGGCGGCGAGGCGTATTCGCGCTCTGGCAATTTCTCGCTGTCGCCGGAAGGTCAGCTCGTCACCGCCGACGGCTATACCGTGCAGCCCGGCATCGCGGTGCCGCAGAACGCCCGCCAGGTCTCCATCGACCAGACGGGCACGGTGCAGGCCTTGCTCGACGGCCAGGCCGAGCCGGTCAATCTGGGCCAGCTTGAGCTTGTGGTCTTTCCCAACGAGGCGGGGCTGGAGCAGATCGGCGACAATCTGCTGCTGGAAAGCGCCGCCTCCGGCGCGCCGGCCGCCGGCATTCCCGGCCAGGAAGGCTTCGGCATCATCCGCCAGGGCTTCGTGGAAGCCTCCAATGTCGACGCGGTCACCGAGATCACCGCGCTCATCCAGGCTCAGCGGGCCTATGAGATGAACGCCCGGGTGATCACCGCGGCCGACGAAATGCTCGCCGCCAGCTCGAACCTGCGCTGAGGAGGCTTTCCATGGTCCGTTTTATGCTCGCCGCCGCATCCGCCGCCGCCCTGGGCGCCGCGCTTGTCGCGCCGGCGCCCGCCGAAGAGCCGCGCACGGTGGTCCTCAAGGAGCGCCTGGTCAGCGACGATGCGATCGTCACCTTGTCCGACCTGTTCGACGGCGCCGGAACGGCGGGTGATCAGGTGCTCGCGCGCGCCGCGGCGCCCGGAGAGCGGATCAGCCTGGAGCCGGCCTTCGTCCAGCGTGAAGCGGCCCGCCTCGGCTTAAGCTGGGCGAACGCCGGGGGTGTCGCGCGCGTCACCGTGGAACGCGCGGCGCGGTCCGTGGACGCTTCGGCGCTCGCCGCGATCGTTGAAGAGACGCTCTTCATGGAGACCGGCGAGACTCACGAAGTGTCGCTTTCGGCTGCGACACAGACCTTGTTCGCGCCGGCCGACGCGCTGGGTGCGCCGCGCCTTGTGTCCATCGACCATGATGCGCGGTCGGGCCTGTTCCGCGCCGAAATGGCCGCCTGGCCTGAAGGTCCGGTTCAGCGGGTTTCGGGACGGGCGGTTCCGGTAGTGGACGTGCCGGTGCTGGCGGCGAGCCTGGCGCGCGGCGAGGTGATCACCGAGGACGACCTCAGCTGGGCCCGGCTTCCCGCCGACCGGGTGCGCGCGGACATGCTGGTGGATCTCTCCGCCATGGTGGGGCAGGCCGCCCGGCGTACGCTGCGCGAAGGCGCGCCGCTGCGCGCCATGGACATCGAGGCGCCGGTCCTGATCGGACGCGGCGAGACCGTGTCGCTGGTCTATCGGTCCGGGCCGCTTGTGCTGACGGCGCGCGCGCGCGCCTTGCAGGACGCCGCCGAGGGCGAGCTCGCCCGCTTCGTCAATCTTCAATCCAACCGCACGATCGAGGCGGTCGCCGACGCACCGGGGCGCGCCCGCGTCCCCGGTCCGGCCTACACCCATTGATTCAGCGCTTTCGCTGATAAGTCTCTAGGAGAGCACGCCATGCGTTCGACCCTGCTTCGCACCGCCGCGATCGCCCTGACCGCCGCCAGCCTCACCGCCTGCGCGGCGACCGACCGGCTCGGCTATGTGGGCCAGACCCCGCCCATGACGCCGATCGAAAACGGGGCGGCCATGACGGGCGCACCGGGAACCGAAGGCGTCAGCGCGGGACAGGCCCAGGCCGCGCGGCTCGCCCGGGCGCGCGCCATTGCGGAGACGCGCGCCAGAGCGGCCAATCCCAATTCCCTCTGGCGGTCGAACTCGTCGACCTTTTTCGGCGATCCGCGCGCGGCGGAGATCGGCGACATCCTCACCGTCTCCATCAATATTTCCGACCGCGCCCAGGTGTCCAATCAGACCGCGCGCTCGCGCGCCGTAGCGGAAGACGCCAACCTCACCAACTTTTTCGGCGGGGAAGCCGCGCTCGACCAGTTCTTCAACGATGCGGTGAACCCGGCGAGTCTGGCCAATTTCGGCTCAAACTCCTCCACGCAAGGGGCGGGCAGCGTGAACCGGTCAGAGACCATCGAGATGACCGCCGCGGCGATCGTCACCGAGGTGCTCTGGAACGGAAACCTGGTGATTCATGGCCGCCAGGAGGTGCGCATCAACAACGAGGTGCGCGAGCTGCTCATCGCCGGGATCGTCCGGCCAGAGGACATCGCCGCAGATAACACGATCGATCACCAGAAAATCGCCGAGGCGCGCATTTCCTATGGCGGCCGGGGCCATATCTCCGACATGCAGCGCCCGCCCATCGGTCAGGAGCTGTATAATCTGCTCTGGCCGTTCTAAAGCGCCGGGGCGCCGGGGTGGCGGGCCAAACACGGTGGGAATGCGGATAGGTCGATGCCGATGAACGCTGCGCTTCAAGTCCTGCGCTCCGAGCTGGAAGGCTCGAACGTCGTCGTGGTGCGTCTGGTGGGACGCAACACCGTGAAGGAGAGCCGCGCAAACGCCGTCAAGCTCGCCGAACGGATGGTGCGCGAAGGGCGCGACGGGCTGATCATGGATTATCGCCAGTGCACGCTCGACCATACCCTGGCCGAGTTCGAAGAGGTGGGCCGGGTTTTCGCCGCCAACTTTCCCGAAGGTCTGCGCGTCGCTTATGTCCATGCGCCGGAAAACTTCATGCACGCCGCGCGCATGACGAAGATACTGCACAAGGCCGGATTTCCGGCCCGCTGCACGCAAGCGTTCGAAGAAGCCGCCGCCTTCGCGCGCGGCGAAGCTTAAGCGCGCGCCTGGGCTTCGCCGCGGATGCGGGCGATCATGCTGGACAGCCCGTTGGAGCGTTGGGGCGAGAGGTGTTCCGCCAGCCCGATCCGGCCGAGCACGGCCTTGGGATCAATGGCGAGCGCCTCGGCCGGGGTGCGCCGGTCGTAGAGCCGCTTCATCAGCGCCACCAGGCCCTTGACGATATGGGCGTCGCTGTCGCCGCGCAGGACCATGTGCTCGCCGTCCTCATCCACGATGACCCAGACCTGGCTGACGCAGCCCTTCACCTTGCTGGCTTCGGTGCGCTCGGTCTCGGGCAGGGGATCCATCGCCTGTCCCAGCTCGATGAGATAGCGGTAGCGTTCCTCCCAGTCGCCGAGAAACTCGAACTCGTCGACCAGGGCGTCGATATCGTCTTGGGTGCTCATGACCCGCCACATAGAGGCGGCGGGCGGCGCCTGCAAGGCGCGTCAGCGCGCGTTGCGTTCGGCGGGAAGCTCTTGCAGCAGCTGATCGAGGCTGGCCGGTGCGGCGCGGTTCTCTTGAACGCGCTCCTCATAAGCGCGCTCGGCCCGGTCGACGGCGACCCCGGCCATGAGCCCGGTGAAGCGGGCGAGCTCGTTGATTACGTCGCAGGCCTGGGTTTCGCGCAGGCACAGAGCTTCCGCCTCGGCTTTCGTGCGATGTACGGTGGTCTCGGCCGGTTCGGAGAAATATGCGGTCACCGTGCGTGCGAAGGTCCCGTCCTCGGGCGCGGCGAATCCTTTCGGAGTGAACGCCGCGACGATGGCGGTCCAGAATACGGCGTTGAAGATGAACTTCAGCATGCGCGCCTCTTTCCTGGCTCTTCCGTTCTGGAAGCAAGAATGAGGCTACGAAAAAGGCCGGGGAAACTCCAGCGCTTCCCCGGCCTTTAGTAAAGCATGTCTTAATCCTGCGCGCTCACCGTGAATCGGCGATTAAGCGTTTCAGATCAAGTGTTTCAGTTTGACACAGGCCGCGTGGCGGTCAGGCACTCGGCGACGTCGAGCAGGGCGTGCTCGGCGATGCAGAAGCTGTCTTCATACTTGAAATGGCCCGCAGCCACGCATTGGGCCATGGTCAGGCGCGCCCAGGTGATGCAGCGCTCCACGCCGGGATCGTCGAGCATGTAGTCGAGCGCGGTCATGTCACCGTCCTCAATGGACTGCAGCGCGGCGACCGCGAGCATGCGGCCCACGCGCCGCTCGTCGGGTTCGAGCTGGGCCTCGCCCACATTGACCTCAAGGTCGGGCAGAGTCGGGCCGGCGGCCGGGGTGCGTTCGGCGAACAGCGCCGCGGCCGAGCCGAGACGGCCGGAGGAGGCGTTGACGGCGCTGGGCGCGTTCTCGTTCAGGCGGAAATTGGCTTCAAGTCGCTCTGAAGCGGTTTCCAGCGAAGACAGGCGTTCCTGACGGTCGGCCGCGCGGCGCGCCGCCCAGGTGGAGCTTTGCAGGTCATAGGCGGCCTGGCGGTAGCGCTCGCCCACGACCTCCATGTGCGACACGTCTTCAGAGATGGCGCCGACCACCGAATCGCTCGCCTGGTCTGCGCCCATGAATCCGGTCACATAGACCGGGTCGTTCATCAGCGCCGCGCGGGCGGTGTCCGCACCGTAATAATCGGCGACGGCGCGCACTGAGTCGATGAATTCAGGGTGCTGGGCCGCGACCAGAGCGGCGTAGGCGATCTGGGCGTCCACAAGGCGGTCGCCTTCATAATAGCGGGTGAGCGCGTCCATGGTGGCGTCGAGATCGGCGCCGGAGCGCAGCTCGCGGCGGCCGGCTTCGCCGACATCGCCGTGATAGGCCGCATAGGTTTCCGCGTTCTGCAGAAGAGGATCGGGATTGCTGGCAGGCGCCTCCAGGGCGAGCTGGGGGCCGGTCTGGGCGGGTTGGGCGTCAGTCTGCTCGGCGGGCGCGGGGGCGTCCTGGCCGGCGTTGAGCGCGGCCGCGAAGGCGGCGGCGGCGAACCATGCAGTGGTCATGGCGAGCCTGTTCCTTATAAAGCTGGGGCCGTGGGCTGTTTGAACCCGGCAGAAGTCTGCCTGCGAAACGTCACCCGAACGTTTAACACAAATTCAGTAATTGTTAACGCCGACGGCGCAGCGTGCGGGCATCAAAAGACCGTTCGAATCGGCTGGTATCCCATGGCTTCGCTCACGGCTCGCATGCTTGGCGTTCTGCAAAAATCGACGGGGCGGTTCGTCCACGCCGCCTGGCTGGGCGTCGTCGCGGCGGCGCTGGTCAATGCGCCTGCCAACGCAGGGCTCGGCCTGCTCGCCGCCATCGCCGCGCCGGGTCTGCTCGGGCTTGTCATCGCCGGCGAGCGCCTCATGCGCCATGACGCGGCCCGCTTAAGCCTCGCCATCGCCTGGAGCCTGCCAGGGTTTGCAGCCTGCGCGGCGTTCGGAACGGCGTTCTCGGCGGCCGCCCTGGTGTTCCTCTCCGGTCCGGCCGCCCTCGCCGCGGCCGGCGGGCGGCGCGATGCGCGGCTGGCCTCCGTCGTGGCGGTCAGCGCCTTTTGTCTTTGCGCCGCCGCGGGCGCGTTCGGCCCGTTGAGCGCGGGCTCGCCCGCCTTGGCCGGCGCGCCGCTGGCTTGGGCGGGGTACGCCGCCTTTCTCGCGCTCGCCGGCTTGATTTCGCGCGCCCGGCTCGGCGCGCGCCTTGATGCGGTGTCGCGCGCGCTCGAGGCGGCGCGCCCGGCCGCTGAAGGCTTTGCGCGGGCGCCGCAACCCTTGCTCGCGCTCAATGAGGACGGAGAAATCCTCGCCGCTTCGCGCGCGCTGCGCCGGGTGGCGCCAGGCGCGCCGCGCCGGCTTGAGGGGCTTCCCGTGGACGGCCTTGCCTTCGATGAGGACCAGCAGGCCGCTGTGCGCGCCGCGCTCGGCTCGGCGCGCCAGGGCGGCGGCGCTGACGGGGGCTGCTTCTCCTTCTCCGTCCGCTCGGCCGGCGGGGCGGAGACGCTCCTTGATGCGCGCGCCGTGGCGACCCCGGCCGGCTTCGTGATGTCGCTCGACCGGGCGGCGCCGGGCGCCGCTGACGGGGCTGAACGCAAGCGCCTGGAAGCCGAGCGTGACGCCGCGATCGCTGCAAGCCGGTCGAAATCGGAGTTCCTCGCCGCGGTCAGCCACGAGCTGCGCACCCCGCTCAACGCCATTATCGGATTTTCCGACGTCATGAAGCAGCGCCTGTTCGGCCCGCTGCCCGCCCGTTACGCCGAGTATGGCGACTTGATTCACGAAAGCGGCGAGCACCTTCTGGAGCTGATCGGCGATGTGCTGGACATGTCCAAGATCGAAGCCGACCGCTACGAGCTTTCGCTGGACACCTTCGACGCGCGCGACGTGGTGGAGATCTGCACCAAGATGATGCGCCTGCGCGCCGAAGAGCAGGGCCTGGCTTTGTATTGCGAAACGGGCGATGCGGCGCTGACCGTCACCGCGGATCGCAAGGCGTTGCGTCAAATTCTGCTGAACCTGCTCTCCAACGCTGTGAAATTCACGCCGGCGGGCGGGGCGGTCGTGGCCATGGTCCGCGCCAGGGACGGCGAGCTGGTGCTGGCGGTGGGCGATAGCGGCGTCGGGGTCGACGCCGACGAGCTCGACCGGCTGGGCCGGCCCTATGTCCAGTCACGCTCGGGCCGCGACACGATCGAACGGGGCACCGGGCTCGGCTTGTCGCTGGTGCGCGCGCTGGCCGAGCTGCACGACGGGACGATGACCGTGCAAAGCGCGCCGGGCGAAGGCACGACCGTGACGGTGCGCCTTCCCGTCCTCGCCGGGGCTGTGGAGGCCGATCCCATCGCGCCGCTTGAAGTTCATGAACGCATCCGCGCAGCCCAGACTGCGGGCCTGCAGATCGGTGAGACCGCCGCACGGGCGTGATCGTCAACGCGACGCGATCGTCTGCGTTGGGTCCGGTTCGGGCAAGGGCAGGGCTTGCACGGCCAGTGCTGCGTTGAACATTCCCGCTTCAAACCAGAGCGTGTCGATGACGTCGCCGCGCGCGCCGACCAGTTCGATGCGCACGCCGTCCCGCGGAGCCAGCGCCCGCAGCGCGTCAATGGCCTGGTCGGGAAACGCATATCCAAGGGCGGTTTCCCCGCTCGCCGGAGCGAGCCGGGCGGCGATGTCCGGATCCAGTCGGCCGCTCGCGGCGATACGCCGTTCGGCGCCCGATGCGGCGCCCCAGGCGCTGAGCGCATCGTCGTAGGGCGCAGGCAGCAGCCCGCCCGCGGTGAAATCCAGCGGCTCCGCCTGCCTGGCCGGATCGCGCACCACCATGACGGCGAAGGCCGGACTGGACGCGGTCCTCAAGGCGAGTGCGAGGACGTCGCCCTCCTCGCCGGCGTGCACGCCCAGCATCGCAGGGCGGCTGCGGGCGGTCTGACGCACCCGCCAGGGCGGCGCGCTGCGGTGGCGGCGTTCGCTCACCCAGTCCTGATGCAAGCCGGGAAAGGCGATTTCATGAGTCTCAGACAGGGCGAGGGTGTGGTCGCGGTGGCGCATGGCGCCGGCGAAGTCTTCGTCGCAGCTTTCAGGCGCGCCGCCATGGCGCCGCTCGAACCGGTCAAGGTCTGAGGGCGCGTCGCCGGCCCGCGCCGCGTCGTCGCGGCTGCGCGCGGCGAGGGCGGCGAGCAGGGCGCGCTCGGCCGGCGAGAAGAGCTCGCACGCCTCGTCAGCGGCCAGCAGCGCCACGCGTTGGGCGTAGGTCTCCGGCGCCCCGGGAGCGGCGGGCTGGTGGGCGAGGGTCGTGGCGAGAAGGGCGGCGATCGCGGGCGTCATGCCCGTTCCATTACACGTCGCGCCTTGCCGACCGGTTTACGCCGCGGCCGATGAGAAGAAGAAAAACCGCCAGTGAGAACGCGCCAAGGGCCAGCCATTCATCATTGGCGCGGACCATGCGCGAGGCCCATTCCGCGGAAAAGCGCGGCGCCTGGCTCGGGCCGAAGGGGGTGACCTGGGCGGCGTCCCAGAGCACGGCGCGTCCTTCAAGCCCGTCCCATAGGCCGGAGCGCGCCAGACGCTTGGCCGCCCGCGGGTAATCGGCGCCTTCCGGCGCGGTGATCAGCGCGATCCGGCGCCCGTCGCCGTAATCGAACAGGGCCGCCACCCCGGTGATGTCCAAGCTGCGCGTGTCGGCGTCGGCGTAGGCGGTGGAGCCGTAAAAGCGCCGCTCACGCGGGGCGCGGTTCGCCGCCGCATTGGCGGCGGCCCGCACCTCGGCCGGCGCCGAGGCCATCAGGCGCGGGTCAAGCTGGTCCTGCGGACCGAGCACAAGAAGATCATGGTTCAGCGGCGCATCGGCGACGTCTTCGCCATACCAGGCGTAGAGCCAGGCCGAGCCGGACGCGAGCGCGGCCCTGGCGACAACGGCGAGCGAGGCGGCGCGCGCTTCAGGGTCTCCCGCCGCGATCACGACCGCTGCGCGGCCGCCCTGGTCGGCGCCGAACGGCGCGCCGCCTTCGGCCAGCGCTTCAAGCGCGCCCTGGCGCCGGGCGGCCTCGCGCGGCCGGTCCAGCCGACGCGCCGACAGGGCGCTGGTCATGTCGAAGCGAACCGCGTGCGCCTCCATGGAGCGCGCGGCGAACAGGCGTGCGGCCGCGATCAGCGAGCCGGCCCCGCCTGCTGAAAGGCGCAACTCCGAAGGCCCGGTCAGATCGATCGCCGGCGCGGCGGCTCCGGGGCGCACCTCCGCCGAGATGGTCAGCTCGGCTACGGAGGGGTCGCGCACCAGGATCGGCGCCTCGCCCATGCGCAGAGCGAGACCTTGCGCGATTAGAGCGGAGACGGCGAGGTCGTCTTCGCCGGCCGCCGAGGCTTCGATATGAACACGGCGCGGCGCCGCGAAATCGGCCCCCAGCGCGGATTCGATTTCGTCCAGCGCCGCATAGCCGCCCGCCGGCGCCGCCGCAACGCGAAGCCGCGACCCCGCCGCGTCGATGCGCCAGCCGTCGCGCGGCTCTCCGGTCAAGCGCAGCACCAGTACGTTTTCGCCGGCGCGCAGATCGTCGGAGAACAAGGCGAAACGCGCCTCGAAGGGCTCGGAGCGCGGCTGCAGCTCCACGGCGCGCGAACGATTCACGAAGGCCTCGATCCGGCCTGAAGCGTGCTCGCCGTCCGGGCGGGCCGACAAAAGCAACTCGATGCTGTCCGGTCGTGCGTTCGGCGCAATGGAGAACGGGATACGGATTTCGCGGTTTTCAGCGTCAAGGCGCAGGGGCTGGTCGGGCACGAAATGCGAGATCAGGGATTCTTCGGACCGCGCCGGGCGCGCAGACGAACCGTCCGCTTTAGCGCTCTCGGTCTCCAGGGAGAACACGGTTCCAACCGGGCCAAGAACAAGCACGATCGTGATGATCAGGCCCAAAAGGCCTCTTTGTATCGACATGGCACGCTCCCCTCGCTTAAGACATTATTAAGCAATTGATCGGCCATCAAGCCTGATGAGCGAACTTAAAGCCCGTTTCTGGATCGACGCCTTGCGCTGGCGCGCTGAAGCGGCAGGCGCCGCCGTCTATGTGGCGCGCCGCGGCGATCCCGACGCGGGCGCGGTTTTGGTGAAGGTCCTCATGGCTCAACGCACCGCCCGCCTGTTCGCTCCGGTACGCAATTTCGAAGGCGATCGGGTCTGGTCCCAGCCGCTCGGCGCAGCGCCTGTGCCGGAGGAGGACGCCGAGGCCTACGCCGAGCGCCGCGCCGAGCGCGATCCGGATCTCTGGGTGATCGAGATCGACGATCCAAAGGGGCGCGATTTTCTGGAAGAGCCCATCGAGCAGCCCTGAGCGCGCTTATGGTCGCCAGCGCCTTAACGGCTTGCTTGAGAAGTCTTAACGGCTCGCCGCGTATGGTTTCACCCGTGATTTCGGCTTCTTTCGGGCGAGCGAAATGTTGTTTCTGTTCAACGATGCGGTCTTCGACATCGGCGATCCGCGCGAAACCGCGCTGGAGGCCGGGACGGGGCACGGTTTCACCGACGAGACGCTTTTGAAAATGCGCGTCGGCAAGGCGGCCAAGCTGGTGCGCGAGGCTGTGTTTGACGAGCCTCAGATCGCGCGCACGAATCCGGAAGTCGCCAGCTTCCTCGCCGCCTTGATGGCCTGGAAAACCGACGAAGCCAACGCCATGCTCGCCGTGGCCTCTCGTCATATCCAGCTGGCGAGCCAGGTCCAGCTGCGGCTGGCCTCGGTGTCGCTTGTGACCGTGCAGCAGCTGCGTGAGCTGCAGTCGGCGGGAAAACTCTCCAGCCATGTGGCGAACATTTCGGTCTGGTCCCAGGCGCCGGCGCGTCTGAAAGCCTGACGCGGTGCGTTCACCGCGAAATCGGAGCGGTCTGACGCAATAGGTTCGAAGCGCATGGATCGGCGGGCTTACAACGAACCATGTCGATCAGTTCCCCGATTGATCGGCGAGCAGTAGGGAGCGGCGCCGCGCAGCAACGGCGCCGCTCTTCTGTTTTCGGGCTCGCGCCTAGCCGATCCGGCTGAACGCGGAATTCACCGCCGGTTCGTAATTGCGCCCGACGCGCACCTTCCGGCCTCCGGGCAGGTGAAGGGCCTTGGCGCCGGACGGCTCGGTGGAGATCCGCTCCACGCTTCGCAGATTGACCAGGAAGGAGCGGTGAACCCGCAGGAAGAGCCGCCTGTCCAGGCGCTCTTCATAGCCGGAAAGCGTCGCGCGCTGGAGCCAGGACTGTTCACCGCAATGAATGCGCACATAGTCTCCTTCGGCTGCGATCCAGTCGATGCGGGCGGTGTCGATCCGCACCTGGCCGGTTCGGTCGCGCACCCAGATGACCGAATCCGCGTCCGAGCCGCGAAGCGTGTGCACCAGCGCCTCCAGCTCGTCGGCGCGGGCCTGGGCGTCGCGCGCGGCCCTGGCGTGGCGCGCCCGGCCCAGCGCCTCGTCCAGACGGTCGGGGTCTACCGGTTTGAGAAGATAGTCGACCGCTGCGGCCTTGAAGGCGTCGACCGCATGACGGTCATAGGCGGTGACGAAGATGATTTCCGGCCCTTGCCGGTTTCGCAAGGCATGGGCGAGTTCAAGGCCGTCGAGGCCGGGCATCTGAATATCCAGAAGGAGGACGTCCACCGGGTCTTTGCTGAGGCGTTCGAGCGCGGTTCGCCCGTCGCCGACGGCGCCGGCGATCTCCACCCAGGCGCGCCGGCTCAGCAGGATCTCCAGCCTGCGGCGGGCGAGGGGTTCGTCATCGACGATGAGTACACGCATCATCCGTCCTCCGATGGGTGGTTGAAGGTGTGGAAGGGAAGGCGCACCGTCGCGGTGAATCCGCCGCCGGCGCGTGGTCCGGCGTCAAGCTCCGCCCGGTCGGCGTAAAGCGCCCGCAGCCTGCCGGCGACGTTTCTAAGGCCCACGCCGCCGCCTTCAGGTGCGATGGCTGGAGGACCCGGATCAGGCTTCGCGCCGGTGTCGCAGACGCTCAGCTCCAGCCGGCCGTCGTTCGCGCGGCGCGCTGTGAGGCGGATCTCCACCGGCTGCAGCGAGCGCGCCACGGCGTACTTGATCGCGTTCTCCAGCAGCGGCTGGAGGATCAGCATCGGTACCGCCGCATCGGCGCAATCGTGCGCCATGTCGACCGTGACGTTCAGGCGGTCTTCGAAGCGGACTTTCTCGATCTCCAGATAGAGCCGCTGGACCGCCACCTCCTCGCTGAGCAGGGCTTCATCGGTGGGCGAGGCGTCGAGCGTATGACGAAGGAAGCGGGCGAGCTTGTTGATCATCGCGTCCGCGTCTGCGCCGCGCTTGTCCATCAGCAGGGCGGAGACCGCGTTCAGGGTGTTGAACAGGAAGTGCGGATTGAGCTGAAAGCGCAGCATTTTCAGCTGGCTGTCCTGGGCCAGCATGATCGATTGATAAAGCTGACGCTCCTGGCTGCGCAGCCGGCGCATGGAGTCCAGCGCCAGATAGAAGCCCGACCAGCCCAGATAGACGGGGAAATTTATGAACATCCAGCGCGGCGCCGCCATCAGGAAGAAGGTGAGGTCGGCCGCCACGGGTTCGCCGTTGATCCGCGGCGGTCCAAGCGGAGCGATCAGGTAGAAGGCGCTGAAAATGGCGACGACATAGATCGCGCACATCACCACCGCGCATCCAAGGGCGATGGCGGCGCGCAGAGCCAGCGGTCTGGACCGGGTCGGGCGCAGGATGAAGTAGTGAACGAGCGTTGACGCCGCCAGACCCGCTGATTCAGCCAGGAGGATCCGCCAACCGCCAAGCGGGCTTTCGCCGGCGTTCACGGTGTTGGCGATGGAGAACAGCGCCATACCGGTCCAGAACACCGCCTGGAACGACCAGAACCAACGCGTATCAAGGCCTGCATACGACGCACCGGCGCCCAGCACGCCGGCGCGCGCGGCTTCGAACCGGGACCGTTCGGCGATTTCGTCGTCCGGCGCCGCCGCCTGGTCGAGCATCAGGAACAAGCCGGCATGCGCCAGAAAAACCCATGCCCTGAACACTACGAGGCGCAGATACAGCTCGACCGCGCCGTCTTCCAGGTAGGACGGTGGGGTGAGCGGCGCGAACAGAGGCAGCGCGACCAGCGCGTAGATCAACGTCGCCGCGAGCGCGAGTGCGACGGCCGCGACGATGCGCACGATCAACGGGCGCGTCGCGATCGCGCCGAGCAGGAAAGCGACCGTGATGGAGAGGGCGGCGCCGACACCGTCGGCGGCGAGCGAGCGCCATAGCGCTTTGCCCTGCACGCCCTCGCTCACGGCATAAAGCACTGACAACAGCGCATAAGCGCCCCAAATGAGGCCGGTCAGCACCGCGATGAGTTGGAACCGCCGGCGTAGATGGGCGGGAAGGCGCGCGGACGCCGGCCCGCCAGGCTCTCCGCCGCCCGGGGCGGTGTCGATCGTGCTCATGAGGCAACAATAGGCCAGAGGCGCCCCTCTTAGGAAACACGACGTGCCGGCGTTCGTCGCGGACGAAGGGCGGTTCGTCGCAAAGCGGCGCCCCTGGGCCGCGGCGGCTCGCGTTCGTCGCGCTCCATCGGTCGCTCGCCGCATGGCGGGGGCGGCCCGTGACGGACGTATGACAGCTTCCATACAGGCCGGCGGGGTTCGCCGGCGCGCCTTTCGCGCCCGGGGGGACTCCCGGGCGACAGGCATTGCAAGCACTAGGATCCACGGGGGACCGATATGCAAAGACGATCATTTGATCGCGCGTTCAAAGCCGCGCTGCTCAGCGGCGTGGCGATCGCAGGTCTGACGGGTGCCGGCGCGCTCGCTCAAGAGGCCGACGACGAGCAGGAGGCGGCGGCCAGCCGCGACGTCATCACGGTGACCGGTTCGCGCATCGTGCGTCAGGACTTCGTCGCCGACAGCCCGGTAGTGACAATTCAGGGCGACGCGCTCACCGCCAACGCCGACGTGACGATCGACACCTATCTCAACACGCTGCCGCAGGTGAACCCGGCGGGCACGACCACCTCGAACAACCCCGGCAACGGCGGCCAGGCGAATGTCGACCTGCGCGGTTTCGGCGCCAACCGGAACATCGTTCTGATGAACGGCCGCCGCATGATGCCGTCGGCGAACAACCTGACCGTTGACCTCAACACCATTCCGGCGGCGCTGATCGACCGGATCGAAGTGGTGACCGGCGGCGCGGGCGCGGTGTACGGCGCGGACGCTGTCGCGGGCGCGGTGAACATCATCCTGAGGGATGATTTTGAAGGCATCGACCTGCGTTACAGCTATGAGAACTCCACCGAGTACTGGGACGCGGAGGAGTACTCCATCTCCGGCGTCGTCGGTGGGAATTTCGACAATGATCGCGGCAACGCCGTTCTGGCGATCGAGCGCTCCGTTCGCGAAGGCCTGATCAAAAGCCAGCGCCCCTTCGCCGAGCAGGCCACCTCAACGACCAGCTTTTTCCCGGAAGGCTCGCTGCTGTTTGGCGGCGCGAACGCGCCGACGGAGGCGTCGATCGACGCCGTGTTCTCCAGCTACGGCGTCGATCCGGCGAACGTGTCGGTGGGCAACCGCTTCGGCTTCAACCTGGACGGCACGCTGTTCTCGGCGGGTACGTTCAACCAGCCGGCCGACGTGGAGAACTTCCGCTACGATGTGGACGGCAACGTCAATCTGGGCATCTTCCCGGACGCCTACTCGTACAACTTCGACTTCGTGAACCTGCTCGTCCTGCCGCTTGAACGCGACACCTTCATGGGTGCGGCCGAATACCGGTTCGACAATGGGATCGAAGTGTTCGCGGACGTCTCCCACAGCCAGTACAACTCGGCCCAGGCGCTCGCGCCGACGCCGATCCCGACCGTGACCATCCGGGCGCCGGGCGAGAACACCCCGATTCAGGCGGTCTCCCCGCTGGTGGAGCCGGGACAGTCGGTGGCGTTCCAGCTGATCATTCCGACGACCAACCCGTTCATCCCCGCTGACCTGGCGGCGATCCTCGCCACGCGGACCGGGGACGATCCCAACCTGGTCGGTTCCGGCGCGACCGAGCCGTTCCTGATGCGTCAGCGCACGCTGGCCGCCGGGCTTCGTCAGTCGAACTTCGAGAACACAGTGACCAACATCTCCTTCGGCGCGGCCGGCCCGATCGGGGATTCCGGCTGGCGCTGGAACGCCTATGTCTCCGAAGGCGACACCGAAATCGACCGCACCCAGCAGGGCAATATCGACTCCAACAATCTCCAGACGCTGCTTGAAGCGGCCGATGGCGGGGACTCGATCTGCGCGGGCGGGTTCAACCCGTTCGGCCGCCAGCCTTTGTCGCAGGAGTGCATCGACTATCTCGAAGTCACCTCGACCGCGTCGACCGAGTTCTCTCAGACGGTGGCTCAGTTCTACGTGACCGGCGACCTGTTCGACGCGCCGGCCGGTACGGTCTCGACGGTGCTCGGCGCGGAATACCGCGGCTTCGACTTTGAGTTCGATCCCGGTTCGGGTGGCGGGGCCATCTCCGGCTTCAACGCCCAGAACCCCAACGCGGGCACCAACAGCTTCGAAGATCTGTTCGGCGAACTGTTCATCCCGCTCGCCCAGGGCCGCCCCTGGATGGAAGCCGTCGACCTGACGCTCGGCTATCGCTTCTCGCGTTCTGAGTTCACTGACGGGATCTCCGGCGACACCGGCGGCAGCGAGGACAGCGCCTACAAGGCTGATCTGAGCTGGACGGTGACCGACCTCGCCCGGGTTCGCGCCAGCTATCAGCGTTCGGTGCGTGCGCCGAACTTCAACGAGCTGTTCGCCGGCGGCGGTTCTGCGCCGCAATATTTCGATCCGTGCTCGGTGACCACCGATGCGCGCAACGGATCGAACGGGGCCGACCTGACCGCGCTGTGTGCGGCGACGGGCGTCGCCTCGCCGGCCAACTACGTGCAGACGCCGGGCACCCAGGCGTCGATCACCACCTCGGGCAACACCGATCTGGAACCCGAAGCGGCCGACACCTACACGCTGGGCCTGGTGTTCTCCGCGCCCGCCGGCAACCAATGGCTCGACCGCCTGCAAGGGTCGGTGGACTACTGGTACATCGACATCTCCTCGCCGATCCTGGCGCCGGGGGTGAACCAGGTGATCGCTGACTGTTATAACTATTACGGGAACAACCCGGGTTATGACGCGACCTACATCAACTGCCAGCCGATCGTGCGCGGCGGCGGGGACATCTTCTTCCTGTCCGATCCCAACGACCCGAACGGCCTGTATCCCGGCGTCAACGGCGGCTCGCAACAAGCCTCCGGCATCGACTTCCAGGTCAATTACGGCTTCGATCTGGACTGGATGGGCGCGCCCAGCTGGGCCGGCTCGATCCAGACCCAGCTTCTGCTGACCCACCTTCTGGAGTGGAACCAGCAGGACCTGGCCGATCTGCCGGAGCTGGACTTCGCCGGCACCGTCTCGTTCTTCGGCGAGGGTCTTGGCACCTCCTTCCCGGAATGGAAGGCGCTGTGGAACACCCGCTGGAGCGTCTCGGACTTCGACGTCGACGTGCGGGGCCAGTACATCAGCTCCATGGATAACCGTGCGAGCGTGATCTTCCCTGGGGAGACCTCGTTCACCGGGACCGACTCCATCTGGTACTGGGACGTCGCCGGCACGTGGAACGTCACCGAAGGCGCCTCGCTGCGCCTTGGTGTGAACAACGTGTTTGACGAGCAGCCGCCGGAGTATGCGCCGAACGTTCAGTCCGGCACCGACCCGTCGCTCTACGACGTGGTGGGCCGCCGGGTGTTCGGACAGATCGTCCTGCGCTACTAGGAGCGGCTTTCCTGCAAAGGAGCCGGGGGGCGGGAGCGCAAGCTTCCGCCCCTTTTCTTTCGCCTGAGCGGCCGGGGCCGCCGCCGCGCCTTGCCCTTCGCTCGCGTGCGCGCTAGTCCGCTCGCCTGTCACCTTGCGGAGCGGACCATCCCATGACGTCTTCTGCTGACGGCGCGCAATGGGCGCGCCGGCGCACCTACGCCATCATCTCCCATCCGGACGCCGGTAAAACGACGCTGACGGAGAACCTCCTGTTCACCGCCGGGGCCATCCGGCTGGCCGGCCAGGTGCGCGCGCGCGGAGAAAACCGGCGCACGCGGTCGGACTGGATGAAGATCGAGCGCGAACGCGGCATCTCGGTCTCCGCCTCGGTGATGACCTATGAGCATGAAGGCCTGATCTTCAACCTGCTCGACACGCCGGGCCACGAGGACTTCTCCGAAGACACCTACCGCACGCTCACCGCGGCCGACAGCGCCATCATGGTGCTTGATGCGGCCAAGGGCGTGGAGCCGCGCACCTTGAAGCTGGTGGAGGTCTGCCGCCTGCGCGACATCCCGATCCTCACCTTCATCAACAAGTTCGACCGCGAGGCGATGGATCCCAGCGAGCTGTTCGACGACATCCAGGACAAGCTCGCCCTGGACGTGGCGCCCATGCAGTGGCCGGTGGGGTCGGGCAATCGCTTCAAGGGCGTCGCGGATCTCAAGCGCAACGAATTCATCGCCTATCGCCGGCCGGTGGACGACGAGTTCGTGCCGTCGGAGCGTTTCGCTCTTGATGGAAACTCCATCACCGAAGAGCTCAGCGAAGAGGAACTCGCCGAGGCGCGCGAGGGCGCGGAGATGGCCAGCGAGCTTCTGCCGCCCTTCAACGCGCAGTCCTATCGTGAGGGCCACCTGACACCGGTCTATTTCGGCTCGGCGCTGCGCCGATTCGGGGTGAGGGAGCTGCTGGACGCCCTTGCCGAAGTCGCGCCCGGGCCTGAAGCCCAGCCCGCCGCGGCCGGGCCCGGCGACGTGCTGGAGCCGGGCGGCAAGGAGGTCGCCGGCTTCGTGTTCAAGATCCAGGCGAACATGGACCCGAACCACCGCGACCGGGTCGCCTTCCTGCGCCTTGTGTCCGGCGAATTCAAACGCGGGATGAAGCTGAAGACCGATGGCGGCAAGGCGCTCACCGTCTCCGCGCCGGTGATGTTCTTTGCAGACGACCGCGAAGTGGCCGACGAGGCCCATGCCGGCGACGTGATCGGCGTGCCCAACCATGGCGCGCTGCGCGTGGGTGACACGCTTTCAGAAAGCGGCAAGTGGAAGGTCGCCGGCATTCCCAACTTCGCGCCCGAGATGCTGCGCCGGGCGCGTCTGAAAGATCCGCTGAAAGCCAAGCACCTGAAGAAGGCGCTGGAGAGCCTCGCCGAGGAAGGCGTCACCCAGCTTTTCCGCCTGCAGCTTGGGGGCGATTTCGTCATCGGCGCGGTGGGCGCGCTGCAGATCGACGTCATGGCTCAGCGCGTCGCTGACGAGTACGGGCTTGAGGTGACGTTCGAGCCGAGCCCCTATGACACCGCGCGCTGGCTGTCGGGCCCGGAGGCGAAGGTGTCGGACTTCATCGAGCGGCATAAATCGGCCATGGCCGAAGACATCGACGGTGACCTGGTGTTCATGGCCAAATCGGCCTGGGAGGTGAACTACTCCCAGGAGAAATGGCCGGATCTGGTGTTTTCACGGACCAAGGAGCGGGCGTGAGCGCGCAAACCAACAGCTTCAGAGCCGAGGCGGGCGAGCTTTGGTCTATCGTCGTGGACGTGTGGAACACCAGCTTTCTCGGCTATAATGTCGGGGACGGGCTGGCCGCGGTAATGATCCTGGTGGTCGCGCTGCTGGTGCGCGGCCTGTTCTCCCAGGTGGTCATGCGCCGCTTCATCGCGCGCGCGGAAAAGACCGAGAGCAAGCTCGACGACAAGCTGGTCAAGGCGCTGGCCGGACCGGTCAAGCTGATCCCGGTCATCATCGGCATCTATATCGCCTTCCATGTCCTTGGCCTGCACAGCGAGGACGCGCCGTTGGACGGCACGCGGATCACGCGCAGCCTGATGATCATCGCCTTGTTCTGGGCGCTGCGCAACGTGGTGGAGCCGGCGGCCTATCTCTCCAAGCCCATCCGCAACACCTTCAACCCGGTCATGATCGACTGGATCGTGAAGGCGCTCAAAGTCCTGTTCGTGGTGGTGGGCGCGGCCACGGTGCTGCAGGTCTGGGGCATCCCGGTGGCGCCGGTGATCGGCGGGCTGGGCCTTCTGGGTGTCGCCATCGGGCTTGGCGCCCAGGACCTGTTCAAGAACCTGATCGCGGGGCTTTTGATCCTCACCGAAAAGCGCTTCGTGCCGGGCGAATGGATCAAGGTGGACGGGGTCGTGGAGGGCGACGTGGTGCAGATCAATTTCCGCTCCACGCTTGTGCGCCGCTTCGACAAGAGCCCGGTCTACGTGCCCAACGCCGACCTCGCCGACAATCCGGTGATCAACTTCCAGCGCATGACCCATCGCCGGATCAAGTGGATGATCGGGGTAGAGTACAAGACCACCAAGGAACAGCTGCAATATATCCGCGATCGCGTCCTGACATGGCTGCGCGACCATCCCGAATTCGCCGACCCGCCGGAGGTCGCCACCTTTATGCGGGTGGACAGCTTTGGACCCAGCTCCATCGATTTCCTGCTGTATTGCTTCACCAAAACCACAAATTGGGGGGAGTGGCTGCGGCTGAAGGAGGAGCTCGCCTTCGCGGTGAAGGAAATCGTGGAGGAGGGCGCCGGGACCGCCTTCGCCTTCCCGTCCACCACCGTCTACATGGACGACGGCGCGGAGGTGTTCACGCCGCCGCAGGTCAAACAGCACGTGGCCAAGGACGCACAGAGCCCGAACGCCGTGATCGCGGCCGCACGCGGCGATACGGAGGACGGCGGCGACGGCGGTGACGGCGGACGCTAGGCGCGGCGCTGTAACCCGCGCCACGATCAGGAGAGCGACATGACGACATTCAGCCAGGACGCCTGGGCCCGCGTGGCTCCGGTGCGCGAGGCGATCTACTCCATGGCCTTCAACGTGGAACTCGCCGAAGGCCGGCTCGACCGGGCGCGCTTCGCCCATTACGTGGTCCAGGACAGCCTGTATCTCGCGCAATACGCCAAGGCGCTCGCCGCGGCCGGCGCGAAAGCGCCCGACGGCGAGGCGCTGATGACGTTCTGCGGCGCGGCCACCGGCGCCATCGAGGTGGAGAACGCGCTGCACGCGTCATTCTTCGAGCAGTTCGGCATCGACAAGGCCGAGGCGGCGAACGCCGAGCCGACGCCCACATGCCTGGCTTACACCAGCTATCTGTTGTCGGTGGCGGCGACCGGCTCGTTCGGCGAGCTGGCCGCGGCGATCCTGCCGTGCTTCTGGGTGTATCAGGACGTGGGCACGCGCATTCACAAAACAGCCGCGCCGGACAATCCCTACCGCGCCTGGATCGACACCTACGCCGACGCCGATTTCGAAGCGGCGACCAGGGCCGTGATCGCGATCACCGACCAGGCTGCGGACGCCGCCGGCGAGGCCGAGCGTGCGCGCATGCACGAGGCGTTCCTGCGCTGCACCCAGTTTGAATGGATGTTCTGGGATTCCGCCTACCGCCAGGAGACCTGGCCGGTGGCGCCGTAATGCTCATCACCGACGCCATCGGCATCGCAGGCGTCGCCTGCGTGCTGGCCGCCTATTTCCTCCTGCAGATCGAGAAGGTGAGGGGCGACAGCGTCCTTTACCTGATGCTGAACCTCACCGGGGCGTGTCTTCTGATCGTCTCGCTCATGGTGACGTTCAACCTGGCGAGCTTCATCATCGAGGTGTGCTGGCTGGCGATTTCGCTGTTCGGGCTGGGAAAGCTCGCCTGGCGCAAATGGGGAAAGCGTTCAGCGTCTTGACGGGCGAGGGCGGGACGGGCTGAACTTCAGCCCATGAGCACCATCGACACCTTCAAGGAGCGGATCGGTCAGACGAACACGTCTGACTGGTTCACCATCGACCAGTCCCGCGTCAACGCCTTCGCCGACGTAACGCTGGACCATCAATTCATCCATGTGGACCCCGAGCGGGCCAAGGCCGAGACGCCGTTCGGCGGGCCCATCGCGCACGGATTTTTGACCCTGTCCATGCTCAGCCATTTCGCCGAGCAGGCCCTGCCGGCCTTTCCCGACAAGGCGATCGGGATCAATTACGGCTTTGACAAGGTGCGCTTCCTCACCCCGGTCCCTGTGGGCGCGAAACTGCGCGGCAAGTTCACGCTCGCCGACGTGAAAGAGCGCAAGCCCGGCCAGTACCAGCTCACCCAGGACGTCGAAGTGGTAATCGACGGCCACGACGCGCCTGCGCTCGCCGCCCAATGGCTGAGCCTTGTGGTGGTCGGGTAGGGCTTATCCCTGCGGACGGTCCCCGGTTCGATCCCCGGCGGAAAGCCGGGGACGAGACCGGGGTCCACCATCGTTGAAATACGAAACGCTTTGCCTGCATGAGACGTGGCTTAGCGCTTCAGCATACAGGCGCGGCCGACCCCGGTCTACACCCCGGCTTGAAGCCGGGGATGAAACCGGGGACCATTTCACTGAAAGACCGACCCTACTCCTCCTCGTACTCGCCCCACGAGGCGTCGATCAGTCCTGAGAAGAAGATCGCGTTCATCAACAGCTTTTCCGTGCCGGGATAGGTCCCGCGGAAGACCGGGTTGTCGGCCATCATGATCACCGAGCCGCGGCCAAGGCGGCGAGCGACCACCGACGGCGTGCCGGCGATCTCCTCCACGCGCTTGTCCGACGCGTATCCAGTGAGCACCGGATCTTCCACGTACTGCACCGGCACCGCAAACGGGTCTTCGGGCCGGTTCAGGGTGAAGGTCTCGTTGCGGTGCATCGCCAGGAAGCGGTCACGATAGCCGAAGCCCAGCGGGTGGGAGGTGTCGAGATCGCCCTCGAACATGGCCCCGCCGATGATGTGCTCGGCGTCGCGCAGGCGCATCCCCGAGACGTCAAAGCGCTGGATCTCCTGGGACGCCTCGGCGTCGTCGCGGGAGCCGTTCTCCTCATCCTCCTCGTTGAAGAAGGCGGTCTGGGCCCAGTCCGCGCCGTCGCGCGTGGCGATCACGGTTCCCCCGCCGCGCACCCAGCCGGCGACCTGCTCGGTCAGGCTATCGCTCATATCGGCGTCGCCGCCGGTGAGGATGAGGTGGGTGTAGTCGGTCCAATCGAGGCGCGACAGGCGGTCGGAGTCCACCAGCGTCACCGGCATGCGGTGGCGATAATCCAGCGTCCACCAGACCTCGCCGGCGTCATACCAGGACACCCCGTCGCCGACCGCGAGCACCACCTTGGGCGCTTCGATCGCCTCGAACACGTTCCAGGCGCCCAGATCGCGGCCCTCGGTGGGCGTCAGGCCGGAGCGCGCGGCGTGCACCTCGACGCCGTCCTCGGAGGCGATCGTGCGCATGATTTCGTGGATCTCGGCCGCCTCCATCTCCTGGCGCGCCAGCGGCACCACGATCGCGCCGCGATCCAGCGAGGCGAGGCCGCGCGTGGTCTCCACGGTGAAGGGCTCGCGCGCGGCGCGCGCCATCACGCCTTCGGACAGCACCCTGTTCAGCGCGCGCGGGGCGTAGGTGTGGCCCCAGTCGAAGACATAGGCGTACGGCGCGCGGTCCGGCGCCGCGGCCGGGGTGAAGTCGCCCGCCGCCGGCGCGCCGGACGGGACCTGGCCGCGCAGCGGGGCGTAGTCCAGATCGTAGGCCAGAGGCAGGGTCCAGCCGGAGACGTCGTAGAAGATGTTCTCCTCAAACTCGGTCAGCCGGTCGAAAATTCCGCGGATCATGGCGAATTGTTTCTGGGCGAGCGGGACCACGTAGGACTCGCCCGCTTCAAAGGTGCGTCCGCCCGCCTCCACGTCGCGCGCGGCCTCGAACACCTCGATGTCGTGCAGGCGCAGAAGCCGCACGAAGCGGTGCGCGCGCTCGCGGTCGCCTTCGGCGGTGAACACCCAGGCGCTTTGACGTTCGCGGTCGGCGGCCTGGCGGGCCTGGGCGAAGAAGTCGCGTTGATAGGCGGTGATCTCCTCGCGCAGGTCCAGAGAGCCCTGAAGCGTCGTCAGCGCCGTGCGGAACTGGGTCCGCACATTATCGGCGTGCTCCACCAGGCCGCGCTCGGTCATCACCGCCCCGCCGCGCGCCGCGCCGGCTTCAAACAGAATGCCCAGCGAGCCGTTGATCTGGGGATAGGTCGAGCCCTTGCCGATGTAGAAATTGTCGAAGACTTCCTGCGTCGAATAGAGGCGCGATTCGCTGTCTAGGAATTGCGCGTGCCGGCGTCCGATCTCAAAGGTCAGCTCGCGCGCGCGCGCCGGGATCAGCGGGTTGCGGCGCAGCGGCTCGCCGGGGTGAAAGTAGAACGGGCTGTTCGAGCCCATCTCGTGATAGTCCGCCGAGACCATCGGCTTCCATTCATGCCACTTCTTAACCCAGGCCTGGCTTTCCGGCTGGGTGACCAGAAGCCACTGACGATTAAGGTCGAACCAGTAATGATTGGTCCGCGCCTCGATCCACAGATTATGCGCCTCGTCGGCGATATCGGTGTTGTCGGCGTAGGACCAGTAGGTCTCGGTATGGTCGATGCGCCGGGCGTGGCCGTCGGGATTGAAGGCGACGGTGAACAGCATCACCGCGTTGTCGAGCTTGGATTGGACCTGCTCCCCGCGTCCGGCGGCGAAATGGTGCAGGAGCGGGATCGCCGCGTCCATGGCTGAACTTTCCGCGCCGTGGACGCCGAAATTGATCCACAGAACCATGGGCGTGTCGGCCGGCGCGGCCTCGCCGCGGGTGCGGGCGAGATGGTTTTCGCGAATCTCAGCAAGCCGGGCGTGGTTCGCCTCGCTTGTCACCGTGAAGGTCAGGATCGGGCGCTGTTCATGGGAATAGCCGATCGTCTCGACCGTGATGGTCGGCGATTGCTCCGCCAGCATTCGCAGATAGCCGACCATGTCGCCGTAACGCACCGGGCGTTCGCCGATTTCATAGCCCATCGCTTCTTCAAAGCCCGGCACGGAGTCGTCGTAAGTCACGCCGTCGACCTGGAAAAAGCTCATGGGCTCGGCGAAGGCCGGTGCGGAGACGCCGGCGAACGAGGCGGCTGCGGCGGCGAGCATGGGCTTGAACATCGAGAATTCCCCTTAAGCCCTGAATTGGTTTCAGGTTTTGTTGCAGTATCAGCGCTGCCGAGCCTAAAGCGCCCGGCGCGCGGTTTCCAGTGCTGGCTTAATGCTCCGTGCGCCTGTAAGAGGGCGCGCAACAAAACTCCCCGCCTTCACAAGGACGATCCCCATGACCGCTCCGGTCGAGCGCATCCGCAATATCGCCATCGTCGCCCACGTCGACCACGGCAAGACCACTCTCGTGGACAAGCTTCTGCGCCAGTCCGGCACGCTGGGCGAGCGCGGCGAAGAGGTCGAGCGGGTCATGGACTCCAACGATCTGGAGAAAGAGCGCGGGATCACCATCCTCGCCAAGAACACCGCCGTGACCTGGGGCGAGTACAACATCAACATCGTCGACACGCCCGGCCACGCCGATTTCGGCGGCGAGGTGGAACGCGTGCTCTCCATGGTCGATTGCGTCTGCCTGCTCGTGGACGCCGTGGACGGGCCGATGCCGCAGACGACCTTCGTGACCAAGAAGGCGCTGGCGCTGGGGCTGAAGCCCATCGTCGTGGTGAACAAGGTGGACCGGCCCGGCGCTCGCCCCGACTGGGTGGTGGATCAGACCTTCGATCTGTTCGACCGGCTCGGCGCCGACGACGAGCAGATGGACTTTCCGGTGGTCTTCGCATCCGCCCTGCAGGGCTGGGCGAGCCTGGAGGCCGACGAGACGGGCGAAGACCTGACCCCGCTGTTCCAGACCATCGTCGACCGGGTCCCACCGCCGAACGTGGATCAGGACGCGCCGCTACAGCTGCAGGTCTCGGCGCTGGACTATTCAAGCTATACCGGGGTCATCGGGCTCGGCCGCATCCGTCGCGGCACGCTGAAGAAGAACCAGCAGGTCACCGTGGTCGGCGCCGACGGCGCGACGCGCAAGGCCAAGGTTCTGCAGGTGTTCGGCTTCCACGGGCTTGAGAAAGTCGAACGCGACCAGGCCAGCGCCGGCGACATCATCACCTTTAACGGCGTCGATCCGCTGAACATCTCCGATACTCTGTGCGATCCCGAACACGTTGAGGCGCTGCCCCCGCTCACCGTGGACGAGCCGACGATCTCCATGACCTTCCAGGTCAACGATTCCCCCTTCGCCGGGCGGGAAGGCAAGTTCGTCACGTCGCGCCAGATCAAGGAGCGGCTCGACCGCGAGCTGATCCACAATGTGGCGCTTCGCGTCGTGCAACAGGACAACGCCGACAAATTCACCGTCTCAGGCCGCGGCGAGCTGCATCTTTCGGTGCTGATCGAAACAATGCGCCGGGAAGGCTTCGAGCTCGCGGTGGGCCGCCCGCAGGTGATCGCCAAGGAGATCGACGGCCAGATCTGCGAGCCGTTCGAGACGCTCACCATCGACGTTGAGGAAGACCATCAGGGCGGCGTCATGGAGCGGCTCGGCACCCGCAAGGCCGAGCTGAAGAACATGGTGCCCGACGGCAATGGCCGGGTGCGCCTGGAATACATGGCGCCCACGCGCGGCCTAATCGGCTTCCGCTCCGAATTCCTGACCCTCACCCAGGGCTCAGGGCTCATGTTCCACGCCTTCGACCATTACGCCCCGCGTGCGGCCGGCGAGGTGGGTCAGCGTCCCAAAGGCGCGATCATCTCCATGGACACCGGCAAGGCGCTCGCCTTCGCGCTCTGGAACATCCAGGAGCGCGGCAAGCTGTTCATCGGTCACGCCGCCGAGGTCTATGAAGGCATGGTGATCGGCATCAACGCCCGCGACGACGACATGATCGTGAACCCGCTGAAAGGCAAGAAGCTCACGAACATGCGCGCCTCGGGCACCGACGAAGCGGTGGTGCTCACCCCGCCTATCCGCCTGACGCTGGAGTTCGCGCTGGAGTTCATCAATGACGACGAACTCGTCGAGGTGACGCCCCAGACCATCCGAGTGCGGAAAAAGCTCCTGCTGGAGCACGAGCGCAAGAAGGCGAGCCGGGCTGCGGGGTAGGGCGGCTGAATTCCCGGACGAGCCCCGGACTTGATCCGGGGCGATGATCCGGGACCTCTTCTAAGGACTTGGCGTTTTATCCTAAGCGAGGTCCCGGCTCGGCGCGCTGCGCGCTTGGCCGGGAATTCAATTTGTGTCCGAGGACGCTCTAAAACGTCCCCCCGCGCCCTTCGCCGTCGTTGAATCGAGTCGCGCCGGCGACCGTTTCGCCGCTCTCAAGCGTCTGGAGCCCGAGCCGCGTCTCGTTGACCATGGCGTCGTCAAAGCGCAGCGAGGCGGCGTCATAAACGCTGCGCCGGTCGTTTCTGAGGCAGACTTGGGGAAACGCCGCGATTTGCTCGGCGAGCGCGACAGCGTCGTGGAGCGCTTGGCCCGGTTTCGCCACGCGGTTCGCCAGCCCGATCGCCAGCGCTTCCTCCGCCTTCACTGGGCGCCCGGTGAGGATGAGGTCCATGGCCCGGCTCTCGCCGATCAGCCGGGGCAGGCGCACCGTGCCGCCGTCGATCAGCGGCACGCCGAATCGGCGGCAATACACGCCGAACACCGCGTCTTCGGCCATCACGCGCAGATCGCAGCACAAGGCGAGCTCCAGCCCGCCGGCCACGGCGTGGCCCTCCACCGCGGCGATGACGGGTTTTGAAAGCCGCATGCGGGTCGGGCCCATGGGCCCGTCGCCGTCCATTTCGACCCGGTTGGGATCGCCCTCAGCGATGGCTTTCAAATCGGCGCCGGCGCAGAACTCGCCGCCCGCGCCGGTAAGGATCGCCACGCTCAGGGCGTCGTCCGCGTCAAAAGCGCGGAAGGCGTTCGCGAGCGTCGCCGCCGTTTCCCGGTCCACCGCGTTTCGCCGGTCCGGCCGGTCGATCGTGACGATGAGCACTGGGCCGCGAGTTTCAGTGCGCACGCTCATGCGCTGTCCTCCCAGACTTGGCGTATCCAGGCCGCGGCCCGCTCAGGCTGCTCCATCACCGCTAGATGGCCCACATCGCTCACGGCCTCCACCTGCACGCCCCGGCGCGCGAGCCCTGAAGGATTGAGCACTGTGGAGCCGTGAGCGGCTTTGAAGACTTTGACCGGAGCGCGCACCCGGCGCGCGGCGGCGAGTAAGTCATGGGCCTGCGCCTCGTAATTGGCGGCCTCCCATTGCGGATCGCAGGCGAGGGCGACGCCGCCGCCAGCGTCACGCAGCCCGTCTTCGAGATAATCCTCCAGCACGCCCGGCGCCCAGCGCGCGAAATTCGGCTTGGCGCGGTAGCGCTCCAGCACGGCCTCGCGATCGGTCCAGGCGTTTGTGCGCTTGCGGGCCGTCTTGGAGATGGCCATGGAGCGCTTGACCAGCGCCCAGAGCGGGGTGCGGGCCGACAGGGCGACCGGGGCGGGTAGGACGACCGGCTCAATTAGCGCCAGCGGGGGCGGACTCGGCATGCGGCTCGCCGCGAGCAGCGTGCTCGATGCGCCCATGGAATGGCCCGCAAGCAGGTGCGGCGTGCGTCCAAGCGTTTCGTAGAGCGCTTTGAGGTCCTCGGCGTAGACGTCCCAGCTGCGGTGCGCCGGCGGGTTGGCGGGCAGGCGCGACCGCCCGTGCCCGCGCAAATCCGGTGCGACGATCTCGAAGGTGTCGCTCAAGTCCGTCAGCATGCGCTTCGCCGCGCTGGCGCAGAACCCGTTGGCGTGCGCAAACACAAGCAGGGGCTTGCCCGGCGCAGGCCAGCGCAGCAGCGCTATCTCTCCGTCGGACAGGGGGATCGTTTCGCGGATCGGTTCGGGGGTCTCGCGCGCGTCAGCCATGATCACAAACTGGCGAGATTCAAGCTTGCGGCAAGCCTTCTGCGCGGCGGCGCGCTAGATTGGAGTTCACGCCGCCCTGGAGATCGCAATGCGCGCCATAATCGCCATGCTCGCCGCCGCCTGTTTCGCCGGGTTCGCCCACGCGCAGGACCTGCATGCGCCTTGGGACGCGCTTCTCGCAACGCACCTGGTGCAAAGCAATGATGGGATCAACCGCTTTGATTACGCCGCCTTGCGCGCCCACGCCGAAGATCGGTCGGCGCTTGACGGCTATATCCAGGCGCTGGAAGCCGCCGCACCTTCACAAATGAGCGCGGATGAGGCGTTCGCATACTGGGCCAATCTCTATAACGCCGTCACTGTGAAGCTGATTGTGGACGAGGCGCCCGAGCGTTCTATCCGGCAGATCAAGCCGCACCCGTTCGCCATCGGCCCCTGGGGTGTGGAGCGCGTCACGGTGGAGGGCGAGGCCCTCTCGCTCGACGATATCGAACACGACATCATGCGCCCCACTTTCGAAGCGGCGATGGTGCACTACGCGGTCAATTGCGCCTCCATCGGCTGTCCGAACCTGAAGCCCACCGCCTGGCGCGCCGCGACGCTTGACGCCGATCTGGATGCGGCCGCGCGCGCCTACATCAATCATCCGCGCGGCGTGACCAGGGTTGAGAACGGAATTGAGGTGTCGCGCATATACCGTTGGTTCCGCGAAGATTTCGGCGACAGCGAGGCGGGCGTTATCGCGCATATCCGCAGGTTTGCCGCCCCGGAGTTGGCCGCCCATATCGACGCCGAACCCGATATTCGCGGCCACCAGTACGACTGGGATCTCAACCGCGTCTCGGAGCCGGCCTCCGACTGATAACCGAAATCGGCCTGAACAAGTCCGCCTGGGCTCGCGTTTGGTCCATGAGGCAGATTAAGTTAGGCTATATCTCATGACATTGAGCCAAACACTCTGCGCCGGCTTGGCGCCGGCGGCGCTCATGATCAGCGCATGCGGCGGAAACGGCGGCGCGAACGGCGGTGAAACCGGCGCAAGCTCGGTGGAGGAGACCGGGCTTGCCGCGATCCAGGCGCGCGGCGAACTCGTCGTGCTGACCACGCCCGGCCCCACCACCTACGAAGACGGAGAAGACGGCGGGCCCGCCGGGTACGAAGTCGATCTGGCGCGCGCTTTCGCCGAGGACCTCGGCGTTGAGGTGCGCTTTGAGGTGTTCGACGAGCTGTCCGGCGTATTCGAGGCGCTGGAGGCGGGCGAGGGCGACATCGCCGCGGCGGGCATCACCCGCACCCCGGCCCGCGAAGAGCGCTTCTTGTTCGGACCGTCCTATAAGAACATCAGCGAGATGGTGGTGACGCGACGCGGCGGCCCCGATTTGGATACGGTCGAAGACCTCACCGGGGTCGAAATCGCGGTGGTGGCCCAGTCGAGCTATGCCGAGACGCTGGAAAGCCTTCAGACGGAGATACCCGATCTTGAGTTCGAGGCGGTGGAGGCCCCGTCTGCGCGTCCGCTCATGATGCGGGTCCAGAACGAGGAGCTTGAGACCACCGTCTCCGACTCCAATCTCGTGGCCCATGTTCGGCTGGAGTATCCTGAGCTTCTCACACCCATCAATCTCACCGAGGACGACCGCAGCCTCGCCTGGGTGACGGGAACGGATAATCAGGCGCTTGTCGACGCGCTCGACACGTGGTTTTCGCGCGCCCACGACGAGGAATTGCTGGAGCAGCTTGACGAGCGCTGGTACGGGCACGCGAGCCAGGATTTCGACTATGTCGACACGCGCCGCTTCATCCGCGCGATCGAACAGGATTTGCCGCAGTACGAGCAATGGTTCAAGGAAGCCGCCGAGGAGCACGGGCTGGATTGGCGCTGGCTCGCCGTTCAGGGCTTCCAGGAAAGCCACTGGGACGAAGACGCGAAAAGCCCGACCGGCGTTCGCGGGGTGATGATGCTCACGCTTCCCACCGCTGGCGAGCTGGGCGTTACCGATCGCACCGATCCGCGCCAGTCCATTTTCGGCGGCGCGAAATACATGGCCAATCTGCTGAGCCGCATCCCCGAGGAAGTCCAGGGTGAAGAGCGCCTGTTCAAGGCGATGGCCGCCTATAACGTCGGGATGGGCCATGTCTACGATGCGCGCAGCATCGCCGAATCGCAGGGCCTGGACAAAAATTCCTGGCCGGACGTGCGCCAGACGCTGCCGCTGCTTTCAGAGCCGGCCTATTACGAGGGAACGCGCTACGGCTACGCGCGCGGCGGCGAGCCGGTGCACTATGTGCGCAACATCCGCCGATACAAGGCCTTGCTGGATCTTCACCTGGAAGAATAGGCGGAACCAAGCCGAGCGCTTACAGGTTGTACCGCCATGGCTATAATTGATTGGAAACTGCTCACTTCACACGAGCTGCTGGGACGGTTGGCGCACGAGGCTTCCCCTCGGGAACAGGCGCGCGCCTTTCTGCAGATCGCCGACATTGTGAAGTCTGAAGGCCTTCACGGCGTTATCCTGGACATGGACCACGCTGCGGCGAGCCTGCCGGGCGACGCGGCGGACTTCGCCGCGCATATGCTCGCCGACGCGCTTACGGACAACGGCCTTGAACGCTTCGCCCTCGTCGATCACGGAATCCAAAATCCTTGGTGGATCGAAGTCGTAACGAAGCTGCTGGAACGCGGTGTCGCGGCACGCCGCTGCGACACGGTCGCACTCGCCAAGAGCTGGTTCGACGCCGAGGGTCAGGCCGGCGCCGGCTAGGTGGTGGTCGGCGCGGCCGCGTTCGGGGCGAGCCGCCTCTACAGCGGGGATAGTCCCAGCCAGAGCACCAACGCCGCCAGCGCCGGCCCGGACAGACCGATCAGCGCAAATCCCGTAAGCGTACCGAACCGGATCCGTCCCGTTCCGCGCGCGCGCACCAGAAGCGCGAGCGTAAGAAGCCCGAGACCCCCTGCGCCCAGGATCAGCCAGACGCCCAGCCCCGCCGGAGCAAGAAGGCCGGCGGCCAGCGCGACGGGCGTGATTTCGTAGGCTGCGTATCCCCCTGCGCCCAGCAGCGCGAGCCCCGCCAGTGCGGTCGCGGCCGTCACAACCGCGGCGACGCGCGCGCCCGAGGTGTCCGCAGCGAGCTCTGTCGCGGGATGCCGGTCCACCAGCCGGGCGAGGAAGCCGAATACGATCAGCACCAAGCCGAGCAGAAGAATGAGGATCGGCGCGCCGGCCCAGATCGCCGGGCCGATAAAACTCTGCGGCGCGCCCGCCATCAGCGCCAGGGCGCGTTCGGGAACGCGTGTGTCCACAAACTCCGGATAGGCGGGGGCGTCCACGCCCGCTTCGAGGCAGGAGGCGTCCAGCGCGTCCAGATCGGGCGTGTCGAAGAAATCGGTCATCACCTGCGCCGCGCACTCGGGCATGGCCCGCGTCGGCCCGTGGCCGGCGTGAGGCGCGATGACCAGGCGCGAGCCGGGCATGCGGTCGTGGATATACTCAGCAAGCCAGGGCGGGGTCACGGGATCCCACTCCCCGTTGACGATCAGGGTCGGCATTTGCGGCGCGGGGATGTCGTAGGCCGGCCCGGTGCGCCGGGTGAGGCCGAAATCCTGGCAAACCGCAAGCGTGGCCCGCGAGCCGGCCTCTGAGAAAAACACGCCTTCATATCGGGTGTGCGTGCTTGACGCCTGGTCGTCCAGGCTCTCGGCGACATAGCCGTCATTACACCGGATCGCAGCGCTCATCCCTTCTGCGATCGCGCCGAACGGCGCAGGGGCGCCGCCTTCGGCGAGCGCTGCGCCGAGGCCTTCCAGCACTTTGGGATCAGGATCGTTGAACAGACGCGACAGCGCATTGGTCACCGCCGGAACCGCCGGGTGCTCTTCATGCTCATAGGCCAGGACGAAGGCGGGAGCGACAACGATGGCGGGAGGAATCCAGACCTCACCGGACGGCGCGGTTTCGGGATCATCGACCTTTATGATGATGGGGTCGTCCTGCATCCGGTCGAGCGTTTCATTCATACGGCCCACAAAGCCGTCGCACGGCGCGCCGGACGGGCAGGCGGATTTGTAATTATCGAGAACGGTCTCGATCATGCGGCCGAAATCGCCGAAGCCGCCGCCGAGATCGTTCGGCACGATCGCGTCGAGGAGGATGGCGCGCACGCCTTGGGGATCCTCTTGCATCACCATCTGCCCGAGATGGGAGCCGTAAGAGATGCCCCAGATATTCCATTGCTCATATCCCAGGGCCTCGCGCAGCGCCTTCACGTCGCGGGCGTTTTCCTGGGTGTTGTAGCCGCGCAGGTCGACGCCGCGCGCGCGCGCCTCGGAAAAGCAGAGCGCCATGCGCTCGGCCCCGGCTTGCTCCAGCTCTTCAAAAGAGCGCGGGTCCGACAGATCGGGGCTGAGCGTGCCGTATTGCGGGCAGAACACGCCGCTGTTGGCGATGCCGCGCTGTTCAAGAATGTAGAGATCGCGGGTTTCAAAGACCGGATGGTCGCGCAGGCGCTCCACATAGGATTCCACCGGCACGCCCGGACCGCCGGTGAGATAGATGATCGGGTCTTCGCGCCGGTCCTCCGCCTCTCCGGTGGCGGGCATGTGGACGTACATGAGCCGGATCGTGCGGCTGGCTTCAGCTTCGCGGTTTTCCGGAACGGTGATCGTCCCGCAGGACAGATCTCCGGCGTCGTACTCGATCCTGCCCTTGAACGGGCACACCAGCGCGCGCGGATCGGGGTCGGCGGCGAGAAGCTCCAGCGCGGCCGCGCCGCCCGGCGCCTCCACCGGGGCGTCGAGCGCTTCGTCGACCATCGCGTCGATCGCCGCCTCGGCGGGCTCCTGCGGCTCCTGAACGGCGGCCAGCGACAGGCCGGCGGCGAGCACGGATGCGATGAACGCCATGATACCCCTCCCAAATCCCTCAAGATGGATTTGGGCCCGCAAAGGGCGGCCAGGTCAAGTCTCGGCGCGGCGCGCCTTACCCGGCCGGGTAGTAGGTGGGCGAGCCCGGTCCCACGGGCAGGCCCAGCACGAAGGTCCACACGAAGAAAAAGACCGACCAGAACAGCATGAAAAAGATGGAGTAGGGCAGCATCATCGCGATCATCGTACCCACCCCCAGGTTCTTGTCGTAGCGAGTCGCCCAGGCCAGGATCAGGCCGAAATAGCTCATCATCGGGGTGATGATGTTGGTGGTGGAATCCCCGATGCGATAGGCCGCCTGGATGACCTCCGGCGAGTAGCCGATCAGCATCAGCATGGGCACGAAGATCGGCGCGGTCACCGCCCATTGCGCCGAGGCGGAACCCAGCGACAGGTTGATGATCGCGCACATGAGGATGAACAGGAAAAACAGCGCCGGCCCGGTCATGCCGGTCGCCTGCAGGAAGTTCGCTCCGCTCACCGCAGTGATGGCCCCCAGATTGGTCCAGCCGAAAAACGCCACGAACTGGGCGGCGAAGAAGACCAGGACGATGTAAAGACCAAGTGCGGAAATGGCGGAGGCCATGGCGTCGATCACGTCGCGGTCGGTCTTCATGGTCCCGGCCGCGCGTCCGTAGGCGTAGCCGGTGACGACGAAGAAGATCAGGATCCACACCACGAATCCGTCGAAAAACGGCGAGTCGAACCGGTCGCCGGTTTCGGGGTTTCGCAGGACGCCCCAGTCTGGAGCCAGCGTAAGCGCCATCACCGCGAGTACGCCTAGAACCGCGAGCCCCGCCCAGGCGAGCCCCTTGCGCTCAAGCTTGCCGAGCGGCTCCATGGTGCGATCGTCGAGCACCTCCGGATCGGCGCGCTCGGGCGCGTATTTTCCGAGTTTCGGTTCGACGATGAAGATCGTGACGAGAGAGCCGATGATGGTGATCAGGAAGGTGGAGGCGACCATGAAGTACCAGTTCGCCGGCGCAATGACGACATAATCGGAATCGATGAGCTGGGCTGCTTCCGTGGTGATGCCGGCCAGCAGGGGGTCTATCGTGCCGATCAGCAGATTGGCGCTGTAGCCGCCCGAAACGCCGGCGAACGCCGCGGCCATCCCGGCCAGGGGATGACGGCCAAGCGCGTAGAAAATCGCCCCTGCAAGAGGGACCAAAACGACATAGCCGACTTCCGATGCGGTGTTGGAGACGATGCCCGCAAACACAATGGCCACGGTGACCACGTGCTTGGGCGCGGAAAGAACCATGCCGCGCACGGCCGCGGAAAGCAGGCCGGATTTTTCCGCCACGCCGACGCCAAGCATCGCGACGAGCACGACGCCCAGCGGGGCGAAGCTCGTGAAGTTCGTGGTGAGATTTTCGAAGATCCGCCTCAGCCCGTCGGCGTTCAAAAGGCTCACCGCGCGGATCATCCCGTCCTCGGCGACCCCGTTCGCGTCTGCGGGGCGGGGATCCTCCACCGTCAGGCCCAACCAGCCGAACAGACCGGACGCCAGCACGATCCCCACCGCCAGAATGGCGAACAGCGTGACCGGGTGCGGCAACAGATTGCCGAGCCATTCCACGCCGTCGAGGAAGCGCGTGAACATGTTGCGCTTCGGCGCAGGCGGCGAGTTCGGATCGGCCATTTCGGTCTCCGTGAACGAGGCGAGCGCGTAATGGACGGCGAAGCGGGGCGTTTTTCAACCGGACGGATGCAAGGGTTATTCAGTCGCGTCCGGCTCGGGGCGCCGGCTAGCCCGCGCAGATCGCCGGCCAGAGCAGCGAGAAGAGACGGTCTGTGCGCGCCTGAACGACCTCGGCGATGAAGCGGTCTGCTTCACCAGCCTCGGCGGCCCACCGCGCGAGCGCGCCGTCGGTGAGCGCCTGGACCATGCACGCCAGCGCATCGGCCGGAATATCGGTGCGCAGGGCGCCTTCGCGCACGCCCCGGCGCAGGATTTCGATAAAGACCCGTTCAAGTCCGCCGTCCGCGTCTGCGTCCCGCATCAGCTGAGCGGGCGTGTTGAGCCTGATGATGCGGGCGAACTCCGGGCGGTCCAGTTCAAACGCGATCAGCTCTGCGATGCAGGCGCGCAGGCGGGAGCGGCAGCTCACCTCGCGGCGCGACGCCGCCGCGACCCGCGCCAGGCGGGCTTCGAAATCCGGCGCAAGGCAAGCCTGCAGCAAAGCGTCCTTGCCCCCTGCGACTTCATACAGCGTGGCCATGCCGGCTCCCGCGTCGCGCGCGATCGCCCGCATGCCCACCTTGTGGAACGGCGCGGCGGAGAAACGGGCGATCGCCGACCGGCGTACGCGTTCAAACAGCGGGTCGGCCACGCTCGCCGGCCTTAATGGCCCGCCGCCCGCCTCAACCGCAGTTCGCGGCTCATCGCCGTGCTTTCGAAAGCCTATGCCCGGCCCGTTCATGCCCCAGCCCCCAGTGCGAGGTTACTTTGTCACGAATGTTCGTAAAATCAAACACCGGCGGCGATCATCCCGGTCGATTTTAACGAATGGCGGCTCAAGGACCCGAACCGTGGTTTCACACACGGGTGCGCCGCACAACAGAAGGTCGGCGGAGGCAATCACCGCACAACCACCGTCTCCCCCATTTTCCCGCACGTCCAGGAAAGGGGAGCCTACAAAAGTGTTTCCGGCGTTCACTGTCCCCGCGTCCCAGCCTGCACCCATAATCGCGGTTCATTGTTGGGGCGTTGTTCGGGAAGATGCAGGGGCGTACACCCTGAGAGGCTGGAGCCAGAGCCGGAAGCCGCATTCTGGACCAGCTGAGCGCGCGAGTCGGACCGAGCTAGGCGCGACGCAAGCGACAAAGGGGCGGACCCAAGCCAAGCTGCACAGTTCGACCGCGCTGCCACTTTCTGGAGGCGCGGCCGAACCCGTGCGCAGTGCTCAGTCGTCACTTACGGTCCGGCAGCCCCAGCCCAGGAAGAGCCATTCGCCATCGGTTCTGACCAACGTGTCGGCGCATTGCTGCACGTCGGTTGAGCGCTCTCCGGCGTGGTCGGTGGCGACCACGCTGGAATAATAATGAGCGATCGCCGTATCGCCCGCCAGCGCGATGTTCACCGGGCTCAATTCCATGAAGAGGATTTCACCCTCTCCGCCCAGCGCTTCGGAATAGCGTTCCATGGTCGCTCGGTCGCGCCCCATGGGATAATCGCTGGATCCCCAGCCGAAACCATCTTCGTGGACGAGTTCGTACCAGGTGTTGGCCTGGGCGTGGTCTTGCCAGGCGCTATCGATAAAGCTCCAGACTTCCGCCTCGGCGTCATCAAGGGTCTGCGCATGCGCGCCGCCGGCGAGCGCGGCGGCGGCCGCCGACGCGGCCATGATTTGGATCAATTTCATTGTGTTGTCCCCATTTGCTGAACCCGATCGGGTTATATCAGCATAACTGCTATTAACCTTGTGGGGCTTAAAAACTTTCCAGCGCTGACAGCCGCTTAATGAAATTCTCCGGTGATGGACTTTAGGTCGCGCGCTCCGCTGGCGTTAAGGCGCCGCTCCTATCGGCGCTCTCGCAAGCCGGATGACACACACCGACGCAGGGGCGCGGCGCAAAGCCCCCGACCGAGAGGCGCTATAGGCGCCGAAGGCGGCGCGAAAGGCTGCTACTGAGGCTCGCGCGGCGCGAACACCTTTCCGTACTGGTCCCAATCATGGGCGAACACCTGGCGCTGTAAGCGTTCAAGCTCGCTGTCGGACATTTCACCATAGCGCTTGCCCTTGTAGCGGCCTTCATCGCTGGGGCGGTCTGTATCAACCTTCACCACAAGAAGGGTAAGCGGTGGAAGGCTCTTCTCCGCGCACCATTTCTCCAGCCTCTCGAGGTACGGACCCAAACCCCTCGCGATGACGCCAACCGCCTCGCCGAGTTCGCCATAAGTGATGGTTTGACGGCGGCGCGCAGCCTGCACGATGTGATAAGCGAGATGGCTTGAGTGAATATTCATTTGCACCCCCGTTTCAGAGCAATTTTGCGAGCGGCGGCGCCTTGACACAAGGGGCGCTGTTCCCGGTTCTCCCGGCGCTGGGGCGGGGTCGTGTAAGTTCGGGCCTCGCCCATCGTTCAGCCGCCACGTCCCGCGAGCGACCAGTTTAGCCGGAGCCGCGCAAGGCCCTGGAACCCATCCCGCCCTCCGGCTCCAGATTGTATGATCCCTCACGCGCGCGCCTTGGCGTCCAGATTGGCTCAGTTTCGAGAGAAGTGCGCGCCTGCGCACGAAGCGGTGTTGGCGCGTTTGTTGGGGCCGGTATTGCGGCCGAAACCCCCAGAGCATTGATTAATTGAGGGTCTGTGGGGGTGGTGGCGGAGACGATGGGATTCGAACCCACGAAGCCCTTTTGGGGCTTACTCCCTTAGCAGGGGAGCGCCTTCGACCACTCGGCCACGTCTCCATCTGCGGGTCTAGCCGCTTTTGCAAAGCCGGATCAAGGCGGGCGTGCGCGAAATGCTGCAGAAGGCGCAAGCCGGCGGCGATATGCATGGCCGCCGGGGCTTTCGCGGGGCGATGGTCCGGCGTATCTGTGACGGCCATGAACGATATCGTGCTTTCCGCCCTTGCAAACGTCGCCGATCCGTCCACCGGCGCGCCGCTGGTCCAGTCCGGCCGGGTCGACGCGGCCGATCTTAAAGACAGCGTCGCCACCGTGATCTTGAAGCCCGCTGCGGGCGATGAAGACGCAAAGGCCTTGCGTGAAGCGATCCAGGCCGCGCTGACCGCGAGCCCGGAGATCGAGCGCGCGCGCGTCATCATCGAGCAGGCGCTCGGGCGGTCCCAGGCCTCGGCGAAAAAGAGCCAGGACCAGCAAATGAAGCCGCCCGCCCGCGCCGTGATCGCGGTGGCGTCGGGCAAGGGCGGGGTGGGCAAGTCCACCGTGGCGGCCAATCTCGCCGGCGCCTGCGTGAAGCTCGGCCTGTCGGTGGGGCTCATGGACGCCGACGTCTACGGGCCGAGCGCGCCGCGCATATTCGGCTTGTCTGACGCGCCGGGCCTGCGCAAGACCGACGCCGGGATCGAGCCGCTCACCGCGCACGGGGTGAAGCTTGTCTCCATGGGCTTCCTGGTGGGCGAGCGCGATCCGGTGGTCTGGCGCGGCCCCATGGTCACCGGTGCGATACGCCAGTTTCTGGGCGAGGTGAACTGGGGCGATCTCGACGTCCTGATCATCGACATGCCGCCGGGCACCGGCGACCCCCAGCTCGCCATCGCGCAAGGCACGCCGATTTCCGGCGTGGTGATCGTCTCCACGCCGCAGACCCTGGCGCTCGACGATGCGAAGAAAGCCGTCGCCCTGTTTGATCGCACGGCGATCCCGATCCTTGGGCTGGTGGAGAATATGAGCTTCTTCCTTTGCCCCCATTGCGGGGAGGGAACCGAGATTTTCGGGCGCGGCGGAGCGCGCGCGGAAGCCGACTTGATCGGCGCGCCGTTCCTGGGCGAAATACCCCTCCACCCAGAGCTTCGCGAAGCCAGCGATGCAGGGCGGCTGGTGGCCAGCGGGGAGGGGCCGGTGGCCAAGGCCTTTGAGCGCGCCGCCGAAGCCATGCTGCATCAGGTCCAGGCGGTTCAGCGCCGGGCGCCGGACATCGTTTTCGAAGACTAGGAGCGCGAAATGGAAAACTGGACGCCGCAGCAAGTCGCCGACGCCATGGAGGCCGGCGAGATCATCCTGGTGGACGTGCGCGAACCTGACGAGTTTCACGCCGAGCGTATTCGCGGCGCGTTGCTCTATCCGCTCTCCACCTTCGATCCGGCCGGGCTGCCGCTGGGGCAGGACAAAAAGGTGGTGCTGTCTTGCAAGGCGGGCGGGCGTTCGGCCCAGGCGGTGAACGCCTGCATGGGCGCGGGGCTGAACGTGACTGCTCACCTGGCAAGCGGCATGGAAGGCTGGAAGGCCGCCGGGCTCAGCTATTTCCGCTTCAATCCGGCCAGCGGCCGCATGGAAGAGGTCGCCAGCGGCTGATCGCGCGCGCTCGCGCTTGCCGCACGGCCCTGGTCCGGCTAATCGGCTCGCCATGAAGCTCTCAGATTTCGATTTCGACCTTCCCGAAGATCGCATCGCCCTGCGTCCGGCGCGGCCGCGCGACAGCGCGCGCCTGCTGCATGTGAAGGCGGGAGGGTTTGAGGACATGGGCGTGCTGGATTTGCCCGATCTGCTTCAGCCGGGCGACCTTCTGGTCTTCAACGACACCCGCGTCATTCCCGCCGCGCTCAAAGGCGTGCGTCCCGCGCGCGACCATGGCGGCGGCGGCGATGTGGAGCTTGAGATCAACTTGCACAAGCGCGACGGCGAGGCGGTCTGGCGCGCCTTCGTGCGCCCCGCCAAGCGCCTGAAGGAGGGCGACGCCCTACAGTTTGAAGGGGGGCTCTTTGCTGAGGTCACCCAAAAGCTCGAGGGCGGTGAGGTGGTGTTGACCTTCGACCGGTCCGGCGTGGCGCTGGACGCCGCCATCGTCGCCGCAGGCGCGCCGCCCCTGCCGCCGTATATCGCATCGAAACGCGCTGCCGACGCCGCCGATCTGGAAGACTATCAAACCGTCTACGCCGATCCGGAAAAGGCCGGCTCCGTCGCCGCGCCCACCGCCGGTCTTCATTTCACCGACCAGCTGTTCGACGCGCTCAAAGACCGCGGCGTGAACTCCGCCCATGTCACCTTGCACGTGGGCGCAGGCACCTTCCTTCCGGTGAAAACCGAGACCGTCGCCGAACACCAGATGCACGCTGAATGGTATCAGATCAGCCAGAAGACCGCCGATCTCATCAATCAGACGCGCGCCGCCGGGGGCCGTGTGGTGGCGGTGGGCACGACCTCGCTGCGCACTCTGGAAAGCGCGGCGGATTCGAGCGGGCGCGTGCGCGCGCAGGCGCGCGAGACCGATATTTTCATCACGCCCGGGTATCGGTTCGCTGTGGTCGATGCGCTGATGACGAACTTCCACCTGCCCAAATCGACGCTGTTCATGCTGGTGTGCGCACTCGCCGGCTTCGACGAGATGCACGCCGCCTACGCCCATGCGGTGCGCGAGGGCTATCGGTTTTTCTCCTATGGGGACTCAAGCCTGCTCTGGCGCAAGAGTTAGGCGGTCTAGGATCGGCGCGGCGGTCAAAGACGCGCGGTTTCCCAGAGCAGGGCGGCCGCCAGCGCCATCTGGACGACGTTGGCGATCACGCTCGCGCGGTGGCCGGCGTCGAATTTCTCCTTGGCCCCCGTTTCGCCCTCAAGATCGGCGTCACGCCAGGCGTTGATGCGCGGAACCAGAACCGTGCGCAGGGCCAGCGTGGACAGGGCGATCGCACCGGCGGCCACCGCCCAGCTGTTGGCGATCAGAAGAAGCGCGAAGCAACACACCCCCGACATCGTGATCACATAGGCGTAATAGGCCGGAAACAGCGCCCGCAAAAACCGGCCGGCGGCGTCCGGGGGCAGGGCGCGAAACACCACCGGAGCGACGGCTGTGGGGAAGAACGCCATCGCACCAAGCAGCCCGGCGGCGGTGTAAAGCGCGATGATCTCGGAAAGGGTGGTTATGACAGGCATTGGCGCACTTTCGGCTGAGCAGCCGGCAAGCTAGCGCGCGAACCCTGTCGGGGCGAGGCTTCAAAATGACAAAGAATAGGCGCCGGCCTTTCGGCCGGCGCCAAGCGTGGGCGCGTGCAAGGGGAGGATGCGTTGCGCCTGAGCCGGAGGGATGCAGAGCGACCTCCGACCCGAGTTCATATGTCCTTAACGCGTACCGTCGTCCTCGGGTTCACTCGCGTCGTCTTCAAGCGGATTATCGCTCAGCGGATAGTCGGAGACATTGGCCTCGTTGAAGGATTGCATCTGCTCCACTTCCTCTTCGGTGTAGCGGATCTGGAGCACCTGTTCGCCTTCATAGTCGGTGAGGCGGAAATTAGAGCCGTTGAGCTCGACCTCGCGGCCTCCAATGTCGAGGAACCCATTTGTTTCCAAAACAATGGCTGTGGGCTGACCGCCGTTCGAACCGCCGCGGACCCGCTCGATCTCGCCGATCTGCGAGCCTGTGCGCGAGTACACCGCGGTGTCGACCCACGCATGATCGTCGGTCCAGCGATCGCTGTCGCCGCTGTCTTCACCGCCCTCGGTTCCGTAAGCGCTAGCCTGATTTTCCATCGGGTCGCCGGTGTCGCCATACCCTTCATCGCCGGTTTGCGCGCCGGTCTCCTGGCCGTAGGGGGCGGAGTCCTGCTGGAACTCGGTCTGGTCTTGGTAGTCCAGCGTCAGGGAGTCTTCACCCTGGCGCTGCTGGTTCGACCAGTCGCGGTCCTCCAGGGACACTTCGCGTTCGCCCATCGTATCGGTGACGATGATCAGCGCGATGGGTTCGGCCTGCGTGCCTTCACCGCCTTGCTGAACGCGCCCGACCGACCCGAGGCGGCTGTCGTCCTGGGCGTATACGTCCTGTCCGACGAGATTATTGTCCTCGGTCCAGCTTTCTCTGTCCTGACCGGTCGCTGCGTCGCTCTGACCGGACATGGCGCCGTCCTGGCCGGACATGGCGCTGTCCTGGCCGGACATCGCGCCGGTGTCGTCGGACATGGATGACCCTGACTGGCCGGTGTCGCCGCCGTTATTGCGGCCCTGACGGGTCAGCTGATCGGCGGGGCTTTCATCGTCGGCCCAGGCTTGACCGGACTGGCTGTCGTTCGCGGTCATGGCGCCGTTGTCCGCGTCGGCCGCGTCGCCGGCCTGTCCGCCGCGATTGGCGCGCTGCATGTCCGTCGCGCCGGCGTTCATGTCTTCAGCCTGCATGTCGGACGTGGCCTGGCTTTGCGAGGCGCCGGCCTGGCCCGCGCTGGCGGTCTCTTCACCGTCCATGAGCGTGGAATCGGCGATGTCGTCGGGCGCGTCGCCGTTCTGCATGTTCACGCCGGTGTCGTTGGACGTGCCCACATCCTCGCGGCCGGCGCGCACTTCGCGGTCATAACCGTCAGAGGCGTCCTCGCCGATTTCGTTGCCGTAGGCGCTCTGGAAGTCCTCGGTGTCTTCATCGGAGAGGGCCTGACCGCTCTGCTCGCCCATGGGGTCGCCGGTCTGTCCAGCGTTCGCGGCCATCGCCTGCTCGCCGGTCGCTTCCTGGCGCGCGGTCTGGGCGGCCTGTTGCGTGGCGCGGCGCGAGTCGGCGCGCTGCGCTCCGGCGCCGGTCATCGAGTCACCTTCGGTGGTGTCGGACGCGATCGACGTTTCGGTCTGCGGCGCGCTCCCAGTGTTCACCGACGCCATGGCTTCGCCGGCCGGGGCGGTGAACTCGGGCATCATGCCGATTTCGTCATTGGTGAAGTCCAGCGTGATCAGCGTGAACGTGTCCATCCCGCCGTTCGCGCTCGCCTTTTGCGACTCTTGCTCTTCTTCCTCGTCGCGGCCCCAATTCCACCAGCGACGCTCATCCTCGCTGTCCTCACCGGACGTTTCAGACTGGCCGCCTTGCGCGCCGGTCCGGCTGACCGTCCAGCCCTGGGGCAGGGCGTCCTGGGTGATCACCGTCGCCTCGTCGCCGAGCAGGCGGATATGGCGCAGTCCCTGATCCAGGAAGCCTTCAGTGTTCAACACAAGGGCGCGGACCTCTGAGCCCCCGCCGTTTCGCATGCGCACCCGGTCAACGACGCCGACCTGCTCGCCGTCCTCGCCATAAACGGCGGCGTGGACCCAGTCGTGGCTCGTGTTCCAGTCAAACCCGTCGTCTTGCGACGCCTGCGCGCCCGTGCGGTCGCGGTTCGCCGTTGCGTTCTGCGCGCTCGAGTTTTGAGACGGGGTGGTCTGCGAGGCGGAGGATTGCGCCTGCCGCCCGGCGCCCGCGTCATTTTGCTGGGCGTCTCCGGATTGGGCGAGGGCGGGGGCGGTCATGAGGGCCGCAGCGGCGGCGGACATCAAAAACTTGGACATGAACGGGTTCCTTGCTGCGTTCAGATCGAGACCTTCCAGGCACGCGCGCGGAGCCCGCGCGGTGGTCGGATGAAAAAGCTCGATACAGATCGTTGTTTCGCCGGTGCGATCGGCTCCGGCGGGCTTCGGCTCGGCGGTGGCTTCCCCGCCTCTGCTGGCTTAGGCTTGCGGATAACGCAGCCTCGATTTTGGAGGTTCCAGCTTTTCCAGGCCTGAGATGCAAAACGGCCCGCAGCGTTTCGCTGCGGGCCGTTTTTGATCCTCCGGCGCTCGCGTTAGTACGCGTCGCGGTAACCGTACTCGTCGAGCCCGAGCACGATGGTCTTTTCTTCTTCAAGATAACCGAAGACATCTTCTCCGGTGATGCGATACCGGCTGATGACCGACTTTTCCGGCACCAATTCGTGGACCAGCAGGGTGGTCACATCGCCGTCATCGGTTTCGTAACTGACTACGTTGCCGGCGTTGTCGCCGTCCGACCAGTAAACGTCGGCGCCGAGCAGCTCATCCTCGCTGACAAGGTAGAGCGGAATAAGCTGATCCTCGTCATAGCGCGGTTCGGCGTCTTGAGCGAAGCCGGGCGCCGCCGTCATCGCGGCGGCCACGGCTGCGGCTGCGTAAAGTCTAAGCATGGGCGTCTCCTTTATCGTGCGTTATTGGGGACAGTCCGAAGCCTTAGTAGGGGTCGGCATAGTCGTCCTGATCAAGCTGGAGCACGATCGTCTTTTGCTCCTCATCATAGCCGGCGAGGTCTTCACCGGTGATGCGGTAACGCTGAATGATGCTGTCTTCAGGCATCATGTTGTGAACGAGAAGGCTGACGACGTCGCCGTCATCAGTCTCGAAGCTGACGACCCGGCCTGCGTCGTCGCCGTCGGCCCAGTAGACGTCGGCGCCGTACAGCTCATCTTCGCTGACAAGCTCCATGGGGATCAGATCGTGCTCGTCATGGGTCTCGCCCGGGTCCTGGGCGAGGGCCGGCGCGGACAGCGCTGCGGCGGAGGCGAGGGAAAGCGTCAGGCGTTTCATAGAGAACCTCCTGATGGGTTGCGGTTGATGTTGACAACACAACGCCGCATCCAGGGGTTCCGCTCGCGTCAGCGGCCGTACATCTCGAATGCACTCGCCAGAACCGCATGATCGCACGCCATCGCGTCGAATGCGCCGCGCAGCCAGGCCCGGCGTTTGAGCGCCAGCTCGCGCTCGCGGCGGGCTTCGCTCTCGGTCTGGCCGGAGCGCGCCAGAAAACGCACGACGGGCCGGGCCGGGTTGAGCCCCACGACCGCATCCACAGCCGCATCCACGGCCATGTCCGGCACGTCGTCGGAGAGGTCGCTGGCGAACTCGCGCGCATCGCCCATCAGGCTGGCGTCGTCGGCCTCGTCGATTTCAGGCTTCGGCGCCTCTCGGTCCGGACCCAGAAGAGTCGTCAGGCGCACGATGTCGCGCGCCGCGGTTTGGCAGGTCACCGTCGCGCTACGCCCGCCATAGGGGGTCGCAGTCGTGCGTGGATCTTCGTCGAGTATGAACACGCCGGGGCGCTCGCGGGCGAGGCCGATCGTGTCGGCGGCGACATCTTCGCCCTCGGGCGTATTGGCGCAAGCCGCGACAGCGCCGGCGGCGAGGACGAGAAGGGGCGCGTGAAAGCGCTTGAGAAGCGAAGCGTTCATGGTGTGCACGCTAGCGCAAATTCGTGCTCCGGCAAGCACCCTGCGCTCGGCTGCAAAAGACGCTGTGGTGCGCGGTTATGCGCCTTGACCCTCTGCATCGGCGAGACTAGGTTCCGCGCCTCTCGACGGGGCCTTGCAGCCGCCGCGGTCGGGGAGCCGATAGCTCAGCTGGTAGAGCAACTGACTTTTAATCAGTAGGTCCAGGGTTCGAACCCCTGTCGGCTCACCATTTCTTTCGTGATTTCTGGACGATCTATTCCGCCGGTTCGGCGGTGTCGCCGCGCTCCAGCGCGTTGCGCCGGTATTGCGTGGGTGTGACGCCGGTGAGGTCGCGGAAGGCGCGGTTGAAGGGCGCGATGGAGCCGTAACCGAGATCCAGCGCAAGCTGCAGAATCTGGCGGCGCGCCTCGGAAGGGCTTTCCAGGCGACGGCGCGCTTCTGCGATTCGGTGCTCGTTCAGGAAGGCTGCGAAATTGCGGTAGCCCAGCTGCTGGTTGATCACCGCGCGAAGCCTGTGTTCGGGCGTGTTAAGCCGGGCGGCGAGCGCGCCGACGGTTAGGCCGGGCTCTTGGTAAACGCCTCGCGCCATCGCGTCGCGCAAATGCGCGGCGAGATGGCGGTCAGCGGCCTGCACCCCGCGCCTGTCCGGCTCGCCACAGGGCTTATCGTCCTCAGGAAAGAAGTCGGGCTGAGCCGAAAGCGACCAGACCGTAGCCCCGGAGGTCATGACCAAAAGCAAGACTGCTTCGAGCACCTGAACGCTTATCGGCGCGGGTTTGAACAGCGCCCAGATCTGAGCGGCGCACACCACCAGAACCGTCCCGCTGATTGCGCCCACCCACACCGTTCGAAACTTGCGCCGCGGTTCAACAAGATCATCCTCGACGCCAAGGCTGATGATCACGATCACGTGGATCATGAGGAGGATGGTGATGCTCTCGGTGAATACGTGCGTGATGCGCACCCAGTCCTGGAACGGCTGCAATCCGGCGAGCGCCGCGGCTCCGAAGATGACCAGGAAAGGGATGAGCCGTGGCCAGGCCCAGCGCTTGGTGTCGCAAAACATGGCCAGCGCAAACCACCAGAATAAAACGCCGGCGGTGATTGCAAACGGCTTCATCACGCTCACCAGGCGGGGCAGGGCTTCGGCGACCGCCGGGGCGCTGGCGACAGCGTAGCAGGCCGCGCCGAAGGCGAACATCGCCCCGAACCGGGCGATGGACGAGGAGGCGGCCCTTCGCACGAGCGACGCGGCCAGGATGAGGCTCACGCCCGCCGCGCCGCCGCGCATCATCAGGTCAAGGATCGACAGGGGCTCCACGCCGGCCTCCACGTTACGTCAGGCGACCATGGGCCTATTTAATTCAGCGAGGCAAGCCGGCGTTTGGCCTGCCGGAGCTCGTGAAGTGCGGTGAGCGGTGGCGCATCAATCTCTTCGAGCGTGCGCGCAAACGTGTCTTCGACACACAGCCGAACGCCGCGATCAGATGCGGCGCCGCCCCGATTCTCCGCCCGGCAGGCGGCCCGCGCGGCAAGGCGAATCCGTGCGTAGGCGCGGTCTGCGCCCGCCTCGGTGGACAGTGACGCCCGATCAATTTCTACAGTGCGCGCATGGGCCTCGCCCGCGGGCTCAAGCGCCAGAGACGGAGGCGTAAGCAGGGCTGCGGCGAAAAAGGCGGGGAGGAGAAGGCTCTTAAAGGTCATGGCGGGTCTCGCTTCTGTTGCGGTGTCGCCGCGGCGAGGAAGAGCCGCGACGCCATGACCGTCCACCCAACCGCCGCGCCCGTCTTAGCAGCGTTGAAAAAGCACAGAAGTTTTCACAAGCGATCAGCGATTTCAGGAATCGATCAGGCCCCATTCAGCCGCTCGCACACCGCCTCGACGAGCGCTGCGTAGCCATCCGACGTGATCGGTTTGACCCGGTAATCCTGTGCGCCCATGTCCAGCGCCTGCTTACGGTCGGCTTCAATCATCGAGTTTGAGACCACGAAGACCGTCATCGGCTCCAACGCCGGATCCTCGCGGACCGCCTTTAGGACGTCGAAGCCGGTAAGCCCCGGCATGCGCAGGTCGAGGATCATGACGTCCGGCCGGTGATCGTGAAGGCGCTCAAGAGCGCTGCGGCCGTCCTCCACGTAGGTCAGCCTGTAGGCGCAACCGATCGCATCAAGCGCGTCCTCGATGAAAACGCGTTCGCACGGATCGTCATCGACCAAAAGAACATCCAGGCGGCGGGACATGGCCGAATGGGACCATGAATATGTTAACGCCCCGCTTGGCAGGCGGCGCGGCTACGCCTCGCGCGCGATCGCCGCGAGAAACGCCTCGCCATAGCGTTCCAGCTTGCGCGCTCCGACCCCGAAGCACTGAGCCATGTCCTCCAGCGTGGAGGGCTTGTTCAGCGCAAGCTCGATCAGCGTGCGGTCTGCGAAGACGGTGTAGGCGGGCTTTCCAGATTCTTTCGCGAGATCGAGCCGGAGCTTTCGCAGCGCCTGGTACAGATCCCGGTCGCGTTCGCTCGACAGCGCCTCGGCGGCGTCCGAGACGGGGCGCGAGCGCGCCCTGCGTGTGCCGCGCGCTTCTTCGGGCGGGCGAAGGCGCAAGGGCTGCCGGCCGAACAAGATCTCCTTGCCCTTAGGCGTGATGACCCACTCGCCATGGCCGTCGATCGGCTGGTCGATGGCGCCGTGGGCGAAGAGCTGGCGGAATACGCTCATCCACTGCTCCTTCGACAGCGACGCGCCGACGCCGAACGTGGGCAGCTGGTCATGGCCGCGCGCGAGCACCTTGTCGGTCTTCAGGCCGCGCAGCACGCTCACAAGATGCTCCAGCCCGAAGCGCTGGCCGGTGCGGGCTATGGCGCTCATGGCTTTCTGCGCCAGCTCGACGCCGTCGATGAGGGCGGGCGGGTCGTCGCACAGATCGCATTTGCCGCATGGATCGGTTTCTTCGCCGAAATAGGAAAGAAGGGTCTGACGCCGGCACTGGGGCGCCTCGCAATAGGCGATGAGGGCGCCGAGGCGGCGCAATTCCATCTGCTTTCTGGCGTCGTCGGAGTCGCTTTCGGCGATCTGGCGGCGGCGCAGCGCAGCATCGGCGAGCGACCAGAGCATGAGCGTATCGGCCGGTTCACCGTCGCGCCCGGCACGGCCGATCTCCTGATAATAGGCCTCGACGCTTTTCGGCAGGGCGGCGTGGAGGACATAGCGCACGTCCGGCTTGTCCACGCCCATGCCGAAGGCGACGGTGGCGCACATCACCACGCCGTCGCCCTTCACGAATTCGTCCTGGCGGAAGGCGCGCGTCTCGGCGGGCAGGCCGGCGTGATAGGCCAGCGCATAAACATTTTCCGCCTGAAGCTTGTCGGCCAGGTCCTCGCAAGCCTTGCGGCTGGCGCAATAGATGATCCCGGAGCGGTCCGGGCGCGCCTTCACGAAGGCCGATATCTGAGCAAACCCGTTGCGCCGGGCGCCGCAGGCGAGATGCAGATTGGGGCGGTCGAAGCCGGCGACGAACTCGGCGGGGTCGCGAGTGAAGAGCCGCTCGGCGATGTCGCGCCGGGCCGCGGCGTCGGCGGTGGCGGTGAAGCCGGCGATTTGCGGCCGGCCGGCGGCGTCGGCGAGATCCTTGATGCGCAGATAGTCGGGACGGAAGTCGTGGCCCCACTGGCTGACGCAATGGGCCTCGTCCACCGCGATCATGGTCAGGCCCGCCCGGCCCAGCCGTTCTGCGAGGCCGGGCACGGCCAGGCGCTCCGGGCTGACATAGAGAAGGCGCAAGCTGCCGTCCTCCAGGCGGTCCCAGGTGTGGTCGCGATCGGCCGGGCTGTCGGCGCTCGTGAGGCTTCCCGCTTCCACGCCGCTCGCCTGCAGCGCCGTGACCTGGTCGCGCATCAGCGCGATGAGCGGGGAGATCACAAGGGTGAGTCCGCCGCGCACGATGGCGGGCAGTTGATAGCACAGCGATTTGCCTCGGCCCGTTGGCATGACGGCGAGGACGTCGCGGCCGGCGAGCACCGCTTCGACGATCTCTTCCTGGCCCGGGCGGAAATCGCGAAAGCCGAACACCTGCGCCATCGCGGCGCGCGCCTGATTGAGGCCGGGCGCGGAGGAAGATGAATCGGTGACGGGCATGGGTCCAAGGCTAAAGCCGCGAAGCCGAGGCGCAATGGGGAAGGGCGGTCGGCGCCGCGCTTCAGGCCACTTCCTTGGGCAGTTTGAACACGACGTCCTCGTCGGCGACGCTCACCTCTTCGATGCGCACCGCGAAGCGCTGCGCGATCGCTGCGATCAGGTCTTCGACCAGCTCCTCCGGAGCGCTCGCTCCCGCGCTGATCCCGATGCGCTGCGCGCCCTCGAGCCAGGCCCAGTCGACGTCTTCGGCCTTCTGCACCAGATGGGCGTCCTTGGCGCCGGCGCGCTTTGCGACTTCCACCAGGCGCACCGAATTGGAAGAGTTCGGCGCGCCCACCACCAGCACCAGGTCGGCGGTTTCACCGATCGCCTTGACCGCCTGCTGGCGGTTGGTGGTGGCGTAGCAGATATCTTCCTTGTGCGGGCTCGCCATTGCGGGAAAACGCGCCTGCAGGGCGGCGACGATCTCTTCGGTATCGTCGACAGACAGCGTGGTCTGGGTCACGAACGCAATGTTCTCGGGGTCCTGCGGCTCAAAGGCCTGCGCGTCCTCTACGGTTTCGATCAGGTGGATCGCGTCTTCGGGCAGCTGCCCCATGGTGCCGATCACCTCAGGATGGCCGGCGTGGCCGATGAGCAGGATATCCTTGCCGTTCCGGTGATGGCGCTGGGCCTCCACATGCACCTTGGAGACCAGCGGGCAGGTGGCGTCCACGTAAAGCATGTCGCGTCGGGCCGCCTCGGCGGGGACATGCTTGGGCACCCCGTGGGCCGAGAACACCACCGGCCGGTCGTCGGGGCATTCGTCGAGCTCCTTGACGAACACCGCGCCCATGGCTTTGAGGCGGTTGACCACATGCTTGTTGTGCACGATCTCGTGGCGCACATAGACCGGCGCGCCATAGCGCTCCAGCGCGCGCTCAACGATCTGGATGGCCCGATCCACGCCGGCGCAGAAGCCGCGGGGGCTGGCGAGGAGCAAGGTCAGGGCGCTGTCTTCAGACATGAAATCTCCGCTTCGCAGCGTCTGCGGGCGTTGCGGCGAGCCCGCGCGCGTAATAGACAGCCTGTACCAGACGCGCGCGCCCGGGCAAGTCCCGCCATCGTGCGCCACGTTCATTTGGGGATCGTTCATGCGCTTTAAAAGCCTCGCCGTCTTCGCCGCCGCGCTGACCCTGGCCGGATGCCAATCGGTGCGCGATACGCTGGGCGAGCCTGAGCCCAACCCGGGCCCGTGCCCGAACGCGCTGGCGCTTTACGACGCGCACCGCCTGGTGCAGATCAACGGCGACGAGACCCTTTACGAGAATGTCGGCTTCACCGGCGAGATCCTGAACGTCGTCAGCCGCTGCCGCTACACCAACCGGGAGGCCTCGCCCATCGATATGGAGCTGGGCGTGCGCATGGCGTTCGGCCGCGGCCCCGCCGCGCAGGGCGCGACCCACACCTACGATTTATTCGTGGCCGTGACCGGTTTCGATAGCGCGGTCATCGAAAAGCAGGTTTTCCCCGTGACCGTCGAGTTCCGCCCCGGCCAGGAACGCGTTGAAGTGCAGGAGATTTTTGATCCGATCATGATCCCGCGTGCGGCGCCGGACACCTCGGGTGTGAACTTCGAGGTTCTGGTGGGTTTCGAACTCACCGAGGAACAGCTTGAGTTCAACCGCTCCGGTTTGCGCTTCCGCGTCGACGCCGGTCAGAACTGATCTTTCCCATCTCGTGCGCGGCTTGCCTTGAGGGCCGCGCCCTTCAAGGCCGCCCGTAATGACGTCTCTGCTCGCCGCGCTGTCGAAAACCGTATCCGACGCCTTCGCCGCTGAAGGCCTGCCCGCCGATCTGGGCCTGGTCAGCGAAAGCGGCCGGCCCGATCTTGCTCCTTATCAGTGCAACGGCGCCATGGCTGCGGCGAAGATCGCCAAGCAGAACCCGCGCGCCATCGCCGAAGCTGTGTCGGCTCGCCTCAAGGTGAGCGATCCCGAGCTCATGGTCGAAATCGCTGGGCCTGGTTTTCTAAACCTCACGCCGAATGCGTTTGAGTACGAGCGGCGCGCCGACGCGCTCTCGGGCGACGAGCGCACCGGGGCGGGACTCGCGGCCCGTCCGCAGACCATCATGCTTGATTTCGGCGGGCCGAACGTCGCCAAGCCCATGCACGTGGGTCATTTGCGCTCCGCGGTGATCGGCGATTGTCTGCAGCGCCTTCTGGCGTTCCGCGGCCACAAAACCATTTCCGATGTCCATCTGGGCGACTGGGGCCTGCAGATGGGGCATCTGGTCACCGAGCTCGAGGACGAGCAACCGGACCTTCCTTATTTTGACGGCGGCTTCACCGGGCCCTACCCGGAGACGAGCCCGGTGACGATCGAGGACCTTTCCCGGCTTTACCCCCAGGCCTCCGCCAAGGCCAAGGAAGATCCCGCGCGCAACGCCCGCTCTCAGAAGGCGACCGCGGAACTGCAGGCCGGCCGGCCTGGCTACCGCGCGCTGCTCGCCCATTTCATCACCGTTTCGATCAAAGCGCTGAAGGCCGATTACGAGGCGCTGGGCGTAAGCTTCGACCTGTGGAAGGGCGAAAGCGACGTGCATGATCTCATCCCCGCCATGGTCGATGACTTCAAGGCGCGCGGCGTGGCCGAGGAGAGCGAAGGCGCCTGGATCGTGCGCGTCGCTGAAGAAAGCGACAAAAAGGAGCTCGCGCCGCTGATCCTGGTCTCGCGCACCGGGGCGGCGCTCTACGCCACCACCGATCTCGCCACCATTCTGGACCGGCGCAAAGCCTATGATCCCGACCTCATCCTCTACGTCGTGGACCTGGCGCAAAGCGATCATTTTGAACAGGTTTTCCGCGCCGCTATGAAGGCGGGCCTCGCCGAGCCGGGCGGGCTGGAGCATGTGAAGTTCGGCACGGTGAACGGGACCGACGGCAAGCGCCTGCGCACCCGGTCCGGGGGCACGTTCAAGCTCGCCGACCTGATCGGGCAAGCCTATGAGCGCGCTGAGGCCCGCCTGAACGAGGCGGGGCTTGGATCGGAACTGTCAAAGGACGAGTTCGCCGCGGTGGCGCGCGCGGTGGCCAACGCCGCGATCAAATTCTCCGACCTCTCCAACGTACGCACCACCAACTACATCTTCGATCTTGATCGCTTCGTCAGCTTTGAAGGCAAGACCGGACCTTACCTTTTGTATCAGGCGGTGCGCATCAAATCCCTGATGCGAAAGGCGGAAGAGAAGGGACTCGATGCGGGGCCGGTACACGTCACGGATAAGGCTGAAGAAGCCTTGATCCGGCGCCTGGACGGCTTCGAAGCGGCGCTGGAGCGCGCTGAAGCGGGCAGGGCGCCGCATATTCTGTGCGATCACGCCTACACGCTCGCCCAGGCGTTCTCGGGTTTCTACTCGGCCTGCCCGATTCTGCCGGCCGAAGAGGCGGAGATCCGCGCCTCCCGCCTGACGCTGGCGCAAACCACGCTGAAGCAGCTGGAGCTGGTGCTGGACCTGATCGGGCTGGAGGTGCCGGAGCGGATGTAGGCCTGCGTGCCGGCATTGCAGCCACATTGACTCGACTCAACGCTTCGCTAGTTTTGTGCGCTCGCGAAGGAGCGCCGTGAGGCGGGCCTTTTCGAGGCATACATGACGGCCCCCTTGCGGGAGAGACCGGCCGAAGACGCCGGCGCCGAAGGCGCAACCGCCCCGGAAACGCTCAGGCGACAGGACCGCAAGAAACAAGGCCGACGCTGGAAAGCGGGCGCGATCGCTTGATCACGCCCCACCGAAGGAGCAATGCGCGGCGCTGATGTTTCGGCGCAGGTTGCGGGAATCTCTCAGGTTTTCGAGACAGCGGGGGCGCGGGTGGTGCTGGCTGTAAGGTCGGCGCCCAGTGCGCAACCGCGCGAAGACTTTTGAAGGAATTCCAGATGGCCGAGACGCTGCTTCACCGCACCCCGCTTTACGATCTTCATCTGGAGCTCGGCGCCAAGATGGTGCCGTTCGCCGGCTATGAGATGCCGGTCCAGTACGAGGGCGCCGGGGTGATGGCCGAGCACAATCACACGCGCACTCACGCCGGCCTGTTCGACGTTTCCCATATGGGCCAGGCGCGCATCACCGGCGAGGCCGGCGCGCTTGAGGATTTGATCACGGCGGACCTCTCCGCGCTTGAAGCCAACCAGCAGAAATACACCCTGCTCCTGAATGAAAACGGCGGGATCATGGACGACCTCATGGTCTCCCGGCCCGAAGACGATTTTTTGTTCATCGTCGTCAACGCCGCCACCAAGGGCGGCGACTTCGCCTATATGCGCGACCATTTCGGGCGCCGCGCCGAGCTGATCGAGCTTGATGACCGCGCGCTTCTGGCGCTGCAGGGCCCCGAAGCGGTGGCGGTGATGGAGGCCCATTGCCCCGGCGCGTGCGAGTTGAAATTCATGCAGGCCGCGCGCCTTAATCTGGCCGGCCACGACGTCATCATTTCGCGCTCCGGCTATACCGGCGAGGACGGATTCGAGATCTCCGTGCTCAACACCGAGGCAGAAGCGCTGGCGCGCACCCTGCTCGGCGATGACCGGGTGAAGTTCATCGGCCTTGGCGCGCGTGATTCGCTGCGCCTGGAGGCCGGGCTTTGCCTATACGGCCACGACATGGACGAGACGACCACGCCGGTGGAAGCCGCGCTTACCTGGGCGGTGGCCAAATCCCGGCGCGAGCGCGGCGATTTTCCCGGCGCGCGCAAAATCCTCAAACAGATCGAGGACGGCGCCGACAGGAAGCGCGTGGGCATCGTGCTCAACGACAAGGCGCCCGCGCGCGAAGGCACTGAAATCCAGCACGAAGGCGAGACCGTGGGCGTGATCACGTCCGGCGGCTTCGGGCCCACCGTGGGCGGGCCCATCGCCATGGGCTATGTGCGCAAGGATTTGTCCAAGCCCGGCACGGCGCTGGACCTCTTGGTGCGCGGCAAGGCGCGCGCCGCCGAAGTGGTCAAGACGCCGTTCTCGCAGCACCGCTTTTTCCGCGGTTAGAGTTTTCATCCGTTTTTTGTTGGGGAGAGACCAATGAGCCAGACCCGCTACACCAAGGACCATGAATGGGTGCGCCTTGACGGCGACGAAGCGATCATGGGCATCACCGCCTACGCCGCCGAACAGCTGGGCGACGTGGTGTTTGTCGAGCTGCCCGAGATCGGCAAGGACTTCAAGCAGGGCGACGAACTCGCCGTGGTGGAAAGCGTGAAGGCGGCCTCGGAGGTTTATGCTCCGATCTCCGGCAAAGTGGTCGCGGTCAACGACGCCCTCGACGGTGAGCCCGGCACGGTGAACGAGAGCCCGGCCGACAAGGGCTGGTTCGTCAAGCTGGCCGTCGCCGACAAGGCCGAGCTCGACGCGCTCATGGATGAAAGCGCCTATAAGGCGCACACGGACTGATTATTCCGCGCGAAATCGCCGCGCCGGGCTGACATGGCCGGGCGACGGTCTATGTCGCGCGGCGGAACAGGTGAAATCGAACGCTGCGCCGGATCCTTCAGGTCCGGCGCGCGACATCTCTGGAAAGGCTGGAAACGGCGATGCGCTATCTTCCTTTGACGCCTGAGGATCGTAAATCGATGCTCGAAACGGTGGGGGTGTCCTCCATCGACGATCTGTTCGCCGACGTGCCCCAGGCCGCGCGCCTGGACGGCCCGGTGGACCTGCCGCCCAAAGCCACGGAGCTCGCCGTGGAGCGCGCCTTCACGCGCATGGCGAAGAAGAACCTGTCGGCGGGCGAAGCGCCGTTCTTCGTGGGCGCAGGCGCCTACAAGCACCACGTGCCGGCCACGGTGGACCACGTGATCCAGCGCTCTGAGTTCCTGACCAGCTATACGCCCTATCAGCCGGAAATCAGCCAGGGCACCACCCAGTCCCTGTTCGAATTCCAGACCCAGGTCGCCGCGCTCACCGGCATGGATATCGCCAACGCCTCCATGTATGACGGCTCCACCTCGTGCGCCGAGGCCGTGCTGATGGCCAGCCGGGTGACCAAGCGCAAAAAGGCGGTGATGAGCGGCAATCTGCACCCGCACTACGCCGGCTCCACCCATACGCTCGCCAAATACATGGATATCGAAACGGTGAGCCAGGGCGCTAAGCCCGGCGCGCTGGACGATATCGCGTCGGCCATTGACGAGGAGACCGCCTGCGTCGTGGTGCAGAACCCCGACGTGTTCGGCCAGGTCCATGATCTCGAACCGCTGGCGAAAGCCGCCCACGACAAGGGCGCGCTGCTGATCGCGGTGTTCACCGAAGTGCTCTCGCTGGGTCTTGTGAAGAGCCCCGGCGCCATGGGCGCGGACATCGTGGTGGGCGAGGGTCAGTCGCTGGGCGTCGGCCTGCAGTTCGGCGGGCCGTATGTGGGCCTGTTCGCCTGCCGCGGCGACCGCAATTTCCTGCGCAACATGCCTGGCCGCTTGGCGGGCGAAACCGTCGACGCCGACGGCCGGCGCGGCTATGTGCTCACCCTGTCCACGCGCGAACAGCATATCCGCCGCGACAAGGCGACCTCGAACATCTGCACCAATTCCGGGCTGATGGCGCTGGCCTGGACGATCCACATGACCCTGCTGGGCCAGTCGGGCTTCACCAAGCTCGCCCGCCTCAACCATGAGCGCGCCTGTGAGCTCGCCGATCGGCTCGAAGCGCTGCCGGGCGTGGAGCTGGTGACGAACGCTTTCTTCAACGAGTTCACGATCCGGGTGAAGGGCGACGCCGCGAAAATCGTCGATCAACTCGCCGACAAGGGGATCCTCGCCGGCGTGCCGGCTTCGCGCCTCTATCCGGGCAAGGGCTTCGACGATCTCCTGCTCGTGGCCGCCACCGAAACCAACACGCCGGAAGATTTCGACGCGTTCGAAGCCGCGCTCAAAGAGGTGCTGTGACATACGACCCGTATCTCGGGAACAAAGCTTCGGAGGCAGCTGAGGATTGCCTCCGCCTTATGATCTGTACCTACAATCGGCAGACGATTTGGGGGCAAATACTCACAGGTCTGAGGGCGCTAAAGTCAGTGAAATCGTGTGCCGATATGGCTGGCATTCACGCAGACTTTGAGGCTTTCGAGGCGCGATATGGCATCAAGCTGGCCGACGTGCCGACCGAGCGAATGGATTGGAATCTGAATAGCAGGTTGAGCCGCATGTCTTGGGAGCAGAAGCAAGCCATCCGGATCAGTATATTCAATCTGTGTATGGAGGTTTGCTTCTCCGTGACCAGGAGGCTCGATCCGTGAAGCGCGACATGGACTTGATCAGATATATCATGCTTCGGGCGGAAGGGGTGCCATCGACGGACATAGTCGATTGGGTAAGTGAGGACTTCCCTAAGTACGACTTCAGGGATGTTTACGGTCACGTGAAGCTTTTGATGGAGGGCGGCTTCATGACTGAGGTGCAGCAAACCCTAGGGTTAGAAGACGTAACGCCCGGTCACCTTACCTGGGCCGGTCACGATCTTCTGGACGCGATAAGAGATGACGCGATTTGGCGTGAGACCAAATCAGTCGCGAACGAAGCTGGCGGTTTCACGATCGATTTGCTCAAGCAAATCGCGGTCGGACTGCTAAAGACGAAATTGAAGAAGCACACTGGCGTGGAGCTGTAACCATGGCGATGAACACTCAAGGCCGCCCGTCCAAGCCGCTGCACGTCTATGACGCGGGCGCCTATGACGACACCTTCTCCGGCTCGCGCGGGTTGGATCAGGCCGAGCCGCTGATCTTTGAGCGCGGGCATTTCGACAATTGCGGCGTGGATATCGAGGACCCCAAGGGGACCAAGACCCGTCTTGGCGGCCTCGATCGCACCGACGAGCTGGGCCTTCCCGGCCTCTCCGAGCCAGAGACCATGCGCCACTATGTGCGCCTGAGCCGTAAGAACTACGCCATCGATCTGGGGCTCTATCCGCTGGGCTCGTGCACGATGAAGCACAATCCGCGCCTCAACGAGAAGCTGGCGCGGCTTCCCGGCTTCATCGACATCCACCCGATGCAGCCGCAATCCACCGTGCAGGGCGCGTTTGAGCTGATCGGAGAGCTCGCCCACTGGCTGATGACGCTGACCAACACGCCGTGCGTGGCCATGAGCCCGAAGGCCGGCGCCCATGGCGAGCTTTGCGGCATGATGGCGATCCGCGCCGCCCTGGATGCGCGCGGTGAGACCCATCGCCGCCGCGTGCTGGTGCCCGAAAGCGCCCACGGCACGAACCCGGCCACCGCCGTGCAGTGCGGCTTCACCGTGGACGAGATCCCCGCCGATTCCGGCGGGCGCGTGGACATGGAGGCCTTCAAGGCCAAGCTCGGCGATGATGTGGCCGGCATCATGCTCACCAACCCAAATACGTGCGGCCTGTTTGAACGGGACATCCGCGAGATCGCCGACCTGATCCACGAGGCGGGCGGGTATTTTTACTGCGACGGCGCGAACTTCAACGCCATCGTCGGCCGGGTGCGGCCGGGCGATCTTGGCATCGACGCCATGCACATCAACCTGCACAAGACCTTCTCCACCCCCCATGGCGGCGGCGGTCCGGGCTCAGGCCCCACGGTGTTCTCCGAAGCCCTCGCGCCGTATGCGCCGGTGCCTTACGTCGTCCAGGAGGGCGAGACCTGGCGCATGGTGGAGCACGAAGCCGACGCCGAGGGCGAGCCGTTCGGCCGCATGACCGCCTTCCACGGCAATATGGGCATGTTCACCCGCGCCCTGAGCTACATGATGAGCCACGGCTCGGACGGGCTGAAGCAGGTGGCCGAGGACGCGGTGCTGAACGCCAACTATGTCCAGGCGCGCCTGTCCGGCGTCATGACCCCGGCGTTTGAAGGCACGTGCATGCACGAAGCCCTGTTCGACGACCGCTTCCTGGCCGACACCGGCGTCTCCACGCTTGATTTCGCCAAGGCGATGATCGACGAGGGCTATCACCCCATGACCATGTACTTCCCGCTGGTGGTCCATGGCGCGATGCTGATCGAGCCCACCGAGACCGAGAGCAAGGGCGGGCTCGATCGCTTCTGCGACACGCTGGAGGGCCTCGCCACCGCAGCCAAGAAGGGTGAGACCGAGCGCTTCACCGCCGCGCCGCGCTTTGCGCCGGCCAAGCGCCTGGACGAAACCCAGGCTGCCCGTAACCCGGTCCTGCGTTGGACCCCGCCGGAGGCGACTCCGCAAGCGGCGGAGTAGTCACCAGATTTTCGTCGCCTCGCGCGGCGTCGACGCGACAGGGCGGGCGGCCGGAAGGATCCGGTCGCCCGCTTTGCGTGTAAGGGCCAGCACCGGCTTTTCGAATAGATGATGCATCGCCGCCGCGGCGATGAGGCTGAGGCCTGCGCCCACGATCAGATAGGCGAGGGAGGAGACCCAGCCGCTATCGGGAAACACGCGCGCCCAGACCCGCGCCAAGGCGGCCACGATGGGAAGATGGACCAGATAAAGCGCGTAGGACCAGTCGCCCACGGCCACCAGGGCGCGCGGCGCGCGCGCCTTCAAGTCCACATCGATGCACGCCACGCCATAGACCACAAGCGCCGCCGGAACGCCCCAGGCGAGCACCCGGTCCCAGCCGCGCGGCAGGTTCGCTGGGCTCGACCAGTCCACAAGCCCCGTCGCCGCGATCCACCAGACGATCCCTGTGGCGATGAACACGGGCGCGAAAGCGCGCCGTCCGCTGGTGATGAGCAGCCCGGCCGCGCACCCCATGACGAATTCGGCGGTGAGGGGGTGGGTGATAAGCAGCAGCTCCGGCGCCGCGCCCGGCCCGGCGGCGAAGCCCGCCAGCGCGGCGACGGCGAGCCAGACGCCCAGAAGCAGGGGCAGAAAACGGCGCGGCGCGAACAATAGCGCGGTGAAGACCAGGTAGAAATACACCTCATGGATCAGCGTCCAGCCGACGATCAGGATCGGCAGGTCGGCTTCCGGCCATAGCAGGAAGGAGGAGAGATAGTTCAGCTCGCCGGCGTCGCGCGTCAGCGCCCCGCCCATCACCATATATCCTGCGATCACCCCCAGCGTGGCGAGCCAGTAGGCGGGGTAGATCCGCGTCACCCGGGCGTAGAGAAACCGCGCCGCGAACGGCGCCGAGCCGTGCGGCGCGTGACGGGTCACATAAACCATCACGAAGCCTGAGATGACGAAAAACAGATCCACGCCGGATACGCCCGCGGTCGTCCAGATCGGGCTGAGGGCGCCGGACAGGAAGCGGTTGTCCTGCTGGAACAGGTGCGCAAGCAGGACAAGCCCCGCCGCGACGGCCCGAAGGCCCTGTATCCATTCGAGTTTCGTTTTCATGCGGGCCTCCGGACGGCGAGACTAGCTCACCCCTTTGCCCGCGGTCCACCAGCGCGGCTTGGGTGTCGGCATGATGTCACACGGGTGTAAAATCCGGGCGGGGTCCCGGCGAAATACAGCGCTCCTTACCGCTTTGCCTTGAAGTCGGGCGTTGCGATCTAGACATTAGGCAGGCTCGCCGTGGTTTCGGCGCGCGATGAAGGAGCGAAGACGGTGGCGATGAACGAGCCGGTCGGCGGTTGGGGCCGCAAGCAGGTCAACGGAGTGATCCAGGCCGTGGTGCGCGCGATCGGCGTTGCGCTCGGCCTGTTTCTGCTCGCGCTCGCCGTGCCTTTGTTCTTCCTGCCGATCCCGCTGGGCCTTCCGCTGGCGCTGTTCGCGCTGCTATTGCTGGCTGGCACCTCCAAGACCGCCCATCGCCTGATCACCGACTGGCTGAAGCGCCATCCCGGCGTGTGGAACCGCGTGAAGCATGTCTTCGACCGCTTTCACAAGGATGAGGGCTGAGGCGCAAGGCCGCATCACGAAGCCGTCAGCACGCTTAAACGCGCGCGCCATAGAGCGTATATCTCGGCGCGACGCGTAAGCTGGAGGCGCCTTCCTTGATCGCTCGTTTCATAAGCCTGCTTGTTTTGTTCGTCGCCGCAGGGGCGCCGGCCGCCGCCCAGTACGGGGGCGACGGACCCATGGTGGACGCCAGCGTGATCTCCGATCGCACCTCCGCGGCGCCCGGCGAGACGCTCCATGTGGCGCTGCACCAGGACATCACGCAGGGCTGGCACACCTATTGGCGCAATCCCGGCGATTCCGGCGAGCCGACGCGGCTCAGGCTGGACCTGCCCGAAGGCTGGAGCGCGGGCGAGATCATCTGGCCCGCTCCGAACGCCTATCCGCTCGGCCCGCTGACCAATTACGGCTATTCGGGCGAAGTGACGCTGCCTGTCCCGGTGACGGTCCCGGCGGACGCCGCGCCGGGGCGGGTGGAGATTCCCGCCGAAGCGACCTGGCTTGTCTGTGAAGACATCTGCATTCCCGAAGAGGCGAGCCTGACGCTCACCCTTCAGGTGGGCGAGAGCCGCATTGATCCCCTGGGCGCACGCCGGATCGCCGCGGCTGTGGACGCCGCCCCGCGCCCTGCGCCGGACGTGTTTGAGGCCGCCGTAAGCGAAGGCGCGGACGGTCTCATCTTCACGTTCAACGGCGCCGTGCTCGACGGCTATTCCGGCGAAGCCGCGCTGTTTCCCTACGTATCCGGTCTGATCGACCATGCGGCCGAGCAAGCCGTGTCCGCAGGCGAGGGCGCGCTGCGCATCGACGTCGCGGGCGGCTATCTCGCGCGCTCCGGCGTGGACGGGCCTCAGACGCTGCTGTTGAGCTATCGGGGCGCTGGCGGTGACCGCACGGCGCTGGAGGTGGTCGCCCCGCCCGGCGCGCCGGTGACTGATCTTGGTGCGGGCGTGGCCGGCGCTCCAGGCGCCGGCGGTTCAGCAAGCGACGCCGGGGGAGCCTCGCCCGCCGCAGCGCCGCGCAGCCTGGGTTTCGCGCAGGCCGCGCTGTTCGCCTTCCTCGGTGGGTTGATCCTGAATCTGATGCCCTGCGTCTTCCCCATTCTCTCCATGAAGGCGCTCACCCTTGTCGAAAAGCGCCGCGCGGAACGCGGCGAGGCGCGGCTTCTGGGGCTGATTTTCGCGATCGGCGTGATCGGGACCTTCCTGGCGCTCGGCGGGCTCCTTCTGCTTCTGCGGGTCGCCGGCCTGCCGGACCTTTGGGGTGTTCAGCTTCAGGTGCCGGGCGTGGTCGCGGGCCTTGCGCTCCTCATGTTCCTGATCGGGCTTAATTTCCTTGGCGTTTTCGAGCTGGGAACCAGCCTTCAGACCGTGGGCGCCGGCGTGCGCGACAGCGGGCGGCGAGGCGCGTTTTTAACCGGGGTGCTGGCCGTGTTCGTGGCCGCGCCGTGCCTTGCGCCGTTCATGACCGGCGCGCTCGCCTTCGCGCTGGCCCAGCCGGTCTTCGCCTCGCTCACCGTTTTTGCGTTCCTGGGGATCGGCCTCGCCTTGCCGTTCGTGCTGGTGAGCTTCTTTCCAGGCCTTCTAGGCTTCTTGCCCAAGCCCGGCCCCTGGATGGTGCGGTTTCGCCAGGGGCTCGCCTTTCCCATGTTCGCCACCGCGATCTGGCTTGTCTGGGTTCTGGTGGCGCAGGTGGGCGCGAGTGGCGTGATCTGGGCGCTCGCCGCGTTTCTGGCGGCCGGCTTCGCGGCTTGGGCCTTCTCCATGCGCGGCGGCCCGGCGCGCGTCGCCGCCGCCGCGGGCGCTCTGCTGGCCGCCGCCGCCGTGTTCGCAGCCGCGCGCCTGGAACCGCAGGAGATCGGGGCGCCCACGGGCGGGGCCTGGGCGCAATGGAGCCCGGCCGCGGTGGACGAGGCGCGCGCGGCAGGCCGGCCGGTGTTCGTGGATTTCACCGCCGCCTGGTGCGTGACATGCCAGGTGAACAAGCTCGGAGCCCTGTCCGAGGGACCGGTCAAAGCCGCATTCGCCGCCCATGACGTGGCGCTGTTTCGCGCCGATTTCACCAATCGCGATCCCGTCATCGCCAGCGAGCTCGCCCGCCACGGCGCCGCGGGCGTGCCGCTGTATCTTGTCTATCCCGCCGACGGCGGCGCACCGCAGGTTCTACCGCCCCTGCTAACCGGGAGCATTGTGATCCAGGCGGTTGGGCGCGCCGTAGAATAGGCATTGTTAACCAGTTGGAGCTTTCCGCCATGCCCATGACGCGACGCACTCTGACAACCTTCGGCGGCGTCTTCGCCGCCTCCGCCCTGACTGTGGCCGCCTTCGCCGTCGAGGCGCGCGCTGACGCCGTTCCCGGCGAAGCCGCGCCGGCTTTCACCGGCGTCACGGCGAGCGGTGAAACGGTCTCCCTGTCCGATTTCGCGGGCCAGACCGTGGTGCTTGAATGGACCAACCATGGCTGCCCCTACGTGGTGCGCCACTACGGTGGATCGATGCAGACGCTCCAGGCCGAGGCCGCCGCGGATGACGTCGTCTGGGTCCAGGTCATCAGCTCCGCGCCGGGCGAGCAGGGCCATGTGGACGGACCGACGGCGATCTCGCTGAATGAAGAGCGCGGCGCCGCGCCGGCGATGACCATCCTTGATCCTGAAGGGACGATCGGGCGGGCGTATGACGCCCGCACCACCCCGCACATGTACGTCATCGACGGCGAAGGCGTGGTGCAATACGCCGGCGGGATCGACGATCAGCCCCGCCCGCGCGACGGCGATCCGGCGCCGACTCCCTTCGTGACAAACGCGCTTGAGGCGCTCGCCGCGGGCCGCACGCCTGATCCGGCGGCGACCCGGCCTTACGGTTGTTCTGTGAAGTACGGCTAGGGTTCACGCGAGCGCACGACCTTTCAGGCCGGCCGAAAAGGCGCTCGATCATCGGCGCTCGCCCTTTAAAGCAGGCGCGAAGCCGGTCACTCTGGCGGAGTTTCATCTCTGGAGCTCGCCATGCCCGATCTGAAGGTCCGCGTCCTGTCGCGGCGTCTGAAACGCCCCTTCGTCATCTCTACAGGCGCGCGCACCGTGCAGCCCGCCGTGGAGGTGCGCCTGCGCGCTGACGGGGTGGAGGGTTTCGGGGAAGCGTCCGGGGTCTCTTATCTCGGAGAAACCGCCGAGGGCCTCGCAGCACAGATCGAACAGCTCCGCTCAGCGGTGGAGGCCGGGGCGGGTCGCGAAGACCTTCTGGATCTTCTGCCGGCTGGCGGTGCGCGTTTCGCCGTCGACAGCGCCCTTTGGGATCTGGAATCCAAGCTGACCGGGGTGCCGGTCTTTGAGCGGACGGGGGTGCGCAAGCCCAAGCCCCTGACCACCGCCTTCACGATCAGCCTGGATGCGCCCGAAGCCATGGAGGCTGCGGCGCGTGACGCGGCGCAGCTGTCGCTTTTGAAAGTGAAGCTCGGCGCCAAAGACGGTCGTGACGGCGAGCGGGCGAGGGCGGTGCGCCGCGGAGCGCCTGATGCGACACTTATCGCTGACGCCAACGCCGGCTGGAGTGAAGACAATCTGGCGCGAGACGCCGAAGTATTGTTCGAGGCCGGATTCGCGCTTCTGGAACAACCGCTGCCGGCCGGCGCAGACAGCGCGCTTGAGGCGTTCGACAGCCCGTTGCCGCTGTGCGGTGATGAGAGCGTGCAGAGCCTCGCCGACCTGGACCGCGCGGCGGCTCGGTACGACGTGATCAATATCAAGCTCGACAAGTGCGGCGGGCTCACCCACGGGCTTCAAATGCGCGACCGGGTGCGCGCGCTCGACAAGGCGATGTTCGTGGGCTGCATGATCTGCGGCGCCAGAGCTGTAGCGCCTGCGTTCCTTCTGGCTCAGGACGCGGCCTATGCCGATCTTGACGGCCCGCTCTGGCTGGCCGAAGACGAGTGCACGCTTTCCATGGACGCGCGGGGCCGCCTCAGCCCGCCTCCGGCGGGTTTCTGGGGCGAGGGGGGCTGAATTGAGGACCATCGAAGCGCCGTATCTTCTGTTTCTGGGCGAGGCGGGTTCCGCCGCCGAGGATGTCGGCGCGAAAACCGCCGAGGGCGTCTATTTCTGGCGCCCGGAGCGCTGCATTGGCCAGAACCGGTTTGAAGGGTCCAATCTCGATCTCGGCCTAGCCGATATGACGCCGCAGGAGGCGGCGAGGGCCGGCGCGAAGACCCTGATCATCGGCGTGGCCAATCGCGGTGGCGTGATTTCGCCGGCCTGGACGCCCATCTTGAAAGCCGCTCTGGAAGCCGGGCTCGACATCGCCAGCGGCCTGCATCAACGGCTTAGCGATCATTCTGAGCTGGCCGAACTCGCCCGGAGTCTGGGGCGCACGCTGCACGACGTCCGCCATCCGCCGGCGGGTCCGCTTCCCGTCGGTGACGGCAAGCGGCGCGCGGGCAAGCGCGTCCTGATCATCGGCACCGATTGCGCCGTGGGGAAAAATTTCACCGCCTTGGCGCTGGAGGCTGAACTCAAGCGCCGCGGCGCCGACGCGACCTTCCGGGCGACCGGTCAGACCGGCGTGCTCATTGCGGGCGCGGGCGTGTCCATCGACGCCGTTCCCGCCGATTTCGTGTCAGGCGTGGTCGAGGCGCTCTGCCCTGAAAACGCGCCGGATCATTGGGACGTGATCGAAGGTCAGGCGAGCGTGCTGCACCCCAGCTTCGCGGCCGTGACCACGGGACTTGTTCACGGCGCGCAGCCGGACGCGCTGATTGTCGCCCACGAGGCTGAACGCACCGAAATGCGCGGGCTTCCGGGCCGCGAGACCCCGAGCCTGGTGGAGACGATCCAGGCCCATCTCTCCACAGCGCGCGTCACCAACCCGAACTGCAAGGCGGTGGGGGTGAGCCTGAACACCCGGCGCCTTGATGAGGACCGCGCCCGCGCCGCCGTACGCGCCGCCGCGGTTCAAACGGGGCTTCCCGCCACAGATCCCATCCGCTTCGGCGCCGGCCCGCTCGCCGACGCGCTGCTTGGCGAAAAAACCGAAGTAGGCTAGGCGGCGGCGCGAGGCTTGCGTTAGGCTCACTTCGAAAGGGACGGGGCGAGGGCGATGATTGGCGCACCCTGGGCTAGAGCGGCCTGCTCCGCTGCGCTTTTGCTTTTGATCGGCCTGACCGCCGCGCCGCACGCCGGCGCCGCCCCGGACAACGCCGCCCTGTTTGAGCGCATCGATCCGGCCTGGCGGGATTTCGAGCCAGTCTGGCGCCAGGAAGCGTGTCCGTTCGACCCCGGGAAGCTGGGTCCTGACCGGTTGGCCTGCGGCCGGGTTTTCGTGCCGGAAGACCGGCGCGATCCAGATAGCCGCCTGATCGGTTTGTTCGTCGTCCACCTTAAAGCGCGCTTAGACCATGGACGCGCGCCAACGGTCTATTTGTCCGGCGGACCGGGATCGCCGGCCTCGCGGCGCGCCCCGGCGATCGTCGAGCAGCGCACCTGGATTACGCCCACGATTCTTGCTCAAGGCGATCTGATCCTGCCCGACCAGCGCGGGTCGGGGTACTCGCAAGCGCGGTTTTGCCGCGATGTCGGTCCGCCGTCGCGCTATGGCCGGTTCGGGGCGGGGCCGGGCGCACGCGCCTATGGGGCGGCGCTTCGTGCGTGCCGCGAGGCGGCCAGGCGCGCAGGCGTGGCGGTGGACGCCTACACCAGCTGGGATAATGCGCTCGACATGCGCGACATCCGCCGTGCCCTGGGCTTTGAACAGTGGAATGTGTGGGGGGTGTCCTATGGCGGCGAGCTTGCGCACATGGTCGCGCGCACCGACCGGGCGGGCGTGCGAGCTTTGGTGCTGGATTCACCCGCCGCCCCGGGCTGGGGCGGGTATCCGGAGGGGTTCGCCGAATCGCTGGAGGCGCTGAACACGGCTTGCATCGCGCAACCCGGCTGTGCGGCGCGCTACGGCGATCTGCGCGCCGCCGCGCGCCGTGTGGCCGAGGTCTACGCCGCCGAGCCGATGGTGCTGGACGGGCTGGACCCGCGCCACGCCCAAAACGGCGCCCTTGTGGTTGACGGCCCGACCGCCGCCTTCGCGATGTTTCAGATGCTCTATTACCGCTCGCTGCTGCCGGCCTTTCCCGCCATGCTGGAGGCGTTCGAGCGCCGGGACCGGGCCTTGATGCAGGCGCTCGCCGATCGGCTGATCGACCAGGGGGTTGATGATATGACCGGCTCCGGGCTTCGGGCAGGCGCGGCGTGCACCGGCTGGCCGGTCGGGCGCGCGGGTGCCGATTTGTCCACCGAGGCTGAGGCCTGGCGGGCGGTTATGGGCGCAAACCCTTGGAAAGACATCTGCGCCGCGCTTGGACTTGAGCCCGACCCGCTGCACACCCCCGCGCGCACCGATGCGCCGACCCTGGTGATTTTCGGGGCCGCCGACCCCATAACACCGCCAGGCTCGCTCTCCCGCTTCGACGCCGGGCTCGCTCAGGCCCAGGTCAAAATCCTCCCCCGCGCAAGCCATGGCGCGAGCCAGTATGGGTGCGGGGCGGTGCTCATCGCGGTATTCCTGCGCGACGGCGCACTGGCGGAAGAGACCTGCGCCGAAACCGGCCGGCCGCAGACCTTCATCACTCAGTTCCGGCCCGGCGGCGGACCCTATCGGCTCTACGGGGCTGCGACCGGCGGTTCGCCGGAGGCTGCCTTCGTCATCGCAGGGCTCGCCGCGCTTCTCACTGCTGCGTTGATCGCCTTTCCCGGTTCGGCGCTTTTCAGGCGGATCAAGGGCGCCAAGGCCGCAGAGCTTGGCCGCGTCCGGGTCTTGGTCTGCGCCGCGGCGGTGTTCGGGCTCGCCGGCCTCGGCGCGCTCGTGGCTGCGATGTCAGCCACGCTGCAGACCTCGCGCGTGCTTGTCCCCGCCGGCCTCACCGGACCGTGGGCGTGGACCGGTCCGCTCTGGATCCTCGCCGCGGCGTTCGGCGCGGCGGCCCTGATCCAGCTGGTGCGCACGCGAAAAAGGCGCGCCCCGTTTGGAACGCGCCTCGGCGCCGCGGTCACCGCCTCAGCTGCGATTGCGCTCGCTGCGGCGGGCTTCGCGTTGGATCTGGCTTAGGCGCGGCCTCGCACCGACGGCCGGAGATTCCCCAAACGGACGCCCGCCGCCGCCGTTCGAACTGGGCCGGCCGCGCCTGGCCTTACCGGCGCGCGCTAGCCATTGGCGCCGGCCGGAGGCTCCTCGCCGCCGGGCGCGCCTTCAGGCTGCTGCAGCTCGCCGTTGGGATCGTTCTCGACTAAATGCGCCACCTGTTGAAAGACGTTGGCGTTTTCGGACATCTGGTCTTTCAGCGTGGGATTCTGCTCGCCTACCGTGTTGAAGAAGCCCGCGGCGTCGCGGAGCAATTTGGCGGCGACTTGCGCATGTGTCGGCATTACTGATCCCATCCCTGGTCTCTGCGCGCCGGGATTGGCGCGTTATTATGTGATCCGACCATAAAACGCCCCTGGTGCGCAACCATGCGGCTGCGTGCAGATATCTGGAATCGGCCTGCGAAGCGAAGCGCCACACCGCGCCGGTCCATTCGGTCTGGAAGTCACGCGAACCGCGCACCGGAGCGCCTCGAGTGAAGGAGGCGGCGGTGTCCTACCCGCTTCCGGCGGTGTTGGAGAAGAGCCCCGTACAGACGAGATCGTCGGCGTAGGCCCGTGCGGCGGGCAAGGCGGCGGCGCCGGAGATCGCCAGAACAATGGCGGCCAGGGTGAGCGCCCTTGCTTTCGTCGCCAGAAATGAAAACGCCGGGCGTCGAAGGGAGTCATGCTCCTCTCCGGCGCCCGGCGCACTACACGACCGATCGCAGCGGCGTGAGCCGCGATCACGCGTTCGCGTCTAGCCTTCCGCTTCGATGAAGCCGCGATTGCGCAAAAGCGGCTCAACGTTCGGCTCGCGGCCCCGGAAGCCCACATAGGCGTCCATGGCCGGCTGGGAATCGCCTGCGGAGAAGACGCTGTCATAAAGCTTCTGCGCCAGCTCGGGATCGAAGATGTCGCCGGCTTCCTCGAACGCGGCGAAGCCGTCATTGTCGAGCACCCCGGCCCATAGATAGCTGTAATAACCCGACGAATAGCCCTCGCCTGCAAAGGTGTGCAGGAAGTGGGTGGACCGGTGTCGCATGGGAATGGCGTTCACATTGTCGCGGCTATCGAGCACTTCGCGCTCGAACGCGGCGATGTCGACGCTCTCCGGCTCGGTGTTGAGGTGATAGGCCATGTCCACGAAACCAGAGTTTAAAAACTCCACCGTGGCGAAGCCCTGGTTGAACGTCTGGGCCTCCAGCACGCGCTCCAATAGCTCGGCCGGCATGGGCTCGCCGGTCTCGTGGTGAACCGCGAAGCGCTCCAGCACTTCAGGCTGCTCCAGCCAATGCTCATAAATCTGCGCAGGAAACTCCACGAAGTCGCGATCCACCGACGTGCCCGCAAGGCTCGGATACTCGGTGCTCGACAAAAGCCCGTGCAGGGCGTGGCCGAACTCGTGGAACAGGGTGGACGCGTCGGTGAAGGAGAGCAGGGCCGGTTCGCCGGCCGCGGGCTTGTTGTAATTGCAGTTGTTCACGATGATCGGGATGGTCCCGGCCACACCGTCCTGCGGGCGGAAGCTCGACATCCAGGCGCCGCCCCGCTTGCCCGGCCGGGCGAAATAGTCGCCATAGAACAGGCCGGCCGTTTCACCATCGGCCGTCTTCATCTCCCAGACGCGAACGTCGGGATGGTAGACGGAAATGTCGGTGCGCTCTTCAAAGGTCACGCCGAACAGGCGCTCGGCGACGTAGAACTGAGCCTCGATCATATTGTCGAGCTGGAGATACGCCTTCACCTCGGACGGATCGAGATCATAACGCTCTTCACGCACCTGTTCGGTGTAATAGCGCCAGTCCCAGGGCATCACCTCGTGATCAAGGCCGGCCGCGGCGATGCGCGCCTCGATATCGGCTTGCTCCTCCAGCGCGCGCTGGCGCGCCGGCCACCAGACCTCCTCCATCAGCGCGACAGCCGCGTCCGGCGTGCCGGCCATGGTTCCGGCGGTGCGGTAGTGGGCGAAGGTCTCAAAGCCGAGCAAGTTCGCCTGCTCAAGGCGCAGAGACAGGATCTCGCGGATTGTCTCGTGATTGTTGTATTCGTTCTGCTGATCGCCCCGGCTCATCCAGGCGCGCCAGGCCTGTTCGCGCAGATCGCGGTCTGGAGCGGTCTGGAGGAACGGCTCCACGCTGGAGCGCGCCAGCGTGATCACATGGCCTTCCATGTCGCGGTCGGCGGCGGCGCCCGCGGCGGCGGAGACGACATAGCCCGGCAGCCCGTCGATGTCTTCGGCGTCAAGCGCAAGCGTATAGCCTTCGCGGTCACCCTGTTCGTTCTGCGAAAACTGAGTGTAGAGCGCGGCCAGGCGTGAGCGGATCTCCGCGAATCGCTCGCGGTCTTCACCCTCCAGCTTGGCGCCGGCGCGCACGAAATCCTCGTGCGTGACGTCCAGGAGCCGCAGTTGCTGCGGTGTAAGATCGAGGGTCTCGCGCTGCTGATAGAGCGTGTCGATGCGCTCAAACAGATCCTCGTTGAGCGTGATCGCGGCCGTGTGGGCGGCCAGGCGCGGGCTCATCTCGCGCTGGATGGCGCGTATGGCGTCATTGCTGGCCGAGCTGGCGAGATTAAAGAACACGCGGCTTACCCGGCCAAGGTCACCGCCTGCGGTCTCCATGGCGAGCAGGGTGTTTTCAAATGTCGGCGCTTGTGAATTGGTCGCAATCGCTTCGATCTCGGCGTTATGGCTCTCCATCGCTGTTTCGAACGCAGGAATGAAGTCCGCCGCTTCGATCTGGTCAAACGGCGGGGCGCCGAACGGCGCGTCCCATTGGGCCAGGAGCGGATTGGCCGCTTCGCTCGCAGCGTCGGCCTGCGACTGGGTCTCGGGCGTCTGTGCCGGGCTGACGCTGGTGTCTTCAGCCTCGGGGGCTTGGCTTGCAGGATTGCAGGCGGCCAGCAGAAGGACGGCGGCGGCGGTGGACAGATGCAGGTTCGGCGACATATCAGCTCCCCTCACGGCCCGCGATGGCGGGCGTTATAACGTTACGCTGGAATTTAGCGCCCCTGCGCCGGGGTGCAATATGGAGCGATCCGAATTCGTCCGTCAGGAAAGGACCATAAGCCATGGCTGAAGCGATGAGCACCGCGGCGCCGGGCGAAACCCGGGCCGCAGCCTATGAACGGGTCGCCAAGGAGATCGCCGCCGTGGTCGCCGGGGAAACCAGCGACACCGCCCGCTACGCCACGGCGGCGTGTCTGCTGGCGCAAAATTTTGCGCCGCGCTTTTTCTGGACGGGCTTTTACGTGGTGGACCCCGTCAAGCCTGGCGAGCTTGTGGTCGGGCCCTATCAAGGCACGCTCGGCTGCCTGCGCATTCCCTTTGGCAGAGGGGTGTGCGGCGCGGCGGCGGCGTCGGGCGAAACCCAGCTCGTTCCCGACGTGGAGGCGTTTCCCGGCCATATCGCCTGCGACAGCCGATCGAAATCGGAAATCGTCGTCCCGGTGTTCACCGCCGACGGGTCGCTGGCGGCGGTGCTCGATGTGGATTCAGACCAGCCTGACGCCTTCGACGCGGACGACCAGGCCGGGCTTGAGGCGATCTGCCGAATCCTGCTGACGGCGTAAATTAAAAACGCCGCGGCGAGGGCCGCCGCGGCGTTCGATTGGAGGCGAAGCTATCGCCCCCTAGAAAATCCCCAGAAACTTCCGCCGCTTTTTGTGCGCGGGCGCCGGAGGCGGGGCGGGCGGTTCTTCAGCCACATAGCCTTCGGGCAGGGCGGTGTAGGCGTCCCCGGTCTCAGTGACGGTGTCTTCCGGCGCGCTCGATGTTTCAGCATAGGCCGGCGCGGCGGAGTCGGTTTCGATCACCGCTTCCGCCGGTTCCATGGCCGGCGCCGGCTCTGCGGTTTCAAGCGCGGGGTGCGGTGCGGGCGCGCAAATGTCGGCGTCGCACAAAGGCGCGCTCATCGCCTTGCCCACATAGCTCGAGGCGGGAACGCCCGGACCGCGGTATTCGCCGAGCCCCAGGCGCGCACGCACGGTTTCACGGAAGGCGCCGGCCTGGGAGTCGATATTGGCCCGCCGCTCCTGCTCCTCGCGCAGGCGCGACAGGTCGGCCGGGCGCGGCGCGCGCACGGCGGCGGCGACCTGGTCCATGCGGGCGCGTGCGAGCGCCTCGCGCGCACGCTCGATGTTCAGGCGGGTGGTATCTTCACTCATCACACGCTCCTGTCCTTTACGCCCCTTCACGATTTTTTAGCATACCACTCTACGCCCCCGGTGCGCGAGACCATAACCACGTCGACTTCGCCGCCGACGCCGGTCTGGCTCATATGCAGATCGCTTTTGAGAATATTGAGTTCCACCAGGGCCTTGGACGTTTCGGCGAGCTGCTTCTTGCCCGACGCCGAAACCACCTTGATGAAGGGGTTGATGAACTCATCCTGGCTGATCGCCTGGGCTGCGTTGACGAATTCGCCGGTCAGCTGAGGCAGGGCCTGTGCGCGCATGCGCTCCAGCACCGCGTCCATTTCCGCGTCTTCCAGCCCGGCTTCCTTGAGCGCGGCTTCAGCGGCGGCTTCATTGGTGATGAGGTTCAGCGAGATCATCACATCGAACATCAACGGATGCACGCCGCGCAAAAAGGCGTGGGTCATCTCCGCCTGGGCGAAGGTGCGCAGATAGGCGTTCGGACCCTCGTCGACGCCCACCGCTGTTGTCTCGTCATGGGCGCGCTTCATCACGCCGTCCACGAAGATCGAAGCGTAGTAATGGGCGTAGACCGGGAACATGTCGGCTTCGCCGAACCCGGCGAAGACCAGTCCCGCGTAGGGCTCGAGAAAAGCTGGCTGGGTGGCGATGAGATAAGCGAAGTCGAACAGCTTGGCGCGCATCTGCTCGGCCATGCCGAACTCGCCTAGGCTGTCGCGGATCAGCCCGTCGATCATTGCGCCGTAGCGCTCGTAAAAAGCGCGCCGGTCGAAGCTTTCAAACACGTCCAGGCGCTGGCGCTCGGTCCCCGCCTCGTCCTGGGCGAGGTGCTCCATATAGAGGTCCAGCGCGGCTTCGAACGCGTCGGCGTCGTCGTCGAACCCGGCGCCGGGATAGTTGCGCATGGCCTTGGCGTGGGAGAGCACGGTGAGGAAGGCGGCGCGCATCAGCGCCTCGAACTCCTCGTTCTCTTCAGCTTCGGGGAACAGGCGCCGGTTCTTGTCCAGAAACGCAAAGAAAGCGTCGGCGCATTCGCGCACGCTCTCATATTCCCGCTTACCGTGCTCGCGGTTGAAGGCGTGGGCGATATGGGCCCAGGACCGGCCCAGCACGTCGCCGCGCGAGTACACCATCAAGGCGATGGTGTCGCTTAACGGCAGGATCTTCTCCGCCTCCAGCGTCACCACCGGCTCCGGCCCGCCCCCGTAGGTCACGGCGCTGTCGGCGGCGAGCGCCACCGCCTGGCGGTTCATGATCATGACTTCTGACGTCATTTTAGGCGATCCCCTCGAAAGCCCTCGCGCCCGGCCACCCTCCGCCAAAGCGCTGCGTGAAGTGATTAACGCGACGTTAGCGCGCGCACGCGCCGGTGTTAAGTTAACAGCCATCGATTCTGGAAAGACGCAGCATGAACGACACGCCCGGCGCTCCGCGATGTTATTTCGGGTTTCGCAGCCCGTACTCCCGTCTGGGCCTGCACAAGCTCGCCCGCGCCGGCTTCGACGGCGCGCTGATCGCCTTCACCGGCCCGCCAGAGGATGCGGGCGGGTTCGCGGACCCGGCGGCGAACAAGTACAAACTCGCGTATTACATTCACGACGTGGCGCGCATGACCGCCCGCATGAAGCTGCCCATCACGGCGCCCGACCCGTTCGACGTGGATTTCGCCCCGGCCAACTGGGCGTTTCAGGCGGCCAAGCGCGACGGCGCCGCCATGGCGTTCGCCCTGTCCGTCTCCGATGCGCGCTGGGGTGACGGCTTGAACATCGCCGACCCGCTTGTGCTCGCCGAATGCGCTGTGCGCTCGGGATGGGACCTTCCCGATCGCGCCGCGCTGAAGGCCGATGAAGAGATCAGGGCGATGGTCAAGGCGGACCGTGAGAAGATCGAAGCCGACGGCGTATTCGGCGTGCCGTTCCTGGTGGATGGCGACCAGAAATATTGGGGCCAGGATCGGTTCGATCTGTGGGTCGAGGGGCTTGAACGCAGCGCTTAGTTCGCGGAGCCAAGCGTGAACGCAGCGACGATTTCCGATCTGATAGTCACCGGCGTAGGTTGGAGATCAAGTTCAACCGATGGCGCGCTTCGCTGGAAAACATTGAAATTGCCAGCTTGATCACCTTCAAACAAACCGACTTGTCTAAAGTTCTCTCCGGCCTGGAGCCGAACCAGGGCCCCGAGCGGCGCGCCGGCCGCCGCAGCGAGTCCCTCCGCTTTCGCGCGGGCGTCGGCAAGAGCGGCGATTTCCACATCACGGCGCGCTGTGGCCGGGTCGGACAGATAGAATCGCTCGAGAGCCGCCTCTGTGATATCCAGATCGGCGGCGAGCGCCAGGACCGATCCGGCGCGCTCGGCTGGAGCGCCGCGCAGGATCACGGCGCGCTCGAATGACCACGCTTCGATTGCGCAGGTAGGCCTCTGCGCCGACATGGCCGTGCGCATGCACTCGCGCTCTCGGACGGGATCCAGGCTGGCGCCTCGTGTCGCAATCTCGAGGCTTTCAAGACCTTCAAGCCCAGGCACGGCCTCGCGGATGCGCGTCATCACCGTCTCGCTTTGCGCAATCGCTTCGGCGCGCGTGTCTGCAAGCCCGTTCACCTGATAGACCACTGCAAAGCGATCCGGCGCAAATTCAAGGCTGACCTCGCCGGTGACGATGATCTCGCGGGTTTGCGGCGCCTGGCTGAGCGCGGCGGAAGCCGTGACGGCGGCGAACATAACAGCGGCGGCGATACGTGACATGGCGAACCCCCCTCAACTCCGGCGTAGCATTGATCGACCCCGCGAGGCGATCAACCCTCCTGCATCTCGTCCCCCGCCAACCTCTCATCAAAGAACCGGAAGATCGTCGTCCACAGATGGGTCTGCAGCGCCGGCGGGCGCACGCCATGGCGCTGGCCGGGATAGGTCATCATTTCAAAATCGGCGTTCTGCTCCTGCAGCTCCAGGAACAGGCGGGTGGAATGGTCGAAGGTGACGTTGTCGTCGGCCATGCCGTGGATGATCAGCGTGGGCGTGGCGTAATTCTCCAAATGGGCGAAGGCCGAGCCCTGCTCATAGCCGGCTTCGTTGTCCTGCGGCGCGCCCATATAGCGTTCGGTGTAATGGGTGTCGTAGAGCGACCAGTCGGTGACCGGCGCCCCGGCGACCGCCGCATCGAAGGCGTCCGGCGCCTGCAGCGTCGTCATCAGCGTCATGTAGCCGCCATAGGACCAGCCCCACAGCCCCACGCGCTCGGGATCCACGAAGGGCCGCGAATCAAGGAAGTCCAGCCCGGCGAGCTGGTCCTCCACCTCCACCGTGCCCATCACGTCGTGGATCGCGGCTTCGAACGCGTGGCCGCGATTCCAGCTGCCCCGGTTGTCGATCCTGAACAGCACATAGCCCTTGTCCGCGAAGAGCTGGTCGCGCGCACCGGTCCAGCCTTTACGCACCGTTTGAACCAGCGGGCCGCCATAGACCTGGACCACGGCCGGGCAGGGGGTCTCTTCGGTGCAGGTCTCAGGCTTCAGCATCGACCAGTAGAGTTCGGTCTCGCCGTCCGGCGCGGTGATCGACCCGAACTCCGGCGTCAGATGGCTTTCAAGGTAGGGCGCGTAAGGGTGGCCCTCGTCCAGCGCGTTCTCCTCGATCCAGGCGATGCGCGCGCCGTCGATGGAATAAAGCCCGGTTTGCGGCGGCGTCGCGGGGTCGGAGTAGGAGCCGATGAACGCGCTTGCGCCGTCGCCGAGACTGGCGCTCCAGCGGCCTTCGCCATCGGTGATGCGCACCGGCGCGCCGCCGGCCATGGGCGCGGCGTAGAGATGGCGCTCAAGCGGGGTCTCAACCCAGCCCTCGAAATACACCGTTTCACCGTCGGCCGAGACGCCGGTGATTTCATCCACGACCCAGTCGCCCGAGGTGATCTGCGTCGTCTCGCCGTCCGCGGCGACGCGATAGATATGGCGGAATCCAGTGCGCTCGCTGGTCCAGAGGAAGTCGCCGCCCTCAAGCGGGGTGAAGTCATAGGTGAGGTTGATCCAGGTGGGCGCCGCTTCGCTGAGCACGATCTCCGTCTCGCCCGTCGCAGGATCGGCGGCGAGGAGGTCCAGCACGGTCTGCTCGCGGTTCTGGCGCTGCACGTAGAGCCGTTCGCCGGCCTCGCTCCAGTTGACGCGCGCAAGATAGATGTCGGTCTCTCCGCCGAGATCCACTTCGCGGCGCTCGCCGGTGGCCACGTCGATGACGTGAAGCTCCACCAGAGCATTGGCCGTGCCGGCGCGCGGATAGCGCTGCTCGCTCACCGAGACGCCCTCCGCCCCGATACCGAAGCGCGGAACGATCTCCACCGGCGTTTCATCCACGCGCGCAACCGCGATGCGGTCGCCTTCCGGGCTCCACCAATAGCCGGTGTAACGGCGCATCTCCTCTTGAGCGACGAACTCGGCGACGCCCCAGCTCACCGGGCCTTCGCCTTCGGTCGTCAGCGCGCGGGCCTCGCCGCTTTCCAGATCGTGGACCCAGAGGTTCTGGTCGCGGATGAAAGAGACATGGCGCCCGTCCGGGCTCACCTTGAAATCGGTCTCGAAGGCGTCCGTCTCCATGAGGCGGTCCGCCTCGCCGGTCTCCACGTGCACATAGAACACGTCGCCGTCCAACGGGACCAGAACCGCTTCGCCGCTTTCATCCCAGTCATAGCTCACCACGCCGGTCTGCGAGATGCGCGCGCGCTCGCGATACTGGATCTCGGCTTCGGAAAGCTCGCGCTCTTCCGGCGCCAGGGCGCTCGCGTCCACCAGGCGGTAGGTGCGTCCGTCGGCCACGTCCATGGCCCACAGGTCCAGCACTGTGCGGTCATCGTCTTTCGGGCGCAGGAAGGTCACGCGCGTGCCGTCGGGCGAGAATTTCAGGCTGCGCGGGGTGGGACCGGACAGCGACGGAGAGGCGAAGACGCGCTCGATGGTGAGGTCGTTCGCGCCGCTCCGCTCCGGGGCGTCCTGCCGAGCGCTCGCCGCGCCGGGATCGTTGCAGGCGGAAAGGGCGAGGGCGGAGGCGGGCAGGATGAAGGCGGCGCGCATGGAAGGGGCTCCCCGAGACGTTGCTTTGTTTGCGAGCTTAGCGGGGCGGGCCGAAGAGTTGAACGGGACAGGGCAGGCAACAGCGCGCCGCGCAGACTATGGCGTTGCAGCAACACTGCGTCGCGACCTTAGGGGTTTCGCGTCCAAATATTACTCCCGCGCATTGAACGCAGCCTCCCGTCGCTTAAACGTTGGTTAAAGGTGGCCTGGCGAGGGGTGGGGCGTGCGCCGGACTAAAAGCAGATGCTTTGTCATGATGCCGTTCGGCACGCGCGAGGGCATCGATTTTGATAAAGTCCTTAAGGACCTCATCGAACCCGCGCTAGAAAAGAGCGAGTCGGAGGTCGAATTCTCGCGCGAGGATCACGAGAAGGAGCGCGGTCCGATCCACGACTCCATGATCCGCAAGATCATCGAGGCCAACGTCGCGATCGCCGACATTTCCACCGCCAACCCGAACGTGTTCTACGAGCTCGGCGTGCGGCATGCGGTGCGCGGTCGCACCACAATCATCATCAAGGAAATGAACGACGCCAAGACCGATCTGGAGGAAGCCGTGAGGGCCTCCGGCGATGCCTCGGAGGCCGAAGACGCGGCGGCGGCCACGCGCGCGGCCAGCGCGCAATTGCCTTTCGACATCGCGGGACTGCGGATTTTCTTCTACGACCAGCGCCGCCTCGATGACTATGTCGGCCAGCTCGCCGACATCATCAATGACGCTAAGAACTCGCCGGTCATCGACAGCCTGGTCTGGCGCGCGGCGCCCAGCCTTCGCGTCCATTACGACACCGACCCGATCGCCGAGACGACGCAGGCCATCGCGGCCATTCCCCGGCGGGTCGTGAAAGTGCGCCAGGACGATCCGAGCGGAAAAACCAAACCCCGGAGCAAGGAAGTGCAGCCCGATGTGAAGATCGGCTACATGACCGGCGACCTTAAAAACATTCGCGGCGTCCACGCCTGGGTGAACCCGGAAAACACCCGCATGGAGATGGGGCGCATCCATGACGCCACGGTGTCCTCGACCATCAGGTTCTTCGGCGCCAAGCGAGACCGGCGCGAGAGGGTCCTACACGACACCATCTATCTGCACCTCGCCCGCATCGCCAGGCGGTCGGCGTGGTTCGCCAGAAAGTCGCTTGGCGGGTTCGTGGAGCCGGGCACGGTCATCGTCACGCCCCCCGGCCAGTTGCGCAAAAGCCATAAGGTGCGCACGCTTCTGCATGTGGCGGCGTTCTATGGCGAGCCCGGCAACGGGTATCAGCCAGTGCGCGACGTTCCCAATTGTATCGCCAACTGTCTTGCGGAGATTGATCGCCATAACGGCCCGCGCGGCGTCTGCGGTTTTCTGACCCGAACGGCGCGCCGGCTGGTCAGCCCAATCTCGCGCGCCCTGGGGCGGCGCAACGCGGCGTCCACCTACCTGCCGATCCGCACCGTGGTTATTCCCATGGTCAGCGTCGGATCATCGGCGGATCCCGAAACCGTGCGCGGCGCGCTGTCGTATTTTTACCGCGCCGGGCACACCGGCATCAAAACGGTCTATTTCCTCGCCTACACCGAACGCGACCAGGAACTCTGCGAGGTCGCGCTGCGCCATAACGGTATCTGTATTCCAGATTATCCCGAGCCGGTCGGTGACGCACGGTCAGCTCAGCCTGGCGGCCGCGAACGTTAAGCCGCTCCCAACCCCGATTGCGCGCCGCCCCCGCTCTCCGCTATACGCTGGCGGTTCGAATGTCCCCCTCCAGCGCTTGAGGAGCCTCGCGCCGATGGCTGCGTATCAATACGTCTATCACATGGACAATCTGGCCAAGACCTATCCCGGCGGGAAGAAGGTCTTTGACGGCATTTCGCTCCACTTCCTGCCCGACGCCAAGATCGGCGTCGTCGGCGTCAACGGCGCGGGTAAGTCGACGCTGCTGCGCATCATGGCCGGCCAGGACGGCGATTTCACCGGCGAGGCCTGGGCGGAGAAGGGCGTGCGCGTGGGCTATCTGCCCCAGGAGCCGCAGCTGGATCCGGAGAAAAACGTCTGGGACAACGTCATCGAGGGCTCAGACGACAAGCGCACCTATGACGAATACAACGCGATCGCCATGAAGCTCGCCGAGGATTATTCCGATGAGCTGATGGAGGAGATGACCAATCTGCAAGAGCAGGTGGACGCGCGCGACGCCTGGGACATCGACGCCAAGATTGAAATGGCCATGAACGCGCTGCGCTGCCCGCCGGCGGACGCGGACGTGACCAATCTCTCCGGCGGTGAAAAGCGCCGCGTGGCGATCTGCCGCCTGCTATTGTCCAAGCCGCACATGCTGCTGCTCGACGAACCGACCAACCATTTGGACGCCGAGAGCGTCGCCTGGCTGCAGAACCATCTGGAGAATTACGACGGCGCGGTGCTGATCGTCACCCACGACCGTTATTTCCTGGACTCCATCACCACCTGGACGCTGGAGCTCGATCGCGGACGCGGCGTGCCCTATCAGGGTGGGTATTCCAGCTGGCTGGAGCAGAAGCAGAAGCGCCTGGCCCAGGAATCGCGCGAGGAAAGCGCCAAGCAGCGTGCGCTCGCCAAGGAACTTGACTGGATCCGCGCCTCCCCGAAAGCGCGCCAGGCGAAATCCAAGGCGCGCATCAAATCCTACGAGGAAAAGCGCGACGCGGCCGAGCGCGAAAAGATCAATCACGCCGTGATCAACATTCCGCCGGGCCCGCGCCTGGGCGGCAACGTGGTGGATTTCGACCACGTCACCAAAGGCTTCGGCGACAAGCTGCTGATCCAGGATTTGGACTTCAAGCTGCCGCCGGGCGGCGTGGTGGGCGTCATCGGCCCCAACGGCGCGGGCAAGACCACCCTGTTCAAGATGATTGTCGGCGAGGAGACCCCGGACGAGGGCTCGGTCACGCTGGGGGAGACGGTCAAGCTCGGCTACGTCAATCAGAGCCGGGACGCGCTGGATCCGAAGAAAAACGTCTGGGAGGAGATCTCCGGCGGCAACGACATGATTGATCTGGGCGGGCGCGAAGTGCCGAGCCGTGCTTACGTCGGCGCGTTCAACTTCAAGGGCGGCGACCAGCAAAAGAAGGTCGGGCTGCTCTCCGGCGGTGAGCGCAACCGCGTGCACCTGGCGAAGATGCTCAAAGAAGGCGGCAATCTGCTCCTCCTTGACGAACCGACCAACGATCTGGACGTGGAGACGCTGTCGGCGCTGGAAGGCGCGCTGGAGGATTTCCCGGGCTGCGCGGTGGTGATCTCCCACGACCGTTTCTTCCTGGACCGCATCGCAACCCACATCCTCGCCTTTGAAGGCGACAGCCATGTGGAATGGTTCGAAGGCGGCTTCACCGACTATCTCGAAGACAAAAAACGCCGCCTGGGCGACGACGCCCTGGTGCCCAAGCGCGTGAAGTTCCAGAAGTTCGAGCGGTGATCGATAGCGCCGGACGCGGCGTTCTACAGCGCGTCCGGCGCGAGCTTGTGCTGCGCTGCATTTTGCTGGCGAGGTCGCTTGCCGGGTTACCGGGCCTGGCCGCCTGGGTGCTCTCCACCGGGCGCGACCGGCTTGGCGGGCCCTGGCAGGTGATCGCGGTTTTGCTGGGTTTCTGGATATGGCCGGCGATCCTCGCCCATGCGGTCAACAACGCCGTCGGCGTGGCGTTCGTTTCCAGGGCGGCCGAGGGCAGGCGGCTCCAGCTGCAGATACCCTATCTGGCGCCGGCGCTCATCGTGATGGGCGATGGTGAAGCGGCGCCCTGAGCCGGACAGCCTCGGCGAATCACCGCGGCTGTCTTTCCCTCAGCCGCAGCGCGCCCCGTCGGCGGGGCTGATCTCAACTGCGCCGGTGCGATGATCGATGGTCAGAACCGCGTCGTGAAGCGCGTCCATGCCCATGATCATGGCCGGCCGGTTCGCCCAGCCCAGAGCACGAAACACATCCACGTCAGCCGCCACAGCAACGATGTTCCGGGCGCAGAGCCCGCCGGCGCGCAGGCCGCGCAACCGGACGGCCTCGGCGTCTTCCTCCCGCGCCAGCCGCGTCGCGGAGCCCACCGAATAGCGCAGCCCGGGGGAGGCGGCGCGCAATCGCCGCTGCAGAGCCGTGTTGACGATGGTGCGCGCCGAGCCGGTGTCGATCATGACAGGCACGCTGTCGCTGAGCCGGCTGAGCGTGGCGCGGGCCACCGGCACGTTGCGCTGCTCATGCAGGCGCGCGTCTTCAAAGGCGGGGCGCGGCGCGTTGGTGTCCAGACGAGCGTTCGCCCCGTCGAGCCGGACGATTCTCCCCGCAAACACGTCCGCGCCCAGGAGCCCAAATATCCTCAATTCCAGATCGCTGGGCGCGGCCACCACGACCGCCTCAAGAAAACCCACCGTCACCCCGGCGGCGGAGACCTGTTCGAGCGTGACGCGCTCTGACCGGATCTGCTCAGTGAGGGTCTGAACCTCGCTGAGGTCCCCGCCGGGAGTGAACCCGAACTCAACCGCGAGCGGCTCGGCGATGGCGGTGTGGCTGGCGCCGGTGTCGACGATAAAGGGCCAGGGGCCGCGTCCCTCGATCTTCACGTCCACCGAAAGGCGGCCGTCCTCGGTGCGTTCAAGCGCCGCCGGGCCGGTCTGAAGGGTCAGGGCAAGGACGGCCGCAAGCACCATCATGGCGCCGCCTCCCTGCGGCGCGCCTTAAAATACGCCGCTCAGCTCGAAATAGACACGGCCGTCATAATCCACGGTTCGCGTCTCGATTTCCACCGGCGCGCCGTCGTCGCGCGCGACCGCCCAGACATAGCGGACGCGGTCCTGTTCACCCAGGTTGAGATCGGCGCCCACCCGCGCGGTCAGCCCGGCGAAGCGCCGCGTCTCGGCGAACAGGTCGAAATCGCCGCGCGCGGGCGTCACCCGGTCGAACTGATCAAGCCGGTAGAAATCCTCATGTCCCTGCACCGCGTAATCGAAGCCCCAGGCGAAACCGGCCTCGGGCAGGTCCTGGCGAAAATCGATGCTGGCGCGCCAGTCCTCATCGTTTCGAAACCGCCGCTCCACGCCGGTGACCGGGTCGGTCACCAGAGTCTCACGCACCATGGCCGAGCCTGAGAGCATTCCGCCGGGCACGCCGAGCGCATCCAGCGGCGCGGTGGCGTTCGCCTGCAACCGCCAGCGCCGACCGTCGCCCAGATTGCCCGGCGCGTCGAAGCCGCCCGCGATGGGAACCAGGTCCTCCACGCCTTCAACCCATTCGTGCCGCGCGACCAGGGTGAAGGAGCCTTCCTCGCCGAAGCGGCGCTCCCAGTCGGCTTGCAGCCGCCAGGTGCGCTCGGGCTCCAGATCGGGATTGCCGAGCTGGCTGGTGTCGTCATTGACGTTCACCGATGAGATGAAGTCCCCGAAGGAGAGCTGGCCCACGAAGCGCCGCGCCGAGACGCGCACCTGGTCGCGCGGATTGGGGGTCCAGCTCACGGTGAATTCCGGCTTGAAATAGGTAAAGGTGCGTTCCTTCTGCGCATCGCCGGTCTGGGTGATGGTGGAGCGCTCCACCGCCAAAACCCCGTCGAAGGTCCAGGCGGGGACAGGACGCCAGACGCGCTGCAGCGAGGCGTCCACGCGCAGTTCCTCCACCTTGGTGTCGCTCACCGGCAAATCGATCGGGTCGCCGTCCTCACCGTCGAGCAGGTCCAGCGCGCCGTCGAGGAAGTTGTACGCGCCTTCCACTGCGAGCGTGGTGGCGTGGGTCTCGCCTCCCGCCTTGCGCATTTCCAGGCGCAAAATGCTTTCGCCTTCGGTCTCCGCTTCGATCACCGCCAGGCGCCCTGAGAACCGGCCGTCCGGATCGAAATCGTCGTACACGTCCTCACTGTTCTGCTCGGTCAGGCGCTGCAGTGCTGTGAGTTTCAGTGACCAGTCTCCGTCCAGCGCATAGTCGAAATCCACCGTCGCCTCGCCCCCCGTCGCTTCGGTGTCTCCAGCGCCTGTTTCAAACGCCAGGGGCGCGCCGGCGGCGCTCTGTACGCGGGCGAACCGGCTGAAGCCTGACGCCCAGGTCCAGGCGCGCGCGTCCACCCGCAGGGCGTGCCCGGCGTCGAACTCGCGCGCATAGGCGATGGACGCGGTGAGGTCCTCCCATCGGTTCTGGCTGCGTTCAGCCTCCAGGGTGAGGGGGGTGAAGTCCGGCGCGCGCACCACGCGGGCCTGATCGTTGCCGTTGGCGTGCCCGGACAGATCGAGGCCGAGCGTGAGCGTGGTGGTCGCCGTGCTGCGCGTGGCGCTCGCTTCGCCGGAGGGGACGAGCCGGCCGGATTCATACAGCGAGGCGCGACCTTCCCACGCGCCGGACCAGCCGCCGGTGCGGCTGGTGATCACGTTCACCACCTGGTCCTGGCCGGCCATGTCGATCCCGGGAATGGGAGACCGGATCAGCTCGACGCGCTCCACCGTATCGGCCGGCAGGCGCGAAAGCAGGGCGCGCACGCCGTTCTTCGAGCTCGGCCGGCGCCCGTCGATGAGCACGTTTCCAAGCCCGCCGGCCAGGCCGCGCCCGCCGCCGCCGCCCGAGATCGAGAATCCCGGCACGCGCTCGACCATGTCTGCGGCGTTCTGCGGATTGAAGTCGGCGAAAAAGGCCGGCTCGTAAACCAGCGCGGCGTCTTCCGCGTCACCCGGCGAAGGCGGCTGCGCGCCGCCGGTGTCGGCGTGGGCGGGAAGGCTCAGCGCGGCGAGGCTCGCCGCCGCGCACAGCAAAGTCTTGAAGGATCGGTCGAATGTCATGGCGCGGGAAGATAAGTCCCGCTGCGGTGAATAGGAATTTAACCTCAGTAACAAACTTCACGAGCGCGTGATGGTGCGGCCGCGAAGCGGGTCAGCCCGTCCCGCCCACGGTGAGGCCCTTGATCTTCAGCGTCGGCTGGCCGACTCCCACCGGCACGCCCTGGCCCGCCTTGCCGCAGGTGCCCACGCCGGGGTCCATCTTCATGTCGTTTCCGATCATGGAGATTTTGGTCAGCGCCGTGGGACCGTCGCCGATCAGCGTGGCGCCCTTGATGGGTTCCTGCACCTCGCCGCCGCGCACCCGATAGGCCTCGGTGCAGCGGAAGACGAACTTGCCCGAGGTGATGTCCACCTGGCCGCCGCCGAAATTCACCGCATAGACGCCGTCTTCAAGGCTCTCCAGGATCTCTTTGGGATCATGGTCGCCGGCCTCCATGATGGTGTTGGTCATGCGAGGCATGGTGGGGTGGGCGTAGCTTTCGCGCCGGCCGTTGCCGGTCGGCTCCATGCCCATCAGGCGCGCGTTCTGGCGGTCCTGCATATAGCCCACCAGCACGCCGTCCTCGATCAGCACGGTCCGCCCGGTGGGCGTGCCTTCGTCATCGAAGCTGAGCGAGCCGCGGCGCTGATCGATCGCGCCGTCGTCCACCACCGTGACGCCCTTTGAGGCCACTTGCTCGCCGATTCGGCCGGCGAAGGCGCTTGAGCCCTTGCGGTTGAAATCGCCTTCCAGCCCGTGACCGACGGCCTCGTGCAGCAGCACGGCCGGCCAGCCCGGCCCGAGCACCAGATCCCATTCGCCCGCCGGCGCGTCGACGGCTTCAAGATTGACCTTGGCCACGCGCAGCGCTTCATCGGCGAGGTCTTTCCAGGCCGCCGGGTCGACCCAGCGGGAAAATTCCGCACGCCCGCCGGCCCCGGCGGAGCCGGTTTCGCGCCGGCCGGCGCGCTCGCAGGTCACGGCGACGTTCAGGCGCACCAGCGGGCGCACATCGGCGCGCACGTCGCCACCGGCCCGCACGATGCCGATCACCCGGCGCGAGCCCGACAGTGAGGCGGAGACCTGCACCACCTCAGAATCCTTGTCGCGCAGATAGGCGTCGATCTCGGCCAGGAGCTTGGCCTTGGCGTCGAAGCCGGGCGCGCCGATGACGTCGATATCCTCATAGAAGCGCTGATTGGTGCGCGCGGGCGGCGGCGCCATGACGGCATCCGCGCCTTTGCGCGCCGCGCTCGCAGTTTCGCCGGCGCGTTTCAGCGCGTCGAGCGTGGGATCGGAGCTGTGCGCAAACCCGGTGCGCTCGCCGAACACGCCGCGCAGGCCGAAGCCGCGCTCGGCGTCGAAGCTCGCCACCTTCAGCCGCCCATCGTCGAAGGCGAGGCTCTCGCTGGCGCTGGTCTCCAGGAACAGTTCGCCGTCATCGGCGCCGGCGAGGGCGGTTTCCAGAACGCGGGCCGCGGCGTCGGCGTCGAATTCGAAACTGGCGAAGGGATCGGCGGTCATGGCGGCTCCGTCAGGCGGCGGGTGGAGCAAACAGACATAACCATTGCGCGCGGCGAATGCGAGCGCGCGGGCGCCGGGCTTCAGCCGCTGCGCATCAGGCGCACGCCTTCGTCGCGCTCAAACAGATAAAGCAGCACCCGCAGCGCCTCGCCGTGCGCGCCTTCGAACATCGCCTCTTTTTGAACTTCATAGGCCGCCTGCTCGCTGGCGATATCCAGCAAATCGGCGTGTGCGGCGAGATCGGCGATTCGGTAGTCCGGCAAGCCAGATTGACGCAGCCCCAGCGGATCGCCGGAGCCCCTGAGTTTCCAGTCCTCCTCGGCGATCTCGAACCCGTCATCGGTCCTGCGCATCACATCAAGCCGGGCGCGCGCCGTTTCGCCCAGCTTGCCGTGATAGACCAGGAGGCAGGAGCTCGCCTTGTCGCCGCGCCCCACCCGGCCGCGCAGCTGGTGCAGCTGTGCCAGTCCGAACTGCTCGGCGTGCTCGATCACCATGATGGTGGCGTCCGGCGCATCCACGCCCACCTCGATGACGGTGGTGGCCACCAGAAGATCAATCTCGCCGGCGCGGAAGCTTTCAGCGATGCGCTGCTTGTCCTTCGCCGGCATGCGCCCGTGCACCAGGCCGACGCGCACGCCGGGCAGCATCTCGCCCAGCATGTGATGGCGCGCCTCGGCCGCGGCCATGTCGGAGACGTCGCTCTCCTCCACCAGCGGGCAGACCCAGTAGGCGCGCTCACCCTTAGAGATCGCCCGGCCGAGCCCGTCGATCACCTCGTGCAGGCGCTCGGCGTTCACCACGCGGGTCGTCGGCGGAATGCGGCCCGCCGGCTTTTCATCCAGGCGCGAGACGTCCAGATCGCCGAAGGCGGCCAGGGTGAGGGTGCGCGGAATGGGCGTGGCGCTCATGGCCAGCACGTCCGGCGCGCGGCCTTTCATGGTGAGCTTCCTGCGGTCGGACACGCCGAAGCGGTGCTGCTCGTCGATCACCACCAGGCCCAGATCGTGAAACTCCACACTTTCCTGAAAAAGGGCGTGGGTGCCGCTCACGACGTTCGCTTCACCCGACGCGATCGCTTCGGTGAGCTCGGCTCTGGCGCGGCCCTTGTCACGGCCGGTGAGCGCGATCACACGAATACCGGCAGGCTCCAGCACGGCTTTGAGCACGCCGGCGTGCTGGCGCGCGACGATCTCTGTCGGGGCCATCAGCGCGGTCTGCACCCCGGCCTCGGCGGCGTGGGCGGCGGCCAGCGCCGCCACGAAGGTCTTGCCCGAGCCCACATCGCCATGAACGAGCCGCATCATGCGCTGGCCGCTCTCCATATCGGTCTTGGCCTCGTCAAAGCTGCGCATCTGCGCGCCGGTGGGGGTGAAGGGGGCGTTGGCCAAGACCTGCGCCACCAGAGCTCCCGTTCCGGCCAGCGGCCGGCCCTTGCGCGCACGGCGTTCGGCGCGGGCGATCTTCAAGGCGAGCTGGTGGGCGAACAGCTCGTCATAGGCCAGGCGCCGGCGCGCGGGCGTCTGCCCCTCCAGCTCCTGTGTCGACTGGATGGCGTGCATCGCCTCCAGCGAGTCCCGCCAGCCGGTCCAGCCCTCGCGCGACAACAGCGCGGGATCAATCCATTCGGGCAGATCGGGCAAGGCGGCGAGCGCGCCTTTGACCGCCTTGCGCATCACCGCCGCGCTCAACCCCGCGGTGAGCGGATAGACCGGCTGCAACAGATCGCCCGCCTCAATTTCGCCGGGCGCGGCGATGAGGTCGGGATGCACGATCTGAACCTCGGCGTTGAACCGCTCCACCTTGCCCGACACCACCCGGCGCGCCCCTTCCGGCAGCACCCGGCGCAGATAATCGGCCTTTGCGTTAAAAAAGGTGAGGTGGAGAAACCCCGTCTCGTCGCGCAGGCGCACCTTATAGGGCTGCTTCATGCTGGGCCGGGGAATATGCTTTTCCACCTCGGCCTCCAGCGTCACCACCCCGCCCAGCTCCCCCGCGTCCGAAATCGACAGCCGCCGGGTCCGGTCCACCAGCCCCGTGGGCGGCGTCATCGCCAGATCGCGCACATGGGCCCCGGCCACCTTCTCGATCAAAGCGGCCAGGCGCGGACCGACGCCCTTGATCGTGGTGAGGTCGGCGAAGAGGGGGAAGAGGATGGCGGGGCGCATGGGGGCGAGTTAAGCCGCACCGGGGGGCGAGGGGAAGGGGCTGGCCCGGTCGTATGTGAATTCCCGGACAAGGTTGCGCGAAGCGCAGCCGCTGATCCGGGACCCTGTTCAGAAAATGGCGCTTTATTCTGGCTGAGGTCCCGGATCAGCGCCCTTCGGGCTTGTCCGGGAATTCAGCTGGCGGGCGATTGATCGGCTGGGCCGGCGGGCGCGCCATCTGGGCGTGACGCGGCAGGCGCTGATCAAGCTGTGGATTGCGGAGCGGCTGGTGTAGGGGATCAAGGAAGAAGCTGAACCGGGGTTGCGTCCTTCGAGGCTTTTCGCTGCACGAATAGATTCCTCAGGATGAGGAAGGTGTGAGCAGCAGCCGCGCGACTTATTTTCTACGCACCCTCGACCGTCCCATACCCTCATCCTGAGGTGCGAGCCTGAAAAGGCGAGCCTCGAAGGACGGGCAGGACTGGGCGCTTCATTCCGGATCAGGCCCGGGCTTGGCCAGGAATTCAGATGTGGAAGCGCGCCGCGCAGACTTCACCCCCACCCACCCCCGCGCTATATGCGCGGCCATGAGTGATGATCCCTTCTCCGATCCGAATACGCCGGTCGATCCGGCCGACCGCAAGAAGCGGCTGACTTTCCGGGCCTGGCGGCGCGGGTTCAAGGAAGCTGATCTGATCATGGGCCGGTTTGCGGACAGCGAGCTTGATGATCTGGCGCCGGCGGAAGTCGACGAGTTTGAACGCCTGCTGGATGCGCCGGACACCGAGGTTTACGCCTGGATTTCGGGAACGCAGGCGACGCCGGAGAATTACGACGGTCCGGTGCTGCGGCGCTTGAAAGCGTTCCGGTTTGACCGCGCCGCGGCCGAGGGCGACGGGCCGAGCGCTTAGGTTTGAGCGAGATGTCCTCCCCCGCTTGCGGGGGAGGTGTCTGCGAAGCAGGCGGAGGGGGCTGCGCCGGCGTTACGGTCGCGCCGCCCCCCTCGGCCCTTCGGGCCACTCCCCCGCACGCGGGGGGAGACAACGGCCCGGTGAGACTTTACCGAACCCGCCGCCAAATCTGGCGTGCGGGCGCATTTGCGTTTGGAGACCCGCCTTGAACGATCTGGAAACCCTGGCAAAGAGCCCTGAAACCCTCACCGTGTGCGGCGCGCCGGACGGGTTTGATGCGCTGATCTTCGCCGATCTGGCGCGCACCCGGGGCGGGGTGTCGGTGTTCATTGCGTCGGACGAGGCGCGGGCGAGCAATTTTGACGCGGCGCTGGATTTCTTTGCGCCGGGGATTGAGCGTTTGCGCCTGTCGGCCTGGGATTGCCAGCCCTATGACCGGATCAGCCCCAGCCCGCGCACCGCGGCGCGCCGGGCGGGCGCGCTGCACCGTCTGGCGGCGCGTGAAGGCGATACCGCACTGATCGTGGTGACCACCGTGAATGCGGTGCTGCAGCGCTGCGCGCCCAAGGAGGCCATGGCGTCCGGCGGGATCAGCGCGAAACCCGGCGGCGTGCTCGATACCGAGGATCTCAAACGCTACCTCACCGCCAACGGGTATACGCGCGCGGCGACGGTCACCGAGCGCGGCGATTACGCGATCCGCGGCGGGGTGGTGGATGTGTGGCCGGCCGACGCGGGCGAGCCGGTGCGCCTGGATTTCTTCGGCGACACGCTGGAGACGGTGAGGAGCTTTGATCCTGAGACCCAGCGCACGACGCATCAGCTGAAACAGGTGAGCTTCACCCCGGTGAGCGAGATCGTGCTGGATGAGGAAAGCATTTCGCGCTTTCGCTCCGGCTTCATCAAACGCTTCGGCGCGGCGGGCTCCGGCGATCCGATCTATGACAGCGTCAGCGCGGGCGCGCGCCCCAATGGCGCGGAGCACTGGCTCGCCCTGTTCCATGAGCGTCTGGACACCGTGTTCGACTATGCCGGCGCGGATGCGCTCATCGGGCTCGATCCGCTGGTGCGCGAGGCGCGCGAAGAGCGCGCAGAGCAGATCCAGGACTATTACGACGCCAGAAAAGAAGCCGCGAAGTCCGGCGCCGGCGCCATGGGCGCGCCGGCCTATCGTGCGATCGAGCCTGAAGCGACCTACCTCACTGAGGACGATTGGAACGCGGCGATCGACGCCCGCCCGGCGCGCCGCTTCACCGCGTTTCAAGAGGCGGGCGCGAACGCGATCGACATGGGCGGCAAGCAGGGCCGCAGCTTCGCCGCCGAGCGCCAGGCCGAGCAGAACGTCTTCGATGTGGCGGCCAAGCACGCCGTCTCGCTTCGCAAGGCGGGAAAACGCGTCCTGATCGCCAGCTGGAGCGAAGGCGCCTCGGACCGCATGGCCGGCGTGCTGTCCGAGCACGGGCTCTCGCCCATTCTGCCGGCGGACAGCTTTGAAGCGGTCGGCGGCCTGCAAAAGAACGCGATCGCCCGCGTCGTGCTTCCGCTGGAGCGCGGGTTCGAAACCGAAAGCCTGGCCGTCGTCTCCGAACAGGACGTGCTGGGCGACCGGCTGGCCCGGCCGCGCAAGAAGCGCAAGACCGCCGACGTCATCGCCGAGGCGGGCTCGCTCTCGCCAGGCGACCTTGTCGTGCACGCCGATCATGGGCTGGGCCGGTATCTGGGCCTGAAGACGCTCACCGTGGGCGAGGCGCCCCATGACTGTCTGGAGCTGGAATATTCGGGACAGGCCAAGCTCTACCTGCCGGTGGAGAATATCGAGCTGCTCTCCCGCTACGGCCAGGAAAGCGAGACCGCGCAGCTGGACAAGCTGGGCGGGGCGGCCTGGCAGGCGAGGAAGGCCAAGGCGAAAAAGCGCCTGCGCGACATGGCCGATCAGCTCATCAAGATCGCCGCGCAAAGAAATGCGCGCGACGCCGAGATCATCGAGCCGCCCTCAGGGCTCTATGACGAGTTCGCGGCGCGCTTTCCGTATGCCGAGACCGACGATCAGCTCAACGCCATCGACGATGTGTTCGAGGATTTCGCCAAAGGCCGGCCCATGGACCGGCTCATTTGCGGCGATGTGGGCTTCGGCAAAACCGAAGTGGCGCTGCGCGCCGCCTTCGTCACCGCAATGACGGGGCGTCAGGTGGCGATCGTGGCGCCGACGACGCTCTTGGCGCGCCAGCACTACAATACGTTCTGCGAGCGCTTTAAAGGCTGGCCGGTGAAAGTGCGCCAGCTCTCCCGCCTGGTGAACGCCAAGGACGCCGCCCAGACCCGCAAGGACCTGGAAAGCGGCGATTGCGACATCGTGGTGGGAACCCACGCCCTGCTCGCCAAGTCGGTGAAATTCAACCGGCTTGGCCTTCTGATCGTTGATGAGGAGCAGCATTTCGGCGTCAAGCACAAGGAGCGCCTGAAGGCGCTGAAGAGCGACGTGCACGTGCTCACGCTCACCGCGACGCCGATTCCGCGCACCTTGCAGCTGGCCATGAGCGGGATCCGGGACCTGTCCCTGATCGCCACCCCGCCGGTGGACCGCCTGGCGGTGCGCACTTATGTGACGCCGTTCGATCCGGTGACCGTGCGTGAGGCTTTGTTGCGCGAGAAATACCGCGGCGGGCAGAGCTTCATGGTGGTCCCGCGCATCAAGGATCTTGATGAAGCGGCGGAGTTTCTGCGCGAGCGCTGTCCGGAGGTGAGCTTCGTTATCGCCAACGGCCAGATGGCGCCCAGCGCGCTGGAAGACATCATGACCGCCTTTTATGAGGGCCGGTATGATGTCCTGCTCTCCACCACCATCGTGGAATCCGGCATCGACATCCCCACCGCCAACACCCTCATCGTCCACCGCGCCGACCGGTTCGGCCTGGCCCAGCTCTATCAGCTGCGCGGCCGGGTCGGGCGGTCCAAGGCGCGCGCCTACGCCTATCTCACCACCCCGGCGAACCAGAAGATCACCGACGGCGCGGACAAGCGGTTGAAGGTGCTCCAAAGCCTGGACAGCCTGGGCGCCGGGTTCACGCTGGCCAGCCACGATCTCGACCTTCGCGGCGGCGGCAATCTTCTGGGCGAGGAGCAGTCGGGCCACATCAAGGATGTGGGCGTGGAGCTCTACCAATCGATGCTGGAGGAGGCGGTGGCCAGCCTTCAGGGCGACACCAGCTTTGAAGAGCAGGACTGGTCGCCGGCGATCAATATCGGCGCCGCGGTGCTGATCCCGGAAGAGTACGTGCCCGATCTGGACGTGCGCATGGCGCTTTATCGCCGATTATCGAACCTTTCCACCAAGCAGGAGCGCGAAGCCTTTGCAGCCGAACTGATCGACCGGTTCGGCTCGCTGCCTGAAGAGGTGGAGAGCCTGATGCAGGTCGTCGCCATCAAGGCGCTGTGCAAGCGCGCCGGGATCGCCAAGCTCGACGCCGGGCCCAAGGGCGCGGTGGCCACCTTCCGCGATCACGCCTTCGAGGACCCGGCCGAGCTGGTGAAGCTGATGGCGCGCCGGCCGGAGGACTACAAAATCCGCCCTGACAATACGCTGGTGCTCAAGGGCGAATTCCCGAGCGTCGAGGACCGGCTGAAGGGCGTGCAGAAACTCCTGGCGCCCGTGGCCGACGCGGCGCGGCGGAGCAAGGAGGCGGCGTAGAGCCGCCTTCAGCCCCGAATCATCGCCGGGATATGCGCCCGGAAAAGGAGCCGGTCATGTCCTCACCCAGCCGCGGCCACGGCACGCGGGCCGGAAGGAGCGAGCGCGGCGCTGACAGCGTCACGGGCGGTCCAGGCCTGGTCGGGCTCGATGACGCGCGTGGCGAGGCTTAAACGGAAGGGCCGGTGCGGATCGGCGCCTTCATAGGCGGTGCATTCCGCGATCGCCGAAACCCGCGCCGCGACCATGCGCGCCTCGTCGGCGCGGGTGCTGGGAAGCGCCAGGAAGAAGGCGTCCGGTTGAGCGCGCACGGCGAGGTCCTCAGCACGCACGCAATGGCGCAGCATGGACGCGAACTGTTTCATGGCCGCGCGCGTCTGCGCCGCGCCGGCGTCGTGGGGCGCGCTCAGGTTCAGGCCCACAAGCGACAGCGCGTGACCTTTCGCCCGGCCCGCTTGCAGCAGCGACGCCAGGTGGCGCGCGCCGAACTCGGCGTTGAACAGATCGGAGTCTTCTTCCAGCAGCGAGGGGGTGCGGCAGGCTTCCAGAAGCGCCTTCGCGGCGCGCCTGCGCCGGCGTTCCACGGTGAGCGCGGTGACGCGGTCCCGCATTTCCTCCGGCCCGGCGTCGGCGTTCAGAAGATCGCTGGCGCCGCGCGCAAAGGCTTCATCCGCGCCCGCGTAGCTATCGCCGCGCACCAGCAGGACAGCCGGCGTATGATAGAGACGGGTGTTGCGCCGCATCGCCGAGCAGACGGTGTGGGCGAGGTCGGCATCAGGTTCAGTGTTCAGAACCACCGCGTCAAACGCGCGCTCGTGCAGGTAATCGAACGCGTTGAAGGTGGAGAACGCGGCGATCACTTCGGTCTGCGCACCGGCCATGGCGTGTTGCAGGCGCATGAAAGCCGGGCAGGGCGCGCCGACGAACAAGACGCTCGCCGCATCGCCTTTGGTTGAGACCGGAACGGTGGCTGCGCCTGCGTCGGCGGCGTCCGCAGCACGGATTTTGGCGGTCTGCTCCAGAACGCCGAGACGGATGCCGGCGCGCAGGCGTGCGGCGATCTGGATGGCGTGAGCGTCGCCGCGGAGCCGGATCGGAGCATCATCCGGGCCGTCTTCGCCCACAGACACCACTAGGGCGTCGCCCGCGTCGCCGATGTCGGTATACGCCACGATCGCGTCCACCGGCCCGCGCCGCGCGATCGCATTGAAACCGGCCGGGTCGCAAGCCTGGGCGTTAAATCCCAGGGCGCGCAGCTTCTGCGCGGCGGCCTCGGCCGAGCCTGCGTCGCTGTCCACGACGATGATGGAAAAGGAGCGCCCCATGCTTCCCCCGCGGACGTAACCGCGCGCATTGTGTCGTTCAAAGTTCAGTGCCACAACAATTTTTCCCGGATTCACCGCCTCAAGGACGTCGAAATGGTTTCACCCAGCCAAGCACAAGGGCCTTTGCGCGGCGTTAAAGTCGTGGAATTTGTCGGACTGGGCCCGGCGCCGTTTTGCGCCATGCTGCTGAGCGACCTGGGCGCGGAGGTGATCCGCATCGACCGCCCTGGCGCGTTCGGCGGCGGCGCTGAAGAGGTGCTGGCGCGGGGGCGGCGCTCTCTAGGCGTGAATCTGAAAAAAGACGGCGCCGTAAAGGCCTGCCTCAAGCTCTTAGAGTCCGCAGACATCTTGCTGGAAGGCTACCGCCCCGGTGTGATGGAGCGCCTCGGGCTGGGCCCGGACGTGGTTCACAAGGCCAACCCCAAGCTTGTCTATGGACGCATGACCGGGTGGGGACAGCACGGCCCGCTCGCCCACGCAGCCGGTCATGATCTCAACTACATCGCGCTGACCGGCGCGCTGGACGCGATCGGGCCGAAGCAGAAGCCGGTTCCGCCGCTCAACCTGGTGGGCGATTTTGGAGGCGGGTCGCTCTATCTCGCGGTGGGCGTGCTCGCCGCCCTGCATCATGCCAAAGCCACCGGCGAGGGCCAGGTTGTGGACGCGGCCATCGTGGACGGGACGACCCATCTGATGGGCGCCATCCACCAGCTCGCCGCGATGAATTTGTGGGATCAGCCCCGCGGGGAGAACCTGCTGGACGGCGGCGCGCCGTTTTATGATTGCTATGAATGCGCTGACGGACGATTCGTCTCAATCGCGCCGCTGGAGCCGGAATTTTTCGCCGTGCTGGTGGAGAAGCTCGGGCTCGCCGGCCATGAGGGCATGAAAAGCCAGTATGACCGGACCACCTGGCCGGCCATGCGCAAGGCGTTTGAGGACACCTTCAAATCCCAGCCGCGCGATCACTGGACGCAGCTGCTTGAAGGCACGGATTCCTGTTTCGCGCCGGTGCTTGATACCGCTGAAGCCGCCGCACATCCCCATATGGCGGCGCGCGAGGCGTTCGCCGGGATCGACGGCGTGGTGCAATCCGCGCCTGCGCCGCGTTTCTCCCGGACGCCGGGCGGGCTTCAGGGCGCGGGCTCGAAGCCGGGCGCCGACAGCGAGGCCGTTCTGGAGGCTTGGGGCTTTTCCGCCGACGAGGTCGCGCGGCTTAAAAAAGACGGCGCCATCGGGGGATGAGGCGTCAGCGCTTGGAGTACGCCGGCTCAAGGCGTATGTGAAGGCCATGGCCCGCGACGTGAAATCCATGACTCCGGTGCGCCTTGTAAATTGGGCGCGCAAATATGTCGTGCCGGTCACGCGCTGGCCGGTCGTCGTGGTCGTGGTGCGCGCCGTGGACCGCATGCTGGCGCGCGAGGTGATGCTGTTTGCTGGCGGGGCGAGCTATTTCGGCCTTCTGGCGCTGTTTCCGGCGGTCCTGCTCGGCATCTCGGTCTACGGGCTTTTTTTCACGCCGGAAGATGCACTGAACCAGATCACGCGCCTGCAGCTCACCGGCGTTCTGCCGCCCAGCGCGGCGGGCTTTTTGAACACCCAGCTTTCCAACTTGGCTGATGCGTCCAACACCTCGCTGACCGTGCAGGGCGCCATCGCCGGGGTGATCGCGCTGTTCGCCAGCGCCCGCGGCGCCAAGGCGGTGATCGCCGGGCTTAACCAGATCGCGCGCCGGGGCGATCTACGCAACATTCTTCACTTCAACCTCCTGGCCATGGGCGCGGTGCTGGCCGGCGGGCTGCTTCTTGTGACCGCAAACATCGTCATTCTCTCGGTGCCCAACCTGATCCGGCCGCTGCTGCGCGGGCTCGGCAGCGAGCTGGCCGACGCCGCCGCCGGCGTCTTCAACGAGTGGACCATCGCCACCATCACCATGGCGACCGCGCTCGTGCTGCTTTATCGGTTCGTCATGCAGCGCGCCGGAGAAACCAGCTGGCGCGGCAGCCTGATCGGCGCGGCGACGGCGTGCTCGGTCTGGCTTTTGGCCTCGAAGGGCTTCACCCTTTACGTCTCCACCATCGTGAACCCGACGATCTATGGCCCGCTGGGCGCGTTGATCGTATTCCTGCTCTGGGTCTACTGGACGAGCTATGCGGTCTTTTTCGGCGGCTCCATCGCGGTGGAGGTCGATAAGATGCGCGGCGAGCGCGCCCGGATCGCCGAGGCCGCTCCGGAAACGCCCGCAGAGGATAAACCGCGCGACGCCGCCTGACCCCACTGGCCAGAGCGCGCGAAATCGCTATAACACCGCTCGGCTTTTAAACGAGCGTTGAAGAACTTAAAGGGAGACGCCGCCTTGGCTGACAAGATCTATTCCGACGCGACCTCGGCGCTGGAGGGGCTGACGTTTGACGGCATGACCGTCATGGCCGGCGGCTTCGGCCTGTGCGGCATTCCGGAGAACCTGATCCTGGCGCTGCGCGACTCCGGCGCAACGGATCTGACCGTGATCTCCAACAACGCCGGCGTGGATGATTTCGGCCTCGGGCTCCTTCTGCATACCCGCCAGATCAAGAAGATGATCTCCTCCTATGTGGGCGAGAACAAAACCTTCGAGAAACAGTACCTGTCCGGTGAGCTGGAGCTTGAGTTCAATCCCCAGGGCACGCTCGCCGAACGCTGCCGTGCGGGCGGCGCCGGCATTCCGGGCTTCTACACCAAGACCGGGGTCGGCACGCTGGTGGCCGAAGGCAAGGAGCACAAGGATTTTGGCGGCGAGACCTACATCCTGGAGACCGGGCTCACCGCCGATCTCTCTATCGTGAAGGCCTGGAAGGCGGACAAGGCGGGCAATCTGGTGTTCCGCAAGACCGCGCGCAATTTCAACCCGATGATGGCCACCGCCGGCAAGGTGACCGTGGCCGAGGTGGAGGAGATCGTCGAAATCGGCGAGCTGGACGCCGACCACATCCACACCCCCGGCATTTTCGTGCAGCGCCTGATCCAGGGCGAGCACGAAAAGCGCATCGAACAGCGCACCGTGCGCAGCTAAAGCGGAGCATAGTAGAGACACATGGCCTGGACCCGCGACCAACTCGCCGAACGCGCCGCCAAGGAGCTGCAGGACGGCTTTTACGTCAATCTCGGCATCGGCATCCCGACCCTGGTGGCGAACTACATCCCCGACGGCATGGACGTGACCTTGCAGTCTGAGAACGGGATGCTGGGCATGGGCCCGTTCCCGCGTGAAAACGAGGTGGACGCCGACCTCATCAACGCCGGCAAGCAGACCATCACCGAGCTGGCGCAGACCAGCTTCTTCAGCTCCGCCGACAGCTTCGCCATGATCCGCGGCGGGCATATCAACCTGTCGATCCTGGGCGCCATGGAGGTCTCCGAGACCGGCGACATCGCCAACTGGATGATCCCCGGCAAGATGGTCAAAGGCATGGGCGGCGCCATGGACCTGGTGGCCGGCGTTCAGCGCGTGGTGGTGATCATGGATCACACCAACAAGGCCGGCGAACCCAAGCTGCTGCACAAATGCTCTCTGCCGCTCACCGGCGAGGCGTGCGTGGACCGCATCATCACCACGCTCGGCGTGTTCGACGTCACCGAAGACGGGCTGAACCTCGTCGAGCTGGCGCCGGACGTGACGGTGGACGAAATCACCGAAAAGACCGAGGCGAAGTTCAAGGTCGCCGAAGGGGTGGCGGCTTAGGGTCTTGTCCTCCCCCGCTTGCGGGGGAGGCGCCACACCCCTGCCTAACCCTCCACTTTCGACCGCCCGTAAAACTTCGGCGCGGCGAAGTCGAACCAGATGAGTTTGCCGGCGCCCTGGACCGCCTTGTCGGCGCAGTCAGCTGCGGCGGCGGGGCTGATCAGGGTGGCCGGTGCGGCGAGGGCGCCAAAGACGGCGGCTTGCGCCGCGCCCACCATCATCCAGCCCGCAACGCTCAACGGCCGGCCTTCATGGTGGGCGGTCTGGGCCGGGCTCTGACCGAAGGAGAAGGCGCGCCGCGCAAGATGGGCGAGCTTCAGCCTTTGGCCTTCCACATGCTCGACGACGCCGGCCTCGCGCGCCCAGGCGAACGCCGCGCCGGTGCGCGCCAGGTGTGAGAACAAGAGATCATCCTCGCCGCCGGTTTCATTGGCGCGCGGATCGAAGACCGGATCGGGCAGGCGCGCGCTCTCCCGGTCGATCAGCGAATTGCCGCACCCCCAGGGCCGCTGCGTTACGCTGTCGGGTAAATCCGGTTCGCGGGCATAAAGCTTCCTGCACCAATGGGCGGCGAAGGCGGACGCTTCGCCAGGTTCGGGCTCGGGCCGCACGGGGCCGAACACCACTTGCGCGCCTGTAGCCTTTCGCACCGCCTCCAGCGCTGCGAGCCAGCCCGGCGGCGCGCTTTCGTCGTCGTCGAGCTGGGCGATGCGCGCGGCTTCGGTGGCGCTGAACCCGGCGTTTCGCGCGTTGGCGACTCCGGGCTCTGGCGCATGCGCATAGACAAGCGGGCAGGGCGCGTGCCCGCGCAGCCCGTCCACCACGGCGAGCGCGCCGCCAGCCGGATCATTGTCGGCGACGATGATCTCATCCGGCGTGAGGCTTTGCGCGAACACGCTTTCAAGCGCGCGCACGAGGCTTTGCGGCCGGCGGAAGGTGGGGATCAGGACCGCCAGGGTCATGGGCGTTCGATCCGGTCGAGCGCGGCGCGCAGGGGCAGGACTTCGAACCCGGCGCGGGCGACCGCGTCGCACACGGTCTTGAGGAACTCCGGCGTGCAGCCCCAGGGCCCGGGCTCGGGCCGGACGTCATGGCCGTAGAAGATCAGCCAGCCAGGCTCGAGCGCGGCGTCCTCGACCCAGTCGAGCGCGCGCTCCAGCCCCGCCTGGCCGCCGTCGAGCGGCACGGCCTTCAGAAGGCCCAGATCCGCACCGGTCCGGTTGACCCCGGGGCGCACCCCGCGCAGGGCGCGATAGGTCTTCAATAGCTCCGGCTTGGCTCGCACCGCCGCCTCGCCATAGGGGAAGGCGAAGGTCTCAAGCGCGCCCTCGTAACCGGCTTTCTCAAGAAAGGCGCGGTTGCGCCCGCAGTCTTCGGCCGTGCGCGCCGCACCGAGCGCCGCGCTGTCGCCATGGGCGAACGTATGGCAGGCGATCTCATGTCCGGCGTCGTACATGCGCCCCAGATGGGTTTCCCCGCCGGCGAAGCCGCCAGAGGCGAAATAGGTGCCGCGCCATCCCCGGGCCCCTAGAATTTGCGCGCCCGCCTCGCCGGCGGATTTGGGAAAGTCGTCGAAGGTGATGCTCACCAAAGTGTCGGGCAGGGCGTAGCGCAAGCGCCGCACCGCCAGGGTGCGCGCCGCGATGCGCCGCAGCTTGCCCGTTAAGCCGGAGGCGGGGATGTAAGGTGCAGCCATCAAAGCGCCTTTGCGCCGACGCCGGCGCGGTAGAGTTTCAGGCCCAGAACCCGCACCTTCATCGGCAGCGGCGCGCGCGCCGCCGCCGCGCCGACCAGCCGCGCCGGCAGGGCGAGCCGGGTGCGATTGAGCGTGAATGCGAGCTGCGCGCCTTTGCGTGCGCGGTATTCAGGATGGCGCGAGAGCAGGCGGGCGAAATTGGCGCCGGAGCGGGAGAATTTCGCGATCAGGCGGCCTGCGCGCTCTAGCCCGCCATGGCGGGCCGGGTGGTCCACATGGGCGATGGCGAAACGCTGCGCGAAGCTCAGCGCCCAATCCACATCCTCCCAGCCCCAGCCGGCATAGCCTTCATCGAAGGGAACCTCGCAAAAGGCTGCGCGCGATACGGCGAGGTTGGAGGAGCACACCGCGAAGGCGCCCTCGCTTGACCGCGCGTGCGCGGCTTTCACATCGCTGGCCTGGGCGAGCGCGGCGTGCAGGCGCAGGGCGGGATCCCTGGTCTCCACCGGCGCATAGCCGCCGAACAGGGCGGCCGCCCCAGTTCTGGCGATCAGCGCCAGCCAGCCTGCAAGAAAGCCCGGCTCGACCGCCATGTCCGCGTCGAGAAAGAGCAGCCAGTCGCCCTTGGCGCGCGCGCCCAGCCGGTTGCGCGCCGCCGATCGGCCGAGATTGGTTTTCGCCGAGAGAAGGCGGGCCGGCGTGTTCAGATCGTCGACGGCCTCGCGCACAGCGGCGTTGAGGGCGGCGTCCGGGGCGCCGTCGTCAAACAGCAAAAGCTCGACCTCCGCCGGCGTCTCGTGGGCGAGGTTGGCCAGCAAGGGGCGGGGATCGTCCTTGTAGAACGGGATCAGGACTGACAGCCGCGCCGCGCCGGCGGCTTTCCCGGCCACATTCGCATGTTCGTCGATCAGCGGGGTCATGGGCTCACCTCCCGCAGCTTGAAGCCGGGAAGCGCGGCGAGCATCGCACGGCAGCCCGCCACGTTCAGGAGGAGTGCGACTGCGGCGTAGGCGAGCGCGCCTGCGCCGATTTTGGCGCCGAGCGTCCAGAGCGCGGCGTCGAAGCCGGGGGCGAGCAGGACCGCAAGCGCCATGGCGGCGGTTGCCGCGAGCGCGCGCGCCCAGTCCGGCCAGGGAACAGGCAGGGCGAAGATTCGCCGCCCGTGAACCGCGCAGACGATAAGAGCCAGCGCGTAGGCGATCACCGTGGAGAGCGCGGCGCCGATCAGCCCGAAGGCGGGGATCAGCGCCAGGTTCAGGGCCAGGTTCAAAACCGCCGCGCCGGCCATGATCGCCGCCATGAGCCTGGGCTTGCGGCCAAGCACATAGGCCTCATGGAAATAGAAGGTCATCACACCGTTCATCAGCCCGGACAAGGCGATGAAGGGCATCACCAGCGCGGCGGCGTCGGCGAGCGCGTCGTCCACGAGCAGGCGCGCGGCCGGTTCAGCGATGAGCGCCAGCCCGACGGCGGCGGGAAGCCCTAAAAGCGCCATCAGCCCGGCGGTGCGCCGCGCCACGGCGCGGGCCGCCTCGCGGCCTTCGGTCTCGAGCGCGCGAATGAGCAGAGGCCCGGTGGTCGTGCCCAGCCACAGGAATACGATGGAAAGCGTCCGGTCCGACAGCGCATAGCCCGCCGCGTAGGCGCCGGTCGCGGCTTCACCCAGGAACGCTGCGATCAGGAATCGGTCTCCGGTGGTGAGCAGGCCTTCGAAGATCAAGGAGAGCGCGACAGGCGCGCCATAGGCGAGGAAGGCCGCGCCGCGCGCGCCATCGGCCCGGTCGCGCCGCGCCTTGCTGAGGAGGATCGGCGCGTCGACCAGAAGCGCGACTCCACCAGCCAGGGCGAGCCCAGCGAACGGCCCCGCAGCGCCCATTCCGCCAGCGAGGACGAACACGACGCCCAGCGCGAACGCGGCGGAGGTCGTCAGGCTTTCAAGGATGGAATAGCGCCAGGCCTCTCCGGCCGCACGACGGGTCTCCAGCGCCAGGGTCACCCCGGAGCGGATGACCGTATGGGCCAGGGCGAAGGCGCAGGCGGTCTTCAGCGCATCCCCCATGGGCAGGAGCCAAAGCCCGGCCCCGGCGAGCACCAGGATCGGTGCGGCGAGCAGGGCGTATATGCGCCAGGCGGTGAACAGGTGCCCGGATAGCCGTCCGCGCGCGGCGGCGCGCTGGTGATGGCGGGCCACAGCCGCGTCGAGCCAGGTGAAGGCGAGCGTGCCGAAGAGCGAGGCCGCTGCGAGCAGTAAGGTGTACCGGCCGTACTCCTCAGGACTCAAAATCCGTGTGAACACGATCACCGCGCCGAATCCCACCAGCCCTTGGGCGGCGTAGACCGGCAGATAGGCGATGAGGTGGCGGTTCAGCATGAGACGTCCCGATGGCGCGAGAAGCGCGGCGTGCAAGCGCCGGGCCGACTGCGCGTCCGACAGGAATGGAATATGCATGGCGAGGCTGAAGACCGGCTTAACCTCAATGTGATTGAGTGAGCAGCGTCGAACTGAAACGGGGAAGACCATGGACGCCGTTCTACTGCGCGCCGACGATCTCAGTGACGCGGACCGCGCCGCCTGGCGCGCCGCGCGTGCGGGCGACCGCGCGTTGTGTTCGCCCTATCTCGCCTTGAGCTTTCTCGACGCCGTCGCCGCGGTGCGCCGGGACACGTGCGTCCTGCGGGTTGAAACTGCGTCAGGCTTAAGGTTTCTGCCCATGCAGGTCGGGCCGGCCGGTTACGCCCGTGCGCTTGCAGGGCCGCTCGGCGACCATCACGGCCTGATCGGAGCGCCCTTGCAGCGTCCGGCTTTGAGCACGGCGCTGCGCCGCGCGGGGGTGGCGGTGTTCGATCACCATGGCGCGCTCGCCGGACAGGGCGCTTTTGAAGGCGAGCCGGACGGCAGCTGGGTCTGTGATCTTTCAAAGGGTTATGAGAGCTTCGTGCGCGAGCGCAAGAAGCTTGGCGGCAATACCGCACGTAACATCTTCGCGTCGACGCGAAAGCTGTCCGAGCAGGGCGCGCTTACTTTCCGGTTTGAGGACGACCGTCCGCAAACCCTGGAGCAGCTGTTCCAGTGGAAATCTGCGCAGTATGCGGCGTCTGAGTTCTTCGATGTTTTCTCAGTGGGTTGGACGCGAAACCTCTTGCGCCGACTTCAACGGGCCGGGGCGGGAGTCGACGCGCGCGGCGTGCTGTCCAGCCTCGAACTGGACGGCCGGCTGGTCGCGGTTCATTTCGGCCTGCTCGGCGACCACGCCATGCATTACTGGTTTCCGGCCTATGACGCGGAGATGGCGAAGCTCGGGCCCGGCAACGCCCTCTTGACCCATGTGCTCGAAGAGCTCGTGGACCGGGGTGTGAGCGAGCTTCACATGGGGCCCGGCGATTACCGCACCAAGGCTGCGCTCGGGTCCTGGCAGTTCCCGCTGGTGCGCGGGTGCGTCACCGGCGGCGGGCTGGTCGCGGCGCTGCGCACAGGGGCCGAAGCCCTTGAGCGCGGCGCTGAGCGCTTGCCGTTGGGGCGGGCCTCCCACTGGCCGGGCAAGGCGTTCCGCCGCATCGACACGCTTGCCGGGTTTCGTTCTGCATGACGACGCGGCGCGCCGTGCTGGCGATGGGCGCCGGGCTTTGCACGGGCGCCTTCGCGCCGGCGGAGCTGCGCATCGCCTCGGCTAAACGTGATCTCTGGCGCAATGCAGGGGGCGCGAAGCTTCGCGGAGCCGTCTTCGTGCAACGCCGGGTCTATCCAGAGCTCGACGGTCCAGAGTTTCTGGGGCCGGGCCCGTTCGGCCAGCCGGTCACGGACGCCGCGCTCGAAAGCCTCGCCGGCGCCAACGCCAATCTCGCCAGCTGGTCGGGGCCGGGTCTGTTTTCAGAAACCGAGCCCTTTGCGCTTGATCCGGCGGTGGAGGACCATGTGGCGGACTGGCTCGACCGGTGCCGCGCCCACGGGCTCTACACGACGCTCTGCCTGCGGTCCGGGCCGGGGCGCAGCGCCTTCGCCTTCCATCCTGGCGAGACCTGGTATCCGGCTCAGCTTTATGATGACAGCCTGTGGCGCGACGCTGAAAAGCAGGCGGCCTGGGCGGAGATGGTCGCGGAAACCCTGCGCCGGTTCGGCGGCCATCCCGCGTTCGCCGGGATCAAGGTGATCGACGAGCCCAACGGCGCCGATATCGGGGCGGACGGCGTCTGGCCCGGCTTTGCGCGCCGCATCAAAGCGGCCTGCGTCGGGCTTGATCACGATACGCCGCTGATCTTCAGCCCCGACCGCTGGGGCCGGGCCGAACGCGCCGCGGAGCTTCGCGCCGCAATCGGTCCGGAGCCGGTGCTCGCGGTGCACGACTACAGCCCCTGGGCCTACACCCATCAGGGCCCGGGTGAGCGCGTCCGTTTCGTTCCGGCGCGCGACATCGCGCAGATCCAAGCAGAGGGCGATGTCGCGGTCATGGAGTTCGGCGTGGTGCGACGCGCTCCGGACATCGAGGACTATCTCTCAGCGCGCATCGCGGCGTTCGAGCGTGCGGGCGCGAACTGGGCGGTCTTTCGCTGGTCCAGCGGCTGGGCGCCTTATGAGGCGAAGGAGGGCGCCATGGCGATTGACGAAAACATCCCCGCCCAGCTTCTTTTGCGCCGCGCGTTTGCGCGCAACACCGTGCGGCCGGGATAAGACCGCCTTTTGTGTTTGCTAGGTGCGACCGCAACGCGATAACTAAGCCCACCTGCAGCCGGCCCGGACACACCGCCCATGCGCGCGCCATCGCTTTCGATCGTCATCCCCGCCTTCAACGAGGCGGAGAGCATCGAATCAGTGGTTCGCGAGGCGATCGAGGTGTTCGAGCCGGCGTTTGAAAGCTTCGAGATCCTTGTGATCGACGACGGCAGCGACGACGACACCGCCGGCGCGCTCGCCGCTCTGGCGAAGACCGAGACCCGGCTGCGGGTCATCCGCCATCCCAACCGGTCCGGTAAGAGCGCGGCGCTGCGCACCGGCATGCTCGCCGCGCGCGCGCTATGGGCGGCCACCATGGACGGGGACGGCCAGGACGATCCGCGCTCCATCCTCGACATGGCGGCCGCGGTGGACCTCTCTACTGTGGGCGAGGTGGGCCTGGTGGCGGGCTGCCGGACCAACCGGACCGACGGCGCGAACCGCAAGTTCGCCTCGCGCTTCGCCAATCGCCTGCGCCGGTCGCTGCTCAACGACGACTGCCCCGACACCGCGTGCGGGCTCAAGCTGATCGTGCGCGATCTGTTCCTCGCCCTGCCGTTTTTCGACGCCTTGCATCGCTACCTGCCCGCGCTGTCGCGGCATCTGGGCTACGAGATCGCTTGCGTTCCGGTGGTGAACCGGGCGCGCAGCGCGGGTGCGTCGAAATACACCAATCTCGGCCGCGCGGCGGCGGGCCTGTTCGACCTGCTTGGCGTGATCTGGCTGATGCGGCGCACCCATGTTCCCTCGCGTGCGTTGATCCTGCGCGGCCATGCGGAGACCCAGGGGCGATGAGCGCCATGTTCGACACGCTGACCGAGCCGGGCGGGCGTTACGGCTTGAACCCGCGCGCCTGGCTGGTCCTGATGCTGCTCGCAATCGCCGCCCTGGCGCCGGGCCTGTTCTCGGTGCCCGCCATGGACCGCGACGAAAGCCGCTACGCCCAGGCCAGCCGGCAGATGATGGAGACCGGCGACTATCTCAACATCAAGCTTCAGGACGAAGACCGGCACAAGCAGCCGGCGGGGACGTACTGGCTGCAATCGCTGTTCGCCCAGCCCTTCGGCGGCGCAGATGCGCCCATCGGCGCGCACCGTCTGCCCGGCTTCATCCTGGCGCTGCTTGCGGTAGCGATCACCGCCTGGCTCGGCGCGCGCCTGTTCGGGCCGGGTACGGGGCTGATGGCGGGGGTGATCCTGGCGACCACGGTGGTCCTGGCGGTCGAGGCGCGCACCGCGAAGACCGACGCGATCCTTCTGGGTGTCGGCATGATCGCGCAAGCGTCCTTGATGATGCTGATGGTCCAGGTGAAGGAGCGCCGCCCCGGCTTCATAGGCTGGCCCGCGGCCATGTGGGCGGCCCTCGGCGCCAGCTTGCTGGTGAAGGGGCCGATCTTCCTCATGGTGACCGCGCTCACCCTCATCGTCTTCACCGCCTGGAAGCGCGATCCGGGCCTACTTTTGAAAGTGCGCCCTCTGCCCGGCGTCGCGCTGGCGCTGGCGATCTTCGCGCCCTGGTTCATTGCGATTAATCTGGAGACCGATTGGGCCTTCGCCCAGACCGCCGTCGGCTATTCCATGCTGGACAAGGTGGGCGAGGCGCAGGAAGCCCATGCCGGGCCGATCGGCTTTCATCTCGTCGCCACGCTGTTCACCCTCTGGCCGGGCGTCGCGTTGCTTCCGCTCGGGCTCGCGGCGGCCTGGACGATGCGCGGCGAGGACCGGGTGAAATTCCTCATCGCCTGGATCGTGCCGACCTATATCGTCTTCGAGCTGGTGGCGACGAAGCTGCCTCACTACACCTTGCCGAGCTTTCCCGCCCTTGCGCTTTTGATCGCGCTCGGCCTCGGCCGGGCCGGCGACCTGCTGGCGTCGACTCGATTGAAGGCCGCCCATGTCATCTTTGCGGGCCTGGCGGTGCTGGTGGCTTTTGTGCTCGGCGCCTTTCCGGCCGGCGGCACGCTCTACCTCCAGAGCGAACCCAACTTCGCCGCCTGGCTCAGCCTCGCGTTCGCAGGCCTCGCGGCGGCCGCGATCGTGGCCCTTGCGTTGAAGCCGTCCGGCTCACGGTTGATCGCCACCGGGGTGGCTGCGGCGGCCCTTTACGCCTGCGTGTTCGCGGTCGCCATCCCCAGCATGGACAAGCTCTGGCCCAGCGAGCGCGTCGGCCGCCTGGTCGATCAGGTGACGGGATGCGAGACGCTCACCCTGGCGACTTCCGGGTATGAAGAGCCCTCGAACATGGTCTATCTGGGCACCGGCGTGTTCCTCGCCGACGAGCCGGTGCAAGCAGCGAACGTGCTGCTCTCCGATCCGCGATGCGGGCTCGCCGTGGTGGACGCCGGCGGCATTCTGGAATTCGGCCAACGCATCCAGGAAGGCGGCGGGACGCTTCGCCTGCTCGCGACGGTGGAAGGCCATAACTATGTCAAAGGCGACGATCTCGCGCTTGGCCTCTATACGCTTGAGGGCTCCGATCTACGCCTGGAGCGGCGCTGAAGCCGGATTTGCGTCCGCTAGCTAGGCCAGACCGAAGCGCTCAAGCGCGGCGCGGGCGATGGGTTCGCCGTGCTCCTGAACGAAATGGCCGGCCTCGGCGAGCTCCATGGGCTGAGGGCACCCTTTGATGACGCTTCTAAGCCAGGCCATCGTGTCGGGGCCCAGCACCGGGTCCTGCATGCCGACCGCCATGAAGCTGTCGCCGGTCCAGTCCTCGGCCCAGAATTTCACGGCCGCCTTGCCGGTGTCCACGCCGTCCATGTCCGGGCTTACAGGCACAAGCGCCGGGAAACGGCGCACGCCGGCCTTATAGCGATGATCGGGGAAGGGCGCGTCATAGGCGGCGGCGACATCGTCGCTCATGCCCGGTGTCGCGCGCTGCAACAGGCGGCCCACGGCCAGATCGGGCGTATTCGCCATATAATCGCGCCAGGCCATGAAGCCCTCGCTCGCCCCCTTGCCGACGCCGATGGCGGTGTTCATCACGATGAGGCGGGTAAACCGGTCGGGATAGTCCATGGGCAGGGTCAGGCCCAGCACGCCGCCCCAGTCCTGACAAACCAGGCAAACATCGTTCAGATCCAGGCGCTCGATGAAAGCTTTCAAAGCGTTGCGGTGCCAGTGGAAGGTGTAGACTGCGTCGTCGACCGGCTTGTCTGATCGGCCAAACCCGAACAGGTCGGGGATCACCACCCGGCAGCCGGCGTCCAGAAAAATCGGCGCCATCTTGCGATAGAGATAGCCCCAGCTCGGCTCGCCGTGCAGGCACAGAAACACCGGCGCGTCGCGCGGACCTTCGTCCACATAGGCCATGCGCAGACCCTCATAGCCGGCGAGGTCGTCGATACGCCTTGGCTCGAAGCGCCAGCCCGGCAAGTTCTTGAACCGATCCTCGGGGGTGCGCAGCGCGTCGATCATGCCGATCTCCTTGGTTTGGCGCCGGCGTACGGCGCCGCCGGCGTTGACCCCGAACATAAAACAAAAAAAGCGGCGCCCGGATACCGGGCGCTGCTGGTTCGCAAGCGCGAAATCTAGTTGCGCGGCGGGAAGAGACCTTCCAGAACCACGCAATAGTTGATCACCTGGCTGGGCGCCATGATGTTTACGGGCGCATTGTTCCCGCTTTCGCCGACGGTGTCGCCGTCCATGGCCAGGGTCGGGTTCGCATCGCCTGCATAGGCCGGCACGTCAGTAGGGAACGTGGGGAAGGACGCGTCTTGCGGGCTGACCAGATCCGGCTCTTCGCCGGCGGCGTACGCGACGTGCCTGTGTGGCGGCAGTTGCTGCTCTGTCAACACGATGGTCTCAGAGCCGAGCCGAGCGCCTTGCTGAAAGAAACTCGATCCTGGCGCCTGTCCGTAGTGGAGCGGAATACGGCCGCGTAAATCGGGCATCCCGAACGACGTTCTCCCGTCGCCGCCGTAAGTGGTGCCGATCACGGCGTAGGCGGCCTGATACTGAGCGATCGAGAACAACCCGCCATTGGCGGGGACCGTATCGATCGGACAGAAGTTATAGCCGTTGGGTATGACATCGCCGATATAGCGCTCGGTTTGAGCCGAAGCGTCGCCGGCTGCGAGCGCGGCGCAGGCGATCATGGATCCGCCAAGAATGTACTTGATCATTGTTATCTCCTGTCGGGCTCAGTTGCGCTGCGGAAACACGCCTGCGGAGGCGACGCAGAACTGCAAGCCCAAAATCGGCTGCTGAATGTTGATCGGCTGGCCGCCGCCGGCAGTTCCGATCGAGCGCGAATCCATCACCACGTTGGAGCTGCCTTGAACCGCGTAGGCCGTGCCTTGCGCAGGCTGGGTCGGCAGCGCTCCGCCTTGGAGAGAGTTCTGCTGAAGGCCCTGCGAGGAGGCGTTGAAGCTGTGGGAGTGACGCGGCATCTGATTCACCGACAATACCGTGTCTGAGGTGCCGAACCGGGCGCCCAGCGGCCGGAAAGAGAGGCTCGGGCCGGACCCTGCGCCGACGCCGACGCGGCTTCGCATGTCCGGCACGGCGAAGGTCGTTTGTCCGTTGCCGCCAAAGTTTGTCCCATACAGGGAGAACAGCGCCGTGTTGCTGGCGATCGCCAGGAGTTGACCGTTCGCCGGGATCCATTGCGGGGACGGGCAGAAATTGAAGGCGAAGGTGCGGATCTCGCCGATCATGGCGTCCTGGGCCGTCGCCGCGCCTGATGCGGCGCCGGCGAGAACGAGTGCGGCTGCGCCGGCTTTGAGTAGGTTTCTCATTGTTTGCTCTCCGGCTATGGGCGCGACGGATATATGCCGTAAAGGGCGATGCAGTAGCGCATTACCTGGCTCGGCTGGATGATGCTGAAAGCCTGCCCGCTGCCGGTCGTCCCGATCACCGCGTCAGCCATGGTGACGTCGTCAGGCGCGGTGGACGCATACCGCAGGCGGGTATCAAATTCGGCGATGTCGTTATTGGCCGGTGTGTTCAGCGTCCCGTTGCGATTCGACGCATTGAGCGAATGGGAGTGGGACGGCATTTGCGCGACGGTCATTTCGGTGATTTCCTCGCCGCTCCTCTGACCCATGCCCGTTGACGGAATACCCGGCGGGGAGCCCCAGCTTACGGCCGCGCGGCCGCGAAGGTCGGGAAGCGCGAAAGTGTTGCGGCCGTCACCACCGAACCGTGTCCCGATCAGCGAGAACAGGGCCGTGTTTTGAGCGATCGAAAGCAGCTGGCCGTTGGTTTCGGTCCATTCGCGTGGGCAGTAGCTGCCGACCGAAAGTTGAACTTCACCGATATACGGGTCCGGTCCGGCGAACGCTGCGCCGGCAGGCGCGGCGAGCGCCGCAGCAAGGCCGGCCAGCCCTGCAATCAGCCCGCGATGTTTTGTTTTTGATGGCATGAATGGTCCTCCCCATGGTTAACGCCATTCAGGGAGGATCGCTTAGCTCGGGTCAAAAATCTAGGAAAAGTTGCGCGATGGTTTCTTTTTCACAAACTCCGATTGGGGCAGGCAAGCGCAAGTCGCGCATGCTTGATTTTAAATGTGAGCCGCTCCATCAAGCAGGTCCCAGGCTTTACCCAAGGACGCTTTCATGACCGGCGCGCAATTCGATCTCATCGTCATCGGCGGCGGTCCGGGCGGTTACGTGGCGGCTATTCGCGCCGCGCAGCTCGGCTACAAGACCGCCGTGGTCGAGCGCGAGCACATGGGCGGAATTTGCCTGAACTGGGGCTGCATCCCGACCAAGGCCCTTCTGCGCACCGCCGATATCTACGAACTGTTCCACCGGGCCAAGGAGTTTGGACTGAAGGCCGACAATATCGGCTTTGACCTTGACGCGGTGGTAAAGCGCTCACGCAAGGTGGCCGGACGCCTGTCATCGGGTGTGTCGGGACTCATGAAGAAGAACAAGATCACCGTCATCGACGGCGAAGCGCGCCTAGAGCGGGGCTCGAACGCTCCGAAGGTCGTGGTGAAGGGCAAGGATGGCGAAGAGACCGAATACACGGCCGAGCACGTGATCCTCGCCACCGGCGCGCGGGCGCGCACCATCCCCAAGGCCGGCCTGGAGACCGACGGCGAGCATGTCTGGACCTACAAAGAGGCCATGGTCCCTAAAGCCATGCCGAAATCGATGCTGGTGATCGGTTCGGGCGCCATCGGCATGGAGTTCGCCAGCTTCTATCACACCATGGGCGCCGAGGTGACCGTGGTGGAGATGGTGGATCGAATCCTGCCCGCCGAAGACGCGGAGATCTCCGCCTTCGCCCAGAAGACCTTCAAAAAAAAGGGACTGACCATCCACACCTCGGCCCAAGTCGAAAAGCTGGACAAGTCCGCCTCCGGCGTCGCCGCCACGGTGAAGATGAAGGACGGGAAGACCGAGACGGTGAAGGTCGACAAGGTCGTGCTCGCCATCGGCATCACCGGCAATGTGGAAGGCCTTGGTCTTGAAGCGCTCGGCGTGAGGATCGAGCGCGGCCACATAGTCGCCGACGGTTACGGTGCGACCGGGGTGAGGGGGCTTTACGCCATCGGGGACGTCACCGGCGCGCCCTGGCTTGCGCATAAGGCCAGCCATGAGGGCGTGATCTGCGTCGAGGCGATCGCCGGCCTCAAGCCCCACCCCATGGACAAGACGAACATTCCCGGCTGCACCTATTGCCATCCCCAGATCGCCAGCGTCGGCCTCACGGAGGCGAAGGCGAAAGAGCACGGCCGCGATATCAGGGTCGGCCGCTTCCCCTTCGTGGGCAACGGCAAGGCGATCGCGCTCGGCGAGGACAACGGTCTGATGAAGACGATCTTCGACGCCAAGACCGGAGAGCTTCTCGGCGCGCACATGATCGGCGCGGAGGTTACTGAGATGATCCAGGGCTATGCGATCGGCAAAACGCTTGAAACCACCGAAGCCGAGCTGATGCACACCATTTTCCCGCACCCCACCTTGAGCGAAATGATGCACGAGAGCGTGCTCGACGCTTACGGGCGGGTGATCCACTATTAACGAAGTTTCATGGACCGGACCGCATCCAGGTAAGGTCCGCCATGCATCTCCTGCGTGAAAGGCCGGGCGGTTTAAGACCCGGCCGGTCGATCGGGAGACAAAGATGAACCGCATCCTCACCGCCGCGGGCGCCGCCGCGCTCGCCGTCAGCCTGACCGCCTGCGTGCAGGCTCAGAGCGCAGAGCGCACGAGCTTTGACGGCCTTGTAAGCTCGCAGACCCTGGACACCGACGGCGACGTCGACATGAACGGCGTGGCGGTGACGCTGCGCGGCCGGGTCGGTGGCGACGTGGAGATGAACGGCGCCTCGGTGGACATGCGCGCCGATGTCGACGGCGACGTGGAGGCCAACGGCGCCAGCGCCGAGCTCGACGGCGATATTCGCGGACGCACCCTGGTCAACGCCGGCTCGGCCCGGATCATGGGCGGCTATGACGGCCCGGTGGAGGTCAACGCCGGCGCGGCGGATCTGCGCGGCGCGTTCAACGACGCCCTGCTGGTGCGCGCCGGACGGATCGATTTTCGCGGTGACGCGGCCGGCCCCGTCCGCATCGAGGGCGACGGGAAAAATCATGGCTGGCGCGATCGCGGCGATGATTCGCAGGTACGCATCCGCGGCGCGCTCCACGCCGGCGGTTCGATCTGCGCCCATGAAGTGCAATTCGACGCCTCGGCGCGCGTGCTCGCACCGCTGGACGTGACCGCAGACGCCGAGCCGGGCTACGCGCCCGGCTTCGACGCCTCCAATATCCGCTACACGCCGCGCCAGGGCGGCTGCGAGTAGGGTCCGCACCGCTTCCCCAAGCAAACAGCAGACCTTAGAGCCCGCGCCGGACCTCCGGCGCGGGCTTTTTGACGTTGATGCGCCGCCGAAAATTTATCGTTTTTCATAAAAAACCGCTTTGTTATCGAGTTTCGATATGATATCGAGTTTCGATATGGTTGGTCTTATAACAAAAAAGGGGACAGACCCTATGAGACGTTTCCTCCTCACAGCGGCCGCGGCGGGCCTCGTCATGCTCGCCGCCTGCTCGGAAGGCGCGCCGGACGCGCGCGCCTTCGCCGACGATGGAGAGCGGGTCCGCCTGCTTTCCAGCGCCGAGACCGCCCAGGTCTCCCTACCGGGAGCCTCGCAGGCCGCATGCCGGGCCGAATCCGGCGACGACGCACAGTTCACGCCGCTCGTGCGCACCACGCACGCCTCCCACGCTGCGCAACAAAGCGCGCAGTGCGAGCAGGGCAAGGAGACACAGTCATGAAGCGCTTCATCCACACCGCTTTCAAGGCCGGCGCGCTCGCCGGCGCCATGCTCGCCGGTTTCGGCGCGGCGGCGCACGCCCAGTACGTGGGCGGCGATCTAACTCTGACGCTCAATGACGACGACGATGTCCGCATTCTCGCCGCCGACGTGACCGCCGACGGCCGGGTCGGGGGCGATCTGTCGATTCTCGCCGCGGACGTGGAGTTGAACGTCGAGGTGGGCGACGATGTCGAGATCGCCGCAGCCGACGTCTCCCTCGCCGGCTCAGTGGCCGGCGACGCCAACATCGCCGCAGCCGATCTCACGCTTACCGCCACCATTGGCGGCGAGCTCAACGCCGCGGCGGCCGACCTTACGCTTCGCTCACGGGTGGAAGGCGACGCCTCGCTTGCGGGCGCCTTCGTCTCCATTGGCGAAGACGCGTCCATCGGCGGCGACGCCGAGATCGCGGGCCGTGAGGTTTATATCGACGGCCGCCTCGATCAGGGCGGTGAGATTCGTGGCCGTGAGGTTTTCGTGAACGGCGTCATCAGCGGTCCCGTCGAGATCTATGCGCGCGAGCTGAGCTTTGGGGAAACCGCGGTCGTGGCCGGCCCGATCACCGTGCGCGGCCCCGGCGAGCCGATGATCGCGCCGGGGGCCCAGCTCGGGGAGCTGACCTATGTCGAGGAGGCGTTCGATGAATCCTCCATCGACCGCGACAATGTGCAGCTCGACATCGACTTTCTGCCTGCGGTCACGGTGCTGGGCGGCATCTTCGCCGCGAGCGCGTTCCTGCTCGGGCTGATCGTCTCCGTCCTCCTGCCCAAATCGGTGGGGCGCATCGCCGGCTGCTTCCGCGAGCGTCCGTTCGCCTCGGGCTTTCTGGGCCTTATCGTGCTGGCGCTGATCCCGGTGATCATTCCCACGCTCATGGCGCTGCTCGCGGTAACCGTCGTGGGCATCCCGCTGGCCGTTCTCCTGGTCCTGGCCACGCCGATCATACTGTTTCTCGCCTTCGCCTTCGGCGGGATCGCGATCGGCGATCTGGCGCTGAACCGCTCCGGCGGTCAGGCCGGGCTGGGGCTGCGGATCGGGTCTCTGCTGGCCGCGTCGCTGGCCATCGCGGTGCTGGCCGCCGTGCCGGTGCTCGGCCTGATCATCCTGCCGCTGGTGCTGTGCATCGGGCTGGGCGCCTGGACGATGGCGATCTTCCAGCGTCAGAAGTCGAAAGGCGCCTCGGCCGAGGCGGTGTGACGGCGCATTCCAGACGCAACCAAGCCCCGGCGCGCGGTCCGCGCCGGGGCTTTCTTTTGTTCAGGCTTTCGCGCTGAACGCCTTAAAGGCCACCGCCGCGGCGGGCAAAGCGAGGACCGCGCCCGCGATCCAGGGCGCCAGGCTGATGGGCGCTGCGAGCCAGGCGAGGGCGCAGCCGAGGCCGGCCAGCACGAACGCCGCGGCGAAGACGCGCGCCCGCGCCTGCTGTCTCGCCGCATCCGGGGCGTCGAGCTCCACCGGGGCCTTCGTCGACCAGTTGCCGTATATCACCAGCCCCAGCCCGAACGCGGCGCCCAGCGCGCGCTGCTCCACTGCGTCGGAGGCCGTCACCATCCCACTGGTGAACAACAAGGTGAGCGCCAGAGGCAGCGCCAGCATGACCGAGGCGATGGTGATCGCCAGGCGCACCCTGTCGCGCGCTTCGCGGCGTTTGATCGATAGATCGCCTGCGAACGCCACTGTTTCCAGGATCAGCCAGGCCGTGGGCAGCATCACCCCGGCGAGGACCCAGAGCGGGGCGGAGCCGGGCTCCTCCACGACCATTAGGCCGGCGAGCGCGCCAGTGGCGAGCACGGCGCTCAGCGGGGGCAGGGGGGAACGGCCGGTATCGTCTGCGGTCATGAGGGGTCTCCTTTGTCCTTGTCGGTTTTGGGTGTGTCGGCGCCGAGGCCGAACCCGCGCGCGAACCCGAGCAAAGCGTCCTCAAGAACACTGAGCTTGATGCGGTAGAGGATGCTCTTGCCCTGGCGCGTGGCGTCCACGAGGCCGGCCTCTTTCAGCACGGCGAAGTGGGCCGACATGGTCGGGCGCGAGACCTCGAAGGCGTCGGACAGTTCGCCCGCCGTCATCGGGCGGTCGCGCAGCAACTCCAGCACGCGGCGGCGCGTCGGGTCGGCGAGGGCTTTGAAAACGCTGCTCATGAGTAGACGTTTAGCTAAATAACTAAACGATGTCGAGTCATTTCGCTGATCGACTAAATGACAGCACTCGCCACCTGTGCGCCGGCGCGGTCCACGCTTGATGATCTCGTCCGACAGGCCTATGTGCGGGGCTATGGTCAAGCTGATCGACATCCCCCGCTCCGCCGCGGCCGACGCGCGCGCCGCCCGTCACCCGGAAAAGCAGAAGCGCCCGGACACCGAGGTGCTGCGCAAGCCGGACTGGATCCGCGTAAAGGCGCCCGCCGGCGGCGTCTTCGCCGAGACCCGCAAGACGGTGAAGGAAAACCGCCTCGTCACGGTGTGCGAGGAGGCGGGCTGTCCCAATATCGGCGAGTGCTGGGCCGAAAAGCACGCCACCTTCATGATCATGGGCGACACGTGCACGCGCGCGTGCAGCTTTTGCAATGTGAAGACCGGGCTTCCTGACGCGCTCGACACCGACGAGCCGCGCCGCGTCGCCGAGGCCACCGCCAAAATGGGCCTGAAGCACGTGGTCATCACCTCGGTGGACCGCGACGACCTCTCTGATGGCGGGGGCGAGCACTTTGCCGAAGTGATTCGTCAGATCCGCGCGCTCAACCCGGACACCACGATCGAGATCCTGACCCCGGACTTCCTCAGAAAGCCCGGCGCGGCGGAAATCGTCATCGACGCCAAGCCCGATGTCTTCAACCATAATCTGGAAACCGTGCCGCGGCTGTATCTCTCCATCCGCCCCGGCGCGCGCTATTACCACTCGCTGCGCCTTCTGGAGCGGGTGAAGGAGCGCGACCCGTCCCAGTTCACCAAGTCCGGCATCATGGTGGGTCTTGGCGAAACCAAGGAGGAGGTCATGCAGGTGATGGACGACATGCGTTCAGCCGGCATCGATTTTCTCACCATCGGCCAGTACCTGCAGCCGACGCGCAAGCACGCGGCGGTGGATCGCTACGTCCATCCTGACGAGTTCAAAGGGTATGAGACCATCGCGCGCGCCAAGGGCTTCTTGATGGTCTCCGCCACGCCGCTGACGCGCTCCAGCTATCACGCCGGCGACGACTTCCAGCGCCTGCGCGCGGCGCGCGAAGCCGCGCTGGCGGCCGGACGCACCGGCTAGGCTCGCCCATGAGTGCTGAGTATTGCGAAAGGCTGCGGCTGCGCCATCGGCCCGATGATCTGTTCGACCTGGTGTCGGACGTGCGCGCCTATCCCAAGTTCATCAACCTTATCAGCGCGATGCGCGTCAATCGTGAGCGCGTGGATGAGGCCGGTGTCGGAGAGCTCGACGCCGAAGCGCGCGTGCGCTTCCGTTTCGTACGGGAGAAATTCTCCACCCGCGTGCACCTCAACAAGCCGGACCGTCTGATCGACGTCGATTATCTCGCCGGGCCGTTCCACGACCTGGCCAATCAATGGCGCTTCCACGCGCTCTCCGACGGCTCGACCCTGATCGATTTCTGGATCCGCTACAGCTTCAAGAACCCGATCCTGCAGGTCCTGGTGGACACCAACCGCGCCCGCGCCGTGCGCTTCCTCATCGGCTCCTTCCGCGAAGAAGCCGAGCAGCGCTACGAAACGGTGGGCGCCACCAGCTACGATTTCGAGGACGAGGCGAAGGGGTTCGTGCAGGCGGGGCGGTGAAGGGAAGCCAGGCGGTGAGCATTCCCAATCGAATGCAACGCTGAGGTCCCCGTCGCCCCCTTCAAGGGGGTGCGGGAGAGGGGGACGGTTCAAGACGGCCTCGACCGCACCGTTCCATGCTCCGACGCACCCCTCTCCCTCACCCTCTCCCCGCTAAGCGGGGCGAGGGGGACTTCAATGTTTACTCTCATCTTTGCAGAGCCGAACCTGGCTTGACCGCTCAAGTCGCTCAGCTGCGCACCTTCACATACTCCCCCGGCGCCGGGCAGATGGGTTTGAGTTTGCCGCCGCCGGGTTCGCGTGCGGGGACGGTTTCGGCGTCCATGGCGTAGAGCCAGTCGCGCCAGTGCGCCCACCAGGAGCCGGGATGCTCTTCGGCGTTCTCCAGCCAGGCGTCGCGGGTTTCGGGCAGCTTGGTATTGATCCAGTGCTGGTATTTGTTGGCGCCGGGATGGTTCACCACGCCGGCGATATGGCCGGAGCCGGCCATCATGTACTGCACCGGTCCGCCGAAGAGCTTCGCCGAGCGATAGACGCTGTCGGCGGGCGCGATGTGGTCCTCCTTGCTGGCCTGCATGAAGATCGGGATCGTCACGTCGGACAGGTCCAGCGTGTGCCCGCCCAGCTCCAGCCTGCCTTCAGCCAGCGCGTTGTTCTTGTAGAACGTCTCCAGATAATAGAGGTGCAGCCGTTTCGGCATGCGGGTCTGGTCGGCGTTCCAGTACAGAAGATCGAACGCCTGGGGCTGCTTGCCCAGGAGATAATTGTTGATCACGAACGACCAGACCAGATCGTTCGAGCGCAGCATGTTGAACGTGTCCGCCATGGTGCGCCCGTCCAGCACGCCGCCCTGGGCGTCCATCAGGCGCGAGATTTCGCGGAACCACTCATCGTCGATGAAAACGAGAAGCTCGCCGGCCAGCTTGAAATCGTGTTGAGCCGCGAAAAAGGTCGCAGACGCGATGCGGTCGTCGTTTTCCTTGGCCATGAGGGCCAGCGCGCTTCCCAGCATCGTCCCGCCGATGCAATAGCCCACCGTGTCCACCTGGCGCTCGCCGGTGGCGGCCTCGACGGTCTCCAGCGCGGTGAACAGGCCTTTGCGGATATAATCCTCGAACGTCGCGTCCTTCAGGCTTGCGTCCGGATTGACCCAGCTGATCAGGAAGACCGTGATCCCTTGCTCCACCAGCCAGCGGATCATCGAGGAGTGCGGGCGCATGTCGAGAATGTAGAACTTGTTGATCCAGGGCGGCGCGATGAGGAGGGGGCGCTTCCTCACGTCCGGGGTCGAAGGCGCGTACTGGATCAGCTCCATCACCTCGTTGCGGAAGATCACCTCGCCGGGCGTCGCGGCGAGGTCCTTGCCCACCTCGAACCCTTCCATATCGGTCTGAGACAGCGCAAGGCGGCCTTCGCCCCGCTCCAGATCGCGCATCAGGTTCATAAGACCGTTGGTCAGGTTCTCGCCCTTGGTTTTGAAGGTTTCCTCCAGAACGTCCGGGTTGGTCATGGCGAAGTTTGTCGGCGCCATGGCGTCGGTCATCTGGCGGGTGACGAACTCCACCTTGCGCCGGGTCGCGTCGTCGAGCCCTTTCGCGCCCGAGATCAGCCCCATGAGGAAGCGCTGATTGAGCAGGTAGGACTGCTTCATGGCGTCGAACATGGGATGCTCGCTCCACGCCGCCGAGCGCCAACGCTTGTCGCCCTTCTCCGGCATGATCGCCGGCGCGGTCTCCTCGCCGGACATCAGCTTCTTCGTCGCGCCCGACCACAGATCGAGATAGCCGCGATAGAGATCGGACTGGGCTTTCAATAGAAGCTCAGGGTCGGAGAGGATCGTCTCCCAGGCCTGCACCAATTCCGGGGCGGCGTGCAGGGGGTCGGCCTGTGGCATCAGCCCCGGATCGCCCTCGAGAGACCGGCGCATCACATCGCTCATCAGCTTTTGAGATTTCAGCGCCGATTGCATGATCGTGCGCGACACCTCTTCAAGCCGGTCGAGATCCTCCTGGCTCAGCGGCGCAAGCTCGCTGGTCTCGCTGAAGGCGAATGTGCCTGAGTCCGCCTTGTCGGCCGCCGCCGCCGCGCCTGGCTTAGCCGCGGTGCTGTCGGCTTTCGCGCTCTGCTGGGAGGGCTTGGACTTCGCCTTGGCCGGGCCGGATTTCGCAGCCGCCTTGCGCGGGGAGGCGGGACGCTTGTCTTGTTTGGCCGATGGGCGGCGCTCGGTCATGGCGGGACAACTCCGGACCAAGGGTGACAGGGGCGAAAAGAAGCGTATAGAAACAGGCGACCGCGTCCACCGGTCAGGAGGCCGCTCTGCTATGAAACCTGTTTTCACCGCCGCCGCCAGCCTGGCGTTGCTCGCCGGGTGCGCTCTGTCGCCCGACGGGGCGGAGCCCAGCTGGACCGATGCGCGTCTGAGCGCCACGCCGCCGTCCGGCGCGCCGGAGTATGTCGCGCGCGAGCGGTTGACTCCGGCGGACCGGCTTGAGCTGGCGAGCGGGGCGCTCGCCGCGCTTGCCGCGCGTGACCGCGTCCGGCTGACCGGAGAGGCGTTGCGCGCGCCCACCGTGGACACCGCCGAATTCGTCGTGGAGGCGCGCGAGCGCGCGCTTCCTCCCTCACTGGACTGATTTTACGCATGCCTCGCGCCGCGTGCGTGGGGAGCAAGAAGGTAGACGTCATGGATCAGGGCCGCGCCCTCGAAGCTCTCGCCAACCAGGCCGTGGACGCGGCTGAACTCGCCGCCGTGGCGGCCGCGCGCCTTGTCGGGCGCGGCGACAAGATCGCCGCCGACCAGGCCGCCGTGGACGCCATGCGCAACGGGCTGAACGCCATGGCGATGAAGGGCCGCATCGTGATCGGCGAGGGCGAGCGCGACGAAGCGCCAATGCTCTATATCGGCGAAGAGGTCGGGACCGGCGAGGGGCCGGAGATCGACATCGCGCTCGACCCCCTGGAAGGCACCAGCCTCACCGCCAAGGGCATGAACAACGCCCTGGCGGTTCTGGCCCTGGCGCCGCGCGGCGGTCTGCTGCACGCGCCTGACACGTATATGGACAAGATCGCCTGCGGCCCCGGCTATCCCGCCGGCGCGATCAACCTGGACGCCGAGCCGGGCGAGAACGTGCGATCGCTCGCCAGGGCCAAGGGCGTTGCGCCCGAAGAGATCACGGTGTGCGTGCTCGACCGCGAGCGCCACCAGTCCATCGTCGATTCGGTGCGCCGCGTGGGCGCGCGCATCCTGTTCATCGCGGACGGCGACGTCGCCGGGGTGATCAACGCGGCCGATCCCGACGGCAAGGCGGACCTTTATATCGGCCGCGGCGGCGCGCCGGAGGGCGTGCTGGGCGCTGCGTCCCTGCGTTGCCTGGGCGGGCAGATGCAAACGCGTCTGCATTTTCGCAATGACGACGAGCGTGAGCGCGCCAAGCGCACCGGCATTTCCGATCTCGACCGCAAATACGACCTCACCGAGATGGCGCACGAGCATTGCCTGTTCGTCGCCGCGGGCGTGACCGAGGGCGATCTGGTCCACGGCGTGCGCAGCGGGGCGGGCTTTGTGGAGACCCAGACGCTGCTGTTCTCCTCCGTCACCGGACTGCGCCGGCGGATCTCCACGCGGAGGCCCGTCACGGCCTGATATGGCGGATGAAGCGCTTTTCGGCGTCACGCGATCCTTCGGCGGCAAGGCCTGGCGGCTGAAACCCGCCGACGACCGGATCGCCGGCGAGATCGCGCGCGCCGCCGGCGTGTCCGATGCGCTCGCCCGGCTGCTTGCCTCGCGCGGGCTCACCGCCGAAGACGCGCCGCGCTTCCTGAACCCACGTCTGCGCGACAGCTTTCCCGATCCCTCCAGCTTTCTTGGAATGGACGGGTGCGCGTCCCTGATCTGGGACGCCATCGAGCGCGGCGAGCGCATCGCCCTGTTCGCCGACTATGACGTGGACGGCGCCACCAGCGCGGCCCAGCTGCACCGCTGGCTGAAACAGGCCGGCGAGCCGCCGCTCATCTACGTGCCCGACCGCATCGAGGAAGGGTACGGGCCCAACGCCCAGGCCTTCGAGCGGCTGAAGGCGCAAGGCGCGGGCCTTGTCCTCACCCTCGACTGCGGCGCGGCCGCGGTTGAACCGCTTGCGGCTGCGGCGGGCATGGGTCTCACTGTGGGCGTGGTCGATCACCATCTCATGAGCGGGGCGCCGCCCGAAGCGGCGGCTCTGGTCAATCCCAACCAGCCTGGATGCGCATCCGGCTGCGGTCATCTCGCCGCCGCCGGCGTGACCTTCGTGCTGCTCGCCGCACTGAACCGGGAGGGGCGGCGCCGCGGCGCGTTCAAGGACCGCTCAGAGCCCGACCTGATGGCGCTCGCCGATCTCGCCGCGCTCGGGACGATCTGCGACGTGGTGTCCCTGACCGGCGTGAACCGCGCCATCGTCTCCACCGGGCTGAAGGTAATGAGCGGCTGGCGCAATCCGGGCCTCGCCGCGCTCGCTGAAGTCGCTGGCGTCACCGGCGAGGCGACGCCGTATCACGCAGGCTTCTTGCTGGGCCCTCGCATCAACGCCGGGGGCAGGGTGGGGCGCGCCGATCTGGGCACCCGGCTTTTGACCACCGAAGACCGCGGCGAAGCGCGGCGCATCGCCGAGGAGCTCGACGCCTTGAACGCCGAGCGCCGCGGCATCGAGGCGGACGTGCTCCAGGGGGCGCTCGCCCAGGTGGAGGCGGCCGGCGTGGACGATGACACGCCGATCCTCATCGCGGCGGGCGAGCACTGGCATCCCGGCGTCATCGGCATCGCCGCCGGCCGGGTGAAGGAACGCTTCAATCGCCCGAGCATCGTGATCGGGATTGATCCGGAGACCGGGCTCGCCAAGGGCTCGGGCCGGTCCTGTTCCGGCGTGGATCTCGGCACGGCCGTGTCGCAGGCCCGTGAGGCGGGGATTCTGCTCGCCGGGGGCGGGCACGCCATGGCGTGCGGGCTGACCGTCCAACATGAACGGATTGAGGACCTACGCGCCTTTCTGGACGACAAATTGCGGGGACAATGGGCCGCCGCCGAGGCGGCGCGTAGCTACGCCGTGGACGCCGTTGTGCATCCCGCCGCGGTGAGCTTCGAGTTCTGCGACGCCCTGTCGGCCGCCGCCCCCTACGGCATGGGAAACCCCGAGCCGCGCTTCGCCTTCTCGGAGCTGAAACGCACCTATGCTCAACGGGTTGGCTCTGACCATGTGCGCTTCACTTTCGAGGCGCGCTCCGGCGCGAGGCTCTCCGGAATCGCGTTCCGCATCGCCGACGACCCCGCCGGTCAGGCCCTGCTGGCCCCGGGCGAGGCGTGGTTTCACGCCGCCGGCAAGCTCAAGGCCGACGACTCCCGCTACGGCAAGCGCGCCGAACTGCATCTGGAAGACCTCGCCGAAGCGCGCTGATCGTCAATCAGGGCAGGGGATTGCGCCCGGCCGGCGCCGCCCATGTGCACGATCTTGGAAAATTCCGCACACCCGCGCTTGCATCATACCGAGCGCACGGATATATCACCGCTCCACGCCGATGCGGGCCCTTCGTCTATCGGTTAGGACGCCAGGTTTTCAACCTGGAAAGAGGGGTTCGATTCCCCTAGGGCCTGCCATCGGCGTGTTTCTTCCTTGAAATTTGCGAGTGAGTACGGCGTGTTGAGGGATCAACGCGCTTGTCGGTGTTGCCGCATCGAAGAGACAACCGACGCGCCGCTCCAACGGGATGTCCCCGCTCCAGCCACGTCCTGCGACCTTAGATCCGGCTGCGCTGTCGCGGCAAAACAGCGGGCGAGCAAAGCTGATCATTTTTGAGACGGTTGCAAAGCGACGATCCGGAATTAGCCTGTCGATGCAATAGGAGGTCCAAAAATGATGTTCCGAAGTCTTGCATCGGCCATTACTGGTCTGGCCCTGATCGCGTCCGGCATCTCCGCCGCTTCTGCAGCGTCCGGCGCGAACTCAGGACGTCTTACGACCGGCGCTGATATTCGCCCGACCACAAACGGCGATCGGTCGACGTATGACCTCGCAACAAGCCGGCGTTATGCGCGCGTCTCCTATTTCGAAAATTGTCAAACATATATTTCCGATCATCGGGACGGCGTGGTCCGGAACATGATCGTAAACTGTGGAGTGCGGAAGGCCGTCGGCCGGCTGTATTTTCGATGCGAGGACCGGTATTTCAACCTGTCTTACATGTTCGACATAAACAGCGACGCCACACTCGGTTCGCAGATTGATGTTCTGGAGATCCCTCCAAACATGCAAAGCGTAAGCGAGACGGATTTCCGTCGTCTGTGCTCATCTGACGCCGAGTACCGGTATTCCTTCTTTGAGGCGATGTCGAACTAGCGGCTGATCCCCCGCCCAAAGCGGCGTCTTTCGCGGGCGCCAGCGAAAGAGGTTCCGAGCGCAGTTCTACGCGGTTGCGCAGCGAGCGCTGAGGGTTAAACCCCTCCCATGCTGACGATCTCCAATCTCGATTACCGTATCGGCGTGCGCTCCCTGTTCGAGAACGCCTCCGCGCAGATCAACGCCGGCTGGAAGGTCGGCTTGGTGGGGCGCAACGGCACCGGCAAGTCGACGCTGCTGCGCATTATCCGCGAAGAGATCGACGCGCCGTCTCCGGATTCCCCGATCCGCCTCGCCAAGGGCGCGCGCATGGGCTGGGTCGCTCAGGAGGTGGAAGCCTCCGACGAAACGATCCTTGACGTGGTGCTGGCCACCGACGCGGAGCGCCATGCGCTGATGCAGGAGGCGGACACCGCCACCGATCCCGACCGTATCGGCGAGATCCATATGCGGCTCGCCGATATCGACGCCTGGTCGGCCGAGGCGCGCGCCGCCGAGGTGCTGATCGGTCTGGGGTTCACCGACAGAGATCTCGACCGGCCCACACGGGAGTTCTCCGGCGGCTGGCGCATGCGCGCGGCGATCGCGGGCGTTCTGTTCTCAGAGCCCGATCTCCTGCTTCTGGACGAGCCGACGAACTATCTCGACCTTGAAGGCGCGGCCTGGCTCGAGACCTATCTGAAGAAATACCCGCACACCGTCCTGATCGTCAGCCACGACCGTGAGCTATTGAACCGCAGCGTCACCCATACGATGGCGCTGGAGCACAAGCAGCTGTCGGTGACGCCAGGCGGTTATGACTCCTGGCTGAAGCTGCGGGCGGCCAAGACCGCGCTTCTGGAAAGCCAGAAGGCCAAGCAGGAGGCCGACCGCGCCCATTTGCAGGCCTTCATCGACCGCTTCCGCGCCAAGGCCTCGAAGGCGAGCCAGGCGCAGTCGCGCGTCAAGCAGCTGGAGAAGATGCAGGAGATCACCGTTCCGCTTGAGGAACGCACGGTACCGTTCAACTTCCCGACCTGCGACGACAAGCTGTCGCCGCCGCTTCTGGAGCTTCGCGACGCCAGGGTCGGCTATGGCGAAGAGGCGGTGATCCTGAGCGATGTCGATGTGAGACTCGATCCGGAGGATCGCATCGCCATCGTCGGCGCCAACGGGCAGGGGAAGACGACGCTGGTCAAATCCATCGCCCGGCGCCTTCCGCTTATGGGCGGCGACCGGGTCGCAGCGCGCGCGCTGCGCATCGGTTATTTTTCACAGGACCAGATGGACGAGCTGCGCTCCGGCGAGACCGTGCTCGATCACGTGCGCGACAAGCTGCCCAAAGGGGCGACCCCGTCCAAACAGCGCGCCGCCGCCGCCGCGATGGGCTTTGCTGCAGAGAAGGTGGAGACGAAAATCGAGAAACTGAGCGGCGGCGAGAAGGTGCGCCTGCTCCTCGGGTTGATGGCGATGGACAAGCCGCACATCCTCATTCTCGACGAGCCGACCTCCCACCTCGACATCGACAGCCGCGAAGCGCTGATCTATGCGCTGAACGAATACGAGGGCGCGGTGGTGCTGATCACCCACGATGTCTATCTCGCCGAAGGCACGGCCGATCAGCTCTGGTTGGTCAAGGACGGCCGCGCCTCGCGCTATGACGGCGATCTCAACGATTACCGCAAGCTGGTGTTGCAGGCCGACCGAGGCTGAGGGGCTGCTCCCGGCGCCAGTGTGCGGCGCGCGCGGGGAACCTTCCCCCCGTCTCGCTTCGTTGCCGCCATTCAGGGCGGGGCGCAGTCCTTGAAGGATTTCGCTATGACATTTCGGACCCTGCTCGCCAGCGGCGCGGTCGCCGTCGCCGGCTGGTCGACCGCCGCGCTTTTTGCCGCGCCCGCTGAAGCCCAGTCTCAATGCGGGGCGCGCTACGCCATCGAGTACGGCGACACGCTCTATCAGATCGCGCAGCAATGCCGGGTGAGCATGGACCGCATCATGCGCCTCAACCCCGAGCTTAATCCGCGCGCGCTCGATGTGGGCCAGGTGCTTGAGCTTGAAACTTCCGCTCAAGATCGCCGCCAGCCCAGTGATCCGGACCGGCGAGGGCGCACCGACGGCTACCGGGTCCAACCCGGCGACACGCCGTACTCCATCGCGGAGCGCCTCGGCCTGTCCCTGTTCGAGCTTCTCGCCGCGAACACCGATATCGAGGCTGACGCGCTGCCGGTGGGCGAGATTCTGAACGTGCCCGACCGCGACACGCCGCAAAGCGCCGTCTCCATCACGCCGGCCGAAGGCGGTCCGGACACAGAGGTGACGATCGAAGCGTATAATCTGCGCCCGCAATCCTGGGTGACGATCGGCGTGGGCGTCGAGGAATCCGAATGGAGCCGCATGCGCGAGGCCCGCACTGATTCCGGCGGCGACCTGTCCGTTGTCGTCGAGACGCCGGACTGGGCGAACCCGGGTGACGACCTGATCTACGTGGTCGACACCGACTGGGGCGTGACCTTGAGATCGGACGTGTTCGACGTGGTCGATCCCGAGACCGGCCGCGATGATCAGGGCCGGATCTACGCGTTCGAGGGACGCGTGCGCGAAGGCGTGGAGTGCTACACGCTGGAGGCCGAAAACGGCAATGAATACGCGCTTACCAGCAGCGATGTGCGCTTCAACGCTGGCGAATATGTCCGCGTCGAAGGCCGCCGCGCCGATGCGTCGTTCTGCCAGCAGGGCGCGTTCACGCTCGATGTCGGGCTGATCGAGGAGATCGATCCACCCCGCGACGGACGCGACGAGGACCGCAGCCCCGGCATGGTGACACTGGAGGGCCGGGTGCGCGAAGGTGTGGAATGCTACACGCTCACGACGCCGGAGGGCGAGCTGTACTCGCTGGTCAGCAATGATGTCCGCTTCACCGAAGGCGAGTACGTCGAGATCGAAGGCTCGCGCGCCGCGATGAGCTTCTGCCAGCAGGGGGAAGCGACGATCGACGTGGACGAGATCCGCGAACCCCGGCGCTAGACCGCCTGAGTTCGCGGGCTTTCCAAGCGCGTCGCGGCGTGGTGAATAAACGCCGCGACGCGTTTTTTATGCTCCAGGGAGCTCCGCCCCATGAAAGCCCTCGTGAAAGCCAAAGCCGAAGAAGGCCTGTTGATGCAGGACGTCGATCAGCCCGAAATCGGGCCGGACGACGTGCTGATCCGGGTGCACATGACCGCCATCTGCGGCACCGACGTGCACATCTACAACTGGGATGACTGGGCGCAGAAGAACGTGCCGGTTCCCATGGTGGTGGGCCACGAATTCGGCGGCGTGGTAGAAGAGGTCGGCCGCGACGTCACCCGCATCAAGCCGGGCATGCGGGTTTCCGGCGAGGGCCATGTCGTGGGCGAGAAATCGCGCGCCGTGCGCGCAGGACGCTTTCACCTCGACCCCGACACCAAGGGCGTGGGCGTGAACATGCCGGGCGCTTTCGCGAAGTATCTGAAGATTCCGGCCTTCAACGTCGTGCCGCTGCCCGACGAGGTGGCCATGGAGCAGGCGGCCTTTCTCGATCCGTTGGGTAATGCGGTGCACACCGCCACTGCGTTTGATCTGGTGGGCGAGGACGTGCTGATCACCGGGGCCGGGCCCATCGGGATCATGGCCGCAGCCGTCGCCCGCCATTGCGGGGCGCGCCATGTGGTCGTCACCGACATCAATCCCGACCGGCTGAAGCTGCTGGAGCAGGTCGCACCCGCCGCGACGCCGGTGAACACCACGAAAGAAGACCTGCGCGACGTGATCGCCCGGCTGAAGATGACGGAAGGCTTTGATGTCGGGCTTGAAATGTCCGGCGCCGAGCCGGCGTTCAATCAAATGGTCGAGCACATGGTGATGGGCGGCAAGATCGCCATGCTGGGCCTGCCCGGCAAGCCGTTCAATCTCGACATGGGCTCGCTGATCATGCGCGCCATCACCTTCAAGGGCGTTTACGGGCGCGAGATGTTCGAAACCTGGCACAAAATGCTTGCCATGCTGCAATCCGGGCTCGACGTGTCCAAGCTGATCACCCACCGCCTGCCGGCCGCGGAATTTCAAACCGGCTTCGACGCCATGCGCTCGGGAAAGGCGGGCAAGGTGATCCTTGACTGGCGCGAGGACTAGCAGCTTGCCGCGCCGGACTATCCGCGTAACTCTTCCCGCCCTGGCCGCCGCCTTATTCGAGAGTTCGCTTGTCGCAGCCCACGCCCCCGACTGAGTCCGCTCTTGAAGACCTGATTCCGGTTCAGGAGTTCGCGCCGCGCCTTGAGCGGCTGCTGGCCTGGGTCGAATCCGAAATCCTCAATCTGGATGTCGCGCTTCAAGTCGGGTTGATCGCCGCGGCGATCATCCCGGCGCTGATTTTCGGCCCGCGCCTGAAGGCGTTGGTCCACGCCGCCACGAAAAAGCATTTTCAGGTCGGCATGGTGCGCCGCCTGATCACGGCGCTGCTGGCGCTGATGACCCCGCTGGCGCTCTATGCGGTGCTGACGCTGGTGCGGGTGATCCTTGGATCGCTGGAGCAGCCGGTGGAGCTTGTCTCCGCGGCGATCTCGCTAATGACGGCCTGGCTGATCATTCGCGCCGTCACCCTGGTGATCCGGTCGAAATTCTGGTCGAACGTCGCTTTTTACATCGCCTGGCCTGTCGCGGCTTTAGATGTCTTCGGCCTTCTCGACGATGTGATCGTGCAGATGCAGGCGCTCGCCATCCCGCTGGGAGAGACCGAGGACGGCGCGCCGATCCAGCTGTCCATGTTCGATATCTTGCGCACGCTCATTTATTTCGGCGTGCTGTTCTGGGCGGCGAGCTTTGCAGGCCGCGCCATCGACCAGCAGCTGGACAAGACCGAAGAGCTGTCGCCCGCCTTCAAGGCGCTGATCTCCAAGACGCTGGGCATCCTCTTGCCGATCCTGGCGCTGCTCATCGCGCTGCAGATGACCGGCTTCAATCTGGCGACGCTCGCCATTTTCTCCGGCGCGGTGGGCATCGGCGTCGGTCTTGGCCTGCAGCGCACCGTGTCGAACTTCGCCGCCGGGTTCACGCTGCTGGCGGACAAGTCGATCAAGCCCGGCGACGCCATCGAGCTTGACGGCACGTTCGGCTGGGTCACCGGCATGCAGAGCCGCTACGTGTCGGTGCGCACGCGCGACGGCACCGAGATGCTGATCCCGAACGACCATTTCATCACCAACGGCGTGATCAACTGGTCGAAATCCGACAAGATCGTTCGCCTGCACGCCCCGTTCGGCGTCGCGTACGGCCAGCGCGACCTGAAGTTGGTGCAGCAAATCGCCCAGGACGCGGCCAAATCCGTGGGCCGGGTCGTGCCCGACAAGGACCCGGTCTGTAATCTGATGGAGTTCGGCGACTCTTCGGTCAATTTCGACCTGCGCTTCTGGATCTCCGACCCCCAGAACGGGCTCGCCAATGTGACCAGCGACGTCTACCTGGCGGTCTGGGAGGCCCTGCACGAAAACGGCGTCGAAATCCCGTTCCCGCAGCGCGACGTTTACATCAAGCAGTTTCCAGGGCGCGACGAAGACGCAGAGGTCAGCGCCCGCTCTGCAGATTACTCCGAAGAAAGATAGAAAACCTCTTCCACCGGCTTTCCCAGCGCGCGAGCGATCTTCAGCGCCAAGAGCGCCGAGGGGGTGAACACGCCGTTCTCCACCGTGTTGATGGTCTTGCGCGTGACACCGACCTGTGCGGCGAGGTCGGCCTGGGTGAGGCCGGCTTCGGCCCGAAGGTGCTTCATGTGATTGCCAAGGCCCTCAGCGCTCATTCGCCGCCCTCGTGACGGCTGTCGAACCAGACATAGGCGCAAAGATAAGCCGCCACGGCGAGGCCGGTGAGAAGCTTGAGGAGCAGCTGTCCGTCGACGCCGAAATTCGTCGCCGTCATGGAGACGACCACCGCCACGGTGATGACCCAGAACGCCGCTTCGGCCCCCTTGGCGCGCGCACGTTGCGCCCATTCGTCGCTGAGGATGTCGTACACGCCAAGCTTCTTGGCGCGCATCGCCTGAGCCAGCACGATGATCAGCGCGACGATCCACACGCCGAACCCGATCCCGGAGACCATGAACGCCGGGCCCACCAGCGCTGGCGGCGTTTGATGGGAGCGCGCCAGTCCTTCCCCGGCCTGCCAGGCGAAGAACCCGCCAGCGTTGAGAAGGAAGAACACGCGCATCTGCGCATTGATTTTCTCGGCCACGTCCATGAGCGCCTCCCGTGTAACCTTTAAGTTACCAACTAACGCGGTGCATAGGCGCCGTCAAGCTGCAAGAGTTTCGGGTGAAGGTATAAAAAGGCATCATAATCAACACCCTAAAAAAGGTATATCATTTCTGCATATATGTATTTATTCTTGAGTCGACGCTAGGGACTTTCCCGACCGGCGTAGATCGGCGGGTTAAAGATTGGGCGTCTGTCATGGGGAGAGACTGATGCATCGCTATAATAAGAGCGGCCTGCGCGCCGTACTTCTGGGATCCACGCTCATCGCAGGTCTGGCGACGCCGTCGTTTGGCCAGGACGCGGCCCCTGAAGCCTCGTCCGAGGCGACGCGCGACGTGATTACGGTGACAGCGCGCAAACGGGAGGAGAACCTCACCGACGTGCCGATTTCGATCACCGCGCTGACCGCTGACATGATCGATGACGCCGGACTCGAGAGCATCGCCGACATCGCATTGATGACGCCGGGCTTTTCGTTTCGTGAAGGCTTCGGCCGGTCCGGCGGCGGGCAGGGCGGGGGCGGCGTCCGGCCCTCCATCCGCGGCATGTCCAACATTCTGGGCGCGCCGAACGCCGCGTTCTTTGTCGACGGCGTCTTCGTATCGGGCAACATCACAAGCTATCAGCTCGACAACCTCGCCCAGGTCGAAGTGGTCCGCGGGCCCCAATCCGCGCTGTTCGGCCGTCAGACCTTCGCAGGCGCGATCAATCTCATCACCCGCGAGCCGACCGAAGAAACCACCGGCCAGCTTTCCTTCACCGCCGCCGAGCATGAGCATTATGAGGGAACCGGTTTCATCTCCGGCGAGCTGCTTGACGACGTGCTCTTCGGCGAGCTCAGCGGTCGCTATTACGATTTCGGCGGAGACTATGAGAACGCTGACGGCGGTCCGAACATCGGTGGTCAGGAAACGATCAATCTGGCGGCGAAGCTGCTCTGGCGACCGGCTGAAGGCTGGAAGGTCACGTATAACGGCGGGTGGTCTCAGGATCGCGACGAGAGCTTCCCCTACGCCTTTCAGGGCAGCGAAGAGCTGAACTGTTTTCTCCCGGACATCACCGGGTCGTTCTTCGGCATCCCGATCTCGTCGAACCGCTCGCGTGGGTATTTCTGCGGCGAGATCGATACCCCCGGCCAGTTCGCCTACAATGTGACCGAGCTGCGTGATCTGGGTTATTGGACGACGGCGCGCACCGCCTGGCGGTCCTCGCTTCGGATCGATCACGACACCGAGAGCGGATACCAGTTCACGTCGATCACCGCCTATAACGAGTCGACGAACCAGAACGGGTACGACAACACGCTGGCGCCCAGCACCGATCCGTTCTTCACAATTTCGGGCTCCAGCGTCAGAGACGTCTCGCAACAATTCCGGGTGCTCTCGCCTCAGGATCGGCGATTGCGATGGCTTGCGGGGGTTTATTATTATCTCGAAGAGGACGGCGACGGTTTTGATGCGACCGGCGATTTCAGCGCCCGGCCGGAAAAGGAGCTGTTTGAGTCCGGAGACGGGATCGAGAACCGCGCCGTCTTCGCGATGATCGAGGGCGACCTGACCGACCGGCTGACCCTGTCGGCCGAAGCGCGCTATCAAGAAGACGAGATCACCGCGACGGACGAAGTTCAGGGCGCGGCCGGATCGGGCGTGCGCCCGGCGCGGGCCAACGAGCGCTCGACGACTTACAGCGCCTTCCTGCCTCGGTTCACAGCCCGCTACGAAATCAATGAGGAGATGAACCTGTTTGCGTCCGTCGCCCAGGGTAACAAACCTGGCGGCTTCAACGACATCCCGCCGCAGAGCGATTTTTTCGACCCGGCCGACTTCAACGAGTTTCAAAGCGATTACGCCGCTTTCGACGAAGAAAGCGTCTGGTCGTACGAGGCGGGGCTGAAGGGCTTCATCTTCGAGGGGACGGCGCAGTACTCGGCTGCGGTGTATTATCTTGATTGGAGTGATCAGCAGCTCACTCAATCGCAACCCTATCTGACCGCGTCCTCAGGCGGATCTTCGGGCACCACGACACCCTTTGTCGTCAATGCCGGTGAATCAGAGGTGATGGGCTTTGAATTCGAGCTGTTTGGAACGATCGGGGATGGTTTCGATTACCGGCTCGGCTATGCCTACTCGGATACCGAGATCAAGGATTTCTACGACGAAAACACCGAAGAGATCTTCGACACCGACGGCCTGCCTTCAAGCGATCCAGCTGACGTCGATGGTCCGAACGGCCAGGTGGCCGGCAACAGCCTGCCCCAAACGCCTGAGCACATGTTCAATGCGTCAGGCGGTTATCGCTGGGCGTTGTCGCCGACGGCGGACTGGTTTGTCCGCGCCGACTACGCTTATGAGTCCAAGCGCTGGGTGCAGGTGCACAATCTCGCCCATACCGGAGCAAGCCATAATCTTAACCTGCGCACCGGCATGGAGAGCGGGGACTGGACCTTCACGGTCTTCCTCAACAACGCGCTTGAGGATGACACGCCCCTGGTGGTCACCCGGTTGCTGGACTTTGACCGGACTCTCTTGATCCCCGATCCGGTCCGATCGTTCATTTTCCTGCCGAACCGGCGGTTCACCTTCTATCGCGACTTCACGATCTCCGCGCCGCGCAAGCGCCAGATCGGCGCGACCGTCCGGTACCGCTTCTAATCTGACCGCTGCGCGGGGCCGGACTTTCGTCCGGCGCCCGCGCCGGCGACCCTTGTCTTAATGAGGCCCAGCATGACCGACGCGACCGGCCCGGCTCGTCCGGCCAAGCCGCGCAAACCGCTCGTCATGGAGCTGCGCCAGTGGCACCGCTGGCTCACCCTGGTCCTGCTGGTCCAGCTGACGATCTGGCTGGCGACGGCGCTTTGCATGACCTTGATCCCCCGCTCGGCGACGACGGCTTACACCTTTACGCCGGCCGGCGCCGCGTTCGACGCGGCCGCAGCCTGGCCGGAGCTGGCCGCCATGCGCGAGATCGCAGAGGCGGGACAGGTGGAAAGCCTGACGCTGCATCAACGCGGCTACGCCGCTCAGCTCGACGTGGTGCGGATCGACGGCGGGCAGGAGCGCTGGCGCCCAGACGGCGCGGCCCGTCTCGCGCGGCTGGACGCGGCGACCATCGCAGCGCACGCCTCAAGGCTGGCCGGCGAAGACATCGATGCGGACCAGGTGCGTCTCAAGACCCGTCATTCACCTGAATATCAAAAACTTCCATTGCCGGTCTGGCGTGTGCAGGCGGACAATGCGGTGCTGTTTTTCGATCCTGAAACCGGAGAGGTCCGCACCCAGACGCCGTTCTGGCGTTTGTTTGAAAACTGGGTCACCACGATCCACGTCATGGATTACACCGGCGGCGCGCAATTTCGGGGCAATGTGGTCCTAACTGGATTCGCACTGATTTTCCTGATCAGCGCCGGGCTCGGCGTCCTCGCGGTGCGCCGGGTGCATCTGGTCAAGGGCGGCGGCCTGCGCTCTCTTCGATGGCACCAGGGGCTTGGGATCGTGCTTGCGGTACAAGTCGTGTTCTGGACCACTTCCGGGCTCGGGGTGGTCTGGCTGCTGCACCCCTTGCGCGACGAAGCGCACGCCCAGTTCGCCGACATCCCGCCCGCCGCACCGGCGATCGGCGCCGATATCGTGCATCCCTCGCAGCTTGTCGAGACGGCGGGATTCACGCCGGCGCGCGTCCGGTACGTCAGCGTGCTCGGCGAGCCGGCGTACCAATTGACCGAAGCCGGCCGGTCTCCGCGCCAGGCCTTGTTCAACGCGCGCACAGGCGCGGAGATCGCGCTCACAGAAGCCGATCGCGACGCCATCGCCCGCGAGCGCCTCGATCCGGCGGTCTTCGACAGCATCAGGGGCTGGGAGACGGCCGCCGGGCCGGCTGAACTTGACTTCTACTTCTACACCGGTCCGTGGCCGGTCTGGAAAGCGAAGTTCGCCGACCCGCTTTCAGGCGGAGTGGCGATCGATCAGGTCACGGGCTACGTGCACACTCCGCGCACCGACCGTGAGATATTCCTCGAGCGGTACTATAACCTGCATGTCGTGAACTGGCGGTTCGGGGTGGTCCGCTACCGCCTTGAGCCGGCGTTGCTCGCGGTGATCGCGCTCGCCATGGGGCTGCTCGTCACCGGGTTCATCCTCCAGGCCCGCCGCTGGCGCAAACGCCGTCGTCAGGCTCGACGTCCGGCGTCGGAATGACCCGGTGTATCAAGACGCGCCCTCAGGCGTCGATAAGGCCGATCTCCACCAGGCGCTCGTGCAGGTATTCATTCGCTGTGATCGGCTCGGGATACCGGTTCGGGTCCTGCTCGCTGATACAGGTGGGCAGGGTGGCGATCTCGAAATCCGGGTTGAAGTGCAGAAAAAACGGCGTGGAGTAGCGCGGAAACTTCATGCGCTCGGCGGAGGGGTTGACCACGCGGTGCGTCGTCGAGGGCAGCACGTTGTTGGTCAGACGCTGCAGCATGTCGCCGATATTGATCACCAGCGCGCCTTCAGGCGGCTGCACGGGCAGCCAGTCGCCGGTCTTGGTCTTCACCTGCAGACCCGCTTCTTCTGCACCGAGCAGAAGCGTGATGACGTTGATGTCTTCATGGGCGCCGGCGCGCACGCCGTTCGGATCGCCCTCGATAGGCGGATAATGCAATAAGCGCAGAACCGAATTGCCTTCGTCGACCGTCGTCTCGAACCAGTCGGGCGCCAAGCCGAGATCCACCGCGATGGCGCGCAGCAGCGTCGCCCCCATCGCATCAAGCGCTTCATACATGGCGCGCGTGCTGGCGTCGAAGCCCGGCACTTCGGCGACGCTGACATTCGCCGGCATGATGTCGGCGAAGCGGTGACCGCGCGGCAGGTCCCGGCCGCGGTGCCAGAATTCCTTCAGGTCCTTCTGGGCGAACCCCTTCGCATTTTCCGTCGCGAACGGGGTATAGCCGCGCTGACCGCCGCCGTGCGGGTCGTAATAGGCGTGCTTGACGTCTTCAGACAGGGCGAAGAAGGCTTTGGTGTCGGCGAGCGCGCGGTCAATCACCGCCTGATCGACAGGGTGATCGGAAACCACGGCAAAGCCGGTTTCGCGAAAGCTCGCGCCCAGCTCGCGCGCGAAGGCGGCGGGATCGCGCTCCGCCAGGCGATAGCTGACGGGGCGCAGGTTTTGGTCTGTCAGAACGGAGTCGGTCATGGGGCGTGTTTATCCTTCAAGGCGCGCAACGTGAAGCGCCTTACGCTTGACCTTTTCGTCGCAAGATCGTGCTCTTTACGCAACGCGCTTTGCAGTTCGGGGCCGCGCCCTCTGCCGCGGCGGCGGCGCCATGGCTAGTATGCCGCGGCAAGCGCTAGGGGGGCGCAGTGGACGAACCGATACTCAGACGACAGCGCTACAGCGCACGCTATGGTGCGCGCGACCCCTGGCTCGCCGGCGGCGCGCGGGCCGGGCTGTATCTTGTGTGGCGCGCTCTGTTCGCCGCCTGGAGGCCGGCGATCTTCGCTGCTCTGCTGATCGGCGCGGCGGCGTTTGGTTGGCGCGGGCTGGACGGCGCCGCTCCGTGGCTTGCGCGCGCCACGCCGGATGGTGTCTCTGAACGCGCCGAAACAATGCTGGGCGATGCGCGCAGCTGGTGGGAGCAGGCCGTCTCGCTGTCTCTCAACCCGGGACCGGGCCGGGCGCCCGACCTGGTGCTGGCGGAATCGCTCTCACCGCTTCTTCCCGAACTCTACGGCCAAGATCATCTCGCACGCTCGCTGCTTCTTGAGGAGGGGCGAACCGAACGCCGACTTGAGGCGGTCTTACGCGCGCAGCCGGCCTGGCGGCGTGAAGCGCTCTATACGCAGACCCTTGAAGCACGCCTCGAAGCCGGCCGTGGGCGGCCGGGCCTCGCTGCGGAGCTGGTGTTCGCCGACGAAAGGACGGTCGCCCGCCTTCAGCGCGCGCGCGCGCTCTACGGGCCGGCGCTCGAACAAGTGGAGACATGGTTCTCCGATCCCGCAGGCCGAACGCTGAGCCTGCGCGCCGTGCCCGGGCTGGACGCCGCGCCGCCGCGCGCCGCGCTTCATGGTGATGTGCGAGACGTGATCGTGCAGGGCTGCGCGCTCGCCGAACAGTCTGGCCGGCGCGTCCCGCAATGCCGTGTCGTATTTCTTCCAAAGCCGCCCGGAGACCTGTTACAGGCGGCGTTGGCGCTCGCTGTCGTCGACAGCGAAGGGCAGGCGCGCATCGGCGCCCGGATATTCAAGGCCGCCGCCGCGGCCGGGTTCGCTGATGAACCCCATGTCTCCCGCCTTGTGCTTGGACGGGATGACCGCCTGGCCCGCGAGGCCGTGCTCGCCTCGGCGATGACGCTCATGAGTGAGGCCGGCGAGCGCTACACCCGCCCGGTCTATTCCCAAACCGATGCGGCGGGGGCCGGCGCCGATTTCACCCGCTCGGTGACGGGCGACGCCGCAGAGCGAGACCGGGTGTTCGCCCATATGGCCGCGGTGCGCCGCGAGACCGGTGCGATTGCAGCGGTGCGGCTCGCAGGATTGGTGCGCAGCGAGCAGGACGCGGCACGGCTTGCTGCTCTGGCCGATCGGCACGGGCCTGCGCTCCTGGGCCTCCACGCCGCGCTCGGCCCCGCCGTGATGGAGATCGACGCGCGCGCCGGGCCCGCAAGCTGGCCGGCGGGCGTAGAGGCGCGCCGCGATCTGGCGCTCGCCGCCGGCCTTGCGGGATTGGCTTTGGCCTTGCTCGCCTGGGTGATCGGCGCGGGCTGGCGCCGCGCACGAGGGGGCCCGCCAGGCCTTGTGGAGCGCACCGACGCGGCCGTCACCCGATTAATCCTTGGTAGGAATCCCTAACGAAAATAAATGCTTAAAGGGGCGTTTTTCTGATTCGGATTAACCGGGCGCTTACCCTCGCGAGACATTCTTCTTCTCGTACGCACCGCAGACCGAAAAGGCGATTGGGCGTGCATGGTGGGACGCGGAGGCGACACGGGCGATAAGCCCGGCGCCCCGCACGCAAAGGGAAGATGATCATGGCTTTCACCGACGTGGAAACCGCTCAGGCGCACGACGCCGTTTCGATGGACCCCACGGGCGAAGACCTGTGCAAGCTGGGTCTGCTGTATTCGACCGGCCAATGCGGCGTGGTCGACATGGTCGAAGCGCACAAATGGTTCAATCTCGCCGCCCTGATGGGCAGCGACGCGGCCAAGCATTACCGCAGCGAAGTCGCCGCGGACATGGACGGCGAGCAGATCCAGGCCGCGCTCTCGGCTGCCCGCGCATGGCTGGCGACGCGGCACTAAGTCTTTTCAGCAAGAGCTGGACTAAGGTTTCGCGGTTCGAAACCGCCCGGCCGATGCAATCGGTCGAGCCGGCGCGAAGCGCATGGGTTTCAGCGTCAGTCGTTGAACAGGCTGTCGGCGAGGGCGTAGCTGAACGCCGCGTCGATGGGCAGGATGTTGCGGACATATTGCTCGACGAAGTCGTTCACCTCGGCGATGCCCGAGCGCGGCACGAAGACGATGTCGTGTCGCGCCAGGGGAACCGAGTCGGCCGTCCCGCCTTGCAGCGCGGCGGCCAGATCCACCTCGCGCAGCATGACGCCGCCGTCGTCCGACCGGCGCAGCACGATAACCCGCCGCCGGCGCGCACGCGGTGTCGGTCCGCCTGCGAGCATGACCGCTTCCAGCACCCCGATGCGCGCAGAGGGCATCTCGTACAGTCCCGGATCGCCCACCTCTCCACCGACCAGGATGCGTTGGGAGCCGAAGCTCTGCGGGCGCACCTCCACGATGGGATCGCGCAACACCGAGGCGTAGCGCCCGGCCATGGCGCGCGCCGCCTCAGGCGCCGTCATGCCGGTCACCATCACCGCGCCGGCCAAAGGCAGATTAACCCGGCCGTCCGGGGCCACGTCGCGTGGGCCTGAAAGTTCGTTCGCGGTGTGAACCGTCACCTCCACAGTATCTCCGGGATAGAGTCTGTAGGCGGGCGCGGCGTCATTCCACGCCTGGAAGCGCGACGGCTCGAACGCATCATTTCGCGGCGCAGGCGCTCGGCCGGCGCAGCCCGCGGTGAAGAGCGCGGCGAGGGCGAGGGCGGCCTCGCGGCGGGTCGGTCTGGTCATCAGCGCCCCATGGGTGAACGAATTCACACCCTTGTCTGGTTACGGCTAAGGAAAAATTAAGCGAGGCGGGGCGAGATGGCGCCATGACCGAGCAGCACTTCTCCGGCCGGGACGCGAGAGCCCGTACCGACGCGCCATCGCGTGAGCTGGACCTGTTCGACCTGGCCGCCTTCGTCTGGACCGAAAAAATCCTGGCGGTCGTCATCGCTGCGGTGTTGTTCGTGCCGCTGGCCGCGCTCGCCTGGATCAGCCTCACGCCCACCTATGAGGCCACGAGCCGGCTTCTTGTCATCCTCGACGACAGCGACCTGACCCCCGGCGCGGCCGGATCGGGCGGCGCGTTCACGATTGATCCGGTGATGCAGTCGGAGATCGAAATCCTCAATTCCGACGCGGTGCGCCGCCGCGCGTTGGAAGCACGCGGCGCGCCGGCCACACCGTCCAATGTCCGCGCACTGCGAGACGGCTTTATGGTCTCTCGCGCCCCGAACGCCAGCGTGCTCACGGCGCGCTACGAAGCCGAAGACGCCGCCATGGCGGCCGGTGTCCTCAACGCCGTCGTTGACGCCTATCTCGCCTATCGCGTCGAGCTCCTGATCGGAGGGTCCCAGGGCGGCCTTACGGATCGGTTGCGCGCCGCCGAGGCTGAAGCGGCGCGCGCCGAGCAGGCGCTTAGGGCCTTTCTGACCGCCCACGCCTTGTCCGATTTCGACGCCGAACGCACCGCCGTACTTGAACGCATTTCCGACCTTGAGGCGCGCAAGCTGTCCGCCGAGGCCGAAGCGGCGCAGGCGAGGGGGTTTCGCGACTCCCTGGCGCAGCGCGTCGCAGAGATTCCCCGTGAAATTGCGCTATATGTCGAAAACTCCGTAACCGGCCAACTGCTTGATTTGCAGGTGCGCCGCGAGGAGCTTCTGGCGCGCTACCTGCCGGATGCGCCGCCGGTTCAGGCGGTGGAGCGCGAAATCGACGCGCTGCGCGCCTTCATTGAAGCCGGTGGGGCGCAAGGCCAGGGCCAGACGCGCACCGGCGTCAATCCGATCTGGCAGACGCTGGAGCAGGAGCGCCTGTCTCAGGACGCTTTCGCCGCCAGCCAGTCGAGGCTCGCCGCCACGCTGGGCGTTCAGCTCGCCGCGGCGCGCGAGCGCGCGGATCTTTTACGCAGCCTCGCTCCGGAGCATGACCAATTGGCGCGTGCGGTGGAGGCGCGGGCTGAAGCCGCGCGGCTTCTCTCAATCCAGGCCGCCGACGCGGACGCGCGCCGCAACGCGCCGCCGGGCGCGGCAGACGCGGTGAGGGTGGTTGAGCGCGCCGCGCCGCCCGACCAACCGAGCTCGCTGCGCGTGCCCGCGGTGCTGGCCATGGCGATGCTGGCGCTCGGCGTCGGGGTGTTCGCCGCCTTGCTGCGGGGCTATCTTGTCCATCGACGCGCGGCGCCGCCGACGCCGCCCCGCTCGCCCGCCCCCGGCGCTCGCCGCTCGGCGCCTGATACAGCGCCCCGGAACGATCGGCCGGCGCGACGCCTGCCGGTGCTTGCGCGCATCCCCGACGCCTGAGCGTGTCAGCGGCTCGTTAACCAACGCCGCCTAAGGTCGCGCCGTAAAGGGTTTATCGGGGTTCGACTTGGATCAGGCCGCCTCCCATCTCGACGGGCTCGCCCGCCGGCTCACGCCGCGCGGCGCGGTCGCGCGCGCCGTCATGATCGCGCCGGTCTCCGACGGCGCCGGCGCGAGCACGATCGCCGCCGGTCTGGCGCGGCGCGCGGCTATGATCTCCGGTCGGCCCAGCTGGCTCTTCGATCTTGATTTCGCAACGAATACACAGGCTTCGAGAACAAAGCTCAACGGGCAAGCCTATACCGGCGAGCTGTCAGGCCTGAAATTCTGGCGCGAGGAGCCGGACGGGTCCGGACGCCTTGCCATGCGCCGCTGTGCGCAGGCGCCGATCTTCATCTCCGAGTTTCAGCGCCAAGCCGGCGCGGTGCGGCGCCTGACCTTCCACGCCGCCGGGGAGTATTGGCGCCAGGCGCGGCGCGCCAGCGGGTTGGTGATCGTCGACTCCCCCTATGGTTCGGCGGCGCTTACGGCGCTGGCGGCGGACATGGACGGCGTGATCCTGGTGGCCGATGCCGCCGAGAGCCGGCGCAGCGCGGCGGACAAGCTCGCCGACCGGATCGAAGAGGCGGGTGGCCGCGTGCTGGGCGTGGTCGTCAACCGCGCGCCGGAGCGGTGAGTCAGGCGGCCCAGCTCGCCGCACGCTGGCGGGACGAGACGCCTCGGTTAAGCGTCCTGCCTGCGCTTGAAGCGGGCCTGGCGCTATTGCTGCTGCTCTTGTTCTCAAACGCCCTCTTGGCGCCGCTGATCGCCGACCCGGCGGAGCCGGACGGCGGCGCGGTGCTGCGCCTTGTCTGGCCGCCGGTTTACCTGGCGAGCCTGATGCTGATCGCACTTTCACCGGCTGCGGTCTGGCGAACGGCGCTGCGGGCCTGGCCGATCCTGCTCCTGGCCGGTTTGACCATGGCTTCGGCGGCCTGGTCGCTGGACCCCGGCGTCACCGTGCGGCGCAGCCTGGCGGTGGTGATGACCGCGGTGTTCGGCCTATGGCTCGCGGCCCGGTTTTCCTGGCGCGATCTGATCCGGCTGGTGGCGGCGATGTTCGCCGTGCTGGCGATCGGCAGCCTGATCGCCGGCGCGCTCTTCCCGGGCTTCGGCGTGATGAATGAAATCCATGTGGGCGCCTGGAAAGGACTTTGGTGGGAGAAAAACACGCTGGGCGCCATGATGGCCTGGGGCAGCCTGTCCTTCTGCGCTGCGGCCGCCTGCGCGCCCAGCGAGGCGGAGCGCCGGGTCTGGTTCGCGTTTATTTTCATGGGCCTGTTACTGGTTCTTTTATCAACATCGAAGACAGCTTTGCTCGCCGCACTGATCGGTGTCGCCGGGCCCTCGGGGATCGCGCTCGCCCGGCGTGGATTCGGGTTTGCGGCCTCGGCGATCTTCTTGCTCATGTTGGGAATGGCCGCCCTGATAGGGGTGCTTCTTGTGGGGCCTGGCGTGATTTTGGAGGCGCTCGGACGGGACGCCACGCTCACGGGACGCACGGAAATCTGGGCGGTGCTCACAGGCCAGATCGCTGAGCGGCCGCTAACCGGCTATGGCTACGGCGTGTTCTGGGAGGTGGAGGACGGACCGGCCTTCTGGGTGCGCCAGGCGACCGCCTGGCCGGTGCCCACCGCGCACAACGCCTGGCTGGAGACCGCGCTGGCGATCGGGGTTCCGGCGACCCTGTTCGCGTTCGCTGTGATCCTGACCGGCCTGGCCATCTCGGCACGGCGCCTGTTCGCAGGTTTCTCCGCCTACTGGGCCTTACCGTTCCTGACGAGCTGGCTCGTCGTAAGCCTGTCGGAGAGCAATCTTCTGGAGCAGAACGGGCTCGTCTGGCTCCTGGTCTCGGCGACGCTGGCGAAGCTGCTGGCCGATCGGGGGCGTTAGCAGACCGGCACGTTGACGGCGAGGCCGCCGGTGCTGGTCTCCTTGTACTTGTCGTTCATATCAGCGGCGGTCTGGCGCATGGTCTCGATCACCTGATCAAGGCTCACCTTGTATTCGCTGGCCCCGATCATGGCGAGGCGCGCGGCGTTGATCGCCTTGATCGCGCCGATCGCATTGCGCTCGATACAAGGAATCTGAACCAGCCCGCCCACCGGATCACAGGTGAGGCCCAGATTGTGCTCCATCGCGATTTCGGCGGCGTTCTCGATCTGAGTGTTGGTTCCGCCCAGCGCCGCCGCGAGCCCGCCCGCCGCCATGGAGCAGGCGACGCCCACCTCGCCCTGGCACCCGGCCTCGGCGCCGGAGATGGAGGCGTTCTTTTTGTAAAGCGCGCCCACCGCCGCGGCGGTCAGGAAGAAGCGCAGCATGGCGTCGCGGTCGCCCGAGCGCCGATGGTGACGGTCGAAATAGCGCACGACCGCCGGGATGATGCCCGCCGCGCCGTTGGTGGGCGCAGTGACGACCTTGCCGCCCGCGGCGTTTTCTTCATTCACCGCCATGGCCCAGAGATTGACCCACTCCATGGAGGCGAGCGGGTCGGTCTCCGCGCGCGCCGCCTCGGCCATGAGCCTGCGCCGCAGGGCCGGGGCGCGGCGCTTGACCTTCAGGCCGCCGGGAAGCTCTCCATCCATGCGCGTGCCACGCTCGATGCAGTCCTCCATGGCGGCGGCGACATCGGCGATCCGCGCGCGCACCTCGTCCTCGGAGCGAAATGCGGTCTCATTGGCCAGCATGATATCGGGAATGGACAACCCCTCCCGCTCGCCGATCGCCAGAAGCTCCTCGCAGGTGTTGAACCGGTAGGGTTCGCCGCGCAGCGCCTCTGCAGCGGAATTGCGTCCGGCCTCGGCTTCGTCGATCACGAAACCGCCGCCGATGGAGTACCATATCTCTTCGCGCAAAACATTACGCCCTTCATCGAACGCAATGAATTTCATGGCGTTTGAGTGGAAGGGAAGGCGCGTTTCGCCCTTGAACAGGAGCTGGTCCTTACGGTCGAAGGCGATCTCGCGTCGATCCAGGAGCTTTAGCGATTGCTCCGCGTCGATCCGATCGATCCGGCCGGGCAGAGCGTCGGGATCGGCGGTTTCCGGCTCCACGCCTTCGAGCCCCCAGAGGATCGCCTTGTCGGTGGCGTGACCCGAGCCCGTGAGCGCCAGCGAGCCGTAGGCTTCCGCGCGCACCGAAGCGACCGCGTCGAGGCCGTGCTCGTCATCGACCCGCTCAAGGAACAGGCGTGCAGCCTTCATCGGACCCACGGTGTGCGAGCTCGACGGACCGACGCCGATCTTGAATAGGTCGAAGACGCCGAAATGCATCAGCCTTCGCCCAGCCCCTTATCGGAAGTGAAAGCGTTGAAGCAGATGATCGTCTGGGTGTCCTTCACACCGGGCACGGTCTGGATGTTCTGGTTCACGAACCGGCCGATATCGGCTTCTGACTCCACTGAAAACTGGGCGAGCAGGTCGAAAGCCCCGGACACCGAATGGATCTGCCGGGTCTCTTCGACCTCGTCGGCGATCTTCGATGCGACCTCATAGGTCCGCCCAAGCTCGCATTTGATGAAGATATAGAATTGACGCATTTCACGACTCCCTTGACCGCGCACCTTACAGCGAGGTGCGCACGGTCCACAGCTCCGGAAACAGGCGCAAATCCAGCGCCTTGACGAGGTATCCGACGCCGGAGCTGCCGCCCGTCCCTCGCCGGAACCCGATAATGCGCTCCACCGTCTTCATGTGGTTGAAGCGCCATTGCTGGAATTTCTGTTCGAGATCGACCAGCTTTTCAGCGAATTCGTAAAGCTCCCAGTGCGTTGCGGTATCGAGATAGACGGTGCGCCACATGGCCTCGACCGCAGCGGAGGCGGTGTAGGGCAGCGACCAGTCGCGGTCCGTCACTTCACTCGGCAGCTCCATGCCCGCGCGCGCTGCGAAGCGCAGGGTCTCGTCATAGAGGCTCGGCGCCTCAAGGGCCGCCGTGACCTTCGCCTCGGCTTCAGGTTCCTTGCGAAAGACGCGGGCGTGCTTGGGGTTTTTATTGCCGAGCCTGAACTCCAGGCAGCGATACTGCCAGCTTTGAAAGCCCGAGCTTTGCCCCAGCTTGTCGCGGAAGCGCAGATAATCGGCCGGCGTCATGGTGGCGAGGACGGCCCAGCTCTGGGTGAGCTGCTCCTGAATGCGCGCGATGCGCGCCAACATCTTCATGGCCGGCCGGCTGCGGTCTTCGCGGACATTTTCGATCGCGGCGTCAAGCTCGTGCAGGCACAGCTTCATCCACAGCTCACTCGCCTGGTGGATGATGATGAACATCATCTCGTCGTGCTCGCCGGTGACCGGATGCTGGGCGCTCAAGACCGTGTCGATGTCCAGGTAACGCCCATAGGACAGCCCGCCTTCGGGTTCCCAGTGGATGTCCTCGCCGTCGAGATCGACGCTGGTCTTGAACGAATTGCTCATGGGCGCGCTCCTTGCGCTCCGGTCTATCCGGCGCGTCTGAGCGCGGCAAGCGCCGGGAGCAAAGGGGCGGTTCACCGCAAGCGGCAGGCCAGGCTCAGACCATGCTGAAACTCAGCGGCATCAGCCCCGCGATCCGCGCTTCGACGCGGTCGCCGCGATCAACCGGGCCGACGCCCGCCGGCGTGCCGGTGAAGATCAAATCGCCGGCCTCAAGCTTCACCAGCTTCGACAGGTGCGCGACGATTTCGGCGGTCTTCCAGATCATGTGGGAGAGATCGCCGGACTGTCGGGTTTCTCCGTTCACCAGAAGCTCGATCGCGCCTTCGTCCATGGCCCGGCAAGGTTTGAGCGCGCCCACAGGGCCGGAGCAGTCGAATCCCTTGGCCATGTCCCAGGGCCGGCCGGCTTTCTTCGCTTCGGCCTGCAGATCGCGGCGAGTGAGATCCACGCCCACCGCGCAGGCGTAGATGAGCGACCCGGCCGTTTCCGGCTCAAGCGCGGCTCCGCCTCCGCCGAGCGCAAGCACCAGCTCCACCTCATGGTGGAGCTCGGCGGTCGCCGGCGGATAGGGGACCACGTCCAGCTCACACACCGCATCGCGCGGCTTGGTGAAGAAGAACGGCGCCTCGCGGTCCGGGTCAGATCCCATTTCTCGGGCGTGATCGGCGTAATTGCGTCCGACGCAATACACCCGGCGCACCGGAAAATGGCCCCCACCCTCCACAGGCAGGAGCGTTTCCGGGGGCGGGGCGATCACATAGCTGCTCATATCGGTGTCCATCACGCGCCCAGCATGAATGGACACACGATTCAAAACAACGCGCTTATGCTGGGCTAGGTTGCGTCAGGCTTGGCGCCGGGCGTCGCTGAAAGGCCGGAGAAGCGCTGCAGCAGATCGATCGGCATCGGGAAGACCACGGTGTTGGTGCCTTCGCCGCCCAGCTCCGACAGCGTGCCGAGATACCGGATCTGCATGGCGCCTTCCTGGCGGCCGAGGATTTCGGCGGCTTCGGCGAGCTTCTGGGCGGCCTGCTGTTCGCCTTCGGCCGAGATCACCTTGGCGCGCCGTTCGCGCTCGGCTTCGGCCTGCTTGGCGATGGCGCGGATCATGGAAGGGTCGAGGTCCACGTGCTTGATCTCGACATTGGCGACCTTGATGCCCCAGGCCTCCGTCTGGGTGTCCAGGATTTTCTGAATGTCGCCGTTCAGCTTGTCGCGCTCGGCCAGCATTTCATCCAGGTCATGCTTGCCCAACACGCTGCGCAGGGTGGTCTGCGCCAGCTGGCTGGTCGCCATGCGGAAATCCTCCACCTGGTTGATCGCCTTTTGCGCGTCGATGATGCGGTAATAGAGCACCGCATTCACCTTCACGGACACGTTGTCCTGGCTGATGACGTCCTGGCTCGGCACGTCCTCGGCGATGGTGCGGATATCCACTTTCACCATCTGCTGCAGGAAGGGGATGAGAATGATCAGGCCGGGCCCCGACGTGCCGGTGTAACGGCCGAGCGTGTAGATCACGGCCCGCTCGTACTCGCGCAGGATCTTGAACACCTGAAACAGAATGGAGATCGCGATAACCGCGAGCGCGATCCAGAACCCAATATTGACGCCGATCTCGGCCATGCGCGTTTCTCCTTCGCCCCGCCAGGGCGGCTAGATTTTCTTCACTTTCAGGGTCAGACCGTCGATGCCGGTGACCTTCACCCTGTCGCCTGCGGCCAGCGTGTCTTTCGACATGGCGCGCCAGCGCTCGCCGTCCACCTGGACATGGCCCTGACCGCCCTCCCAGTCGAGCACGTCGCCCTGAAGGCCGATCAGGCCTTTGTCGCCCGTGGTCACTCTGCGCCCCTGGGCGGCGAGACCGTAGCTGACCAGAAGGAAGGAGGCGGCGCCGAGCACCACCGCCGATCCCGCGATCAGCCGCCAGTCGAGCCGGAAGGCGTCCATTTCGGTGTCCATGAGCATGATCGCGCCGATGGTGAAGGCCGCCAGCCCGCCCAGGGCGAGGAGCCCGGAGCTTGCGATGAAAGCCTCGGCGACCAGAAGCGCGATCCCCAACACGATCAACGCCGCGCCGGCGTAGTTCAGCGGCAAGGTGTTGAGCGCATAAAGCCCGACGATGAGGCAGATGACGCCCGCGATCGCGGTGATCGGCTCCAGCCCGTTATAAAAACTTACAAGAAGCCCGATGAACCCCAGATTCATCAGCAGGAAGGCGATGTTGGGATCGGTGATCACCGCCAGCGCCTCCTCGGCGAAGGTTTTCTCGATGGCTTCCACCGCTGCGCCGTTAAGATCAAGCATCACCACGCGCCCGTCCTGCAGCGTGATCTCGCGTCCGCTCGCCTGGGCCAGCGCATCTTCCAGGCTCGGCGCGACGATCTCGACCACGCCAAGATCAAGCGCCTCATCGGCCGACGCGCTGATACCGTCGCGGACGGCGCGCTCGGCCCAGTCCGCATTGCGCCCGCGCAACTCGGCCAGGGAGCGCATATAGGCGGCGGCGTCGTTGACGACCTTGTTTCGCATGGCCTGCTGGTTGCCGGGCGCGGCCGGTTCGCTTGTGGTCTCTCCGGATTCGCTCTGGGTTTCGCGCTCGGCGGGTGGGGTGGCGGGCGAGGGCGCTTCGGGCGCACCGCCTGACGCACCGCCCATCTGGATCGGCGTCGCCGCGCCGATGCTGGTGCCCGGCGCCATCGCGGCGAGGTGGCTGGCGTAGGTGATGAACGCGCCCGCGCTCGCCGCGCGCGCGCCGGACGGCGAGACGTAGACCATGACCGGCACGTCGGAATTCAAGATCACCTGGTTGATGTCACGCGTCGCCGCATCGAGCCCGCCGGGCGTGTCCATGGTGATGACGAGCGCGGCCGCGCCGGCCGCCTCTGCGTCATTGATCGCACGGGTGATGAAGGCCGCCGTAGCCGGGCCGATGGGGCCGGTAAGCTCCGCGGTGAAAACGGTCTGCGACGCATCCTGGCGGGCCAGCCCGGCGGTCGCAGACAGCAGCAGCCCGGCGGTGATGAAGACCGCCGCAACCCACCGCAAAACCGTCGCTTTCGCCCACATGACGCCGCCTCCTTCATCCTTGGGGTGAGAATAGCGCGACCCGGTCCCCGCTTCCACAAAAGTTCAAAGAAATCCGGATGGCTGCGCGCATCCAAGCGGGTACGAATCTGAAAGGTCCGCAAGCGCGATCACGCGCCGGCGACGTTTGCGGCGGCTGATTGATCAGGTCCGAAAGTGTTGAAAAATTTGGCGGAGGAGGAGGGATTCGAACCCCCGGAAGGCGCAAACCTTCAACGGTTTTCAAGACCGCCGCTTTCGACCACTCAGCCACTCCTCCGGCAGCGCCGGGTTTAGCCGGGGTGCACAGGTCTACGCAAGCCGGAGACGCGGCGGAACCGGGGGCGGCGCGGGCGGGTTCGCCTCGCGTTCGCGACAAAAAGGAAGCCCGGCCATGGACCGCTTCACCGGTTAAACCGTCATCGTCACAGGCGCAGCCTCCGGAATAGGCCTCGCCACCGCCAAGCGCTTTGCGCAGGAAGGCGCCAATCTGGTGCTTGTCGATCTGGACGACGCATTGAGCGAGTCCACCGCTGAATTTGACGACGCTCGCACGCTGGTGGTGAAGACCGATGTAAGCGACCCCGAACAGGTCTCAAACGCGGTCTCGCAAGCCGTCGACCGGTTCGGCGCGATCGACGTTCTGTTCAACAACGCCGGTGTGGCGGAGATGGGCGAGCCGGAGGATCTCACGGACGAGCAATGGCACAAGGTGATCAACACCGACGTCCACGGCGTCTATTACATGGCGCGCGCCTGTCTGCCGCACCTGAAGGAGAGCCGGGGCTCCATCATCAACACCTCATCGTGTTCGGGGACCGGCGGTGACTGGGGCATGCTGCCCTACAACACCGCAAAGGGCGCTGTGACGAATTTCACCCATGCGCTCGCGCTCGATCTCGGCGACAAGGGCGTGCGTGTGAACGCGGTCAATCCAAGCCTCACCCGCTCCGCGCTCGCCGAGCCCATCATCGACAACGATCCGCTTTATGAAAAATTCAAGGAGCGAATCCCCATGGGACGTCACGCCGATCCGAGCGAGGTGGCCTCCGTCGTCGCGTTTCTCGCCAGTGACGACGCGAGCTTCGTGCACGGCGCCAATATTCCCGTTGACGGCGGGCTTACGGCCTCGAACGGTCAGCCGCCCGTCGGCCGGATGATGTGAGCTTGGCCACCCCTGGGCGCTTTCCCGAAGGCGGCCTGGGGCGGTATGGTCGCCGCCGACATGAAGCTTGCAAGAGGACGGTTCCTTGACCCTTCACGCCGCGACAGGCGCCGCGACGACCGTAATCTTTTGCGTCCTGCTTTTGACCGCATGCGCCGGCGCTCCCGATGACACGGGCGATGCCCCGCCGCGGCCTGCTGAGCGGGTGTTTTCGCCGCCCGTGTTTCTCGCGCTTGCGCAGGAAGCGGTTGCACCGCGCGCAGTGGAGGAGGGGCTCGCCAGCTGGTACGGGCCAGGGTTTCACGGGAACCTAACGGCCAACGGAGAGGTATTCGACCAGGCGGCGATGAGCGCCGCCCATAGAACCTTGCCCTTGCCGAGCCTCGCCAGGGTCACACGGCTGGACACCGGACAAAGCGTGCTTGTGCGTATCAACGACCGAGGCCCGTTTGTAGACCACCGCGTGATCGATCTCAGCCGCGCCGCTGCGCAGGTGCTCGGCTTTATCGAGGACGGCGTGGCGCAGGTGCGCGTAGAAGCGCTCGGCCCCGCCGATGGTGCGGACCGCGCGGCCGCCCCGGTGTTCTTCGATCCAAAAGACGGGCCGCCTGGCGGCTCGTAATCCGCGCGCGGGACTGGACGCCACGCTCTGGCCAAGGTTTGCTCTCACCGTTCGGGTCCGCCCCGATTCCGCTTGAACACAGAAGGTTATCTCATGCGCCGACTGTTTGCTTTCGCCGCGCTTTGCCTCGCCCTGCTGGCGCCGACCGCCGCCCACGCACAGGGCTTTGAAACCGAAGCCACGCACGCCGTGATCATGGATTTTGAAAGCGGGGACATCCTGTATTCAAAGAACGGCGCTGAGCCGATGCCGCCAGCCTCCATGAGCAAGCTGATGACCGCGCTGATGGTTTTTGAAGCGCTCGAAAGCGGCGAGCTCTCCATGGAGACCGAACTTCCCGTTAGCGAGACAGCCTGGCGGCGCGGCGGGTCGGCGTCGGGATCCTCGACCATGTTCCTGGAAGTGGGATCACGCGCCACGGTGCGCGATCTTCTGCAGGGCATCATCGTTCAGTCGGGCAACGACGCCTGCATCGTGGTGGCCGAGGCGATCGGCGGATCTGAAGACAATTTCGCCGACTTGATGACCGAGCGTGCTCAGGATCTGGGCCTTGAAAGCGCGAACTTCGAGAACGCCACCGGCTGGCCGAACCCCGATCACCGCATCTCCGCGGAAGATCTGGCGCGTCTGGCCCGCCACATCATTGAGGAATATCCCGGCTATTACGGTATCTACGAGCAGGAAGAGTTCACCTATAACGGCATCCGCCAGTTCAACCGCAATCCGCTGCTCGGGGTTTTTGAGGGCGTGGACGGGCTGAAAACCGGCCATACGAGCGAAAGCGGCTACGGGCTGGTGGCCTCCGGCGAACAGGACGGCGAGCGCCGCATCGTCGTTTTCAACGGCCTTGAATCGAGCCAAGAGCGCGCCGACACCGCCGAACGGCTGATGCGCGCCGCGTTCAACGAATTCGAGATGGTCCAGATCGTCGAGCCCGGCGAAGCGATCGGCGAGGCCAAGCTTTATCTCGGCAAAGCGGAAACCGTGCCGCTGCGCGCCGCCGAGGGCCTGCGCCTGGGTCTTCACCGCCGGTCCGCCGACGATTTCACCGCCGAAGTCGTCTATGAAGGCCCGGTCGAGGCGCCTGTGGCCGAGGGCGATCAGATCGCCCGGCTTGAGATCACGCTTGCCGACGGACGCACGCGCACCGTTGCGCTGGAAGCCGCGGCCGATGTCGAGCGAAAAGGGCTGTTCGGCCGCGCCGGCGCATCCCTGCTGCAGATGATCCGAGGCGAGTGACGCGTGCCGGGGCGGGGGCTTTTCATCACGCTTGAAGGCGGCGAGGGCGCGGGAAAGACCACGCTCGCCACAAGCCTGGCCGAGGCTTTCAGGAGCGAGGCGCACGAGGTCGTCCTGACCCGCGAGCCGGGCGGCACGCCCAACGCCGAGGCGCTGCGCGCGCTTCTGGTCGAAGGCGAGGCTGATCGCTGGTCGCCGATGGCGGAGACCCTTTTGATGTTCGCGGCCCGCGCCGATCATGTGGATCGGCTGATCCAGCCGGCTCTGGATCGTGGCGCGGTGGTGATCTGCGACCGCTTCACCGATTCCACGCGCGCCTATCAAGGCGCGGCGGGTGGTGTGTCCAGTTTCAGCATCGAGGCGATCCGCGAAGCGTCGCTGGGCGGATTCGAGCCGGATTTGACGCTCATCGTCGATCTCGACCCCGCGCTCGGGATTGCGCGGACCCGCACGCGGGGCGAGGCGGAAACGCGCTTCGAGCGCCAGCCCGGCGCCTTTCATCAGGCGCTTCGCGCGGCCTTCCTTGAAATCGCCGAGCGCGCGCCCGAACGCTGCGTGGTGCTTGACGGCTCAAGTCCCGCCGAAGACGTCGCCGCCAAGGCGCGCCGCGTGATCGCCGAGCGGCTGGGGGTTCTGGCGTGAGCGATCCCGACATCCCCGAATCCGATCGCGAAGGCGGACTTGCCCACCCGCGCTCGGTCTATGACCTGTTCGGTCATGCCGAGGCTGAAGCGGCCATGGCCCGCGCCCTGGAAAGCGGTCGCATGCACCATGCCTGGATGATCACCGGTCCGAAGGGCGTCGGCAAGGCGACGCTCGCCTGGCGACTTGCGCGGCGTGCGCTCGGCGCCGAACCGGCGGGTGAGGGCCTCGCGAGCGATCCCGCCGACCCAGAGTGCCGTCGTCTCGAGGCGCGCTCTCATCCCGACTTTCTGATGATCCGCCGCCCGTTCAACGAAAAGACCAAGAAGCTCAAAGGCGAGATCACTGTGGAGGAGGCGCGCCGCGCACCGGACTTCTTCTCCAGAAGCGCCAGCGGGGGGCATTACCGGGTCGCTCTGGTGGACGCGGCCGACGACCTGAACGTCAACGCCGCAAACGCGCTCTTGAAGACGCTGGAGGAGCCGCCCAAGCGCGGGCTTCTTTTGCTGGTGGTGAACACGCCTGGCCGATTGCTGCCGACGATCCGGTCGCGGTGCCGGCGCGTGATGCTTCGCGCGCCGGCGGTGGAGCCCACGGCCGACTGGCTCGCGCGCGTACATTCGATCGCGCCAGAGGACGCGCAGCGCGCCGCGGCGCTGGCGAACGGCGCGCCGGGCCGCGCGCTCGCGCTCGCCGAAGCTGGCGCACCCAAGTTAAAGGACGATATCGACCAGGCGCTCTCCAGGCTGCCCAATCTTGATCGCGCCGCGGCGGCGCGGCTCGCCGCCAACGCCGGTAAAAAGGACGGCGAGGCGTTCAAGTCGATCCTGATGGACTTCCTTCTAAGCTACGCCCAAAAGCGCGCGCGCACGCTGGCGCTTGGCGAAGAAGGCCCGGCGCAGGCCGGCGCGTGGGTGAGGGCGGCCGACGGCCTGATCCGGCTGGCGAGAGAGAGCGAAACTCTCTATCTCGACCCGAAACAAACCGTCTACGCCGCGTTCGCCCTGTTGCAGGACGCGGCCACAGCAGCCTGATCCGGACCATGCTCATCGACACCCATGTGAACCTTCACGGCGAGGACTACGCCGAGGACCTGCCGGCCGTGCTGGACGCGGCGCGCGCCGCGGGCGTCTCGCCCATGATCGCCATTTGCTGCCGGCTTTCCGATTTCGAGGCGGTCTCGAAAATCGCCGAGGCCCATGACGACGTCTATTGCACCATCGGCGCGCACCCCCATCACGCCAAGGATCGTCCCGATATCACCGCGGACGAACTTCTGGAGATCGCGCGTCACCCCAAGGTCATCGCCATCGGCGAGACCGGGCTTGATTTCCATTACAATTATTCCCCGGAAGCTGAACAATATCAGAGCCTTCGCGCGCATATGGAAGCGGCGCGCCGCGCCGACCTGCCGCTCATCCTGCATTGCCGCGAAGCCGATGAGAAAATGGCCGATCTGCTGGAAGAGGAAATGGGGAAGGGGGCCTTCCGCCCGCTTCTGCATTGCTACACGGGCGGAGCCGAACTCGCTCGGCGCGCCGCCGCGTTGGGCGCCTATTTCTCAGCCTCAGGCATCATCACTTTCAAGAAAGCCGAGGACGTGCGCGCCGTGTTCCGCGACGTGGTTCCGGACGATCGCGTGATTGTGGAGACCGATTGCCCCTATCTGGCGCCGGTTCCCCACCGCGGCCGCCGCAACGAGCCGGCGTTTCTTCCCCATGTCGCGGAGAAGCTTGCAGAAATCAAAGGATGGAGCGCTGATGAGACGGCGCGGCGCACCACCGAGGCGGCGCTGCGCCTGTTTGACAGGATCAAGGTCGCGGCGTGAGCGCGGACCCGGTCATTCGCGCCCGCATCCTCGGCTGCGGATCGTCCGGGGGCGTGCCGCGGGTCGACGGCGACTGGGGGGCGTGCGACCCGAATGAGCCGAAAAACCACCGCTTGCGCTGCAGCTTGTTACTGGAACGTGCGGAGTCGTATGAAGCGCTTTTAGCGGGCGCGGCGACGCGCGTTCTGGTCGACACCAGCCCGGATCTGCGCCAGCAGCTGCTCAGCTCCGGCGCGCCGGAGATCCATGGGCTGGCGTTCACGCACACCCATGCCGACCAGTGCCATGGAATCGATGATGTGCGCGCCCTGGTCTACCGCCGCCGCGAGCGTTTGCCGGCGGCCATGAGCGCGGAGACGCTGGCGGACCTTCAAGCGCGCTTCGGCTACATCTTCGAGACGCCGCCGGGCTCGGGTTATCCGCCGCTTCTGATCGCCGAGCCGCTGCGCAGCGGCGCACACGCCACGTTCGCCGGACCCGGCGGGCGTCTTGAGGTTCAGCTCTTTGACGTGGAGCATGGCGGCGCGCCTTGCAGCGGGGTGCGCGCCGGGCCATTGGCGTATACGCCGGACGTGAACGGGCTTTCTGATGAAGCGATGGCCGCTCTGAGCGGCGTGTCGGTCTGGATCCTAGATGCATTGCGAGAGCGGCCTCATCCCAGCCATGCTCATCTCGAGCAGGCGCTGGCCTGGCTCGCCGACATCAAGCCGGCGCTGGGCGTTCTCACCAATCTTCACATTGATCTCGACTACCGGGCTCTCACGGCACGCCTGCCGGACGGCGTGCGTCCGGCCTATGACGGCCTAGAAGTCACGGTGAGCGAAGGGGGCGCGATCCTTCATTCCGATGCGGTGTGAATCGCCCATAATGCGACTGCGCTCGCGCCCTCCACATCATCCCGCATTTCTCATAATATATCTTATGCGACAATCAGGTGTAGCCGCAATTTTGTAATGTCCGCTTTGAGCCAGATAGAAATGTCCGCGACTCCGGTCAGGCTCGTCTCGTCATGGGAGGAGCGGACCGATGCGGGATGTTTTCGACATGAGCAGAAAAGAGCTCGATCGCGCCGCCGTCCTGGACAAGCTCTCCGACGGAAGACTGACCAGTGGCGACGCGGCGACGCTGCTGGACTTGTCGACACGGCATGTGCGCCGGCTGCAGGCGGCCTATCGCGGCGGCGGGGCGATCGCGCTTCGCTCGGCCCGGCGCGGCGCGCCGTCGAACCGGGCTTATCCTGCAGGCTTCAAGGACGGCGTGCTCTCGATCATCGGCGCGCACTATGGCGACTTCGGGCCGACGCTCGCCGCCGAGAAGCTCCTTGAGCGCCACGCGATCGCGGTGTCGCGCGAGACCGTGCGCCAGTGGATGACCGAAGCCGGCTACTGGATCCCCCGCGCGCGACGAAAGACCGTGCATCAGCTCAGGCCGCGCCGCGAGCGGTTCGGCGAACTTATCCAGATCGACGGCTCGCTGCACGCCTGGTTCGAGGACCGCGGGCCCATGTGCAGCCTTCTGGTGTTCATCGACGACAAGATCGGCCGGCTGGTCGATCTCCATTTCTGCCCGAGCGAGAGCACGTTCGACTACATGATCGCGGCCAAACGCTATGTGGGCCGGTACGGCAAGCCCCTCGCCTTTTACTCCGACAAGCACCCCATCTTCAGAAGCGCGAAGGAGAGCGAGACCGGCGGCGCGAACCTCACCCAGTTCGGCCGAGCCCTGAGCGAGCTCAACATCGACATCCGAACGGAACGCTCCAGGACCGGCTGGTCAAGGAGATGCGGCTCGCCGGAATATCCGACATCGCCGCAGCGAACGCGTTCGCTGAGCGATACCGCCACGGGCACAATGAGAAGTTCACCATTGCGCCGCGCTCGCCCGCCGACGCGCACCGGTCCGTGGCGGTCCACGAAGATCTCGACCACGCCTTCTGCGTGAAGAGCGAGCGAGTCGTCTCGCGCGCGCTCAGCGCCCAGTCCGACAAGGTCCGGTTCAATGTCGAGCCGAGCGCCTACGCCAGTCGCATCGCCGGGCGCACCATGACGATCTGCGATTATCCCAATGGCGGCCTTGCGATCGATCACGGCGCGGTCGCCCTGCCCTAAACCCGATTCGACACGCTGCAGCGCGTGGGCCGGCCGGAGATCGTCGAGAACAAGCGCCTTGGCGGCACCCTCGCCTGGATCGCAGAACAACAGGCCGCGCGCGACCGCGAGCAGACGCCCGCGCGCAGCGGTAACGCCCTGAAACGGCGCGGTCAGACCGGCCACGGGTTCGCCACGCCGAAGCCACCAGAACCGCCCTCGGCCGGAAAAGCGGCGCTGGCGCGGGCCCGAGACGCAACGAAGAGGACGCAAGCCAAACCGATGCGCGCGGCCGCCGAGCCAGACTGGGAGCACCATATCCCCGGCGAGACGCGGCCCGCGCCCGATGTGCGGATCCTGAACCGCGGCACGGTGGTGGTGCGCAAGGTCTCGCGCATGCTGACCGTGAACCATCGCGGGATGCGCTATCGCCTGATTGACGCGGCGCCTGAGACCCTGCTCGGTGAGATGATCCTGCTCTGCGAGCTCGAGGGCGGCGATGCGGAGCTGTTCCACGGCTCGCGCCCGCTCGCCTGGCGGTTTAGTGCGCGTGAACATGAAAATCCGGTAATGACGCAAGACGTTTAGCGGGGGCGGGTCAGTGGGTGGGGCTGCAGATGAATAAAAATAATCTTCAAATGAGAATATATAAGTTGCACGGCCCCGCTACCGGAGCGATAGTGTGATAAATCGCTCGTTTTTCAGGAGTGTCCTATGCTTATTAAATTGCTGCTCGCAGCCGGTGCGTTATCAACGCTGTCCGGGCTCTCAATCGCTTCGGCGGCGGCCTCGGAGACAGTGACCTACACCTATGACGCCCGCGGCCGGCTGGTGGAGGTGAACCACTCCGGCGGTCCGGCGGCTGGAACCAAGACCACTTACGAGTACGACGACGTCGACAACATCAAACGCAAGAAGACCACGGGCGCCTAAGCGCCCTTTTTCGACTCAGGCTTCAGGACGACGGGACGGCGGCGCGCATGCGCCGGCGAAGGGGAAGACGCATGTCAAAATTCAGATCATTCGGCGCCGTCGTCGCGCTGTTTTTTGTGAGCTTTTCCCAATCAGCTGTGGCTCAAGGTGCGCCTGGGCAAGCGGAGCCGCTTGAATTTCCGGCGCTTGATGCGCGCGGAGTCGATCAACCGACCGGCGCAAGCGCCTTCAATTCGCCCTCCATTTCAATCGGAAATCCAGGCTCCGGCGGCCTGAGCTATCACCAGGAATTCATCGGCGGCGGCGCGGGCGGAGCGTCGGGCGATTGGCGTCACAGCATCATCGGCGGGATCACCGCGAATTCCACCTCTGCGAAAGTCACCCTGCTTTCCGGTGTGGAGCGCTTTACCGTGTCTGGCGGGGTCTACACCCCTGAATACGCGACCGGCTCGGCGCTCAGCTATAACACCGGGACGGGCGTTTACACCTACACGCTCCCGGACGGAACGGTAGCGGAATTCGATTCCGAGCTGACCAATCACGAGACGACCTATGGTGCAGAGGACGGGCTGATCACCAGCCTCACCCGGCCAAACGGGCTTAAATGGGAATACCATTACGACTCCGCCCAGGTCAGGGTCGTTTCCGGCCCGCCCACCGAGCCGATCATCACCTTTGAGGGGCCCTTCTACCGGCTTCAATCGGTCACGTTGAACACCGGATACCAACTCCACCTAGAATACGAGACCCAATCGATCGGGACCATTGACGGCTATGACGAATGGCTCAACGTCACCAAGGTCCAGCTGATCAACAACGCGGTCGATTACTGTGCTCCGCTCGCCCACCAGTGCACAGGGTTGACGCAGTCCTGGCCGCAGCTCGTCATCACCGAACCTTCGGCGATCGACCGGCGCTACACCGACGTGCTCGGCGATGCGACCACCTTCCGAACCGACAGCGGCGGGCGCGTCACCCGCGTCACCGACCCTGCCGGATTGCAAACCTTGATCTCCTATTCCGGCGGTCTCGTCAGCAGCATCTCAACCGGCGGCCTGACCTGGAGCTACGCCTATAGCGACAGCGACGGCGTGCGGACGACGACGACCACCGGCCCGGGCGGCGCGGCGACTGCAACGCTCACTGAGACCGATCTGTCCACCGGGCTGGTTGTCGCCAGCGAAGATGCGCTGGGCGCCCGCACCGAGTACACACACGACAGCGACAAGCGCCTCACGCGCGTCACGTTCCCCGAGGGCGACTTCGTGACCTACGCCTATGACGGTCGCGGCAACGTCATCACGGTGACGCGCCATCAAAGGCCGGGCTCCGACCTGCCCTCGGTCGGGCCGCTGACCATGTCGGCGACCTACCCGCCCAGCTGCGCCAATCCGGCCACATGCAATCAGCCGGCCTCGACCACTGATGCTGCGGGCCACACCACCACCTACACCTATTTCAGCCATGGCGGGGTGAACACGATCACCGCGCCGGAGCCCGCCCCGGGGCTAGATACGCCGCAGACCCGGGTGATCTACGCGGCGCAGACGGCCTATTATAAAAACAGCGCCGGGGTGATCGCGGCCGCCCCGTCCTCGGTGACCTTGCCGGTGGAGCGGCGCAGCTGCCGGATCGGCGAGCTCTCCACCTGCCAGGGCACCGCGAACGAACGGCGCACGCTGATGACCTACGGGTCGGCGGGCGTGGCGAACAACCTGCACGTGACCCAGGTTCAAGAACAGCTTGGAAATGGAGGCCTCGCCGCCGCCACGCAGATGACCTACACGGCGGCGGGCGATGTGGCGACCGTCGACGGCCCCGTCGCGGGAAGCGGCGACACGGTGCATTACCGCTATGACGCGCGCCGCCGGCTGGTGGGCGAGATCGGGCCGGATCCCGACGGCGCTGGGCCGCGCCACCACGCCGCCTCGCGCACAACCTACGACGCCGCGGGGCGGGTGACGGAACAAGAGGCGGGCACGGTGACCGGGACGACCGGCGCCGCCTGGGCCGCGTTCACCCGACTGCACCGCCAGACGGTGGAGTACGACACGCTTGGCCGGCCTGAGATCGCGCGCGCCTATGACAGCGGCTCCACCGTGCTCGCGCTCGCCTAGTACGGCTATTACGCGACGGGTCCGTCCACCGGGCGGCTTGAGTGCACGGCGCTGCGCATGGATCCCGCTGCTTACGGCGCCCTTCCCGCCTCGGCCTGCGCGCTGGGAACCGCAGGCATGCACGGCCCCGACCGGATCACCCGCACCACCTATGACGACAACGGCCGCCCCCTCACCGTCACCGAAGGCCACGGCACGGCCGCGGCCGGGCTTTCGGCGCGCTACGCCTACACCGCCAACGGCCAGCTGGACTGGCTGGAGGACGGAGAAGGCAACCGCACCGATTACCAATACGACCGGCTCGACCGCCTCTCGGAGATCAATTACGCCAACGTCTCCGGCGGCGGGGTGAACTGGGGCGACGACGAGGTCTTCACCTATGACGGCGCCGGGCGCCTTTCCTCGCGCACCACGCGGTCGAACCAGGTCTTTTCCTACACCTATGACGGGCTTGGCCGGGTCACGCAGGTGAGCGCGCCGTCCGGCACGCCGGGCACGAGCTACACCTACGACAATTTCTCCAATCTGCTCACCGCCTCGGACGGGTCGATGACGATCACCAACACGTTCGACGCGCGCGGGCGGAGGCTCAGCCAGACCAGCGCGAACGGCACGGTGAGTTATCAGTACGACGCCGCCGGCCGGCGCACGCGCATGACCTGGCCGGACGGGTTTTATGTGAGCTATGATTACACCGTGACCAGCCAGCTCACCCATATCCGGGAGAACGGCGCGGCGACGGGCGTCGGCGTGCTGGCGGCGTTCGAGTACGATGATCTGGGCCGGCGCACCAGCCTCACGCGCGGCAACGGCACGGTCACCGATTACAGCTATGACGCCGCCGGGCGGCTCGATCAGCTGGTGCAGGACCTGGCCGGGACCGCGAACGACAACACCGATGCGTTCGCCTACAACCCGGCCGGTCAGATCGTCAGCAGCACCCGCTCCAACACCGGCTACAGCTTCGCCAGCCATATCAACACCGACACGCTGTTCAATCATAACGGGCTGAACGAGATCATTTCGGTGACCGGCGAAGCCGCGCCCAGCTATGACGCGCGCGGCAACATGACCGCCTATGGCGGCAAGACCTTCACCTATGATCAGTATAACCGGCTGACCGGGTCGAGCGACGGGACCGTGACGGTGTCGCTGAGCTATGATCCGCTGGGGCGGTTCCATCTCTATGATATCGGCGTGGTGCAGGTGAGCGCGCTCTATGACGGCGCGGATGTGATCGCCCAGTACAATCTCACCGCCGGCGTCATGGGAAAGCGCTATGTGCACGGGCCGGGCGTGGACGAGCCCCTGGTGGAGTACGCCGGCTCAGGGACCTCGAACCGGACCTTCCTGCACGCCGACGCGCGCGGATCGATCATCGCGCACAGCGATTCCACCGGCGCGCTGACCGCCACCCTCACCTATGACGAATACGGAAACCCCGGCCCCACCGATACCGGCCAGTTCCAGTACACCGGCCAGGTCTGGCTGCAGCACGTGGGCGTCTATCACTACAAAAACCGCGCCTACCACCCCGGCCTCATGCGCTTCATGCAGACCGATCCGATCGGACATAGCGGCGGGATCAATCTTTACGCCTATGTGGGCGGGGATCCGGTGAATCATACGGATCCGTGGGGGTTATTCCCGTGGAGCGGCGGAGATGACGATGATCCGCCCGAAACCGAAGACGTAATTACAGTGATTGGGGTGAGGTTCTGTCCGGACGGCGCGACGTGTATAAGCGGAGACGATCTGTTTTGGTTCATGATGGATCGTCAGGACACTCTGATTGGCGTTTCTCCGACCGACGGTTGGGGCATCGGAAGCGATCGATCTGATGAGCGTGAAAACCAATGTGGTCCGAATGGGGAGCCGGCCGGGTACACGACGGTACCACATGCACCGGGAACGAATACTAATCTGCCAAATCCGTACATGCGTGGCCCGGACGGCCGTCTGCACCTGACCCCGGCGTGGCGCGAGGCGGTTGCGGCTGACCGCGAAAGGGCGCAAAATTTCGTCGCGCCGCTCGCGATTGGTGGATGGGGGCTGAGCGCCGCAAGCGGCGGTGTGAGCATGGCGAATCAAAGCAGCGCGCCTTCGCCATTTTTCAGAGCAATCGGAAGGGCTGCAGCAGTCGCTTTCCCGGTTACTGCCGGAGCCACTGCCGCAGCGAACGCCACGCGATTCGCTCCCCCTCCACCGGATGGTCCCTCTTGCGGTCAAAATCAATGAAGACCCAAGCGATACAGCTCTTGATCCATGTCGCCTTGCTCGCATTGTGCCTGGCGCTGAGGCAGGACCTTCTGGTGGTTCTCTCGACGGTGATCATGGCTGGCGTAATATCGGTTGTTTCGGTATCCACCGCGCCGCCAACGAGCGGAGTTGCGACCCTCGCGATGCGGGCAGCAAGCTTCGTCATTTTTCTTGGGGTCTCGACTTGGTCGTTATTCATAATTTTGTAGGCGCTCATGCGACTGACCTGAGCCCCGCCGCCGCCGCCACCAATTGTGGGCGAGTGGCCGGTCCACTGCGCTGTATCGGTCGACCGTGTTGACCGCGTTGAGAGCGCTTAGACTGCGCCTAAGTCGCTTCAAAATTTAGTTGCAACACGCCTGCCGCCTGCGAGACTGGGCCTCTCTCGGAACGGCGAAACGGGCTGCTTTTCAATGGGAACGACAGCGTTCAGGAAGGCGGGCGGCGCAGGTGCCTGTCGCATCATCGCAGGCATTGCCTTCGCCCTTGCCGTGCTCATTCATGGCCCTATGCACGCACAGGATGGCGCGCCAGAAATCACCCCCGGCCACGGCGCCTTTCTAAACTCGCCGCGCGACGCCGCCGAGAACCGCCCGGATCGGCTGTCGCAAGGCCCCCTCACAGTGCGCTATCTCGACGCCGAGGTGGTGGCGGTCATCGACGACATTGTCGGCGAGGTGCTGGGACTTGATTACACCATCGCGGCCGACGTGCAGGGGCGTATTTCGCTGCGTATGACCGAGGTCAGCTCGCGTGAGGCGGTGCTGCAGCAGCTGCAGAGCGCGCTGGCCGCCATCAATGTCGCCATGATCGACCGGGGCGATTTCATCGCCTTCGTGCGCGGCGGCGCGCCGGGCGGGTCGGGCGGCGTTGTCGTGATCCGCCCGGGTGATCCAGTCGCGCCAGGTGTCGGAGTGGCCGCAATCCAGCTGAACGAAGCGACGCCGACCCTTATCACCCCGCTTCTAACAGCGCTCGTGTCCGAGGTGCAGGTGCGCCTCGCCGACGATCCGCGCGGGCTTCTGATCCTTGCGGGCGAAGCTGAAGCGCTGTCGGCGGCCTCGGAGGCCGCCCATCTTCTGGACGTGCGCTATCTCGACCAGGTGTCCACCGGCGTCTTTCCCCTCGCCCACGCCGAGCCCGGCGTGCTCGCCGGAGAGCTGCGCCAGCTCCTGCGCGCGTCGCCGGAGGTGATAGAGTACGTCCCCATCGAGCGGCTGAACCTGCTCGTCGTCTTCTCCAACAGTAACGCCATGCTCGACCGCGCGAGCGCGTGGGTGCGAAGGCTCGATCAGGCCCAGGCGCGTACCGCCGGGGCGGGCCGTCGCGTCTACTATGCGCTGCACGCGGACCCGGTGGAACTGGTGGAGGCGGTGCAGGCGCTCGCAGGCGCTCGCAGGCGCTGAAGGCGCAGGCGGGGCGGTCTTAACGGACAGTAGCGTGGCGCCGGCTAGCCAGGAGCCGGGGCTATTAGGCGGCGTACGCATCGGCGCGGCGCCGAACCGCAACCTCATTCTCCTGCAAGGTGAGGAGGCGCAGCTCGACGCCGTGGTCGAGATGCTCGAACTCCTCGACATCCCTCGCGCGCAGGTTTCCATCGAGGCGGCGATCGTCGAGATCACCCTGACCGAGGAAACCCGGTTCGGGATCGACTGGAACGCCATCGAGGACGACCGGCTGATCTTCGGGTTCAGCGGCGACGGCGAGGCGAGCGCCGACCGGCGCTTTCCGGGATTCTCGGCGGTTTACATCAACACCGATCTCGACGCGGCGCTGAACGCCCTCGCCAGCCAGAGCGAGCTTGAAGTCATCTCACGCCCGAGCCTTCTGACGCTTCACAATGAAGAGGCCGAGCTGCAGGTGGGCGATCAGGTGCCGGTGGTGGTCCAGTCCGCGGTCTCGGTGACCGATCCCGGCGCGCCCATTGTCAACCAGACCGCTTATCGCAACACCGGCGTCCTGCTGAACGTGCGCCCCCAAGTGCGGGCGGGAGGCCTCGTGGAAATCCTGGTGAGCCAGGAAGTCTCCGGCGTGGTGCAGACCACCACGTCCGGCATCGATTCGCCCACCATCACACAGCGCCGCGTCGCGTCGACCCTTGCTGGTGCCGTCCGGTGAAAGCGTGGCGCTCGGCGGCCTCATCTCCACCCGGCGCAGTGAAGGCGAGACCGGCGTGCCGGTCCTGCGCCGCGTGCCAGTGCTCGGCCGCGCCTTCCGCTCGGAAACGTTCAGCGAGGACCGCACGGAGCTCGTGGTGCTGATCACGCCCACCGTGGTGACTGATTCCACAATGCTGACGACGGACACGCTGGCGCTTCCCGAGGCGCTTGAACGATTGAGGCTGCGATCGCTCCAGAAGTGAGCGGCCGTACATTCCTGGGCGTATTTACGTACGAGATTCTGTCCCACGGCCTCAAACTGCGAATGTCCGCCACCGTGCTTCCAGAACCCTCTTCCTTCCTGCCCGGACATCTCTACTTTGTGGGCCCCGGACTTGTGTGTCTGGGCATGCCAATGGAACCATCAATGCCGGACACCCCCTCAACCGCCGTCAAGGATATGCGCGAGCCCGCTCTGGCCGAGGACCGCGACGCGGCTCCGATGGAGCGGCTTCTATCGGTGATGGCGCGTCTGCGCGATCCCGACGGCGGCTGTCCGTGGGATGTGGAGCAGGATTTCCGGTCCATCGCCCGCTACACGATCGAGGAAGCCTACGAAGTCGTTGATGCGATCGAACACGATGACATGGGCGAGCTGAAGGAAGAACTGGGTGATCTCCTCCTCCAGGTGGTCTTCCATTCGCAAATGGCCCAGGAAGCCGGTCACTTCCGGTTCGAGGACGTCGCTGGCGCGATCGCCGATAAAATGATCCGGCGCCACCCCCATGTCTTCGGGTCGGCCAAGGAGCGCGACGCGCAGAGCCAGACGCGCGCCTGGGAGGCGCAGAAGGCCGCCGAACGTGCGGAGAAGGACGGCGCGGACGTTTCCGTGCTCGCCAATGTGCCGGTCGCCCTGCCCGCTCTGACGCGCGCGGAAAAGCTGATGAAGCGCGCGGCGCGCGTCGGCTTTGACTGGCCGGACGTTCCAAGCGTTCTTGAGAAGGTGGATGAAGAACTCGCCGAGGTGCGCGAGGCGGTCGCCGAGGACGACCCAGCCCACATTCACGAGGAAATCGGCGATCTTCTGTCGACCGTGGTCAACGTCGCGCGCAAGCTGGGTGTGGATCCTGAGACGGCGCTTCGCGATTCCAACGCCAAGTTTGAGCGGCGTTTCCGCGCGGTTGAACAACAGCTTGCGCAGAAAGGTTCAAGCGTCCAGGAGGCCGATCTCGACGCGATGGAAGCAGAGTGGCTGACCGCCAAGGCGAACGGTCTGTAAGTCCCTACTCCGCCGCGGCGCGCTCCGCGGCGATTTCCAGGCCCGAAAACTTGCGACGGAAGCGTCCGGCGTCGGGCCGGGTGAGCCGGGCTGCGGCGTAGGTGTCGCCGGTGGTTTCGTCGATGCGCTCCTCAAGCACTTCGCCGTTTTCGTGCACCCAAGCGAGCGCGGCGGCGTCGGCCGGGCCGATCTTCAGTCGCAAGATGAGGTCGCCGGCCGCAAGCGCTTGCTCCACCAGCGCCATGAGGGTGCCGAGCCCCTCGCCCGTCGCAGCCGACGTCAGCACGGCGGGCGGCGTGTCCGGACGGCGCGGCAGCCGCGCGCGCCAGGCGAGATCGTCGAAGCTTTCCTGGTCGAGCCGATCGGACTTGTTCCAGGCCTCGATAATGGTCTGGCCGGCCTCGGCGCCGGCGCCCAGCGCCCCGAGCACCGCCTCCACGTCGGCCTTGCGCCCGTCATTGTCCGGATCTGCCATGTCGCGCACGTGAACCAGCACGTCGGCCTCCACGACCTCTTCCAGCGTGGCGCGGAAGGCCGCGATCAGCTCGGTGGGCAGATCGGTGATGAAGCCGACGGTGTCGGAGAGGAGGATCTTGCGGCCCGACGGCGTGCGCACGGCGCGCGTGGTCGGATCCAGCGTGGCGAACGGCATGTCCTTGGCCATCACCTTGGCTTCTGACAGCACGTTGAAGACGCTGGACTTGCCGGCGTTGGTATATCCCACGAGCGCCACGGTGGGCCACGGCGCGGCCTTGCGGCGCTTGCGGTGCAGCTCGCGGGTGCGCTTCACTTCCTCAAGCTCGCGGCGCAGCTTGGCCATCTTGTCGGCGAGGATGCGGCGGTCGGTCTCGATCTGGGTTTCGCCGGGACCGCCCATGAAGCCTTGACCGCCGCGCTGGCGTTCCAGGTGAGTCCAGGTGCGCACGAGCCGAGAGCGCTCATAAGTCAGGCGCGCCAGCTCCACCTGCAGGCGCCCTTCCCGCGTCTGGGCGCGCCGGCCGAAGATCTCCAGGATCAGACCTGTGCGGTCGATCACCTTGACCTTCAGAGCCTTTTCCAGATTGCGCTGCTGAACCGGCGACAGCGCGGTGTCGATGATCAGGACGTGCGCACCGAGATCTTCAAGGCGCACGCGCAGCATTTCAAGCTTGCCCGATCCGAAGAACGTGCCGGGCTCGAGCTTGCGCATCGGCTCTATGCGCGCTTCAACGGGCTTGAGATCGAGCGCTTCGGCAAGCCCTGTGGCTTCTTCAAGCCTGGCTTCAGCGCGGTCCTGTCCGGTATCCGCAAATTGCGGATGGATGACGCATGCTGTTTCGACGGCGGGCCGGCGATCGATCAATCCGTGCTGTCTCCTTCATCTTCATCCCGCTCGAACAGCTGAACCGGCTGGCTCGGCATGATCGTCGAAATGGCGTGCTTGTAGACCAGCTGGATCTGGCCCTCGCGGCGCAAAAGCACGCAGAAATTATCAAACCAGGTGACCACGCCCTGCAGCTTTACGCCGTTGACGAGGAAGATCGTCAACGGAGTTTTGCTCTTGCGCACGGTGTTCAGGAAGACGTCCTGAAGGTTCTGTTTTTTATCGTTAGACATCGGCCTTGTTCACATGTGTTCGCCAGGGCTCTGATGAAGCGGCCCCTTTACACAACAGGTAAACAGGCTCGCGGCGCGCTGCAACCGCGAAACGCGCGACCCCCCGCTTCAGTCCCGCGCGAATATCACGAAGAGCGCCGCCGCGGCCGCCATCACCTCGAGCCGGCCTGCGACCATCAAGACGGTGCACGCGATCAGCGAAGCCTGCGAAAGCGCGACGAAATCCGACGCGGCCGGCGGTCCGGTATTGGTCAGGCTCGCCGCCGCCGCGCGCCAGGCCGCGTCGAACTCCGCACCGCCCAGTGCGATCCCCGCGGCGCCGACACCGAGCGCAAGGGGGAACGCGAGCGCGTAAACCCAAACGCCGGCGAGCGCGCTGTCGCTCACCGGTCGGCCGCTGAAGCGAGTTCGGACCGCCGCGGACGGATGAGACAAAACCGAAAGCTCTCCCCCGGCGCGGCGCATCAACAACAAGACCCGCGGCATCTTGACCCCGCCCGATGTCGAGATCGTCGACCCGCCCACGAGCGCAAGAAAGAAAATCGCCGCAGCTGGAAGCGCAACTGCAGTCGTTTGATAGCCCGCGGTGGTGATGGCGAACAGGCCGTCGAGCAGGCCCGCTGGCGCGCTTGCGGGCCCCGCGATCACAAGCGCGGCGAGCCCGCAGGCGAGCGCCGTTCCAGCCATGGCGCGCAACTCGCCCGTGCCGCGCTGGATTCGATAGCGCGACAGGTACTCGTACATCACGGCGAAATTCCAGGCCCCTGCAAGACAAAGCAGCGCAAGGGCGAGAATCGCCGGCCCGGGCAACCATGCGGTCAGCGGACCCGACTGCGGAGCGAGGCCGGACGTGGACACCCCGCCAAGCGCCAGACAAAGCGCATCAAACGCCCCAGCGCCTCCGGCCATCAACGCCACGAAGCCCAACACCGTCACAAGCCCGTAAACCGCGCCGAGGCGGCGGAACCCGCGGCCGAAATTCGTAAAGAGGTCGGAGCGCTCCACGGTGAGCAGACTGGTGCGCCGCAATCCCACGCCGCGCCGGTCGAGGGCGGCGAACACCGTGGCGGCGAGCACCAGGCTCGCCAATCCGCCGAGCCAGGCGAGGTAACATCGCCAGAGCACGATGGAGCGCGGCGCGACCTCAGGATCAATCAGAACCGCCCCTGTGGTGGTCAGTGCGGCGTAGGATTCAAAAACGCCCTCCACCGCCCCGCCGGCGGCCGCTGCAAGCGGCGGCGCCGCGAGCAAAGGCGTGAGCGCCCAGGCGTAGAGGGAGAGCCGTAGTGCGGCGGCGGCGCCGGCGGGCTGGGTCAGGCGCGCCGTGCCGGCAAGGACCGCGCCGCCCATAAACAGTCCGAGGACCGCTGTTACGAAAAACCCCCGCGCCGCGTCCAGCGCACCCTCAAGGCCGGCGATCGCGATGAAGGGCGCCGCGCTGGCGCCGATCAAGAGGGCGCACCAGCCAAGGGCGCGGAACAGACGGGGAGACAGGCGCATGGCGGCCTAGAAGTACTCCAAGCTGACGCGGAACATCTGCTCCACCTTCGGCACGGCGGCTTTCAGCGCGAAAAAGATCACCTTATCGTTTTCTTCGATCTTCACTGCGTCGCGAGCAAAGAAGACCTTGTCCCCGCGCACGGCAGCGCCCACCGCGACCCCTTCGGGCAAGTCCAGGCGTTTCAAGGATTGACCGACAAGCGGAGAGGTCGACAGGGCGACCCCCTCCAGAGCTTCGGCGGCGCCGCCGGCGAGCGTTTGAAGTCCCGTAATCCGCCCACGGCGAATATGCTGAAGGATCGTAGACACGGTCACGGCGCGCGGATCAATGAGCACGTCGATGTCGAGCGCGGACTTTACAGGATTGAAGGCCTGATCGTTCACGAGACAAAGCGCCCTCGCCGCCCCCTCCTTCTTCGCCATGACCGCTGATAGCAGGTTCACCTTGTCGTCGTTGGTCAGGCACAAGGCGAGCTCGGAATCCTCCACGCCGGCCTCGCGCAGGACTTCGCGGTCGAGTCCGTCGCCATGGAGCACGACAGTGCGTCGCAAGGCGTCGGCGGCGCGTTCGGCTTGGGCCTTGTCGCTTTCGATCAGCCGGACGCGAACGCCGCCCACGCGCTCAAGCGCACGCGCCACGTAAAGTCCGATATTGCCCGCCCCCACGATCACCACACGACGGGCGCGCTGAACCGAGCGCCCGAACACGTCGAGCGCCCGCTTCACATGCCCGGCCGCGAGGCTGACATAAACGTCGTCGCCCGGCATGAGCGGATCACCGCCCTCGGGAATAAAAAGCGTCTTTTCGCGATGAACGCCGAGGATGTCGAAACCGAGATCGGGAAACAGTTCAAGGATCTGATCTCTTGAACTTCCTGCGACGGGCGAGGTTTCGTCCACCGAAAGGCCAAGCAGTTGGACCCGGGAATTGGCGAAGGGCGCGGTGGCGAACGCGCCGGGCGTCTCCAGGCGCTGAAGGATCGACCGGCTCACCTCAAGCTCTGGTGAAATGGTCACGTCGATGGGCAGCGCATCCTGGCTGAACAGATCACCCCAGCGCTTGTCGAGATAGCTTTGCGCCCTTACCCGCGCGATCCGGGTGGGCGTATCGAACAGCGAGTGGGCGACCTGGCAAGCCACCATGTTCGTTTCGTCGGAGTAGGTGACGGCGACCAGCAAATCCGCATCGGAGACACCCGCTTTTTCCAGCACGTCAGGGTGCGAGCCATGGCCGACCACCCCGCGCACGTCGAGATCGGTCGTCACCTTGTCGATCAGCTCACGCGACCAGTCGACCACGGTCACCGAATTGCCTTCGGCGGCGAGCTCGCGCGCGATTCCGTAACCGACGCGGCCCGCGCCGCACACCACCGCTTTCATGACGCTCGCTTCCCTGGACGCGCCTAGCTTGCCGTTTGGGTATCGGCTTCATCCTCACGCTGCGAGCCGTTGACGCCGAGCGTCTTCAGCTTGCGGTGCAGCGCGGAGCGCTCCATCCCGATGAAGCTGGCCGTGCGTGAGATGTTGCCCCCGAACCGGTTGATCTGGGCTTTGAGATATTCGCGCTCGAACTTCTCACGCGCATCGCGCAGCGGCAAGGCGATCATGCGTTCTGCGTCGAAGCCGCCGGCGTCGCCGCCGCTTCGACCCGCGACTTCCGACGGCAGCGAATCCAGCGTCACCGGCTCGTCCGGATCGCCGGTGGCCAGAATAAGCACGCGTTCAACATTGTTGCGAAGCTGGCGCACATTGCCCGGCCAGTCATGGGCCTGAAGCGCGGCCATGGCGTCATCCCCGATGCGCCGTCGGGGCAAGCCGGACATCGCGGTGAGCCGTTCGATGAAATGCTCGACCAGCATGGGAATGTCGTCGCGGCGTTCAGACAATGAGGGCACTTCAAGCGGCACCACGGCGAGCCGGTGATACAAATCCTCCCGGAACCGGCCTTGCGAGATCAAACCGCGCAGCTCGCGTGCGGTGGAGGAGAGCACGCGCACCTTGACCTCCACGTCAGAGGCCCCGCCGATGCGTTTGAAGCGCTGCTCCACCAGCATGCGTAACAGCTTGCCCTGGGTGGCGAGCGGCATGTCGCCGACCTCATCCAAAAACAGCGTGCCTCCATGAGCTTGCTCAAGCAGGCCGACGCGCTCCACTTGCCCGTCCTTTTCGGATCCAAACAGCTCCTGTTCCACGCGCTCTGGGTCCATCATCGCCGCGCTCACGGGAACGAACGGACCGGATTCGCGCAGCGAGTTGGCGTGGATGAGACGTGCGATGAGTTCCTTACCGCACCCTGGCGGGCCGGAAATGAGCACGCGCGAATTGGTCGGCGCGACCCGGTCCACCGTCTGGCGCAGCGTCGCGGCTGCGGCGGACTTGCCGATCAGCTCGTTATGCATGCCCGTTTTGGCGCGCAGCTCCTCGTTCTCGCGGCGCAGCCGGGTGGTTTCCAGCGCGCGCTCCACGGTGACCAGGAGCTTGTCGGACTTAAAAGGCTTCTCGATGAAGTCATAGGCACCTTTACGGATCGCGGCGACGGCGGTCTCGATCGTGCCGTGGCCGGAGATCACCACCACCGGCAGGCCGGGGTCGGCCTTCTTGATCTCGTCGAGCAGTTCGATGCCGTCGAGCCGGGAGCCCTGAAGCCAGACGTCTAGGACGGCGAGGGCGGGCTTTCGCTGTCGGATCGCGGCGAGCGCGGCGTCGGCGTCGCCGGCGTAGCGCGCCTCATAGCCTTCGTCTTCGAGAAGCCCACCGATGAGCTCGCGAATGTCGGCCTCGTCGTCGACGATGAGTATGTCTTGAGCCATCTTGGGTCACGCCTCCGCACGGGCGGGCGCGTCGTCCGCGCCCGCATCGGGTTCAAGCAAGGGAAAGGCCAGACGGACAACCGCGCCGTTCGCGCCGTCCGCCGGATCGTCCAGTTCAAGCCGGCCGCCATGGTCCTCCATGACACGGCGAACGATCGCGAGCCCCAGCCCCGTGCCTTTTTCCCGCGTCGTCATGTACGGCTCAGTGAGCCGGGATTTGTCAGGCGTGGGCCAGCCAAGCCCGTCGTCCACGGCTTCGATCACGCCGAAGCCGTTCTCGCGATACACCTTCACCGAGATCTGTCCGCCAGCCTTGGCCCCGTCGCTCTCCATGCGCGCGGACACGCTTTCCGCGGCGTTCTTCAGGATGTTCGCCAGCGCTTGCGATGCGAGCCGGGTGTCGCACTCCACCTTGATCGGAGCGCCGGGCGCGCTGAACGGAAGCTTGATCGCCGGCGACGCAACGCGCTGGGCGAAGACCGCCGCGCTGGCGATCTCGGTGAGGTCCGCCTGCTCCATTTTCGGAGCGGGCATGCGCGCGAATGAGGAGAATTCATCAACCATGCGGCCGATATCGCTGACCTGGCGTACGATCGTGTCGACGCACTTGTCAAAGGTCTCAAGCCCCGCCTCGTCCAGCTCCTTGCGATAGCGGCGGCGCAGGCGTTCGGCGGACAATTGGATCGGCGTCAGCGGGTTCTTGATCTCGTGCGCGATCCGGCGCGCGACATCGCGCCAGGCGGCGTTGCGCTGCGCCGCGACGAGGCGGGTGACGTCGTCGAATGTGATCACCAGCCCGCCCTGTTCATCATGGCCGGCGCGAACGTTGAGGTGAACCACCGAGCCGTCTTCAGCCGCCACGTCGATCTGGCGTTCTGCGATATCACCGGGGCGCTTGAGGACGTCCTGCACCACGGAGAGGAACACCGGCGCGGCTTCGTCGAGACGTTTGCCTACAAGGTCTTCCGGTTCGCATCCAAGCAATTGCGCAGCCGAGCGGTTCACCAGGCTCACCTGGCCGGACGCCTCCAGACCGATCACGCCGGCGCTGACCCCGGTGAGCACCGCCTCAATGAAGGCGCGGCGGCGTTCCGATTGCTCGTTCGCATCCACAAGCTCGGTACGCTGGCTGGAGAGCTGACGGGTCATCCGGTTGAAAGCCCGTCCGAGCGCAGCGATTTCGTCATCATCGCGCGCAACAGCCACCCGGGCGTCCAGATCGCCCCGGCGTACACGCTCGGCCGCCGAAACCAGACGGCTCACCGGCGTGACGACGCTGCGGGCGGCTGACAACGCCAGCCAGACCGCGCCGATGAAAATGAGAGCTGCAGCGAGCGCGTAGACGAAGAAAAAGCCCTCGCGCATCTGTGACTCGCGCGCCACCGCTTCGCGGAACGAATTGGTCATCGCCTCCTGGGCGGAGAGAAGCGAGAAATCCACGTACCAGACCGCATAGACGTAAAGGCCTTCGGTGTCGGGGATGCGGGTGAGCAGGCGAACATAATCCGGCGCACCGTCACGCACCTGAGGATCGGAGGACCCGAGATCGTTCTCATTGGCGAATTCATACATCGTCACCGAGGGCGCCACATAGGGCGGCGCGTCGGCCACAGGCGCCGCACGCGCCAGGACCGCCGCCTGATCGTCGATCACGTATAGCGCCGGGATGTTCCTCAACCGCGCCTGCTGGGTCAGGTATTGGCGGTACAGAATGCGCTGATTTCGAAGCGCGTCCAGCGCGGCGGGAAACGCCAAATCCTCCGCGACCCCGCCAAGCTGGATGTTCACGTTCTCCAGGGCGACATTGGGCCATTCCCTCGCCAGGTCGGCGGAGCTTTCCACCACCGCGTTCACCGGCTCGCCGAACCAGAACTCGATCCCGCGCCCTAGAACCAGCGCATGAAACCCGGCCATCAATACCGCGGGCACCACGGCGGCCACCGCGAACAAGGTGATGAACCGCATCTGCAGACGCGGCGCTGGTTCGCCGAAGCGGCGGCCGCGCAAGTGACGGCTGGCGCGAAACGCGACCCAGGCGCCGAGCCCGCCGACCAGAACCACCTCGGCCACCATAAGCGCGGCGAAAATCCCGCCGCCCGGGCCGATACCGCCCTCGCCGGCGACAGCCATATAGGCAAGCATCACCGCGCCGAACGCAGCGGCGACGAACCCGACACCGAAAAGTGAAAAGCGCCGCATCGCGCGCGGCGCCGCCGACAAGCCGATCAAGCGCAAAGCTCCCTTAGCTCCTCGCCAGCATGTGCCAAGTGTGACCGCAATTCAACGACTGTGGCATTCAAAGCGCATCAGCGCCCGGCTCGTCCGCCTCGACCAGACCGAGCGCGGCGATGCGCCGGGCGAACGTGTTGCGATTCATGCCGAGACGCCGCGCCGCGTCCTGACGCACGCCGCCAGACGCCTCCAGTGCGGCGCGGATGAGCCCTGCCTCCAGCGCCGCCTGGGCGTTTGCGGCGAGTTTGTCGTCGCCCGCCCGGCTGGAGAAATACCGGGCGGCGGCGTCTTGTAGCGCGGTGTCGGGGTCTGCGGCGCGCGGCGCGGCCATGGCGTCTGCGACGTCATGCGCGCTTACAGCGCCCGGCACGCCCTGAGCCGCTATGCGTTCGGCGGTCCGTCGGATCTCAAGCACCTCTCCGGACCAGCCTTGAGTGTTGACGAATTCAGCGGCCTCGTCGCTCAGTGTAAAGCGACCGCGCCCGGCCTTGGCGAGAAAGTGTCGAAACAACAACGTCTTATCTGCGCCGCGTTGACGCACTGGCGGAAGCTCGACAAGGCCGACGGCGATGCGGTCGATGAGCGGCGCCGACAGGGCCGTGCGCACGCCGGGTGCGGCGGTGACCAGAATGCGGGGCGCCCCCGGTGTTTCCGTTTCCAGGCGCTCAAGCACCCGCGCGCGGGTGCGTGCATTCCAGCGCTCTGCGCGGCGCAAAAGAAACGCAGCGGCGGGTGAGTCAAGCAAGGCGGGCGTATCAGCAAGCCGCTCCGGCCCGGCCTCTATAAGGTCGCCGGCTTTACCTGACTCCGTGTGGAGAACCCGGGCGAAGGCGGCGCGACCGGACCCCTCAGGACCTACGATCAGAACAGGCTCGCCGCGCTTGGCGAGACGCCCGAGCGCCTTAAACGCCGCCTGCATTGCGCTGGAGCGTCCCACCAGCCCGCCATAACCGTTGCGATCCTTGCGAGGCTCGCCTGGGGCGCGCTTAAGCGCACGCTGAAGAATTTCCACCAGATCATTCAAATCAAACGGTTTTGCGAGATATTCAAACGCTCCTTGCCGGGCGGCGCCGATGGCTGTAGCGGCCGTAGTCTGGGCGCTCATCACAATCACCGGCGCGTCCGGCCTTAGACGGGCCACCTCGTCGAGCCGCTGAAGAAAATTCTCCTTTCCCAGCAGCACGTCAGCGACAAGCGCATCGGCCTCGCCTGCGGCCATGCGGTCGACTGCGGTTTGCGGCGTCGCTGTAGACCGAACCTCGAAACCGGCCCGCGACAACGCCTTCGAGATCACCAAGCGGAGCGAATCGTCGTCTTCCAGTATGAGGATGCGCCCGCTCATTCACGCGCCTCTTTCAGATACAGATAAAACACTGTGCGCCCAGGGCGGCTGGTGAACTCGACCCCGCCGCCATGAAGTTCGGCGATCCGTGATACGAAGGCCAACCCAAGCCCCTCGCCCGCCGGCTTGCCGGTGACGAAGGGGTTGAATACGGCCTCCTGAAGATGATCCGGCACGCCGGGGCCGTCGTCCAGCACCTCGATCTCGAGGCGCGCGTCCGGAGCCGGGCCGCCGGGCCGCGTGCTGCGATAGCGGGTGGAGATGCTGACCCTGCCGCCCGCTTCGCCCACCGCCTCCGCCGCGTTGATGAGGAGGTTCAGCACGGCCTGCAACACGAGATCGCGGTCCCCCGCCGCGTCGGGGAGCGAGGGGTCAAAATGCTCCTCGAAATCGACCGCCTCCTCCGCGCCCGCAGACGCGGAGCGGACAGCTTCGCGCACCAGGGCGTGCAGGTTGATCGGCGCGAACGGACCTGGCGTCAGATCGCCGATCCCGCTCCAGCGCTCTGCGATCCGGCGCGCGCGGTCGATCTCGTTCACGATCAGGCTGGCGAGTTCGGCGCTCTCCTCATCTCCACCTTGGGCGATCAACTGAGCTGCGCCGCGCGCGCCGGCGAGCGGGTTCTTCAATTCATGCGAAAGCATGCGTCCGAACCCCGCCGCCGCACTGGCTGCAGTGTCGCCGCGAGGGCTTGCGCCGCTTTCCGGCCAGGGGCGCAGACACACGCACGCCCCCTCGCCTTCAGGCGCCGCGTCGATGGAAAGGCGCGTCATCGCGCCGGGATGGCTGACCGGCAGATCATGGGCGAAAACATCGCGGGCCTCGTCCATGGCGCGGCGCGCCAGCCCCGCAGCGGCGGCGCCGACCGGACCGGACTCTGAAAGATCGGCGCCGAGGAGCTGCTTGCGCGATCGTCCGATCAATATCTCGGCGCTGGCGTTGACGAAGCCAATTCGGCCCGCGCCGTCGACCAGGACCAAACCAACCGAAGCCGCTTCCGCCGCGCGCAGGCCGGCCTCCGCCTCGATCACGCCGCGTCCCGCATCGCGGAGTCTGCAAACGATGAAAGCGCTTGCAGCACGTCTTCAAGCCCGCCGGCGCGGCAGAGCCGGCCGCGCCAGAGTTTCGCCGTTTCGGGGTCGGCCTCGGCCCAATCGATAAAGCTGGCGAAATGCTTACGCATGCAGCGCACGCCAAGCGCTTCGCCGTAAAGCGATACGGCGTCCCTCGCCGCTTGCGCCAGGCTCTCGGCGCCGACCTGGCGCGTCGGCTCGATAAGCGCGGAGCCGGTCAAGAGGCTTCCAGCGACGGCGCCCGGCAACCAGGGGCGGCCCTGGCTGGCTCGACCGATCATCACCGCGTCAGCGCCGGATTTCTCCAGCGCCTCGCGCGCATCGTGCGGTGTTGCGATATCGCCATTGACCACCAGCGGGATGGACACCGCCTCACGCACCGCGGCCACCGCGGTCCAGTCGGCTCGCCCCTTGTAGAACTGCTGGCGGGTCCGCCCGTGGACCGTCACCATACGTACGCCGGCCTCCTCGGCGCGCCGGGCGAGCTCGGGCGCGTTCAGGCTGTCATGATCCCAGCCAAGCCGCATTTTCAGCGTCACGGGGACGGAGACCGCCCTCACCGTCGCCTCAATCAGCGTGAGCGCGTGCTCGAGATCGCGCATGAGCGCCGAACCGGACAGGCCCCGCGTCACCTGTCTGGCAGGGCAGCCCATGTTTATGTCGATGATCTCCGCGCCGGCGTCTTCGGCGAGGCGCGCGCCCACCTCCATCCAGCGGGCCTCGCGCCCGGCGAGCTGCACCACGTGGGGCCCGCAAGCCGGGTCTGCGGCCATGCGTCGGATCACGTCCTCCCGGCCCTGAGCCAGCGTTTCGCACGCCACCATTTCAGAGACCACCAGGCCCGCTCCGAAGCGATAGGCCTGGCGGCGGAAGGGCCAGTCAGTGACGCCAGACATGGGCGCAAGCAAAACCGGCCGGTCCACCCGGACCGGTCCGATCGAGAAGCCCTTGATGCGCGGCGCGGTTTCCATGACCTGACGCAATAGCGCGTCTGGACGCCGGGTTCCAGACGCCGTAACGCTTGGCCCATGTCCAAGGGATTCTCCGCATGCATAGTAGCCGCGGGGCGCGGCGAACGCGCCGGGGGCGGCGTGGCCAAGCAATGGCGCCTGGTCGCAGACAAGCCCTTGCTGGCCTGGAGCCTGGAGCGCTTCAGCGCGCATCCGGAGTGTCAGGAGATCCTCATCGCCGTTGCGCCCGGCGCCGAAGCTGACGCGCGCAAGGCGCTGGGGCCGGGCGCCGACACTGTGCGTTTCATCGAAGGCGGGGCGACTCGCAGCGCATCGGTGCGCAACGCCGTCGCCGCGGCGCGGTCACCCCACGTCCTGATCCACGACGCCGCGCGCCCCTTCCCTCCGCTTCGGATCCTGGACGACCTGACGGCGGCGCTGGACGCCGCGGACGGCGCTGCGCCCGCCCTGCCCATGAGCGATGCACTCGTGCGCGACGGCGTGCAGGGTGTGGAGCCGGTCGACCGAACCGGGCTCTGGCGCATGCAGACGCCGCAGGCCTTTCGCACGCATTTGCTTCTGGAAGCGTTCAGGAAGGCCGGCGACGCGGCGAGTTTCCCGGACGAGGTCGCTCTCGCGCGGTCCCAGGGGCTTGAGGTGGCGCTGGTTCCAGGTGACGAGGAGAACTTCAAGGTCACCTGGCCGGAAGATTTCGCGCGCGCTGAACGGCGCCTGAGCCGGAAGGCGCCCCAGGCCGGGATGACGGTCAGCGGCTCGGGTTATGACGTTCATCGCCTGGCGCCCGGCGACGGCGTTGCTCTGTGCGGCGTATTCATCCCCTGTTCGCTCAGGCTTATCGGGCATTCCGACGCCGACGCCGGGCTGCATGCGATAACCGATGCGCTTCTGGGCGCAGCGGGGCTCGGCGATATCGGAGAACACTTCCCGCCCACGGACACACGCTGGCGCGGCGCTGACTCCTCCATGTTCCTCCAGCACGCGCTTGAGATCGCGGCCGCAGCCGGCGCAACGCCGGTTCATTGCGACGTCACGCTCATTTGCGAGCAACCGAAGATCGGCCCACACAAATCAGCGATGAAGACGCGCGTCGCCAATCTATTGAAGCTCGCGCCGCACCGCGTGAACATCAAGGCGACCACGACGGAAAAACTCGGCTTCACCGGGCGCGGCGAAGGCTTGGCCGCTGAAGCGATCGTCACCGTCCGCCTTTAGGAGACCGCCATGGACGCTCTGCATGTGCGCGCCGCCGAGGTGCTTGGCCTCGCCAAGACGCGCGGTGTGATGCTGGCCACCGCCGAAAGTTGCACAGGAGGGCTTGTCGCGGCTCATCTGACGGAGGTCGCCGGGTCGTCCATAGTTTTCGACCGCGGTTTCGTGACGTATTCCAATCCGGCCAAGGCCGAGATGCTCGGCGTGCCCAAGGCGCTCATCGACACTCATGGCGCGGTCAGCCAGCCGGTGGCGCGGGCGATGGCCGAAGGGGCGCTGGCGAACAGTCGCGCACACGTCGCGGTGTCGATCACCGGCGTCGCAGGCCCGGGCGGAGGGAGCGACGCCAAGCCCGTCGGACTTGTCTGGTTCGCGATCTCCCGAGCAGATCGTCCCACACACACGCTTGAACGCCGCTTTGGCGATATCGGCCGCGCCAAGGTGCGGGCGCTGTCAGTGGAAACCGCCCTTTCCTTATTCATGCGCGCGCTTGGGTGAGCAGGTCTTCGGCGCCGGCCTCGCCGGTGACGACCGAAAAAGAGCCGTCGGTCTCCAGGATCACCGAATGCACCTCGCCAAGCCCGGCGCAGCCCGCGCCGCGGGCCGCCGCTTCGATTTCCTCTCGCGAAACCCGTTCGCGCTTCATCGCCCCCTCCAGAAATCCGTCTCGATGGTAGACCAGGGCCGGATCGGCCTTGATCAGGGACTGAAAGCGCTTTGAGCGGGTGGCGGTGAAGGTCGCCACGAACTGCAGGCCGCACAAAAGGAAAAACGCCGTCAGGCCGTCGGCGAGACTGGTCTTCGCGTTCAAAATCACCGTGGCGAGCACCGAGCCGAGAGCCACCGTCACAACCAGGTCGAAGGCGTTCATTTTCGACAAGGTGCGTTTGCCCGTAACCCGCAAAATGAACACCAGCCCGATATAGGCCGCCGTGCCGACCGCCGCGATGCGAGCGATATTTTCCCAGCTGTCAAACCACATTCGGCCTCCTCATGCGCACTGCGGTCTCGTTCGAACGCGCATCCACGCGGTTTCGTTGTGTCCCAAGCCGCCTGGAGTTCTCAATGACCCGCTTGATCCTCGCCGCCTGCGCCGCGCCGATCCTGTTCGCCTGCAGCGAACCTGAGGGACCGCAGCGCGATCCGGCCCCTGACCGGGTCTGGCCGCAGAACGCTGAAAACGCCGTCGCCGCAGGTCGAACAAACCCCGACAGCGATAACGCCGATCAAAACGCTTCTCGCACCGAGCAAGGCGGGCGCGCGGTGGAGCGTTCGAGCGAGCCTGAGCCCGACGCAGACGGCGCTGCGCGCACCAGCCCCGCCGACGGGGGCGCTCCTGACGGTCGGAACGGCCAAGCCGGCGATGTTCCACCACCACAGAATGCTTTGCCGGATGACGCAGGCACGGTCGAGCGCGCCTATCTTCTAGGCCCCTGGACGGCGAAAGGGGGAGACTGCGCCCGGCCGGCTTTTGACGTCTCGCCCACCCCCGGCGCGGACCGGCTGACCATCGAAACCAGCCTCGACGGCGCGCCGCGCACCGGAGAGGTTCGCTTCGGCGAAAACGCCGCGTTCGTCTTCGATCAGCCCGATACGGTGTTTTCAGTGGAACAACGCGCGCCCGAGTCACTCGCCGTCATGCCGCCTGAAGCCGGTGCGGCGAATCTTGGCGGCTATACGATCGAAGGCGATGGCAGGGTGTTCATCGCCTGCCCGGACTAACCCGGCTTTCGGGCGATGTGGAATGCGCCGTGCGCTTTTGCGGGACGATAGCGGCGCTCAATCTCGAAGCCGGCCGCCTCCATCTCGTCCATCAACCTTGTTTCGGTGAAAACCGCGGCGTACGGCGCGAGGCCAGCGAGTTTCATCATCGGCAGAACCGGCGCCATGAAGCCCATATGGTCGCCTAGACAGGCTGTGCTCGCGATCAGCAGCCCGCCGGGCTTCAGCGTCCTGAAGATGCTGGCCAGCGCCGTCTCGCGGTCGCGCAACAGATGCAGCAGACTCAGCGCCTGCACCGCATCGAACCGGCCGGTTTCCAACTCCATCGTGTCGAAATCGGCGGCCTGGAAATGTACGTTTGAAACGCCGGCGTCTTGCGCTCGCCCCCAAGCGATTTCGATCATTTGTTCGGATAGGTCAGTCGCCAGGATAGTCTTGACGTACGGGGCATGACGGATAGCGGTCGCGCCAGTGCCGCACCCGACCTCGAGAACGTGCGCATCCTCAGGCAGGGCTGCGCGCGTCAGCGCCAGCTTTCGCTCATAGGCGGCCTCGTCCTTGATCGGACTGGCGGCGTACTGCGCAGCCTTCCGGTCCCAGAATGTCGGATCGTTCTTCATAGCGGCTCCCTGCCCAGACGCGCCGGGCTTTCCCTCCTGGCCCGCTTGGTTTAGCCATACAGAAAATCGAGTGATACGCGCATTCAGGCATTGCAGCGATACGGATTCGCATGAACTGGCCCAATCTCTCCTTTGACTGGAACCAAGCGCGCGCCTTTCTGGCGGTGAGCGAACACGCCTCGTTCTCGGCGGCGGCGCGCGCGCTTGGGCTCACTCAACCGACCGTGTCGCGCCAGATCGCCGCTCTGGAGGCGGAGCTGGGCGTGACCCTCTTCGAACGGGGCCCGCGCACCATGGCGCTGACCGAGACCGGTGCGCTGCTGGCCGACCATGTCAAAGGCATGGGAGAGCACGCCGCAGCGTTCTCCTTGTCCGCCACGGGCGCTGCGGTGACGATCGAGGGGCGCGTGACGATCACCGCGACAAGCGAGTTCGCAGCGCGCCATCTTCCAAGGGTCGTCGCAGAGTTGCGTCAGGAGGCCCCGGGCATCGAGATCGAAATCGTGGCCTCGGACGCGCTGCAGGATCTGCGCCGGCGTGAAGCCGACATCGCCATCCGCCATGCGCGCCCCGAGCAGCCCGACCTGATCGGGCGCCTGATCGGAGAGATCGGCGCAAAGCTCTATGGGGCCAAGGACTATCTTGACCGTGCGGGGCGCCCGGCCTCGCTCGACGAGCTGAAAGAGCACGACTTCGTCGGTTTTGATCAGCCAGAGCGGGTCGTTTCGGTTATGGCGTCCATCGGGCTGACGATCGACCCGGCGCGACTGACGGCCCGCTCGACGTCCGGTGAGGTGCTCATCGCGCTCATTGAGGCGGGGCTGGGTCTGGGGGTCATGCCTGACGATGCGGTGGCGAGCCCGGCGCTCGAACCGGTGCTTGAGGACGCCTTCTCGATAAAGGTGCCGGTCTGGCTGGTTACGCACCGCGAGCTGCGAACCAGCGCACGAATCCGCCTGGTCTACGACCGCCTGGCCTCTCACCTTCATCAAGCGCTGCGGGGCTGAAACGAAAACGGGCGGCCCGAAAGGACCGCCCGCATCCGCATTCGCAATGGCGTAGAGCCTTAGCGCTTCGAGAACTGGAAGCTGCGGCGGGCTTTCTTGCGGCCGTACTTCTTACGCTCGACCACGCGGGAGTCACGGGTGAGGAAGCCGGCGGCTTTCAGCACGCGGCGAAGGCCGGGCTCGTAATTGACCAGGGCGCGCGACAGGCCGTGACGCACCGCGCCGGCCTGACCGGACAGTCCGCCGCCGGTGACCGTGGCGTAGACGTCGAACTGGTCGACCCGCTCGGCGGTTTCGAACGGCTGGGCGATCACCATGCGCAGCACGGGCCGCGCAAAGTAGACCTCTTGATCGCGGCCGTTCACGACGATCTTGCCGTTGCCCGGCTTGATCCAAACGCGAGCGATGGCGTTTTTCCGCCGGCCGGTCGCATACGCGCGGCCATGCTCGTCGATCTTGGGTTCGGCGACGATTTCTTCTTCCGGGGCTTCCGGAACGATTTCAGACCCGGCGTCCTGCAGCGCGGATTTCAGGTCTTCGAGGGAACGAGCTTGCTCAGCCATTCTCAGCTCCGCGCATTCTTGGTGTTCATGGACTTGAAGTCGATGACTTCAGGGCTCTGCGCCTCGTGAGGATGCTCAGCGCCGGCGTAAACGCGCAGTTTGGAAAACTGACCGCGTGCGAGCGGGCTTTCCTTGGGCAGCATGCGCTTTACGGCCGCCTCGAGCACACGCTCGGGGAACTGGCCCTCCAGCACCTTGCGCGGGCTGGTTTCCTTGATCCCACCCGGGTGACCGGTGTGGCGGTAATAGCGCTTGTCGTTATATTTGCGCCCGGTGAACACCACCTTGTCGGCATTGATCACGACGACATGGTCGCCGGTGTCGACATGGGGGGTGAAGTCGGGGCGGTGCTTGCCGCGGAGCCGGGTGGCGATATACGCGGCGAGACGGCCGACAATGGCGCCTTCCGCATCAATCACGACCCACTTGTTCTCGACGTCCGCGGGCTTGGCGGTAAAGGTCTTCATCGCGTCAGCCTATCGGTCATTGCGTATGCGCGAAGGCCCATCCCCCGCGCGAAGAGAGCGCTTCCTACGCGCGGGGCGCATCGCGGTCAACACCTGTTGTGAAAATCGTTTGAAACGAAATAGTTAGCAATATGGTATTCAGATACCGCAAATTTCAAGAGCGCGGCATATTCAAGCGCTTGACGGTTCGCTAAAGAGGTTTCGACCGCCTTACGATCCCACTGATCCGGAGCCCGCCATGACCCTTTCACGCCGCCGCTTCCTGACGCGCACCGCCGCCGTGAGCGCGGCGTTTTCAGGCCTGCCCGCCCTCTCCGCCTGCGCCGCGCGGACCGAGGACGGCTATAAGAACCAGGTGGAGGGGTACGGCGCGCTGATGCGCGATCCGCGCGGTCTGTTCGATCTGCCCGAAGGCTTCAGCTATGCGACCCTGTCGGAAACCGGCGATGTCATGGATGACGGGCTTCTAGTTCCAGGCGACCATGACGGCATGGCCGCCTTCGCCGGCCCGGACGGCTTGGTGACGCTGGTCCGCAATCACGAACTCCGCCCTCACGAAACCGAGCTGTCCGGCTTCGGGCCGAACGCCGAACGCCTGGCGCGCATCGACGCAAGCCGGCTTTACGACCGGACTGATGACGGCGCGCCTCAGCTTGGCGGCACGACGACGCTCCATGTCGATGCGGAAAGCGGCCGGGTCGTGCGTCAGTTCATGTCCCTTGCGGGGACGGAAAACAATTGCGCCGGCGGGCCGACTCCCTGGGGCAGCTGGGTGTCTTGCGAGGAGACGCTGACGCGGGCCGGCGAAGGCGCCGAACTCGATCACGGATACGCCTTCGAGGTGCCGGCCGACCACCAGGGCCTTGTGGAGCCGACGCCGTTGCGCGGGCTCGGCCGCTTCAAACACGAGGCCTGCGCCGTCGATCCGGGAACCGGCGTCGTCTACCAGACCGAGGACGACCGGCCGAGCCTGTTCACCCGATTCCTGCCCGACCATCCAGGCGAGCTGTGGCGCAGCGGCCGGCTGCAGGCGTTGGCCGTGCAAGGGCGCCCGGGTGTGAACACCTATAATTGGGGCGAAGCCGAGCGCATCGATGTGGGTCAATCCCTGCCCGCGGCCTGGATCGACCTTGAGGCCGTCCACAACCCGGAAAACGATCTTGCGGTCCGCGCGATCGCCGCGGGCGCGGCCGCTTTCACGCGCGGGGAAGGCATGTGGTTCGGCGAGCGTGAAGTCTTTTTCTGCTGCACCGACGGCGGCCCGGAGCGGATCGGTCAGATCTGGCGTTATCGTCCTTCGCGTTTCGAAGGCTACGCGCAGGAGCGCGAGGCGCCCGGCGAACTCACCTTGCTGTTTGAAAGCGCCAGCGCCAGCGTTTTGGAAAAACCCGACAACATCACGGTGGCGCCCTGGGGCGATCTCATCGTGGTGGAAGACGGAGACGGCGAGCAATACATCAGGGGTGTGACGCCGGGCGGTGAGGTCTATACCATCGGCCGCAACGCCAGCCCGGACGATACGGGCGAATACAGCGAGATAACCGGACCATGTTTCTCCCCCGACGGAACCACGCTCTTTTTCAACGTCCAGAACGGACCAGGACGCACCTTCGCGGTGCGCGGGCCCTGGGCGCGGCGCTCCTTGTCGCCGGCCTCGGCCTGACGGCCTGCTCGCCCGGCGAAGACGCCTCAGACGAGGAGCGACAGCAAGCACCCGCCGCTACGGTTCGCAGCGCGGTCGTGACGAGCGCGTTCGAGCCGTCAGCTCCTGCGCGCGGCCTCGCCTTCCTGCCCACCGCACAATCGCCTTGGACGGGCCTGGTGGCCACGACACTTCGCGACGGCGGGTTCGATATCTTCTCGGTGGAGGGCCAGCCGCTCATCTCCGCAGCGGGGCCGCAACTGGGGTCGATTGCAGCGGCCTCCGATTTCGCACTTCGCGGCCAGGTGTTTCCGCTGCTGTTCGGCGTCGATGAAGCCGGCGCGCTGCGCGCCTTCGCGGTTCTGCGCCAGGCCGACGACGTCGCTGAACTTCCGCTTGAAGGCGACGCCGCGATGGAGACCGCCGCAGCGGTCTGCACGTTCGATAGCGGTATCGGGTATGTCGACATCGCGGTCCTCGGCGAGGGACCCGAGGCGGCGATCATGCGTGTGCGCGACACCGGGGGGGACGGCCTGACGTTGACCGAGCAGGCCCGCCTCCCCCTGCCCTTCACCGCACGCAGCTGCGCTGCGGCCGATGGAGATCTGATCGTCGGCGGGCCGACAGCCGGTCTTGCGCGTGTGGACATGTCCGGGGAGACCCGCGCCTTTGCGGCCGGGCTGAACGTGACCGATATCGGCTACGCCACGCTGCTTGGGCGCCCGGCGGTGATGGCGGCCTCGTCGGACACGGGCCGGCTGAGCGTGTTCGACGCGCGCACGCTGGAGAAGATCACCGACGTCGAGACCGAGGCCGGGCTGAACGCGCCTGCGTTCGACACGCCGGTGGCTCTAGCGGTCACCAGCGCCAGCTATGGCGGGATGGCGTTCTCTTCCGGCCTCGTGGCGGTTTATGACCGCGCGGATTCCCGCGTCAAAATGGTCGCCCGCGAAGTCGTGGCGCGCGCGGTGGTGTCGCCTGAAAGCTGATCGCCTGCGCCGGACGGCAGCGCCCGCGCCGCCGTCCACGCCGCCATGCCGGCGGTGAGGAACAGCGCGATCGCGCCGCCCTGGTGAACAAGGCTCAACGACAGCGGCGCGGCGTGCACCAGAGTGACGATCCCCAGTACAACCTGAAACGCCAACACCGCGGGCAGGACGAGCGCGAAGTTGCGCATCACCTTGTCGCCGCTTCGGTGATACGCCCAGGCGAGCAGGCCGCCGGCGACGACCAGGGCGTAGGCGAACCAGCGATGCTGAAGCTGTACGGCCGGGCGGCTTTCAAAGATCGCCTGGAAGAACGGCATGCCCATGAGGTAGTCGTCCGGAATGAGGCGTCCGTTGAAGCCGGGCCAGCTGGTGTAGATCATGCCTGCGTCAAGCCCCGCCACAAACGCGCCGAGCGCCACCTGCAACAGCACCGCCGCCCAGAATGCGCCCGCCCAAGGGAAGTACCGAGAGCGGTTCGTCACCCGTGTTTCGCCGTAGCGCAGCTCAAGCGCGGTCCACAAACTCAGTCCAAGGATCAAGAACGCCATGGTGAGGTGGGTGGCGAGCCGGTACTGGCTGACGTCCAGGCGCTCGGAAAGCCCGGAAGAGACCATCCACCAGCCGATCGCCCCCTGCAGACCGCCGAGTGCGAAAAGCACCCACAAACGCGGCCGCAAACGTTTGGGCGCGAGTCCCTTGGCGAGAAAAAATACAAACGGGATGAAATAGACCAGACCCAGCGTGCGCCCCAGCTGCCGGTGGCCCCATTCCCACCAATAGATAAACTGGAACTCGGCCATGGACATGCCGCGATTTTGTTCCTGGTACTCGGGGATCTGGCGATACTTCTCGAGCTCGGCCTCCCACCCTTGCGCCGTGAGCGGCGGGATCGCGCCGGTCACGGGACGCCATTCGGTGATGGACAATCCAGAATCGGTCAGCCGCGTCGCTCCGCCCACCAAAATCATCGCGCACACGAACGCGGACACCACCACCAGCCACCAGAACATGGCGCGGCTTGTGTCGGGTGCGGTGAAGGCTTTCGGGATCGAGGTGGCGGCCTGCATGGGCGGATCCTTCGCGTGTTCAGATGAAGCGCTAATTATCGACTGACGCGCGCCGGGCAAGGGCTGCGCGCCCTTTCGCCGCGCTGGAGGCGCAGTCAAAGGGCCGCACGGGGCTGGTCAGCGTCGATCACGCGCCTTACCCTTTACGTAAACGTCAGGGAGGAGAAGCGCCATGTCGCTTGATGCGTTCCGCAAGGAAACCCGCGCCTGGCTCGAGGCTAATTGCCCCGAGAGCATGCGCAAACCGATCCGCTCCGAAGCCGATATCTGCTGGGGCGGAAAGAATTGGACGTTCGCCAGCGACGACCAGAAAGTCTGGCTCGAACGCATGGCGGAAAAGGGCTGGACCGTCCCCACCTGGCCGACCGAATACGGCGGTGGAGGCCTCTCCAAGGATGAAGCCTTCGTCCTGAAAGAGGAAATGAAGGCGATCGGTGCGCGTAGTCCGCTGGACAGCTTCGGCATCTGGATGCTTGGACCGGCGCTCCTCAAATACGGCACGCACGACCAAAAGGCCGAGCACCTGCCCCCGATCGCGCGCGGCGAGATCCGCTGGTGCCAGGGCTATTCCGAACCCGGCGCGGGCTCCGACCTGGTGTCGCTCCGCACCAAGGGCGAGTTGGAAGACGATCACTATATCGTCAACGGCCAGAAGGTGTGGACCAGCTACGCCGACAAATCCGACTGGATCTTCGCGCTCGTGCGCACCGAAGCGGATGCGCCGAAATACAACGGCATCTCGTTTTTGCTGATCGACATGGACCAGCCTGGCGTCTCCACCAAGCCGATCAAGCTGATCAGCGGCAAGTCGCCGTTTTGCGAGACCTTCTTCGATGACGCCAAAGCGCTGACCAAGAATCGCCTCGGCGAAGCCGGTCAGGGCTGGGAGATCGCCAAGTACCTGCTCAGCCATGAACGCGCCGGCATCGTCTCCGAGGCGGCGTTCGGCGGTCTGAACCCCGTCACCGCCGCCCACCAGTCCGGCGAAGTTGAGGAGGACGGACGCCTGTCCGATCCGATCCTGCGCGGGGACGTGGCGCGCCTGACCATTGACGGTCTTGCTTTCGACGCCACCATGCGTCGGGTGAAGGAAGAGGCCGACCACGGCGAAGGCGTCGGCGCCCGCGCCTCGATGCTGAAATATATCGGCACAGAGCTGAACAAGCGCCGCAACGAGCTTAACATGAGCGCGCTGGGCTATGACGGGCTTTTGTGGGAAGGCGAGAACGAGCACGACGGCGACCCGGCGCGCTCCTGGCTGCGCAGCCGCGCCAACTCCATTGAGGGCGGCACCAGCGAGATCCAGCTCAACATCGTCGCCAAGCGCGTGCTCGACCTGCCGAGCGCTTAAGCAGATTTAAGACAGGGATTTAGACCATGACCTTCGTGCTCAACGAAGACGAACAGATGCTGCGCGACTCCGCGCGCGGCTTTCTCTCCGAAGCCTCGCCGGTCTCCGCCCTGCGCAAGCTTCGCGACGACAAGGATCCAGTGGGCTTCTCCTCCGAGCTCTGGGGCCGGATGGCCGAAATGGGCTGGACCGGCGTACTGGTGGACGAAGCCCATGGCGGGGTCGAGATGGGTTATTCGGCCGCCGGGGTTATCCTTGAGGAGATTGGCCGGACGCTCACCGCGTCGCCCTATCTCTCCACCGCGGTGATGGGGGCCGCGGCGCTCAACCTGGCTGGGACCGACGCGCAGAAGCAGGCCTGGCTGCCCAAGATCGCCGCCGGTGAGACCGTGTTCGCCTTCGCGCTGGACGAGCGCGCCCGGCATAACCCGGAGCGCATCGACGCTCGCGCGGTGAAGGACGGCAACGGATTCAAACTTAACGGAGCCAAGCGCTACGTGGTCAACGCCATGGGCGCCGACGTGCTGGTGGTCGCCGCGCGCACCGAGGACGACAAAATCAATCTCTTCCTTGTCGATCCCGAAGCCGACGGCGTGGAGCGCACGCCCCGCCGCACCGTAGACAGCCACGTGCCGGCCGATATCAAGTTCGCCGATGTGCGCCTTACCGGAGACGCGCTGATGAACGGCGCTGAGGACAGCGAAGCGGCCTACCGCCATCTGCTCGACGCCGGCCGCGCCGGACAGGCCGCAGAGCTTTTCGGGACCGCGCTTCAGGCGTTCGACGTGACGCTGGAATATATCAAAGGCCGCGAGCAGTTCGGCGTGTCGATCGCCACCTTCCAGGGCCTGCAGCACCGCGCCGCCCATCTCTACGGCGAGCTGGAGCTGTGCCAGTCGCTGGTGCGCCGCGCGCTCACCACGCTGGACACCCAGCCGAGCCAGGCGCCGCTCTGGTGCGCGGCGGCCAAAGCCAAGGCCACCCAGGTCGCCCGCCTCGCCGCCGCCGAAGGCATCCAGATGCATGGCGGGGTCGGCATGACCGACGAGTACGATATCGGGCTCTATTACAAGCGCGCCCAGGCGGCCGGGGAATATCTCGGCGACGACGCCTTCGGCGCGGGCGAAGTGGCGCGTCTGAGCGGATACTAAGGCGCGTTAACTCTAGCGCGACAAGCGCAGCGGGATCGGGCAGACTAGCCTTCATGGCCGTCACCGATCCCCTGCCCGCGTCCGACGCCCCGGCCTCCGCCAAGCCCGCAGGCGGCGGGTTGGCGCGCGCCATTACGATCATCGCCGCGCTCTTTTTGGGGCTCGGGCTTTGGTTGCCCATCATGGAGACCCGCCAGCTCTGGGTGTTCAAGACCGAGTATTCGCTCTTCGACACCGTGCAGGCGCTCTGGCGGGAGAACGAACCGGCGCTCGCCGGTCTGGTTTTTCTGTTCTCCTTCGTGACGCCTACGACCAAGCTTGCTGCGCTGGCGGTGCTGCTTTCCCGGCGCGCCGGCGCGCCGCGCGGCCCGCTTTCGGCCTTCGTCGCCGTGGTGGGCCGCTGGTCGTTCGCAGATGTATTGGTGGTCGCGGTGCTGATCGTGATCTGGTCGAGCGCCGGCGCGCTCGGCGCGGCGAGCCTGCCGGGACTTTGGTTCTTCGCCGGCAGCGCGGTTTTGCTGCTGCTCGCCGCCGAGCTAGCTTTGCGCGATCTGGGCTAGTCCTCGCCATCCATCACCAGAGTTTCCTTGCGCGTACGCCGCTCGGCCTCGAGCACGAGGGCGTACACCAGACCCAGCGCCAGGACCGCCGCCGCGAGCCCTGCGAGGAAGCCGCCTGTAGTGGAATCAATCTCCAAAAGGATGAGCTTGCGCACTACGGCGAGGATGCCGATGAGTACGACCGTCCGCACCTGGGCGAGCCCATGTTCGCCGCGCGCCATTTGCTGCACGGATCGGGCGAGTTCGAGCGCGATGACGACGGTCAGGACCCGATCGAACAGCGTCTGAAACGCCGTATAGTCCCAGCCCGGCGTGACCCCGAGCGCCGCGCCGTAGAGGCCGCGGGCGAAGTGGATCAGCGCCAGGGCGATCACCACCACCATTCCGCCTGTCACCAGCCACGCGACGGTGCGCTCAAGCAGGCTGTAGCCTTGGGACAGCTTTTCCATTCCACCAAAACGCACCGAAGCGCAGCGGAGTGTCATGGGCCGGATAAAAAACTGTATGTCAGCCGAACAAGGCTGGCGGCGCATCGAAATTGGACAGGTTCGGCAAGGCCGAGGCGAGCTCTGAACTGTTCAGCCCGAACCAGGCGCCCAGCGCGGCGGCGTATTGCTCGACGCTGACTTGCGGGATGAGCCGTCCCGACCCGACGTCGCGCGCGTGATCGAAGCCCGGCGGATCGATGTCGCCGCCAAGGATGCGCCCTCCGTTCACCTCACCGCCGACGACGAAGTGGTGTCCGGCCCAGCCATGGTCGGTGCCATCGCCGTTGACGGCGAAGGTGCGGCCGAAATCGGACCCGGTGAACAGCGTCACATCCTGATTGACGCCCAGATTGCGCATGGCCTGATTGAATGCGGCTATGCCCGCGTCGAGCTCGCCGAGGAGCAGCGGCAGGGCTTCAAGCTGGCTGGAATGGGTGTCGAACCCGCCCATGCCGGCGAAGAAGACCTGTCGGCCGACGCCCAGCTGGGCGCGCACGCCAATGGTTTCTGCGATAATACGCAACTGGCCGCCGAGTTGTCCGGACGGGAAATCGACGCCGAGCGAGGGCGGGCTCGCCAACGCTTCGCGGAACGCGGTGTTGTTGTCCAGCGAGGCGCCGTGGATCGCCGCGATATCCCGAGCGATGAGGTGCTCTCCGTCATATCGCGTCGCTCCGAAATGATCGCGAAGCCGGCGATAGGCCTCCTCCAGCTCAGCGCTGTCACCAGCCCTGCGCTCAGCGTTCAACAGGAATTCGATCTCAGAAGGGCCGGACGGACCGACGGCGAACGCGGCGGTTTCGCGGCCAGTCAGGAAGAGATTATCGCCGGCCGTGCTCATCGTGGTGAAGGGGCGCGCACCGCCATTGGCGCCGGACAGCACAGCCGCGTCGCCGAACAACCCGCCCCAGCCATAGCTTGCGCCTTCGGGCGCATTGGCCTGCCAGACCGATTGCTGATCGTTGTGCGAGAACAGGCGCGGCGGCAGCGGCACGCCGCCGGACTCGGCCTGGTCGCGATCGCGGATCGGCTGAACAAGTGGGCCCACGCTTGAAACGATGGCGGCCTCGCCGTCATTGAAAAGCCGGTGCAGGTTCGGCGTCTCAGGCGGCAGGGCGAAACGGCGCGCGCCGAACCGACCGGAGTTGCGTATGGACAACTCCAAAAGCGCCGAGCGCGAGCGGCTTGAGTCGGGCGCCAAGGCGCGGCGCAAGTCCACGTACCGGCTATGGCTCGCCTCATCGAACGGGATGACCAGGTCGTGATTGTCCAGCCCGCCGAAGAGGAAGACGCACACAAGAGCGCGATATCCCGAGACGTCGGCTGCGTTCGCCCTGAGGCCGGCGAGTCCAGGCGCGAGGGCCGCGCCGGCGCCCAGCCCAAGCATCAGGCCGCGGCGGGTGAATTTGGGATGGCCCATGGCGCGGCTCCTTATCGCTGAACCAGATAGTCGGGGGAGGTCATGACCAGCATCACGGCGAGCTGGACCCGATCAAGGCGCGCTTCTTGGCTGTCGCCGCGCAATTCGGCCTGGGTTTCAAGCACGGCGAGAATGTCGCCGCGCGTGCGCTCGCTGAGAACGCCGTGCGTCAGCACCAGATCAAGGCGATCCAGCAACGCTTCGGGGTCGTCCAGCAGGGCGAGCTCGTCAGAATAGTCCGCGACCCAGGCATTTACGCCGGGTTCCGGAGGGAGGTCCGCACCGACCGAGGTGAGCAAATCCTCCACCACGTCTTCCGGAAATTCGTCACGATCCCGGATCACGCGCTCGGTCATGAAGTTGGCGTAGCCCGGCGCGCTGGCCGTGGTGTGGATTTGCAACTCCGGCATTGTCAGGCCTTGAGCGCCCGTCAACGTGCCCGGCGCCACGTAGCCGGGGCGGTAGAAATTGAACACCGAAGGCGACCCGTAAGGCTGCTGGGTGAGGCTGTCGCTGGCCGACGTGCGGTAGAGCGCAAAGGCGTAATCGGTCAGGGTTTCATCCACGTCGAAGGCGCGCGCCCAATGGGTGACCCGTAAAATCGGCTCGCGGACCTTGCCGAAGGCCGGCTCGCCGCGCGCCGCCTCGATATCGCGGGCCTCCTCATCAAACAGAACGGCGGCGAAGGTGGCCGCGAGATCGCCGCGCCGCCCCTCGCCTACGCTCACCATATTGGGCAACTGGTAGACGCCGGTGTCGAACGCTTCGGCGACCCGGCCGACATAGTCCGGCGAAGGCGCGCTGGTGACAAGACGCTGGATCAGCTGCCGGGCGACGAACGGGGCCACGGTGGGTTGGGCCATGATGTGATCAAGCGCTTGATCCACCGAGGCTTCCGGACTGGTTCCGGCGGGGATCGTCAACCCGAGAAACGTTTTTTCGCCGGACTCATGGGTGTCCGGGTTGATCACCATGGGCCGGCGCAGGGTGCGGTTGCGCTGCGCGGCGGTGTCGTCGGTCCCGTCGAGCTCGAAGCCGGTGAAGACGCGCGCAAGGCCGGTGATGTCGTCATTGGTGTAGAGTTCATCCCCGCCGTTCGCGCCGATCGGCCGGCCTTGCATGTCGGTGTTCACCACTCCGATGGTGAAGAGCTGCAGGATTTCACGCGCATAGTTCTCATCGGGCATGCGGCCGGTGTCCGGATCCGCGCGCCGGCTGCCCAGATAGGTGAGATAGCTGCCCATGGCCGGCGAATACGTCACGGCTTCAAGCAGGTCGCGGTAATTGCCGAAGGCGTGCTCTATCAGCAGATCCTGATAATAGATCATCGCGCCGGGATAGATCGCGAGATCGCCCGTGGCGCTTGAAACCACCAGGATCTGAGACAAGGCGAACGCTGCGCGCTGGCGCAGCTGATCGGGCGCGCCTACCGCGGTCTCCCAGAACGCCAAAGCCGGGGAGGCCAGGGAGAACGCTCCGAACTCGTCGATTCGGATCGTGCGATGACGTTCGTGGATCGGCGCCAGATAGCTCGCCGGCAACGACAGTTGATCTTCAAACCACTGCGAGGCTTCCGCGCCGGTCAAACGCTCGATGTCGGAAAAGTGCGGCCCAAACGTCGCCTGGCTCAGGAAAAGCGCGGTGCTTTCCCGTGTCTCAAACGCCCCAGGCCCCGAGGGTGGCGGCGGAGGTGGAGGTGGAGGTGGAGGTGGAGGTGGTGGTGGTGGCGGAAGCGTGGTTGACGAGTCGCCTCCGCCAGCGCTCTCGCCGCCGCCGCCGCAGCCTGAAAGAGCCATCACCGCCGCCACGCTGGTCGCCACCAGCACCGCTTTCATGTCCGCCATTCCTTGATCCAGTGCGTCTTCGCCACGTTGGTCTTCGCGGCCAGACGTCACGTGACGCCTCGCCTCCGGCGACGACATTGCGAACCAATCCTTGCCAAATTACTGCGGCCCGGTGCGTTTTTATCGCCTAAAACGAGAACATCGGCGGAAACCCTGGAGATCGGCCTGAAGGGTTACGCCAGAGTTGACGCCTGGACATGTCCGCCCGACGCAAAAAACTGAATTATATAAATATTCTGGCAGGGCGCAGGTCTTTCAATGATGGTCGGAGCGGCAGGATTTGAACCTGCGACCCCCGGTCCCCCAGACCGGTGCGCTAACCGGGCTGCGCCACGCTCCGCCATATCATCGCTCCGGCGGGGTAAACCGGGCGCCCGGCGATCAGCCGGGAGCGGGGTTATAGGCGGCGCCGCCGCACACGGCAACCGGGCAAATGCGGCGGGCTGCGCTCTTTAAAGAACCGCCTGCAGCGCCTCCCTCGCCGCGCGCAGGCGATCATGGGCGGCGCGCACGCGTTCGATCGCATCAGGCGGGACGCCGGGACCAGCACCGGCGGCGACGGCGGTTGGTTGAGGCGCCGGCGCCGCCGCATCGTCCGCGGCGGCAGGCGTGGCCGGCACGTCGTGCGGCGCGCCGGCGGGGGTGTCGGGCGGCGCCTCGCCGTCCCCGAGCGCGCTCACATGGGCGACGCCGTGGTCTTTCAGGTATTTCTGCGCGCCCTTTATGGTGTACCCCTCCTCATAGAGGAGACGGCGCAGCCCTTTTAAGAGGGTGACGTCCTGGGGCCGGTACAGCCGGCGCCCGCCCGCCCGCTTGACCGGCTTGAGTTGGGCGAACTTGCTCTCCCAGAACCGCAGGACATGGGCGGGCAGGCCGGCTTCCTCGCCGGCTTCGGAGATCGTACGGTAGGCGTCGGGAGACTTCTCCGCCATTTAGGCCATGTCGCGCGACAGCGCGGTGTCCACGCGGTCCTTCAGCACCTGGCTCGGCTTGAAGACCAGAACGCGGCGCGGATCGATGGGCACTTCCTCGCCGGTTTTCGGATTGCGCCCCACACGGCCGTTTTTGTCGCGCAGCACGAATGATCCGAACGAGGACAGCTTTACCGAGTCTCCTTGCACCAGAGTGTCGGAGATCATGTCCAGCACCTGCTCGACAAGCTGTGCGCTTTCCTGTCGCGGCAGACCGATATCCCGGTTTACAGCATCGGCCAGATCAGCCCGCGTCATGGTTTTCGACATCGCGTACCCCCTAGGTATCCTTCAAGACCGCAAGGTTACGGCGCACACCGCCCGCCGGTCAACGTTAACCATAGGGAAACGCTTAATAACGCGCCAACGCGGCGCCCCAGGTGAAGCCGCCGCCCAGCGCCTCCATCAGCACCAGATCCCCGCGCTTGATACGTCCGTCGCGAATCGCCTGATCGAAGGCCAGCGGGATGGACGCCGCGGACGTGTTGCCGTGCTGGCCGACGGTGGAGATCACTTTTTCTTCAGGAATCCCCAGCCGCTTCGAAACACCGAGCAGGATGCGCTGATTGGCCTGGTGGGGCACGAACCAGTCGATGTTTTCGATGTCCACGCCGGCCATTTCTGCAAGCTCGCTCATGGAGCCGGCGATCTTCGACACCGCGTGGCGAAACACCTGGTTGCCCTGCATGCGCAGATGGCCCACCGTCTTGGTGGCTGAAGGCCCGCCGTCGACGAATAGCAGATCCTTGTAGCGTCCGTCGGAACGCAGATGCGTCTTCATCACCCCGTTCGAGGAGTCGCCCTCCTGCGCGGTGAGCACGGCCGCGCCCGCCCCGTCGCCGAACAGGACGCAGGTGGTGCGGTCGGTCCAGTCGAGAATACGCGAAAACGTCTCCGCGCCGATTACAAGGGCGCATTTGGCCTGGCCGCAGCGAATGAAATTATCGGCGGTGGCCAGGGCGTAGAGAAAGCCGGAGCACACCGCGTGCACATCGAACGCGGCGCCTTGCTCGATCCCCAATTTTTGCTGAACGATCGTCGCGGTCGCCGGAAAAGTGAGGTCAGGCGTGGCGGTGGCGAGCACAATCAAATCCACGTCGCTCGCCCCAAGGCCCGCCGCATCCAGCGCGCGCCGGGCCGCGGCGACGCCGAGATCGCTGGTGAACTCGCCGTCGGCGGCCACATGGCGCTTCTCAATGCCGGTGCGTTCTTTAATCCAGGCGTCGCTGGTCTCCACGATCGCCTCCATCGCCTGGTTGGTGAGCACCTTCTCGGGAAGGTAGGCTCCGATGCCGGCGATGCGTGAGTAGATCACGGCTTATCCTTCCGCCGCCTGCGCGGCCTCCAGTGTCTCCAGCTCGCCTAGTGTGGCGAGATTCTTTTCAATTTCAGTAAGAAAGCGGCTGTCGGCAAGTTCAAGGGCGATGCGCAGCGCGGTGGCGAAGCCGGCCGCGTCGGTTCCGCCATGGCTTTTCACCACGATACCGTTCAGCCCAAGGAACACGCCGCCATTGACGTTACGCGGGTCCATCTTCGCCTTAAGGCCGTTCAGCGCGCCCAGTTGCAGCACCGCTCCGGCGATCTTTCCGGTGATGGACCCGGTCAGCGTCTCGCGCAGCCAGCCGCCCACCAGGCGCGCCGTGCCTTCGGCGGTCTTCAGCGCCACATTGCCCGTAAAGCCGTCGGTGACGACCACGTTCGTGGTTCCAGCCGAAATATCATCGCCTTCGATGAAGCCGCGATAATCGATATCGAGCCCGGCCTGGCGCATGAGCGCGTCGGCGTCGCGGATGATCTGACTGCCCTTCAATTCCTCCTGGCCCACGTTGAGAATGCCCACGGTGGGGCGCGTCTCGCTATGGACGGCGCGGTGGAAGGCTTCGCCGAGCACCGCGAACTCGACCAGCTGGGAGGGCGTGATTTCGACATTGGCCCCCACGTCGAGCACGGTGGAAAACCCCTTCGGGGCCGGCCAGCTCGCCGCGATTGCGGGCCGGTGCACGCCCTTTTTCATGCGCAGGACGACCTTGGAGATCGCCATGAGCGCGCCGGTGTTTCCCGCCGAGACCGCCACATTGGCCTCGCCCGCCTTCACCGACTGGACCGCGTTCCACATGGAGGAGCCGCGGGACCGGCGCACGGCCTCGGACGGCTTGGCGGACATGTCCACCTCGCTGTCGGTATGCCGGACCTCGCTGACCGCCATCAGCTCGGCATGGCGTTCCAGGAGCGGCGCCAGGCGCGCCTCGTCGCCATGCATCAGGAAGTTCACCGAACGCCGCCGCCCCTTGAGAAAATGGGCGGCGCCGTCGATCACGCTTTCAGGGGCGTGATCGCCGCCCATGGCGTCGATGGAGAGAACCAGGGAAGACGTCATTCAAATTCCGTCAATGGATGAATCCATGCGCCCGAAACGGGGCGCGTTCCTTGTCACCCATCGACTTTGAAGATGCAAGACGCGCCAGGCGGCGCGGATCAAGGGGCTCAGGCGGAGGCGGCGTAGCGCGGCGCCTGACCCTTGACGATCGCGGTCACGTCCTGATCGGCAAGCGCGCGCGCGGACGCCATGAGATAGGCGGCGATGCGCGTGGCCGCCTGCGAGGGCGGCGTCTCGGACGCCGCAGCCTGCGCTTCGTCCCCGGCGGCCTCATCGGCGAACAGGTTTCGCTCGATCACCACGGCGAGCGCGTGCTCGTCGCCGGCGTTCAGCGCCTCTTCATAGGCTTTCGCCCGGCCGTAGAACGCCTCGCCCATCTCGCGGATTTTCTTGCCTACGGAGAGATCGCCGGTACCCATCTCGCGCAGGGCCGCGTCGAAATCGTCGAACATGCGGTCGAACACGAGCTGGCTGAGTTCGCCCGCCGCCTCGCCCTCGCCGCGCAGGCGCCGGAACAGCAAAATCGCATGGGCGGTGATCAGGTCGAACCGGCCGTCGACCGTGTCCGGCGCGCCTTGGGGCCCGTAAAGTCCCGGCTTGCGAGCCGCACGCACGACGGCGTCGTAAACCTCGCCGGCGCGGGCTTTCATGGGGTCTTTTCGAAACAGACGGGCGAACATGTTACGCGGGCTCCCTTAATCGCGCGCTTGAAGCTAAGATCGCGAACAGCTACGTCAATCGGCGCGCGGCGCAAAGCCGCGCCCACACCTGTCGACCCGCCCTTAAGGAGGGCTGTCCATGCGTCTTCGCCGCGCCGCCATCGCCGCCGCCGTCATCGCCAGCGCCGCTGTCGTGTCCGCCTGTAATCCGACCCTGCGCAGCCACGGCTTCCGCTATCCCGACGGCGAAATGCCGGAGCTGGCCGTGGGCGAGGACACCCAGGCCAGCGTGCTCGCGACGCTGGGCAATCCCTCCACGCGCGGCATGTTCGAGGGCGACACCTGGTATTATATCTCTGCGACGCGCGAGTACCTGGCCTATCTGCGCCCTGACACACGCGAGCGTCGGGTGATCAAGCTCAGCTTCGACGACGGCGGCGTGCTTTCGGCCATGGAGGAGTACGGGCTGGAAGACGGGCGCGTCATCGCCCTTGTGGATCGCGAGACGCCCACGCGCGGGCGCGAACTCACCGTGCTGGAGCAGCTGCTCGGCAATGTCGGCCGCCTGCCTAGCGAACAATTCGGCGGGGAACAGAACCTTCCCGGCGGCGCCGGCGGTCCTCGGCCGGACGGGCGTTAAGCGGGTTCACGCCCGGCTGAGCCGAAGCGCTCGACCTGAAAAAAAGCCCCGGCGTCACCGCCGGGGCTTTCTCGTTTATGGCATCGTCCAAGGATCAGAACCCGGCTAGCACCGCCAGCATCAAGAGCGCGACGATGTTGGTGATCTTGATCATCGGGTTCACGGCCGGGCCCGCGGTGTCCTTGTAGGGATCGCCCACGGTGTCGCCGGTCACGGCGGCCTTGTGAGCTTCAGAGCCCTTGCCGCCGTGATTTCCGTCCTCGATGTATTTCTTGGCGTTGTCCCACGCCCCGCCGCCGGCGGTCATGGAGATCGCCACGAACAGGCCCGTGACGATCACGCCCAGCAGCATCGCGCCGACAGCCGCCAGAGCATCGTTCTTGCCGGCCACGTAGTAGAGCACGGTGAAGAGCACGATGGGGCTGAGCACCGGGAGCATGGAGGGCACGATCATCTCGCGGATCGCGGCGGTGGTGAGAATGTCGACCGCCCGGCCGTAATCGGGCTTCTCGGTGCCTTCCATGATGCCCGGCTTCTCCTTGAACTGCCGGCGCACCTCTTCGACCACCTTCTGGGCGGCGCGTCCGACAGCCGTCATGGACATGCCGCCGAACAGGAAGGGCAGCAAGCCACCGAAGAACAGGCCCACCACCACATAGGGGTTGGAGAGCGCGAAGTTCACGTCAATCCCGGCGAAGAAGGGATAGGTCTCAGGACTGCTCGAAAAATAATTCAGGTCCTCGGTATAGGCTGCGAACAGCACCAGGGCGCCCAGCCCGGCCGAGCCGATGGCGTAGCCCTTGGTGACCGCCTTGGTGGTGTTGCCGACTGCATCAAGGGCGTCGGTGGTGTTGCGCACCGAGCCTTCCAGCTCAGCCATTTCCGCGATGCCTCCGGCGTTGTCGGTCACGGGGCCGAAGGCGTCCAGCGCCACGACCATGCCCGCGATGGCCAGCATCGTGGTCACCGAGATGGCGATGCCGAACAGGCCGGCCAGGTTGAAGGTGGTGACGATGGCCACAATGATCACCAGCGCGGGTAGAGCCGTGGCCTCCATGGAGACCGCCAGCCCCTGGATCACGTTGGTGCCGTGCCCGGATTCAGACGCTTTGGCCACGGACTTCACAGGGCCGTACTGGACGCCGGTATAGTATTCGGTGATCCACACGATCAGCCCGGTGACGATCAGGCCGATCACCCCGCACAGGAACAGGTCCATCCCGGTGATCGATACGCCGGTGCTGGTCGTCGCTTCCGACCCGAAGCCCAGAAGGAAATGAGTCGCGATCGCCACCCCGCCGACAGCAAGGACGGCGGTCGCGATGAAGCCCTTGTAGAGCGCGCCCATCACATTGGTGGAGCCCTTGCCGAGCTTGACGAAGAACGCGCCGGCGATGGAGGCGAGAATGCAGGTCGCCCCGATGGCCAGCGGGTAGACCATCATCGCATCAAGGCCGAAATCGCCCGCCACGCCGCGGAAATAGATCGAGGCGAGCACCATGGTGGCGACGACCGTCACGGCGTAGGTCTCAAACAGGTCGGCCGCCATGCCCGCGCAGTCGCCCACGTTGTCGCCCACGTTGTCGGCGATGGTCGCCGCGTTACGCGGATCGTCTTCGGGAATCCCGGCTTCCACCTTGCCGACCATGTCGCCGCCCACATCGGCGCCCTTGGTGAAGATACCGCCGCCCAGGCGCGCGAAGATGGAGATCAGCGAGGCTCCAAAGCCGAGCGCCACCAGACCGTCGATGATCGTGCGCTGGCTGTCGGAGTTTTCGAACCCGTTCCCACCGGTCAGAAGCGCGTAATAGACCGCCACCGAAAGCAGGGCGAGACCCGCCACAAGCATCCCGGTGACCGCGCCCGCCTTGAAGGCCATGGACAGGCCCGCCTGAAGCGACGACTTGGCCGCTTCGGTGGTGCGCACATTGGCGCGCACCGAGACCAGCATGCCGATGAAGCCGGCCGCGCCTGAAAGCACGGCGCCGATCAGAAAACCGATCGCGACGATCCAGCCCAAGAGCAAACCGACGATCACCAGGATCACCACGCCAACGATGGCGATGGTGGTGTATTGCCGCTTCAGATAGGCGTCGGCGCCTTCCTGGATCGCCTTGGCGATCTCCTGCATGCGCTCATTGCCGGCGCTGGCCGAAAGGATGGAGCGGATCTGCACCGCTCCGTAAATGATGGACAAAAGCCCGGCCGCCACGGCGAGCCAGAGCCAAAGCGCTTCCATTCCCATATCCGAGATGTCCTCGTGTCAGGCGTTGTTGTTCTACGAGGCGCCCGCCGCACATTTTTTTAAAGGAATATGGAATCAGTGCGGTAAAGCCCCTCCCCGATGGGATCGGACTATGCCCAACACCGCATGGGCGCGCAAGAATTGCGAAAGGCCCGTTCGCAAAAAGGCTTAGCGCAGGAGACGAAGATCCTCGCCAAGCAGGTCGAGCCGGTCGATCTCGCCGGGATCAATGAATTCTCCAGCCGCCTGAAGCATGGCCGCGTGGGTCGCCTCGCGCTCCAGCTCGCCATCTGCGGACAGCGTGAACGGGGTGCGGTGGGCGGCGCGCAGGAAGCGATCGGTGAGATAGTGCATGCGCGGCATGTGATCGAAACGCCCGCTGCGCTTCAAGCAGACGCGAGGGACCACAAAGGCGTAACCCGTCAGCAACCCGTTTTCACTCACCACCGGCACGACCACGGCCGGCGCGTCCATATTGCGCGGGCAGGTGTCGTCCGGGCCGAAAAGGCTCATGGCCCGGTCAGCGGCCTGTTCAAGCGCATTGTAGAGCTCCACAGGATCGTCGCCCCCCGATCCGCCGGACGGCGCGGGGGCTCCGGCGTAGGCGGGCGCGCCAAGCGCGAGCGACGCGGTGAGGATGAGCGCGCGAATGATCATTGGCGCAGCCTACACCGCCCGGGGTCAAAAATGGGTAAAGCCCAGGCGGCCGGGATCAATCGGTTCGCCATCAAGGGTGACGGTGAGACCCTCGCCGCGCTCAAGCCGGCCGATCACTCGGACGGCATGGCCGTGCTCGGCGCACTTCTCGCGGAAGACCGGCACGACGCTCTCCGGCATCGCCGCGGCGATCTGATAGTCGTCGCCGCCGGTGGCGAGCTTCAGGCGAGCCGCAAGTGCGTCCGGCTGCGCGTCGAGCCAGGTCTGAACGAGGCCGTCGAGCGGGATGTCGCTCAACTCCACCGTCCCGGCCAGACCAGACGCGGAAAGAATATGACCGACATCGGCGAGCAATCCGTCGCTGACATCAATCGCGGCATGCGCCATTTCGCGCAGCGACCCGGCGATCTCCACCGGAGGGCGCGGGCGCGAGAATCGCCGCTCGAACCAGCGCTGCGCCGTTTCGTCCTCGACCTTGATTGCGCCGAGGTGAAGTTGCAGGCCGAGCCAGGCCGCGCCGATCGAGTTGGTTGCGACAAGCACGTCGCCCGCCTTCGCGCCGCCGCGCCGGGGCGTCTTCCCGCCGAGAGTCTCTGCGAACGCCGTGATCGAGACCATCCAGGGCCCGTCGGCGCTTGTCGTGTCCCCGCCGGCCAGCACAAGGCCATATTCGTCCTGCGCTTGGCGAAGCCCCTCTACGAAACCGTCCGCGCGCGCCTCGAACCCGCCCTTGGGCCAGACCAGGTTCAGCAAATAGGCCTTCGGCTGCGCCCCCATGGCGACGAGGTCGGAGACATTCACCGAGAGCGCTTTCCAGCCGACATGCGCCGGATCTTCGCCCACGGGGAAATGCACGCCTTCGACAAGCGTGTCGGTGGTCACCGCGAATTTGTGATCGGTGGGCGGCGCCAGGATCGCACCGTCATCCTTCAGCCCATAGGCGCCGGAGTGGCCGCGCGTAAGCGGTTGCAGGGCGCGCGCGATGAACGCGAACTCGCCCTCGCCGCCCATGGCGTTAGGCCGCGCCCTTGCGCACCTGCTTGGCCAGGGTGTCCAGCGTGCCGTTCACAAAACCGGGCTCGGGACCTTCGAAGAAGGCGTGCGCGATATCGATATATTCGTTGATCACCGTCTTGGTGGGCACGTCGTCCCGCGCCAACAGCTCGTAGCCGCCTGAGCGCAGAATGGCGCGCACGGTGGAATCCAGGCGCGACAGCCTCCAGCCTTCGCGCAGCGCGCCGCGGATCAGCCCGTCCACCTCGTCCTGGCGCGTGACGATGCCGTTGAGCAGGTCTTCGAAGAAGTCTTCGTCGGCTTCGATGTACTCGCCGGGCTCCTGGTCGTGCCCGAAGCGGTGATTGCGAAACTGCATCACCACGCTCTTGGCGCCCTGGCCCGACATCTCCATCTGGTACATCGCCTGCACCGCGGACAAGCGCGCGGAGCGGCGCAGGCGCGCGCGGCGCTCGCTGGCGCTTTCATGGACCGCTTCGGCGGGCGTTTCGGGCTGTTCGGCGTCGGACATTCAGGCGGCCTTGAACTTGCGCTTCAGGGCGAGCATGGCGAGCGCGGCCTGCGCGGCGTCCTTGCCCTTGTTCTTCTGATCGACGTGGGCGCGGGCGCGGGCCTGCTTGATGTTCTCCACCGTCAGGATCCCGTAGCCGAGCGCCACGCCCTTCAGCGACAGGTCCATCAGGCCGCGCGCGCTTTCCCCGCACACATAGTCGTAATGGCTCGTCTCCCCCCGGATAACGCATCCAAGGGCGACATAGGCGTCATAGCCCGCCCCGCCCTTTTCAGCCATGGCGATGACGCCGGGAATTTCGAATGCGCCCGGCACTTCGAGCACGTCGAATTCAGCGCCCTGGGCGGCGAGTTCGTCTGAGGCCCCTTTGACGAGCTCCTGCGAAATGTCTTCATAGAACGGCGCGGCGATGATCAGGACGCGCGGCTTATCGGCCATGACGGCCCCCTTCGATTTCGCGCCGCTCGACAACCTCGAGGCCGTAGCCGTCGAGGCCGACGATGGTCTGCGGCGCGGTGGACAACAAAATCATTTTCCGGACGCCGAGATCGAGCAGGATCTGCGCGCCGACGCCGTATTCGCGAAGGCGGCGCTCCTCGCGCGCGTCCGGCGGATCGGCCGGCGCGGCGCCGAAGCGCTCAGTGATCGCGGCCGGATTGGTCTCGCGGATGAACACCATCACCGCAGGGCCGTCATGGCCGGCGAGGGTTTCGATCCCCTCCTCCACCAGACCCGACCGCCCGCCGAGCGCGCCCAGCACGTCATCGGCGAAGCTCACCTTGTGCATGCGCACAAGCGCCGGGCCGTCCTGGCGGGGATCGCCCTTCGTGATGGCGACATGTTCGACATTATCCACCAGCGACCGGAACACGGTGAGCTTGAACGGGCCGCCCCAGCGGGTCTCCACCTCGGTGTCGAGCCGGCGCTCGACAAAGCGATCGTTCTGCCGGCGATAGGCGATGAGGTCGGCGATGGCGCCGATCTTCAGCCCGTGACGCTGGGCGAAGGCGACGAGTTCGGGAAGGCGCGCCATGCTGCCGTCTTCGTTCATGATCTCGCAGATCACGCCGGAGGGATTGCACCCGGCCATGCGCGCCACGTCCACCGCCGCCTCGGTGTGACCGGCGCGCACCAGTACGCCGCCGTCGCGCGCCACGAGCGGGAAGACGTGGCCGGGCGATACGATGTCGTCCGCGCCCTTGGTTGGATCGATCGCCGCAGAGATGGTCCGCGCCCGGTCATGGGCGGAAATTCCGGTGGAGACGCCCTCGCGCGCTTCGATGGAAACGGTGAAGTTCGTCGTGTGCCGGCTTTCATTGCGCTGGCTCATCAGCGGCAGTTTCAAAGCATCGGCGCGCTCACGAGTCATGGACAGGCAAATCAGCCCGCGCCCATACAGCGCCATGAAGTTCACCGCTTCGGGCGTGGCGAACTGGGCGGGCATGACGAGGTCGCCCTCGTTCTCGCGATCCTCGGCGTCGACGAGGATGAACATGCGCCCGTTGCGCGCATCCTCGATGATGTCCTCGATCGGCGAGAGCGGGCTTTCGATGTCTCTATAGGTTTCGGTCATGTCTTACGCCTCGCCCGACGCGGCGCGCGCGTCCATCAGGCGTGCGGCGTAGCGCGCCATGACGTCGATCTCAAGGTTCACACGCGCTCCGGCCTGCAATGCGCCCAGCGTGGTGGCTTCAGCCGTGTGCGGGATGATCATCAGCGAGAACGCGTCGCCCTCCACTCCGTTCACCGTCAGCGACACGCCGTCGACCGCGATGGAGCCCTTCTCTGCAATGAACGGCGAGAGGGTTTCAGGCGCGGTGATGTCGAAGCGTATCCAGCCGTCCTCGTCTTTGCGGTCGCGCACCTCGCCGACGCCGTCCACATGACCCTGAACGATGTGGCCGCCGAGCTCATCGCCGACTTTCAGCGCCCGTTCCAGATTCACCTTCGAGCCTTCGCGCCAGGCGCCGAGCGTGGTGCGCGCCAGCGTCTCGGGAGACACCTCAAGATCATAGATCGCGCCCGCGCCGTCCGCCTCGACGGCGACCACGGTCAGACAGACCCCGTCATGGGCGACCGAACAGCCAAGCTCGAAACTGTCGGCGCGGTAAGGCGCCTTGACCTGCATGCGGCGCACCGGGCCGTCGGTGATGGAGACGATCTCGCCGACCGCCGTGACGATGCCTGTAAACATCTCAGCCCCGCTCGTAGGTTTCCCACAGATCGGCGCCGATGGGCCGCGCCTGCGTGCGGGTGAAGATGGGGGCCGCTTCAAGGCTCTCAAGGCCGAGATCTGCAATGCAGGCGAGCCCGTCCCCGCCGATCACCTTCGGCGCGCGAAACCATTCGATGCGATCCACGAGCCCTGAGCGCAACGCTGCGCCGGCCACCGCGCCGCCCGCTTCAATCATCACGCTCGACGCGCCCATGCCGGCGAGCGCCTGGAGCACCGCTGGGAGATGCACGCGCGCATTGGAGCCGGCGGAAACCCGCTCAAGCTGAGCGCCGGCTTCAGCCAGCGCCAGTGCGGCCGGCCCGTCGTCGCGCACATGGAAGATCACCGCCGGCCCCGCCTTCAACAGCGCCGCATCCGACGGCGTGCGCAGGTGCGTGTCGAGCACCGCCCGGACCGGCTGCGTCGCGGCCGGTTCACCGCCAGGGCGGGCGGTCATTTGCGGATCATCGGCGAGGATCGTGCCCACCCCGGTGAGCACGGCGTCATGACCGGCGCGCATGAGGTGCACCTGTTCGCGCGCTTCAGGACCCGTGATCCATTTGGAGCGCCCGTCGCCGAGCGCAATGCGCCCGTCGAGACTGGTCGCGAGCTTCAAGGTGACCTTAAGGCCGGCGGGCGCGCTCACGCCTCTTCGTCCTCGTCCCCGGTCAGGTGATGCTGGCGGATGAAGTTGGAGAAATCATCGACTTCCTTGAAGTCGCGGTACACCGAGGCGTAGCGCACATAGGCGACCGTATCGAGGTGGCGCAGCCCGTCCATAACCAGCTCGCCGATCGTTTTCGACGGCACGTCCGGTTCTCCGCCGCTTTCAAGCCGCCGCACGATGCCTGAGATCATCTGCTCCAGCTTGTCACGGTCCACCGCCCGCTTTTGCGCTGCGAGATCGATGGACTTGGCGAGTTTCTCCCGGTCGAAGGGCTCGCGCTTGCCGTCGGACTTCACGACATGAAGGTCACGCAGCTGCACGCGCTCAAACGTGGTGAAGCGCGCGCCGCACGCCGGGCAGAGCCGGCGCCGGCGAATCGCCTGGCTGTCTTCGGCCGGACGGGAATCCTTCACCTGGGTGTCGGGACTGGAACAGAACGGGCAGCGCACGCGGGCGGTTTCCTAGTTGAGTTCAGGGTAGATGGGGAAGCGTTCGCACAGCGCGACGACTTCTTCGCGCACCCGCGCTTCCACGGCCGCATCGCCGTCGCGGTTCGCGCTGAGCGCATCGAGCACTTCGGCCATAAGCTCGCCCACGCGGCGGAATTCGGCCGCGCCGAAGCCGCGCGTGGTGCCCGCCGGCGCGCCGACTCGCAGTCCCGAGGTGACGGTGGGTTTTTCCGGGTCGAACGGCACGCCGTTCTTGTTGCACGTGATATGCGCACGCTCCAGCGCCGCCTCGGAGATATCGCCGGTGAGCGATTTGGGCCGCAGATCGACGAGCGCCACATGGCTGTCGGTGCCGCCGGAGACCAGATCGAAGCCCGCCTCGTCCAGCGCCCCGGCCATCGCCTTGCAGTTCTCGATGACATTGCGGGCGTAGGTTTTGAACTCGGGGCGAAGCGCCTCGCCGAACGCCACGGCCTTGGCTGCGATCACGTGCATGAGCGGACCGCCCTGCAGGCCCGGGAAGACGGCGGAGTTGAACTTCTTGCCCAGCGCCTCGTCGCGCGACACGATCATCCCGCCGCGCGGACCGCGCAGGGTCTTGTGCGTGGTCGTGGTGCAGACATCGGCGTAGGGCACCGGGTTGGGATAGGCGCCGCCGGCCACAAGGCCTGCAAAGTGCGCCATGTCCACCAGCAGGTAGGCCCCGACCTCGTCGGCGATCTCACGGAAGGCGGCGAAGTCGATGGTGCGCGGATAGGCCGAGCCGCCGGCGATCAGCATTTGCGGCTGAAGTTCTCGCGCCTGGTCGCGCAGCTTGTCGTAATCGATCAGCGCGTCGTCTTCACGCACGCCGTAATGATGCGCTTCAAACCATTTGCCCGACATGTTCGGGCGCGCGCCATGGGTCAGGTGACCGCCCGCCGAAAGGTCGAGGCCGAGAATCTTGTCGCCGGGTTTGAGGAGCGCCAGGAACACCGCCTGATTGGCCTGGCTTCCGGAGTTCGGCTGGACGTTGGCGTACGCTGCGCCGAAGAGCTGTTTCGCGCGATCGCGCGCCAGGTTCTCGGCGAGATCGACATACTCGCAGCCGCCGTAATAGCGCTTGCCCGGATAGCCTTCGGCATACTTGTTCGTCAGCGGCGAGCCCTGAGCCTCAAGCACGGCGCGCGAGACGATGTTTTCAGAGGCGATAAGCTCGATCTGGGTCTGCTGGCGCTTGATCTCTTTGGAGACGGCGTCGGCGAGTTCAGGGTCGGCCGCGCCAAGGCGTTTGGTGAAGAAGCCGTCGGCTGAGTCGTTGACGTGAGCGTCGGCCATGGCCGCACCTCCAAATGCTGCGCTTGAATCGTGCGCCCTACATACGGCCCGCACGGCGCCGCGACAACCGCGCCAGCCTTTATCCGGCGCGGGAGAGAAAGCTGCGGCAAATTCAGGAGGGGCAGTTTACCAGCTTAAATAACAAGCATTGCGATATTCAGTTGTTTACTTGAATGAAAGTTTCGACTGACTTATAGATGCCGGATTGCCGTGACGATTCGTCTCGGGGCTCAGAGTCAGATAGGACAGACCATGAACGAAGACGCGATCCGCCAGATCGACAACGAAGAAATTCTTCGCATGACCACGGATATCGTGGCCTCTTTCCTTACCCATAATTCCGTACCCGCCGAGAACGTGCCCGAGATGATCAAATCGGTGCACGCGACCATGAAGGAAATCTCCGGAGACGAACCCAAGCCGGAGCCGAAAGCCAAGCCGGCCGTTCCGATCTCCAAATCGGTCAACGATGATTACATCGTCTGTTTGGAAGACGGTAAGAAGCTGAAAATGCTCAAGCGCTATCTGCGCTCGCAGTACGACATGAGCCCGGAAGACTATCGCCGCAAATGGGGCCTGCCGGCCGACTACCCGATGGTGGCGCCGAACTATTCCAAGCGCCGCTCCGAGTTCGCCAAAGAAATCGGCCTCGGCCGCGGTGGACGCAAGAAAGGCAAGTAAGCCTTTCGCTCCGCGTCACACGATAACGCCCCGGCCGCCGCGCCGGGGCGTTTTGTTTTCAGGATCGTCGCCGTGGCCCAGGCCGAGCTTGCGCGCGAGTTTTCGCCCGGCGATGCGCTCGAGATCCCGCTGCGGAGTGGAGACCGGTCCGGTGACGATCACCTCCTCGCCGGTGGCGACATCCACCGCGGCGACCCGCATCGAATCGCCGAGCGACACGAACTCGAAAATCACCTCACGACCCGAAAGCGGATCGCGCGGCGCCATCACGCCACCTTGGACGCGGCGTGCTTGGCGTAGACCGCCCTCACCGCCTCGATGAGTTCGTCCATCATCTGGTCATCGTGCAGCGGTGTCGGGGTCAGGCGCATGCGCTCGGTTCCCTTGGGCACGGTAGGATAGTTGATCGGCTGCACATAGATGCCGTGCTCGATCAACAGCGCGTCGGTCATGCGCTTGCACAGGACCGGATCCCCCACGTGAAGCGGGACGATATGCGTCTCACTCTCCATCACCGGGAGCCCGGCCTCGGCGAATCGGCGCTTCAGCGTCGCGGCGCGCTCCTGGTGCTGTTCGCGCAAATGATGGGAGGACTTCAAATATTCGATGCTGGCGCGCGCGCCGGCCGCCAGAGACGGCGCCAGAGAGGTGGTGAAGATGAAGCCCGGCGCCCAGGAGCGCAGCGCATCCACGATCACCTCGTCGGCGGCGATGTACCCGCCCATCACGCCGAACGCCTTGCCCAGCGTGCCTTCGATGATGTCGAAGCGCTCCAACAGCCCGTCGCGCTCGGCGATCCCGCCGCCGCGCAGGCCGTAAAGTCCCACCGCATGCACTTCGTCGAGATAGGTGAGCGCGCCGTACTTTTCGGCGAGATCGCAGACGGCTTCCAGCGGGCCGATATCGCCGTCCATGGAGTAGACCGACTCAAGCGCGATCAGCTTGGGCGCGTCGGCCGGAGCGGCTTTGAGCAGCTCCTCCAGGTGCTGAACGTCATTGTGGCGCCAGACATGCTTCTCGCAATTGGCGCCCCTGACCCCTTCGATCATCGAAGCGTGGTTCAGCGCGTCTGAGAAGATGACGAGCCCGGGCAGGATCTTGCCCAGAGTGGCGATGGTCGCCTGGTTGGCGATATAGCCGGATGTGAAAAGGAGCGCGGCCTCCTTCTGGTGGAGGTCGGCGAGCGAAGCTTCCAGCTCCACATGGTAGTGAGTGGTGCCGGAGATGTTGCGCGTTCCGCCCGCCCCGGCGCCGACATCGTCGATCGCCTGCTTCATGGCGCCGGTGACGCAGGGGCTCTGGCCCATGCCCAGATAATCGTTGGAGCACCACACGACCACGTCGCGCGTATCGCCGGCCGGCGTGCGCCAGCTGGCGCGCGGGAATTGTCCGCGCTTGCGGCGTAGATTGGCGAAGACGCGGTAGCGGCCCTCCGCGCGGACGCGGGCGAGCGAGGCTTTAAAAGCGCTGCGATAATCCATTGCGAACGCGCCGGCGAAAAAGGGGGAGCGCCGACGACTCTCCTTGGCTCTGCTTGTTATGGATCAGACATAGTTCACGAGCGCGCGCGCGTCTTCCCCCCGATGACTAAAGGTCGCGCCTTGTCTCTGTAAACGCTTCGCAATATCAGCTTTTGGCGTTCAGCTCGCCGGACAAAAGCTTGATTATGCCGGAGAAGTCCAGATCTCCGCCGCCGTTGCGATTGAACATTTCGTACAGCGCTTCGGCCTGCGCACCCAGCGGGGTGGAGACATCGTTGCGCTGCGCCGTCGCCATGGCGAGCTTGAGGTCCTTCAGCATCATCGGCGCGGCGAATCCCGGCTTGTAATCGCGATTCGACGGCGCGGCGGGCACCGGACCGGGGACCGGGCAATAGCTGGTCAGCGACCAGGATTGGCCGGACGCCTTGGACGCAATGTCGAAGAAATTCTGCGGATCAAGGCCGAGCTTGAGCGCGAGGTTCATCGACTCGCAGGTGCCGATCATGGTGATGGCCAGCAGCATGTTGTTGCAGATCTTCGCCGCCTGCCCCGTACCCGCGTCGCCGGCGCGGATCACCGCCTTGCCCATGGCGTCGAGGATCGGTTCGGCCTTTGCGAAGGCCCCTTCAGGCCCGCCCACCATGAAGGTGAGCGTCCCGCCCTCGGCCGCGGCGACGCCGCCGGAGACCGGCGCGTCGACGAAGCTGAATCCTTTCGAGGCCGCCAGCTCGCCCATCTCCCTGGCCGTCTCCACGTCGATGGTGGAGCAATCGATAAGCACGGTGTCTTTCGTCGCTAGCGAGAAAACGCCGTTATCGCCGGCGTAGACCGATTTCACATGGGGGCCGGCGGGCAGCATGGTGACCACCACCTCGGCCCCCTCGACGGCGTTTTCAACGCTGGCGGCGGCCTTGGCGCCCTTTTCGGCGAGCGCCTTCACCGCGTCCGGGCTTAAATCGAACGCGCGCACGGCGTGCCCGGACTTGACCAGATTGGCGGCCATGCCCGAGCCCATGTTTCCAAGTCCGATGAATGCGATCTCGGCCATGACGGGCCTCCCTGAATGCTAATCTGTGAGGTGAGCGGCGCTTAATCGAGGAACGTCATGTCCTGGCCTTCGGGCAGCGGCTTGAAATAGCCCTCCACCTGATCGCCGGACGCCGGCTCGCCCCATTGCGGATTGTTGTCCTTGTCCAGGATCACCGCGCGCACGCCCTCGTAAAAATCAGAGCCCTCATCAAGGAAGCGCGATGAGACGCGCAGATCCTGAACCATCACTTCGCGGAAGGACAGGTTCGCGCCCTGTCGCAGAGCCGCCAGCGTCACCGCAAGCGAGGTCGGCGATTTGGTGTTCAGGATCGAGGCCTGCTTTTCGCTCCAGGCGTCCCCGGCCTCGGCGAGGCGCTTGCGGATCTCACCCACGTCATCGCCGGCGAAGGCCGCGTCGATCAGCGCGCCGCGCACGCCCAGATCGCTGTCTCGGGCGTCGCCGCCGAACCCGTCCAGCAGCGCATCGATGCGGTCGCCTTGATCGTCGAGGTTTTCATGTTCCAGCGCGTGGATCAGCTCGCCGAACCGCTCGCTGGGCACGTAATGGGTGGCCACGCCGGTCGCGATGCAGTCGGCGGTTTTCAGGCGGGCTCCGGTGAGCCCCATCCATGTCCCCAGCTCGCCCGACAGGCGCGGCAGGAAATACGCCCCGCCCACATCCGGGTGAAAGCCGATGCCGGTCTCCGGCATGGCGAACAGGGTCTTGTCGCCGGCCACGCGAAACTCACCATGGACGCTGATCCCGACGCCGCCGCCCATGGTCACGCCGTCGATCAGAGCGACATAGGGCTTTGGGTATTCCTCAATGAGGGTGTTGAGCCGGTATTCGTCGCGCCAGAACGTCCAGGCGCGCCCGTCGCCCGCCTTGCCGCTCTCGGCGAGCATTCGGATATCGCCGCCGGCGCAAAAGCCCTTCTCGCCCTCGCCGTCGACCACCACCGCCTTTACAGACGCATCGTCACGCCACTCCAGCAGCGCCTTGGTCATGGCCTCGACCATGTCCTGATTGAGCGCGTTGAGCGCTTTGGGCCGGTTTAAGGTGATCCGGCCGACCGAGCCGGCTTTGGCGATGATGACGTCGTCGGTCATGGAAGATTCCCTTGGTTCTTACTGGCGCGGCGCATCAACACATAAGCGCCTATCGCAAAAACGACATCCAGCGAAAGACAGGCCTGGACGTACCAGAGCGGCGGAAAGCCCACTGAAAGAAGTTCGTGAGCGAGATCAAGGCCCGCATGAAAGAGGAGAAATGCGGGCATCAGGACAATGCGGTGGCGCCAGAGCGCTAAAACGATCAGCGGAGCCGCAACCGCGATCAGCGCTTCGAGGATGACGGTCGGGAGCGGACCGCCGAGCGCCAACCCGACATAAACCGCATAGATCGAGCAGGTCGTACCGAACACGCCGATGTCCAGGCGCGACGGGGCGACAAGTCGCAGCATCGCAAGCAATGCGACACCGCCCAGCGCGCCGAGCCCGACCCAAAACATGCCTTCGCCCATGAAAGTAAGCCTTCCGCGGCGAAAGCCGCTGTCTGCTTCGCTCTATTTCAGCAAATCCTTGGCTATGATCACGCGCATGATCTCGTTGGTGCCTTCCAGGATCTGGTGGACGCGCAGGTCTCGCACGATCCGCTCGACCGGATAGTCCTTCAGATAGCCGTAGCCGCCATGGATCTGCAGGGCGTCGTTGGCGATCTTGAAGCCGAGATCGGTCGCAAAGCGCTTGGCCATGGCGCAGTATTTCGGCGCCGCCGGGTCCTTGCGGTCGAGCGCATCGGCGGCTCGCAGAAGCATGAGGCGCGAGGCGTCCAGCTCGGTCGCCATGTCGGCGAGCTTGAACTGGGTCGCCTGAAAATCCGCGATCGCCTTGCCGAACTGGTTGCGGCCCTTTGCATACTCAAGCGCCGCATCGGTGGCTTCGGCCGCGCCGCCGAGCGAGCAGGCGCCGATATTGATCCGCCCGCCATTGAGCCCCTGCATGGCGAAGGAGAAGCCCTGACCTTCATCGCCGAGGCGGTTCTCCACCGGCACGCGGCAATCCTCGAAATTCACCACGGCGGTGGGCTGGGAGTTCCAGCCCATCTTTTTCTCGTTGGCGCCGAAGGAGAGCCCCGGCGTGCCCTTCTCCACCACGATGGTGGAGACGCCCTTCGGCCCGTTCTCGCCGGTGCGGCACATGACAACATAGATGTCGCTGGTCCCGGCCCCGGAGATGAAGGCTTTCGAGCCGTTCAGCACATAGTGGTCGCCGTCGCGCACCGCTTTGGTGCGCATGGCCACCGCATCGGAGCCCGAGCCCGGCTCGGTGAGGCAGTAGGAGCCGATCAGCTCCATGGTGGCGAGCTTCGGGATCCAGCGCTGGCGCTGCTCTTCGCTGCCCCAGCTGTCGATCATCCAGCTGACCATGTTGTGGATCGAGATGAAGGCGGCCGTGGACACGCAGCCGCGCGAGAGTTGTTCGAAGATCAGCGCCGCGTCGACCCGGCTCATCCCCGATCCGCCCACATCGTCGCGGGTGTAGATGCCCGCAAAGCCCAGCTCCGCCGCCTCGCGCATGACATCCACGGGGAAGATCTTCTCCTCGTCCCATTTCGCGGCGTTGGGCTTCAGGCGGTCTTCGGCGAAGCGGCGCGCCATGTCCTGGATCAGCGCCTGGTCTTCGGTTAGCTCGAAATGCACGGAAAAACCTCCTAGAAGGATGGGGCGCGACCGCGCCCGAAACGACTTTGCCAGCGAGATACACCGAGATGAGCCGCTTCCCAACCACCCGCCTGCGCCGGATGCGCGCCCATGACTGGACCCGCCGGCTGATGCGCGAGCACGTGCTCACCCCGGACGATCTGATCTGGACCATGATCATCACCGACAAGGCCGAGAGCGAACCGGTCGCCTCGATGCCGGGCGTGAACCGGTTTACGGTCAAGGACGCAGCCGATGCCGCCAAGGACGCGCGCGCGCTGGGCATCCCCGCGATCGCACTGTTTCCCAATGTCGATACGTCGAAAAAGGATCCGCTGGGGCGGGAGGCGGACAATCCCAACGGCCTTGTCGCTCAGGCGATCAAGGCGATGAAGGACGCGGCGCCGGAGGTGGGCATCATCTGCGACGTGGCGCTCGACCCCTTCACCGATCACGGCCATGACGGAATCATCGAGAACGGCCGCATCCTCAATGACGAGACGGTGGAGCGCCTGATCGCTCAGTCGCTGAACCAGGCGCGCGCGGGCTGCGACGTCATCGCGCCGTCCGACATGATGGACGGCCGGGTCGGCTCCATCCGCGCCGCGCTCGACGCCGAAGGCTTTCCCGACGTTTTGATCATGAGCTATGCGGCGAAATACGCCTCGGCTTTCTACGGCCCCTATCGCGACGCGATCGGCTCGGCGACCGCGCTCACCGGCGACAAGAAGACCTATCAGATGGACCCGGCCAACACCGATGAGGCCATGCGCGAGGTCGCCATGGACCTTGAAGAGGGCGCGGACATGGTCATGGTCAAACCCGGCATGCCCTATCTGGACATCGTTGCGCGGGTGAAAGCCGAGTTTCAGGCGCCCACCTATGTGTTTCAGGTCTCCGGCGAGTACGCCATGATCGAAGCGGCCGCCCACAACGCCTGGATCGACGGCGAGCGCGCGATGATGGAGAGCCTGCTGGCGTTCAAACGCGCCGGGGCGGACGGGGTGCTGACGTATTTTGCGCCGAAGGCGGCCCGCGTGCTCAATGGCTAAGGACCCCGCCACCCTCGCCGCGCAAGGCTTGCATCGCACAGATGCTGAGACCGGCGCGGTGATCCCGCCCCTGCACGCCTCCACGACCTTTCTGCGCGACGAAAACAATCAACTTGTCGGCTCGATGGATTATCGCCGGCCGCAAGGCCCCACCGAGCTGCACGCAGCCGACATTCTCACCGCGCTGGAGGGCGGCGCGGCGGCGCGGCTGTTCGGATCGGGGCTCGCGGCAGCGGCGGCGGTGTTCGACACCGTCGCGCCCGGCGCGACGATCCTGGCGCAGACCCAGATGTACTATGGCGCGAAGAAATTGCTGCAGCACCTGGAGGCGTCAGGGCGCATTCGCCTCGCCCTGTTCGATCCGTCGACCGCTGGCGATCTCGCCGCCAAGGCGCGCGAGACGAATCCTGAGCTGATCTGGGTGGAGACGCCGGCGAACCCGGCCTGGACGGTGGTCGATCTCGCCGAGGCGGCGCAGGTCGCGCGCGAGGCCGGGGCCGTGCTTGCGGTGGACGGCACCTGCGCGCCGCCCTGCACCACCCGCGCCTTCGAGCATGGCGCGGACATGATCATGCATTCGTGCACCAAGTATCTGAACGGCCATTCCGACGTGCTGGCCGGCGCGGTGGTGACGAAGCGCGACGATGAGCGCTGGGCGCGTTTGACCACGGCGCACAGCCTCACAGGCGCGACACCCGGCGCGCTTGAAACCTGGCTCTTGATCCGCGGCATGCGCACGCTGTTCGTCCGGTTTGAGCGCCAGAGCGCCAACGCCCTGGCTCTGGCGCAAGCGCTGCTGGACCATCCAAAGGTGGACGCGGTGCTTTATCCCGGCCTCGACGCTCATCCCGGCCACGCCGCCGCGGCGCGCCAGATGACGGGCGGGTTCGGCGGGCTTTTGTCGATCCGGGTCAAAGGCGGAGCCAACGCCGCCGCGAGGCTCGCCGCCTCAACGCAGGTCTTCCTGCAGGCCACCTCCATTGGCGGGGTGGAGAGCTTGATCGAGCACCGAAAACCGATCGAAGGCCCGCGAAGCCCGACGCCGGACGATCTGGTGCGCCTGTCCTGCGGGATCGAAGCGCAAAGCGACCTGATCGGTGACGTTCTGCAGGCGCTGGAGCGGATTTAAGCGGTTTTCCCATAGTCGCGCGGGTCGCCCATGCCTTGCTTCACGCCGCGCTTGACCAGGAAATAGTTCACCGGCCAGGCCGCCACGAAGCCCAATGTCAGCGAGATGATCAACGCGCTCCAAAAGCGCGGCTCGCCGATCCCGGCGCCGCCGGCGATCCACAGATCAGCGCTGATCGCCACGATCTCCATCACGGCGATGGACGCGGTTTCCGAATACACAGCATCCTTCAGCGCGGTCTTCAGCCCCACGCCCTCCTGCATCATCGGAAAGACCGTGGCGGCGTAGCCGAAGACATAGGCGAGCGAGAATGTGATCGCCGCGACCCAGACGGTGGACAGCGACAACAGGCCCACCGCGATCACCATCCCGGAAATCTCGCCCATGCCGCAGCCTGAATAGCAGTGCGCGGTGGACCGGAAACCGCGCCGCCAGTCCTTGTCGTCATCGATCTTCGGCCGGCCGGTCATCCAGTATATGGCCAGCCCGAAAAAGCCCGAATAGGCGACGGAAAACCCCCACACCCATTTCATCATGGAGGGCATGTGCCGGTTCTTTTTCGCGACGTCGTTGATGAGGATTGCCACCGCGATCATCGCCTGGGCCACCAGAACGGCGAGCAGAAGCGGGCTTTCAATGATCGAGATCAGGATATCCATGCCCCGCCAACGCAGCCGGCCTGATCTCAGTTCAATCGACCTTGCCTATGTTAGGCAGGCTCCATTTGAAGACCACAGCGCACGCGCGCAGACCGAAAGCGGCGATGGCGGCGATTGGGGCGGCGGGGCTTTCGCCAAGCCCAAGAGACACCAGCCCCACATAGACCCCCGCCCCGAACAGAGCCGCCAGCGCGTATATGTCCTCGCGGAAGATCAGCGGCACGTCGTTGACGATGACATCGCGCAAGACACCGCCGAAAGCCGCACTCAACACCCCGGTGACCAGGGCGATGGACCAGTGCGCCCCGGCGGCCAGGCCGGCCTGGGCGCCGAGCACGCAGAACACTGACAGGCCGGCGGCGTCGGCCCAGACGAGCGCCTTGCGCCGCGCGCCGGTCTCTCCGCGCACCAGTTCCGAGCCGTAATAGCCCGCCACGCCGGCGATGATGGCGACAAAGAGATAATGCGGCGCCGCGATCCAGTAGACCGGAAGCGCGCCCAGCAGAATGTCGCGTATGGTCCCTCCACCCATGCCCGCAGCCATGCCGATCACCGCCGCGCCGAACGGATCAAGCCCTTTGCGCGCCGCGATGATCCCGCCCGACAGCGCGAACAGCGCGATCCCTGCGAGATCGAGCATGGCGAAGACGAGGGCGACGTTCACGGCGCCGCGCCGGTGGCGGCGAAATGGGCGGCGAGCGCTGTCAGTATGGAGATCAGGACAAGCCAGACCCCGGCGTTCACATAGACCGAACGCTTCGCCGAGCGCCGTTCAAGCCAGGTGCGCGGGCGCACGCCCTTGAAGAAATACACCAGCAGCGCCGCAAGATTGACCGCTACGACATTGATCGCGAGCAACAATCCCGCACGCGCCGCCAGGCTCCACTCCCCTGCTCCGGCCAGCAAGCCCGCCGCGGCGGCGGGCGGAAGCAGCGCGACAGCGACCATCACACCCACAAGCGCCGCCGGCAGCCCCGTGGCGATGGACAGAGCCGCCGCGGCCCCGGCGGCGAGCGCCAGCGCTGGACTGTCGAGCCCCACCACCGTCCGGCTCATCAGCTCGTCGGACATGAGATTCGGCTCATAGACCAGACCGATGGCGAAGCTGATGCCCAGCCCCATGGCGAGCCCGGTCACGGCGGTCTTCGCCGCGCGGCCCATGAGCGGCAGATCACCCAGCGCGCCGGCGAAGGAAAACGCCAATATGGGTCCCAAAAGCGGCGCGATGACCATCGCTCCGATCACCGCGGCCACGTTGTCGGCCGACAGGCCGAACACCACAACGATGGTCGACAACGCGGTGAGAAGCAGGAAATCGGAATTGACGCGCGCGCCCTTCGCCACGTCCTCGTAGATTTCCTCGCGCAGCGCCAGGGTGCGGGTCTGCTTGCGCTCGGCCTCGCCTACGACCTCGTCCACTTTGGGAACCGTGGCCTCCACCGGCAGGACCACCAGGCGCCAATCCTCGGTCCCGTCCAGCAAGGCCTGGATCGCATCAATGGCCTTCTGGCCGTCCCCGTCACGGAACACAAGGCGCAGCAGACGGCGTCCCCGCGCATCTGGTTCGGTCAGGCGATGGTCCAGCGGTCCGGTCTTCAGCGTCGCCTTCAAAAGCGGCTGAACCCGGTCCCCGTCAGGGAAGCTGACCTCGATCAGCCGCACCTACTTTTTGTCCGCATTTTCAAGCCGGGCGATCAGGCTGGAGGTGTCCCAGCGCTCCCCGCCCATGGCCTGGACCTCGGCGTAGAACTGGTCGACCAGGGCGGTCACGGGAAGGCGGGCGCCATTGCCACGCGCCTCTTCCAGCGCAATGCGAAGATCCTTTCGCATCCAATTGACAGCGAACCCGAAATCAAACTCACCTTCCACCATGGTCTTCCACCGGTTCTCCATCTGCCAGCTTTGCGCCGCCCCCTTGGAGACCGCGCCGATCACGGTTTCAGGGTCCAGCCCCGCCCGCCTGGCGAAGTGCAGGCCCTCCGACAAGCCCTGCACCAGGCCTGCGATGCAGATCTGGTTGACCATCTTGGTGAGCTGACCCGCCCCCGCCTCGCCGCAATGGACGATCGATTTTGAATAGGCCTCCATCACCGGGCGCGCGGCCTCGACCGCGGCGGCGTCACCGCCCACCATGACCGAAAGCTGGCCGTTTTCCGCTCCCGCCTGCCCGCCGGACACCGGCGCGTCGAGAAACCCGATCCCGCCGGCCGCCAGCGCCGCCTCATGGAGCTGGCGCGCCAGCTCGGCCGAGGCGGTGGTGTGGTCCACCAGGACCGCCTTGTCCTTCATGGCTTCAAGCGCCGGCTCGGCGACGGCGCGCACGTCGGGGTCGTCGCCAAGACACATGAAGACGATATCGCAGCCCTCCACGGCGGTCTCGATGGTTTCCGCCGCGCGGCCCTCATGGCGCGCGGCCCAGTCGCGGGACTTGGCCGCCGTGCGGTTCCAGACCGTCACATCATGGCCGGCGGCGGCGAGATGCCCGGCCATGGGAAACCCCATGACGCCGAGCCCGAGGAATCCGATCTTCGCCATTGTGACCCCTATTTCTTCGCGCCGGCCGCGTGATATTTCGAGCGATAGAAGACCAGTGCGGGCGCATCGCGCGGCGCGTCGAAGCCGGTCACTTCGCCGATGATGATGTCATGGTCGCCGCCCGGGTGCACAGCGGTGCGCGAGCATTCGAACCTGGCGATGGCGTCATCGATCACCGGCGCGCCGTTGGCGCCGGCCGCAAACTGCGCGCCGGAGGCGCCCAGATCATCGTTCTGGGCGCAGGCGTTCGACAAAAATTCCTGGTCGGCGCCGAGTACGTTGACGGCGAACGCTTCGGCGTCGCGAAACGCAGCGTAACGCAACGAATCCTTGGCCACCGACCAGAGAATGAGCGGCGGATCGAGCGATACCGACGAAAACGAATTCACCGTCATCGCCCGGGCCCGGCCCGCGTCCATGAGCGTAATGAGCGCCACGCCGGTGGGAAACCGGCCCAGCGCGTCGCGGAACGCGCGCGCTTTATCCAATTCATGCCTCCTGATTCGCCGGAGCAACCGGGCCTTAACCCTATCGGCTTAAAAACCAACGGCTAGGAACACCGAAGGGTGGGTGGATATGGCGTCGGATCAACCGATCATCATCAAGAAAGTCAAGAAGGCTGGCGGTCACGGCCACCATGGCGGCGCGTGGAAAGTCGCCTATGCGGACTTCGTGACGGCGATGATGGCCTTCTTCCTCATGATGTGGCTGATCAACAATACCGAGCCCGAACAACGCCAGGGGATCGCCGATTATTTCGCGCCGGCGAGCGTCTCGGAGTCCACATCCGGCTCCGGGGGCGTGCTCGCCGGGACCGCATTCGGCGATGAAGGCGTGCGCGGCTCAGGGTCGGCGAGCGTCGTGGAGCGCCTGGCGCCGCGCCCCGCCCCGACCCGAGAGCGTGAACAACAGAGCCCGGAGGCGTCCGCCTCCGCTGACGACCAGCCGCAGGTGACCACCGACGCGGTGGCGAACGCGCTGGCGCGCCGGGAGTCGGCCCAGTTCGCCAGCGCCGAGCAGTCGCTGCGTCAGGCGCTGCAGGACATGCCGGAACTCGCCGAACTGTCGCGCCATGTGATTATCGAGGAGACGCCGGAAGGCCTGCGCATCCAGCTCGTCGACCAGGAAGGCCGCCCAATGTTCAACCCCGGCCAGATCTTACCGAACGAGCGTGCGAGCGTGCTGTTGCGCGCTGTTGCAGAAATCGCCCAGCGCCTGCCCAACCGCATCTCGATCTCCGGTCACACCGACGCCAGCCCGGCGCCGCGCTCCGGCCCGTCCAACTGGCAGCTGTCGGCCGCCCGCGCCAATGCGGCGCTTGAGGTGATCTCCGAGGCCGGGATCCCCGAGCATCGTATCGCCGAAGTGCGCGGCAAGGCCGGGGCCGAGCCCTTGTTCCCGGACGACCCCTACCTGCCAGGCAATCGGCGCTTGTCGATCACCCTGCTGCGCGAAGCGCCGGTCATCCCGCCCGACCGCCGGCTTTAAGGCGGAGCGCTCGGCGCTTTCGCATCCCGGCTCGCCCTGTTTAGTGTGTCCGCTTGGCTGGCGCGATTCCGCGCCGCGGCGTCGGACGGACCTTTATGGAAGAGCTGTCAGCCCTGTCGGACTGGCGCATGTGGGCGGTGCTCGCCGGTGTGTGCGTGGCGATCGTGTTCTATTGCTGGGAACGCTTTGCGCTGGAGCTTGTCTCCGGCGCGATCGTGTGCGCCGCGCTGTTGTTCTTCCAGCTTTTCGGCGGTCCGCAGGCGCCCGACGCCGGCGATATCCTGGCCGGCTTCGCCAATCCGGCGCTGATCACCATCATGGCGCTTTTGATCGTGGGTCAGGGCGTGTTCCACACAGGCGCGTTGGACGGGCCGACGCGCGGCTTGTTGTCCATGTTCGACGTGCGCCCGAAGCTGACGATCCTGGCGATCTTCGCGCTGGTGTTCGTGGTGTCGGCCTTCATCAACAACACTCCGGTGGTGGTGATGTTCATCCCGATCCTGGCGGCCATCGCCGCGCGGATGAAGGGCTCGCCCAGCGCCTTCATGATGCCGCTGAGCTTCGTGTGTATTTTCGCCGGGATGACGACGCTGATCGGCTCCTCCACGAACCTTCTGGTTTCAGACTCTTTGAAGGAAGCCACCGGCGGAGACGGAATCGGATTCTTCGAGCCGCTTTTCCCGGGCGTGCTCTTCGCGGGCGCGGGCATGCTCTACATCCTGTTCGTGCTGCCCAAGCTCCTGCCCAAGCGCGCGGACATGGAGAGCGAGTTCGCCGGCGCCACCGGCAAGCAGTACATCGCCCAGATCGAAGTGAACGCCGACCATCCCCTCGCCGGCCAGAAGCCCGTCGCCGGACTGTTCCCGGACCTTCAGGACATCACCGTGCGCATGATCCAGCGCGGAGAGCAGGCCTATCTTCCCCCTTTCGACGAGATCGAACTGCAGCCCGGCGACCTCGTCATCGTGGCGGCGACGCGCAAGAAGCTCACCGAGCTGCTTTCAAGCCGGCCGGAATTCGTCAAAGGCGTGCTGCGCTCGGCCGGCCCCAAGGACGGGCCGACGCCGGGTGAACGGCTTGCGCTCACCGAAGCGGTCGTCTCGCCAGGCTCGCGCCTTATCGGGCGCACCATCCGCCAGATCGGGTTCCGCCACGCGGTGGGCGCCATCGTGCTCGGCGTGCAGCGCCGCTCGCGCATGCTGCGCGCCAAGATGGGCGAAATCCGGCTGGAGGCCGGCGACGTCCTGCTTCTTTTCGGCGGCGCGGACGCCATGCGCCGGCTGCGCGCCGACCGGGACGTTCTGCTCATGGAGTGGGCGACCAGCGATTTGCCCGATATCCGCAAGGCGTCGATGGCCAGGGCGATCCTGCTGGGAATCATCCTTCTGGCGGCCACCGGCCTTCTGCCCATCGTGGCCGCTTCGATCCTTGGCGCCACCGCAATGATCGCCACCGGTTGTCTCAACGTGCGCCAGGCCGCGCGGGCGGTGGATCTAAAGCTCTTCTTGCTGATCGGTTCAGCGTTCGCACTGGGCGAGTCCATGGACGCGACCGGCGCGGCGAACGTGCTGGCCTTTTCCGTTGTGGCTCTTTTCGAGCCGTTCGGCGTTACAGCCCTGCTATCGGCGTTGTTTTTCCTGGTCATGGTGCTCACCAATGTTCTGTCGAACAACGCCACCGCCATTCTGTTCACCCCGATCGCCGTGGGCGCGGCGGGCGCGGTGGGCGCCGACCCGCAGCTGTTCGCCTTGACCGTCCTGTTCGCCGCCAACACCTGTTTTGCAACGCCCATCGGCTATCAGACGAACCTGCTGGTCATGGGGCCGGGCAAGTACAAGTTCGCCGACTTCCTGCGCGCCGGCGCGCCGCTGTCCTTGCTGGTGTGGGTGGTGTTCACCGCCTACGTCGCGTTCAGTTTCTCAACCGGGCTCGGCGGGTTAAGCTGAGGCCTCACTCAAGGGAGTCGAATCCGCCCGTGACCCGCCCGTTCGCCGCCAAGCAGCTGCCCTTTTTCCTGACGGCGCCCTCTCCGTGCCCGTATCTGCCTGGACGCATGGAGCGGAAGGTGTTCACCAAGCTTGAGCTTGCAGACGGGCCGGCGCTGAACGACACGCTCACCCATGCCGGCTTCCGCCGCTCGCAGTCGATCCTTTATCGCCCCGCCTGCGAGCGCTGTTCGGCCTGCAAGTCCGCGCGCGTTCCGGTGGATGAGTTTTCCGCCACGAAGAGCCAGAAGCGTACGCTGAAACGCAACGCCGACCTTCTGAGGGTGGAAAAGCCCTGCGAAGCGACGCCGGAGCAGTACGCCCTTCTTTCGCGCTATCTCGACACGCGGCACGGTGACGGCGACATGGCCGGCATGGATTTCTTCGATTTCGCCGGCATGATCGAGGACGGCGCCCAGCGCACCGAGATTGTCGAGTATCGAGACGAATCCGGCGCGCTCATTGCAGCGGTGCTCGTGGACGTGCTCATGGACGGGTATTCGCTGGTCTACAGCTTCTTCGATCCCGAAGCGGACAAGCGCAGCCTCGGCGCCTTCATGATCCTTGATCACATCCGCCGGGCTCAAGCGGGCGGGCTGCCCTTCGTTTATCTCGGATATTGGGTGCAAGGCAGCGCGAAGATGGATTACAAGGCGCGCTACAAGCCTTTGGAGATTCTCGAACCGGCCGGCTGGCGCCGCCTCAGCGCGGCGGAAGCCCAGGCCGACACGCCGGCGCCGCTGGGCCGGGAGTTTTGACGTAACATCGCCGCGCGAGGCGAAAACGCCCGCGCGCGAAGGGGGAGAACACCATGGATCGCCGCACCTTTCTGTCCGGAGCCGCCGTGGCCGCGGCCGGCGCCGCTTCAGCCTGTTCACAGCAAAACGGTCAGGAGCAAACCGCGCCCGCCGCGCCGGCGGTCAATCGCGGCCGGACGCGCAAGCTGCGCATGGTCACCACCTGGCCCAACGGATTTCCTGGCCTTGGCACCGCGGCCGAACGCACGGCTGAGTATATCGCTCAGATGAGCGGCGGCGCGCTGGAGGTCGAGGTTTTCGGCGCCGGCGAGATCGTGGGCGCCTTCGAGGTTTTCGACGCGGTCTCAAACGGCGTCGCAGACATGTATCACGCGGCGGAATATTACTGGCAGGGCCGCTCGCCGGCCTACAATTTCTTTTGCGCGGTGCCGCTGGGCATGACCGCCTACGAAATCATGGCGTGGGTGGAATACGGCGGCGGCCAGGAGCTGTGGAACGAGCTCGCCGGCCAGTTCAACCTGATCGCCTTCCAGGCCGGCAACACCGGCCACCAGATGGGCGGCTGGTTCAAGCGCGAGGTCAACACGCTGGAGGACTTCCGCGGCCTGCGGATGCGCATTCCGGGGCTCGGCGGCAATGTGATCCGCGAGCTTGGCGGCGCGGCCGTGGCGCTTTCGGGCGGGGAAATCTACCAATCGCTGCAGTCGGGCGCCATCGACGCCACCGAATGGGTGGGCCCCTGGAACGACCTCGCCTTCGGCTTTTATCGCGAAGCGCCGTTCTATTACGGACCGGGCTTCCACGAGCCGGGCTCCGCGCTCGCGGTCGGCCTCAATCGCGGGGTTTGGGACAGCCTGCCGGCAGATCAGCAGGCGATTGTGCGCGCGGCCTGCCGCGCGGCGAACAACCAGTCGCTTGCGGAGTTCACCTATCAGAACGGCCTGGCGCTGCGCACGCTCACCGGCGAGCACGGCGTCCAGCTTCGCAGCTTCTCCGACGAGATCTGGCGCGAAGTGGGCCGCATCTCCGAGCAAGTGGTCGCCGACACCGCCAACGCCGATCCGCTCTCGCGCCGGGTCTATGAGAGCTTTCTTGAAGCGCGTCGGATCGGGCGGGATTGGGCCAACGTCTCCGAGGCGCCGTATTATCAAAAGCGCGAACTCGTTCTCGGGCGATAGGCCATGCGTGCGGGCGACGCCCTCCTTTTGATCCTCATCGCGCTCACCGCCGCCGGGCTGGTGCTTGATTCAGTGACGGGCGGCGCTCTGGGGGCCTGGGTTTCCACGAACCTGCCCGCCATCGCCATGGTCGCGGGACGCGCGCTCGGCTGGATCGGGCTTGTGCTGAGCCCGCTCCTGCTCGTACCCGTGATCGCCGCATTCTGGGGGCGTTTCGCTACGCTCCCCGCAGCGCTGGAGCGCCTGCTTGCACGCGGCGCCAAAGCGATCGACGCGGTCTCCGTCACGGTCGCCGACGCGGTGCGGTGGGCGGCGTTGGCGTTGGTTCTGGTTACCGCGGCGATCGTAATTCAGCGTTATGTTTTCGGTATTTCAATCACAAAGCTTCAGGAAAGCGTCATCTATCTGCACGCCATCCTGTTTCTTCTGTCGAGCGCCGCGGCCCTGCTCACCGGCGGGCATGTGCGCGTCGACATACTCTATTCGAAAATGAGCGAGAAAGGCCGGGCCTGGACCGATCTCATCGGGACTTACCTCGCGCTCATCCCCATGAGCTGGCTGATCCTTGAGACCTCGCAAAGCTATGTGGGCGGGGCGTGGCGCATCCTTGAGCGATCACGCGAGAGTGACGGACTGCCCCTGGTCTTTCTTTTGAAGACGGCGATCCCGGTGTTCGCGGTGATGATGATCCTGCAGGGCGCATCCATGGCGGCGCGCGCCGCGCTCACCCTGTCTGACCGGCCAGCTCCGCCCACCGGCGCGAACGCCGGCGATCACGAGCTTTGACCGCCATGGCGATGTTTCTCGAAATCCTGCCCTTCCTGATGTTCATCGCCGCGTTCGCGGCGCTGCTCAGGGGGTATCCCGTCGCCTTCTCACTGGCCGGGGTCGGGCTCGCCTTCGCTCTGCTCGGCCTGGCGATGGGCCTGTTCGACCCGCTGCATCTGCGCGCCTTCCCGCAGCGCATCTACGGCAACATCATGGAGATGGACAAAGCCATCCTGGTGGCGGTTCCGCTCTTCGTCTTCATGGGCGTTATGCTGGAAAAATCCAGGGTCGCCGAAGAGCTGCTGGAGGCCATGGGCGCGCTGTTTGGAAGCCTGCGCGGCGGGCTGGGCATTTCGGTGGTCGTCGTGGGCGCATTGCTCGCCGCCTCCACCGGCATCGTCGGCGCGACGGTGGTGACCATGGGCCTTCTCTCCCTTCCCACAATGCTGAAGCGCGGCTACGACCCGGCGCTCGCTTCCGGGTCCATCGCCGCGGCCGGCACGCTCGGTCAGATCATCCCGCCCTCCATCGTGCTGGTTCTGCTCGGCGACCAGCTCAGCTCCGCCTACGCTGAAGCGCAGCGCGCACAGGGCATTTTCTCACCCGACATCGTTTCCGTGGGCGATCTGTTCGCCGGCGCCCTCATACCCGGCCTGATCCTGGTGAGCCTCTATGTGGGCTATCAGATCCTCATGGCGGTGCTGCGCCCGCAAAGCGCGCCGGCCATTCCGCGCGAGGAGCTGCAGACCGACTGGGGGAAGATCCTCTCCGCCCTCATACCGCCGCTGGTGCTGATCATCGCGGTGCTCGGCTCGATCCTTGGGGGGCTGGCCACGCCCACCGAGGCGGCCGGCGTCGGCGCGGTGGGCGCGACCCTGCTCGCCGCCTACCGCAATGCGGGGGCCGAGACCAATCCGGCGCGCGGGCGGCTGGTCGTCTTGCTCGCCGCGATCGCCCTGATCGGCCTCATCGCCTCCCCGCTTCTGTTCGATCTGAGGTCAGGGGCAAGCGGGACGGGGCTGGCGATCGCCTATGCGCTCGCCGCGATCGCCGGGCTTGGCGGCCTGTTCGCCCTGCTTCGCCTTATGCGCACCGGCGTGCTCGACACGGTGATGCGCGCCACCGCCCAGATCAGCGCCATGGTGTTCGTCATTTTGATCGGCGCGAGCCTCTTCGCCCTGGTCTTCCGCGAGCTCGGCGGCGATGAAAGCGTGCGCCATGCGTTGGAGAGCGTGCCGGGCGGGGTGTTCGGCGCCCTCGCCGTGGTGATGCTGGTGATGTTCCTTCTGGGCTTTTTTCTCGACTTTATCGAGATCACCTTCGTGGTGGTGCCCATCGTCGCGCCGGTGCTGTTGATGATGGGGGTCGATCCGGTCTGGCTCGGCGTGCTGATGGCGCTGAACCTGCAGACCAGCTTCCTCACCCCGCCCTTCGGATTCGCGTTGTTTTATCTGCGCGGCGTCGCGCCTCCGGAACTGACCACCGGCGCGATCTATCGCGGCGCGGCGCCGTTCGTGGTGATCCAGCTGTTGATGATCACGGCGGTGGCCGCCCTGCCCTGGCTCGCCACGGCGCTTCCGGAGCTGCTTTATGACTGACGACTCCGAGCTGCACGAAGATCGTCTTTCGCTCCAGCGCGGCTTCATCGCCGTGCTCGCCCTTGCGCTCACCGGCGTCTTCCTGTGGATGATCCAGGACTTCCTCTCCGCGCTCTTCCTCGCCGCTGTGCTGGCGATCTTCGTCTTCCCCATGCAGCTGTTTTTCTCAAAAATGCTGGGCGGGCGCGACAAGGCCGCAGCCAGCCTCACACTGATCGTCACCGTGTTCCTGGTGCTCATCCCGCTTCTGGCGATCCTCGCCCTTGTGGCCGAGCAAGCCGTGGACGTGGGCCAGACCTTCATCCCCTGGGTTCAAGAGCAAATTCGCGCCTTCCGAGAGGAAGGATTCGCAGGCCTGCCCGAATGGCTGCCCTTCCGGGACAATCTCGCCCCCTATCAGGAGCAGATCGCCGCCCGGCTCGGCGAGGCGGTGTCCGGGCTGGGCGGGATCCTGGTCGGCGGATTGCGCCGGGCCACCGGCGGGGTGCTGGGATTCGTGCTCAACCTGGTCGTTCTGCTGTTCGCGCTGTTCTACCTGCTCACCTCCGGTCCCCGCGCGCTGAAGAAGGCGCTGGGCCTTCTACCCATGCAGCCCCATGACCGCGACCTTCTGGCCGAGCGGACCCTGTCCACCATCCGCGCCACGGTGAAGGGCACCTTCGTGATCGCGGTGATTCAGGGAAGTCTCACCGGCAGCGCGCTGGCGGTCGCCGGTGTTCCCGGCGCGGCGTTCTGGGGCGCGATCGCGGGCGTGCTCTCCATCGTTCCCGGCGTCGGCCCGCCCCTGGTCTGGTTGCCGGCGGCGATCTGGCTCTGGGTCAATGGCGAGCAGGTTCCCGCCATTGCGCTGGCGGTCTGGGGCGCGGCGGTGGTCGGCGTGATCGACAATCTGCTGCGCCCGGTCCTTGTGGGTCAGGACGCGAAGATGAGCGATCTCATGGTGTTGTTGTCGACGCTCGGCGGCCTCACCCTGTTCGGTGCGGTGGGAATCATTGTCGGTCCTGTGATCGCCGCGCTGTTCGCGTCGGCCTGGTTCATCTATGCGCAGAGCTTTGAAGGCCTGCTGTCGGCGCCTGACAAATTGCCCGGCGACTCCGGTGAAAGCGGCGACGCGGACAACCCACGAGCCTAGGCGGGCAAAGCCGCCGGCGGCTCGACGCCGCCAAACGCCTCAAGCGCCGCGATGCGCTTTTCAATGGGCGGATGGGTCATGAACAGGCCGGCGAAGCCCGCGCTGTCGTCATGCAGAAACATCTGGCGCAGCTCGCGCGGCGCTTTCTTCACCGCGCTGCGGCCCGACACTTTGCGAAGCGCCGAGATCATGGCATCAGGCTTTTTCGTCAACTCCACCGCCCCGGCGTCGGCCATGAATTCGCGTGATCGCGACATGGCGAAGCGGATCAGGATCGCCAGCACCCAGCACAGGGCGATGACCGCGAACGCGATGAGGATGAACGCTCCCGCGTTTCCAGATTTGCCCCGCCGCGCCCCACCCATGCGCGCCGCCGAACCCCTAAACACGCCGCGCGCCAGGATCTCGCCCACGAAAGAGATGATCCCCACGAAAATCACCGCAATCACCAGAAGCCGCACATCGCGGTTGATCACATGGGTGAGCTCATGGGCGAGCACCGCTTCCAGCTCGTCGTCGTCCAGCGTATCCACCAGCCCGCGGGTCACCGTGATCACGGCGTCCTTCTCGCCAAGGCCCGATGCGTAAGCGTTGAGCGAGGCGGTCTCGATGATGCGCAGATCCGGCATCGGCAGGCCGCGCGAAATGGTCAGGTTTTCAAGCAGGTTGTAGACGCGCGGATTATCCGATCGCTCAAGCCGTTTCGCGCCCGCCGCCGCATCGATGATCTGCTGGCGCCACAGGAAGGCCGCGACAAACCAGACGAGCGCGGCGGCGACCGCGAACGGCGCGGCGTCGCGGGTGAGCGTCAACGCGTACCAATGCTGCTTTTCCCAGCTTACGCCGGCGGGGATGTCGATTCCGCCATACCCGATCATCAGCAGGACCGAGGCATAGGTCAGCAAGATAAGCAGCACAGGAAACCCGGCCAGCAGCGCCAGGCTTTTCAGATTATTGTTCCAGATATGGGTCTTAAGGCCGATGGCGGTCATGGCCGGAACTCCGGCTGGGTGGTGTGTGGAACACGCTGGAGCCGGCGTCCGCTGACAATCGTTTGCGGCGCAAACCCTAGAACTTCACCTGCGGTCCGGCGTCCACCCGGGCGCGCTCGGACGCGGCGACCTCGAAGAATTCCTCATCCTTGAAGCCGAAGGAATTGGCCAGGACCACCGCCGGGAACTGCTCGATCGCGGTGTTGTACTCGGCCACCGCATTGTTGAAGAAGCGACGCGCCGCCGCGATCTTGTTCTCAAGATCGGCGAGCTCGGTCTGCAGCGACAGGAAGTTCTGGTTCGCTTTGAGATCGGGATAGCTTTCCGACAGCGCAAACAGCTGGCGCAGCGCGCCGGAGAGCATGTTTTCCGCCTGGGCGAGTTCTTTAGTTGAGCCGGCGTCGACGGCCTGCTGGCGGGCTTGAACGACGCGCTCCAGCGTTTCTTTTTCGTGGCTGGCGTAGCCTTTCACCGTTTCGACCAGGTTCGGCACCAGGTCGTGACGCTGTTTCAGCTGCACGTCGATATCGCCCCAGGCCTGGCGCGTGGTCTGGCGCAGCGCCACAAGCCGGTTGTAGATAAGGACGATGACCAGGCCGACCAGCGCGATCAGGCCGAGGATGACAAGCATTTCCATGTAAGCCGCACTCCCTTTGGGCGCACGGCGTGCGCCCGGCTTTGTCGCGCTTATGGTTAGCCCCGTTTGCGCGCCGCAACAATGATCCTGGCGTATTGACGCTTAACGCGCGTCGAATTTTTTCGCGTTGAACCCGCGCGGCGCCATGCGGCCGGCCTGGGCGCGCTTGGCCTCGAACAGCTCCCAGTTGTCGATCTCGTGGCGGCGCCCGGCCGGGTCGATGCGCACCAGCCCGGCCTCTTTTTCGAAGACGGTGATGTCGGCCACCTGACCGCCCTTCCCGCCCATGAGACGCACGCCCTTGCCGCGGGTCATCTCTGGAATTTCGTCAGCGGCGAAGATCAAAAGCTTCTTGTTCTCGCCCAGCACCGCCACACAGTCGCCGGCCAACGGCATCGCCGTCATCGCCCGCTCGCCCGCCTGCACGTTCAGTACCTGGCGCCCGGCCCGCTTCTGGGCGGGCAGGTCCTTCTCGTTCACGATAAAGCCGTGGCCGGAGGACTGCGCGATGAGGAGCTTGCGTTCTGGCTCATAGCGGAACAGGGCGATGGGCTCGGCGCTCTCATCAAGATCCACCACCAGGCGCACGGGTTCTCCGAAGCCGCGCCCGCCGGGCAGCTTGGCCGCATCCAGCGTGAAAAAGCGCCCGTCGGTGGTGAACATGAGGATCTTGTCGGTGGTCTCTGCCTTGACCGCGAACAGCGTCTCGTCGCCGTCCTTGTGCTTGAGGCCGGAGAGGTCGTCCTGGTGGCCCTTCAAGGCGCGGATCCAGCCCATTTTGGACAGCACCACGGTGACCGGCTCGCGCGCGATGAGCGCCTCTTCAACTGCATCGGCGAGATCGGCCGCCGGCGCGTCGGTGAAGACGGTGCGCCGCTTGCCGATCGTGGTGTTCGGGCCGAAGCGCTTCTTCACGTCGGCGACTTGTTCGTCGACCTTCTTCCACTGCAAGGCTTCATCGCCGATCAGCGCTTTTAGCGCATCGCGTTCGCCTTCCAGCTTCTCCTTCTCGCCGCGGATCTCCATTTCTTCCAGCTTGCGCAAGCTACGCAGGCGCATGTTCAAAATGGCTTCGGCCTGGCGGTCGGTGAGCGTGAACGCCTTTATCAGCTCATCCTTGGGATGATCCTCATAGCGGATGATCCGGATCACCTCATCCAGATTGAGGAAGGCGATCATGTAACCGGCCAGGACCTCGAGGCGATCCTCCACCTTGGCCAGGCGGGTCTCGCTCCAGCGCACCACCACCTCGCGGCGGTGGTCGAGCCAGATCTGCAGCGCCTCTTTCAGCCCCACCACGCGCGGCGTCCCGCGCGGATCGAGGATGTTGAGGTTCAGCGCAAAGCGCACCTCCAGATCGGTGAGCTTGAACAGGCTCTCCATCAGAAGTTCGGGATCGATGGTCCGGTTCTTAGGCTCCAGCACCAGGCGCACGTCTTCGGCGCTTTCGTCCATGACGTCGCCGAGCAGGGGCAGCTTTTTCTGGTCCAGAAGCGCGGCGATACGCTCAATGAGCTTAGCTTTCTGGATGAGGTAGGGAATCTCTTTGACAACGATGCGCCATTGCTTGCGACGCATCATTTCCGCCTTGCACGCATCCAGGTCCGTCAGCGGGTCAGGCTCCACTTCGCGCCATTCGCCATCGCGCAGGACCTCGCCAACCCAACGCGCCCGCAGGCGGAAGCCGCCGCGCCCGGACGTGTAGGCGTCAAGGAGGCTCCCCTTGGGCTCCACGCAGACGCCGCCGGTGGGAAAGTCGGGCCCCTGCACGTAATTCAGCAGGGTTTCGGTGGCCGCCCCCGGCGTCTTGATCAGGTGGCGCGCCGCATCGCACAGCTCTGCGGCGTTGTGGGGCGGGATGTTGGTGGCCATGCCCACCGCGATGCCCGCAGACCCGTTGGCCAGAAGGTTGGGAAATGCGGCCGGCAGGACGATCGGCTCGGAATCCTCGCCGTCATAGGTCTCGCGAAAATCCACCGTGCCGGCGTCATAGTCCTGCAACAGCAGGGTCGCGGCTTCAGTCAGGCGGGCCTCGGTGTAGCGCATGGCCGCCGCGCCGTCGCCGTCCACATTGCCGAAATTGCCCTGGCCTTCCACCAGCGGATAGCGGCTGGCGAAATCCTGGGCCAGGCGCACCAGCGCCTCATACACCGCCTGGTCGCCATGGGGGTGGAAGCGGCCGATCACGTCGCCCACCACGCGCGCCGACTTCTTGTAGGCGCTTTCAGGGTCCAGCTTCAAAAGCCGCATGGCGTAAAGCAGGCGGCGGTGAACCGGCTTCAACCCGTCACGGGCGTCAGGCAGGGCGCGCTGGGTGATGGTGGAAAGCGCATAGGCCAGATAGCGCGAGCTCAGCGCCTCATCGAAGCTCTGCTCGAAAATCCGCCCGCCTTCGCCGGTGATCTGATCGCCCATGTCGCCCTCGCGATTCGCTTACCCGCCAGTATAGGCGGGACGCCCATGCGAAGTCGTCAGGCGCTGCAGGGGTTTTGCACAAGCGAATGCGGCTGTCTGGACCCTGGCCTACAACAACCCCGCCGCCTCCAACCGCTCGATCATGCGCGCGCGCGCGTCTGGGAGGCGCTTATCGGCGGGCCAGAGGACGCGGCGCTCGATGAAATGGGCGGTGAGCTTCAGCCCCGCCGCCACGTCGCCGGGGGCCAGCCTTCCCGATCCGGCGAGGAAGCCTGGCAGGGCGAGCATCTTGTCGTGATAGGGCTTGCCGGCCTCGCCGCTCACCGCCCGGCCGGATTTCGGGCTGACATAGACCAGGTCATGGGTCTGACCGGTGGCGGCGCATTTGCGCAGGTCGAGCCCGTAGCCCAGATCGGCGAGCAGGCCCGCCTCCCAGCGCACGAAGAGCGGCGGCCACAGATCGGGGTTTTCAAGCGCCCCCACCAGCACCTCGAAGGCCTCGGCCACGGCCGGGTGCGCCTCGCGCTCGGGAAGGCAGGCCGACGCCATGGCGCACGCGGCGTTGAGGCCGGAGAGCGCTAAAGGATCTTCCATCAAAACCCCGGCGGAGAGGTCTTCAGCCTCCACCTGGAACGCCCCCAAATGCTCGTCGAGCCGGGCGCGCCAGACCGCCCTCACCCGGTTTCCCGGCTGCAGCACGGGACGCAGGGCCCGCGAGCGCCCGCCACGCACCAGGCCGGCGTGCCGGCCATGGTCGGCGGTGAGGATCTCCACCACCGCGCTGGTCTCGCCATGGGGGCGTACGGCGACAATCCGTCCGGAGCCCGTCCACTCCATCTCAGCCTGCCTCGCCAGCGTTGAGGCCCGGTCTCGCGATATGAAACGGCGGTGAGTCGCGCATCTTAAACGTCGAAATCAAGACCCATGGCGGTGTAGCGCTCGCGGTCCTCACCCCATTTGGGGCGTACCTTCACGAACAAGAACAGATGCACCTTGCGGCCCAGCTGCGCCTCAAGCTCCTCGCGCGCGGCCTTGCCCACCCATTTGGCGGTCTGGCCGTTCTTGCCCAGGATGATCGGGCGATGACCCTCGCGCTCCACAAAGACCGTCTGTTCGATGCGCACCCCGCCGTCCTTGAGCTCCTTCCAGGTATCGGTCTCCACGGTCAGCGCGTAGGGCAGCTCCTCGTGAACGCGCAGGAAGAGCTTTTCGCGGGTGACCTCTGCGGCGAGCACGCGCTGGGACAGGTCTGCGATCTGGTCTTCGGGATAAAGCCACGGCCCCTCGGGCATCAGCCCGGCCAGGTGATCGGCGAGGTCCTTGACGCGATCGCCATTGCTGGCGCTGATCATAAAGACATCGTCATAAACGCCTGTTTCATGGAGCTTTTGTGCGATCGCAAGAAGCTCTTCGCGCTTGAGAAGGTCGATCTTGTTGAGCACCAGGGTCGCCTTGCGCGCCTGGGTGCGCAGGCCGTCGATGACGCGGTCCACGTCCTCGGCGGTGCGCCCGCCCCCCGCCTTGGCCGCCGCCGCGTCGACCACATGCACGATCGCATCAGCGTCGGTGGCGCCCTCCCAGGCGCTCGCCACCATGGCCCGATCCAGCCGGCGGCGCGGCGCGAACACGCCCGGCGTATCCACCAGCACCACCTGGCTTTGCGCATGCATCATCACGCCGCGCACCTGAAAGCGGGTGGTCTGAACCTTCGGCGTCACGATGGAGACCTTCGCGCCCACAAGCGCGTTCACCAGCGTGGACTTGCCGGCGTTGGGCGCACCGATGATCGCGGCGAAGCCGGCGCGGGTGTTTTCAGACATCAATGTTTTCTCGTTTCAACAGGGATTGGGCGGCTTCACGCTGGGCGTCCTGCTTGGACCCGCCCTCGCCGCGTGCGGGCTCCAGCCCCTTCACCGCCACTTCGATTTCAAACACGGGCCGGTGATCGGGCCCTTTGCGCGCCACCGTCTCATAGACCGGAGCGCCATAGCCGTGCTGGGCGGCCCATTCCTGAAGCCGTGACTTGGGGTCCTTCGGCCGTTTGGTGAGGCCGTCGATCTCGTCGGCCCAGAGCCGGTCGAAAAAGCCGCGCGCCGCCGGCAAGCCGCCGTCAAGGTAGAGCGCGCCGATCACCGCTTCGCATCCGTCGGCGAGGATGGACGCCTTCTCCCGCCCACCCAGGCGCTCTTCGGCCGGCGACAGGCGCAGCGCCTCGCCAAGCCCGATGCGCCGCGCGGCGCGCGCGCAGGCGTCCTTGTTCACCAGCGCGTTCAGCCGGTGGGCGAGCCCGCCCTCGTCCAGCCCCTCGAACGCCGTGAACAGGGCTTCCGCCGCCATCAAACCCAGCACCCGGTCGCCGAGAAATTCCAGGCGCTCATTGGACGCGATGCGCGACCGCCCGTCGCCGTGGGAGGCGTGGGTGAGCGCGCGCTCAAGCAGCGCCGGGTCGGAAAAGCTGTGACCGAGCGCGGCTTCGAAGACGGAGATGCGATCACTCATGACTTACGCCGGGTCCGCATCAAGGGTGCGCGCGAACCGATCGCCGCGCAGGCGATGCCAGGTCCATGGCCGGAACAGCTCGAAGTCCGGACGCGCCGATAGAAGGACAAGGTCGGCGCGCCCCACCAGGTTCTCCACCGGGATCGGGCCAGGCCCGAGCGGCGGCCGCACGCGGCTGTCACGGGATTCATCACGATTGTCACCCAGGGCGAAGACATGGCCGGCAGGTACGGTGACGGGGCCGAAATCGTCAAGATCACCCTCACCCGCGTCCAGCACCTCATACGCGACGCCGCCGGGGAGGATTTCCTCGTAAACGTCATAGCGGCGCATCTCTCCGGACTGGTTCAGCCGGACATCCTCACCCACCAGTCCGCGCGGCACTTGCGCGCCGTTGATGGACAGAACGCCGCCGCGCACCTCCACCACGTCGCCGGGAAGCCCGATCGCGCGCTTGATATAACTCTGCCCGCCATTATGGGGCGCGCGAAACACGATCACCTCGCCGCGCGCAGGCAGGCGCTCCATCACCCGGCCCTCGAAGAGATCGGGGCCAAACGGCAAGGAGTAGCGCGAATAGCCGTAGGGCCATTTGCTGGAGACCACGTAGTCGCCGGCCTCCAGCGTGGGACGCATCGATTCTGAAGGAATATGAAAGGGTTGGAATAATAGCGTGCGCACCGCCAGGGCGATCACCAGCGCCCATAGAAGGGTGGACAGCAGGCTCTCGCGCCTTTCAGGGCGCGCGCGCGCCGGCGCGGCCTCCTCCTGAGCTGGCGCGGGAGCGCCCTTGGGTGTCGACAGCGGATCGCTCATTTACGCCTAAAGAGCCTCGATGATGACAAAGGCTTGCGCCCAGGGATGATCGTCGGTGAGCGTGACATGGATTTGCGGCGTCATCGCGGCGGGGGTGAGCTCGGTCATGCGCTCCAGCGCCGCGCCGGTGAGCTTCAGCGTCGGCTTGCCGCCCTTGAGATTGACCACTTCGATCTGGCGCCAGGTGACGCCGCGATAGATCCCCGTACCGAGCGCCTTGGCGCAGGCCTCCTTGGCGGCGAAACGTTTGGCGTAAGTGTCCACCCGCCGCCGGCGGCTTTCCGCCTTGGCGCGTTCGCCTTCAGTGAAGACCCGGTTCAAGAACCGCTCGCCGAAGCGCTCCACCGAGTTCTCAATCCGGCGGATGTCGATGATGTCAGTGCCGATGCCGATGATCACGCCGCGCCCTCGCGCGCCTCGTCCATAAGCGCGCGCATGCGCTTCACCGCCTCGGGCAGACCGGAGAAGATCGCTTCGCCGATGAGGAAATGGCCGATGTTCAGCTCGGCGATTTCCGGGATGGCGGCGACAGGCTTCACGTTATCGAAGGTGAGGCCGTGGCCGGCGTGCGGTTCGACACCGCGCTTCCTGGCTTCGCGCGCCGCTTCGGCGATGCGCTGCAATTCCTCGCGCGCAGCCGCCTCGCCGCCCTCCAGCCACAACTCCGCGTAGCGGCCGGTGTGCAGTTCCACCACCGGCGCGCCGAGCACCTCGGCGACGGCGATCTGAACCGGATCAGGTTCGATGAACAGCGAAACGCGCGCGCCGCTTTGTGCTAGCGCGCGCACCACCGGGGCGATCTGGTTGTGCAGGCCCGCCACGTCGAGCCCGCCCTCGGTGGTCCGCTCTTCGCGTTTTTCCGGCACAAGGCATGCGGCGTGAGGTTTGAAGGCCGTGGCGATCCCGGTCATTTCATCGGTGGCGGCCATTTCCAGATTGATCGGCAGGGGCGAGGCGTCTCGGATCGCTTCAAGATCGCCATCACGGATATGCCGGCGGTCTTCGCGCAAATGCACGGTGAGCCCGTCCGCGCCCGCTTCAGCGGCCATGGCTGCGGCGCGCGCGGGATCGGGATGGGCCCCGCCGCGCGCGTTGCGGATCGTGGCGACGTGGTCGATGTTCAGGCCCAGGCGGAGCTTGCCCGCCATCAGGCGAGGCCCCGGCTGCCCGGCTTCATTGCGGGAATCCGCTCCATCTCCGGCGGCAGCTTGTCGCTGGGATAGGCGGGGAAATTCACCGTGGCGAGCGCGGTGAGCGGCACGCCCACATCCGCCTTGCCGCCCGAGCGATCCACCAGGCACCCCTCCGCGACGACCTTTGCGCCCGTCGCCTCGATCGCCTTGATGCATTCGCGCGACGACAGGCCCGTGGTGACGATGTCCTCGATCACCAGAACCCTGTCGGCGGCGGTCAGCTCAAAGCCTCGGCGCAGGGCGAATTCGCCGTCCTCACGCTCCACGAACATGAACGGCAGCCCCATCTGGCGGGCGGTTTCGTAGCCGGGGATCAGCCCGCCCAGCGCCGGGCTGACGATCGCCGTGAACGGGCCGTGACCATCCGCCTCGATACGCGCGCTGAGCGCCTTGCACAGACGTTCGGTGCGCGCAGCATCGCGGAAGACCAGCGCCTTTTGCAGGAAAACCGGGCTGCGAAGACCGGAAGACAGGATGAAATGGCCTTCAAGAAGCGCCCCCGCCTCCTTGAATTCATTCAGAACTTCGTCGGCGGTCATGCACCCTCGCTTGCAGGTTCGTCCGCCGCGTCAAATGCGGCGTCGTCGGTTCCGGTGCGCGCGCGCTCCACATTGACCACGCGGTCGCTGGTCTTCAGCGCGGAGACGATGTTGGACAGGTGGCGCGCGTCGAACACCTCTACGTCAAACGCCATCACGAAGAAATCCTTCGTGCGCTCCATCGTCTTGACCTCGGTGATATTGCCGCGCGCTTCGCCCACTGCGCCGGCGATCTCGGCGAGCACCCCAGGCTCGTTGCGCACGGTGGCGTGAATGCGGCCGATGGAGACCGCGTTATTTGACGCTTCCGGGGTCCATTTCAGATCGATCCAGTTGGCGAGATCATGCTCCTCCTCGAACCCGGCGAGGCGCTCGCAGTCGATGACATGGACCTCCACGCCGCGCCCTGGACGCATCACGCCGACGATCCGGTCGCCCGGCATGGGCGAGCAGCAGGTCGCAAAATGCAGGCTCACCCCCGGCGTCAGGCCGCGCCCGTGCACGTAGAGCCCGCCCTTGGCGTCGGCGATGCGTTCACGGTCCTGAGGCCGGCGTCCGCGGGCCTCGCGATGGCCGGGATAGACCGCTTCGAGAAGCTCGCCGGAGCTGATCACCCCGCGCCCAAGGTCAAGGTAGAGGTCTTCTACGTCCTCAACCTCCAAGCGCTTCAGCGCGTCGCCGAGCCCGGTCTCGCGAAACATCTTGCCCTCGCGCAGGAAGGCGTGCTCGGCGATCACCTTTCCAATGCGGATGAACTCTTCGTTCTCCGAGGACCGGATAAGCTTGCGGATCGCCGCACGGGCGCGGCCGGTGATCACCAGATCCTCCCACCCCGCCGGCGGCTGGCGCACGCCGCCTTTGACGATTTCGATCACGTCGCCATTGTTCAGCCGCGTGCGCAGCGGGCGCTCGCGCCCGTTGATCTTCGCCCCAATGGCGGCGTGGCCGAGCTCGGTGTGAACGGCGTAGGCGAAGTCCAGCGGCGTCGCTCCGCCGGGCAGCGTGATCAACTCGCCTTTTGGAGAGAAGCAATAGACCTCGTTGGCGAACATCTCCAGCTTGGCGTGCTCGAGGAATTCCTCCGGATCGCCGCCCTGTTCAAGGATCTCCACAAACGGGCGCAGGCGCATAAGCGGATCGCCGCCCGCTTCTTTCGCCGCTTTAGGATCATAGGCGTAACCGCCTGATTTATATCGCCAATGCGCCGCCACGCCGGTTTCGGCGACCAGCTCCATCGCCTCGGTGCGGATCTGCAGCTCGACCCGGATATTGCCCGGCCCGATGATCGTGGTGTGCAGCGAGCGGTAATTGTTCGGCTTCGGCGTCGATATGTAGTCACGGAACCGCTCAGGCACGCAGCGCCAGGCCTGATGCACCACGCCAAGGGCGCGATAGCAGTCGGACGGATCGTCGACGAGGATGCGGAAGGCGTAGATGTCGGCGATCTCGTCAAAGCTCACCCCCTTCTTCTCCAGCTTGCGCCAGATCGAATAGGGCCGCTTCTCCCGGCCGAAGACGCGGCAGTCGATGCCGGCCTCATTAAGCTTGTCGGAGAGATTGGACGAGACTGAAGACACCGCGTCGGCGCGCTGGACACGCATGTCGCCGAGCCGCTTGGTGATGGAGACGTACGCGGCCGGGTTCATGTTCTTGAAGCTCAAGTCTTCAAGCTCGACGCAGACCCGGTTCACCCCGACCCGCCGCGCAAGCGGAGCGTAAATCTCCAGCGTCTCGCGCGCGATGCGTTCGCGCTTTTCAGGCTTCGGCACGAAATGAAGGGTGCGCATGTTGTGCAGCCGGTCGCACAGCTTCACCAGCAGGACCCGCACGTCGCGAGTGATCGCCACAACGAGTTTCTGCAGGTTTTCCGCCTGCTTGGTTCGCTTGGAGGTGAGCTGCATCTGCCCCAGCTTGGTGACCCCGTCCACCAGCTGAGCGACGTCGGAACCGAACAGATCCTCGATATCTTCAAGCGTCGCCGGCGTATCTTCGACGGTGTCGTGGAGCAGGCCGGTGCAGATGGTCGCCGCGTCCAGGCGCAGCTCGGCGAGCAGCATCGCCACCTCCACGGTGTGCCCGTAATAGGGCGCGCCGGAGTGGCGGGTCTGGCCTTCATGGGAGGTGCGCGAGAACTCGTAGGCGCGCCGTATCATCTCCGCATCGGCTTGCGGATGATAGGAAAGCACGCGCGCGACAAGGTCTTCGGCGCTGGCGATGGCGTCGGCGGGATGCGTGGGCGCGGACGGAGTCGCCAGCGCGCTCAACGGTTAAAGGCGGCCGTCCGCGGGGCCGTCCCTGTCGGACTGCAGCGCCTTGAGCATGGCGGCTTCGTCCATCTCCGGCTGCGGCAGCGCGGGGCGCTCTTCGGCCTGATCCGGCTTGCGGCGGTCTTCCTCCTCCTCGTCGGCGGGGATGACCCGCTGAAGGCCGGAGACGAGGCTTTCGCCGAGCGCGTCGAGGTCGAGCTTCACTTCCGCGATCTCGCGCAAGGCGACGACGGGGTTCTTGTCGTTGTCGCGATCGAGCATGAGCGAGGCGCCCGCGGAGATGTTGCGCGCGCGATGCGCGGCCAGCAGAACCAGCTGGAAGCGGTTGTCGACCTTCTCGATGCAGTCTTCGACAGTGACGCGGGCCAAGGGGCGCTCCTTCAAGAACTCGTCTGAACCATGTCAGATAGCCGCTCTTCGCAGCCGCATCAACCCGGCGCGGCAGCGCGAAAAGCGCCCCCTGCCGGGCGGCAGGCGCTCCGGTCGGCGTGCGGCAGGGCTGAGATCAACTGTTCGACGCTGGCGCCGCTTACCGGATCGCGCCAGCGCGGGGCGACATCCTTCAGCGGCAGCAGGACAAACGCCCGCCCCGCCGCGCGCGGATGGGGCAGGACCGGGCCGGGGTCGCCCGGCTCGATGCGGCCCCGATAGTCGATTAGATCAAGGTCGATCGAGCGCGGGGCGTTTCGGCGCCCCCTCACCCGTCCGAACCGGGTTTCGATCTCATGCAGCAGCGCCAGGAGCGCATCCGGCGCGAGACCGGTGCGCACCTCAGCGACGCCGTTGACGAAAGGCGGATCGCTCGGATCGGGCCAAGCCGGGGTGCGCCAGGGCCGCGAACACGCGGCGACCCGCACCCCGTTCGCCCCCAATGCACAAAGCGCCGAATTGAGGTTTTCAAGCGGGGGCGCGCCCCGGTATGCTTGGTTTGCGCCCAGAGCGATGTAGATGCTTTGACGCGCTTGATTTGAAGTGGCTTTTATCGCGAAAGGCATTGCCATGACCTTCTACCCGAACGAACGACTCGGGCTGTTCATCGACGGAGCCAACCTCTACTCCGCCGCCAAGGCCCTGGATTTCGACATCGACTATAAGAAGCTCCTGGAGGAATTCAGGAAACGCGGCCGGCTGGTGCGGGCGAACTACTACACCGCGCTTATCGAGAGCGAGGAATACACCCCGATCCGTCCGCTGATCGACTGGCTGGACTATAACGGCTTCAAGGTCGTCACCAAGGCCGCCAAGGAGTATTCCGACGATTCCGGGCGCCGGCGCATCAAGGGCGACATGGACGTCGATCTCGCCGTCGATGTCGTTGAAGCCGCCGGCTATCTCGATCACATCGTTCTGTTCTCCGGCGACGGCGATTTCCGCAGGGTGGTCGAAGCGGTTCAGCGCAAGGGCGCCCGGGTGTCGGTCGTCTCAACGCTGAAATCCTCCCCGCCCATGGCCAGCGACGACCTGCGCCGCCAGGCGGACGCCTTCATCGAACTGCAGGAGCTGGGCAAGCTCGTGGGCCGCGAGCGCCGCCAGCGCGATTACGACGACGAGGACTAGGGTGGCCGCCCAGGCTGAGGGGACGGCGGAGCCGGGCCGCGACTGCCCGCTCTGCCCGCGCCTGGTCGCCTTCCGCGAAGACAACCGGCGCGACCACCCCGACTGGTGGAACGGCCCCGCGCCGAGCTTTGGGCCGGACGATGCGCGCCTGCTGGTGGTCGGCCTTGCACCGGGGCTTCGCGGCGCAAACCGCACGGGCCGGCCTTTCACCGGCGACTGGGCGGGCGATCTGCTCTACCCGACGCTTGCGAAATACGGGTTTTCGCGCGGGACCTTCGATCCCGACGGCGACGACGACCTTCGCCTCATCGACGCGATGATCACCAACGCCGTGCGCTGCGTGCCGCCACAGAACAAGCCGATCGGCGCCGAATGCAACACGTGCCGGCCCTTCCTCGCCGCGCGCATCGCGCAGCTGCCAAGGCTTGAGGTGATGATCGCGCTCGGCGGCGTGGCGCACCAGAACACGCTGAAGGCGCTCGGCTACAAGCAGAGCGCCTTCAAGTTCGCCCATGGCGCGGCCCATGAGCTGGAGGGACCGAACGGCCCCCTGACCCTGCTCAACAGCTATCACTGCTCACGCTACAATACGAACACGGGCCGGCTGACCGAAGCGATGTTCCACGAGGTGTTTGAGGCGGCGCGGGCGACGCTTCACCGTTCGCGCGCGTAGTAGAAATCAAGCATATTGCGTTCGATGCGGCGGCGTGTGTCAGAATTGCAGCCTCCAAAGCTGTCGACCAATCGACGCAAGCCCGGCTCGATCGCCCAGTTCACATCGACATTATCGGCACGCCGGACGATTGCGGCGAATTCGCGCGGAACGGCGAACGACCATTCGCGCCGAGGCCCATATCTTGTCCCGCGGTAATGCCCAAATCCGTTGACGTATCGGGTGACGGTCTGGCTGCTGGCGTTAAAAACTGACGCCGGGTCTCCGCACAAGCCAAGGCGATCACTGCGCACCATGATATAGGCTGAGATCAACCCAGCGTAACGGCTATCCAACGCCTGCTGCTTAATAGCGTCACTAAATCCTGGCAGTAACTCGTCTATCAGGCCGCCGACCGGATTGGACATAACCTGATCGACCAGCCCGACATCGCGACGCAACGCCAGTTCGAGCGCTTCGTTATCCCCAGCGGCGAACAAGCGATATCGCGATCCGATGATGCGCGGAACGATATTGGCATAAACATCGCCCCGATGGGCTTCAGCTGTCTCCAGCCGCCCTTGAGGCGACCGAAGATATTCGGCGCGAGCAAGGCGCGCACGCTCTGCTTCAGCGGCCCGAGCAAGACGCAGGTATTCCACAACTTCCGAACGCCACAGCGTATTGGTATCGTCGCTCAAGAAGGGTTCGATCGCTTCAAGCTGATCGAAAACGGCCTGCATTGACGCCGCGTTCAAGGTTGCAAACCGCGTCCGCCGATCCGCATAGATTGCTGGAAAATCATTCTGAATCTGGGCGGCTGCGCGCCGGCGTCCGTCAGCAAGGACTTGAGCGCTGACACCGCGACGCGTGCGCTCCATGCTTGCAAACCGCGCAAGAGCGGCTGCATCCTCAAGATTACCGCCTGGTTTTGCGAGCAGTCGGTTCAATTGGCTCACATAGGCGGCGTCAGCTTCGGCCGCCCTCGCCGCCGCCAATGAGGCGGCGAGATTCGCGCTCTCGTCGTTCGGCAGACGAGGCCTGAAGAGCGCCAGTCTGGATTCGATCGCAGATGCTGACCTGACCGGCGGTTCGCCGGCAGCCAGCAATTCAAGCGTGTCCAATGCCGCGAGCCAGACGATCGTGGAGCTGCGCGATGTTGAAAAGCCGCCCCCGCGCAGAGCATCGTAGGCGTTTGATCCGACGATACGAGAATCAAGATTGTTCAGGCCGGCTCGCCGACAGGCGCTTTGAGCATTTCCAGTCCAAGCTGAGAAATCACTGCGCTCCAACTCGTGATATTCAACGCCGAACAGGGCCTCGAAACCGGGCCCGCGCAGCGCGTTTAAGGTGGCGTAAAAGTCGCTCAAGCCGATCTGTGACTTATACTCGGCGATCTGTTGGTCTAGGCGTGCGGCCTGGGCCGGACATTCGGCGTTACGCGAGGTGGGAATATCGAGAAGGAAGGGCCTCGCCCTTTCGAGCAAGACGTTTTGGAAAGTATCAGACCGAAACGCGACCAAGGGGCTGCAGGCTAGGCTCGGCCGGCCGTCTTCGAATATTACGAGCGCTTGGGCCCCGGCCACGCCTTCGAGCCGTGTCGCCCTCCAACCGTCTCCTTCGCGAAACGACAACTCGCCCGTTTCGGTTTGAAGGTCGAGCGCGAAGCGTCCGCGTATTGCTCGTCTAGGAACATCAACGCCGAGGCCGTGACCGCGCGGGCTTACCTCTGCAGCCATCTGGCCCGCGCTCGCTGCGCTGATTTGAACACCGACGGAGAGAAGCCTGCCTTGGCACGCCTGGACGCCGCGCCACGCTCCCAGGATGTCTTGCTCAGTGCGTGCAGGCGCAGAGATCTCTTGATCCGCCGCTGTCGGCGAGGACAGCTCGCCTCGATCCGTCGTTGCGCAAGCGCTTAAAACGAGCCCAACGCATAATGCGCGCAACACCGAACCCAATCGCATATTTTGGCCTCCACCCGCCGGGGAAGCATGCGCCATTACCCGAAATCCTTCAAGATCCGCTGTTTCTGGCGGTTCCAGTCGCGCTGTTTGATGGTTTCGCGCTTGTCGACGGTCTTCTTGCCCTTGGCCAGCCCGATCTGGAGCTTGGCGATTCCGCGGTCGTTGAAATAGAGCCGCAGCGGCACGATGGTGCGCCCTTCCCGGTTCACCGAGCCGGCGAGCTTGTTCACTTCCTTTTTGTGCAGCAGCAATTTGCGATGCCGGCGTGGCTCGTGATTGAAGCGGTTGCCGTGGCCGTAGGGCGGAAAATCGGCGTTGATCAAAAAGATCTCGCCACGCTCCGGACTCACATAGGCCTCGGCGATGTTCGCCTTGCCGTCGCGCAGGGTCTTCACCTCGGTGCCCACAAGCTGGATGCCGGCCTCGAAGGTCTCCTCGATCTCGTAATCAAAGCGCGCGCGCCGATTGACGGCGACGAGGCCCTTCTTGTCGTCGGGCTTGCTCATAACAGGCCGCACCCTTCCATAGCGGCGCGCACCTGCGCCTTCGCGGCATCCGGGATCTCCAGAAGCGGCAGACGGACTTCGGGCTCGCACAGCCCCAGAAGCGACAGCGCATACTTGCTCGGCCCCGGGCTCGGCGCGGCGAACAGGGCCTGGTGCAGCGGGGTGAGCTGGTCGTTGAGGCGGCGCGCCGTCTTCCAGTCCCCGGTCCGGCAGGCGTCCTGGAACCGGGCGCACAGCTTCGGCGCGACATTGGAGGTCACTGAAATCGCGCCGTGCCCGCCATGGGCGTTATAGCCCAGCGCGCTGGCGTCCTCGCCGGACAGCTGGATAAACCCGTCGCCGATCAGATTCCGGTGGATCGTCACCCGCTCCACCTCGCCGGTGGCGTCCTTGACCGCGACGATGTTCGGGTGCTCGGCGATGCGCGCCAAGGTCTCCGGCGCGATGTCGGTGATGGTGCGGCCGGGCACGTTGTAGACCACGATGGGCAGCGCGACGGCTTCCGCCACCGCCTGGAAATGAGCCGCAACGCCGTCCTGGGACGGCTTGTTGTAATAGGGTGCGACCACCAGCCCGGCATCCGCGCCGACGCGCTTGGCGTGGTCCTGCAGTTCGATCGTGGCGGCGGTGGCGTTCACGCCCACGCCTGCGACGACCGGTACGCGCCCGGCGCTCACCTCGACACACAGCTCGACAACCCGCAGGCGCTCCTCTCTTGTGAGCGTCGGGGTTTCGCCGGTCGTGCCGGCGGGCACCAGGCCATGGGTTCCGGCCTCGATCTGGTGCTCGATCAGCGCGGCGAAGGCCGCCTCGTCCACGGCGCCGTTCTTGAATGGGGTGACCAGCGCCGTCAAAGAGCCATGAAGCATGTTTAAATTCCGTTTTCGCACACCGGGAACGCCCGGTTTCGAAGGGGCGCGGACCATACGACTGCAATTGCGGCGCGCCAAGATGAACTGATCAGCATGGACAGAGCGTTGACCATACCCCACCTTCTGGTCCGGAAGGGGCCCATCCAGCCGGAGGCTAGTCGCCCGCGATGATCCTACGCACCGCCGTCTTCGCCGGAGCCCTGATGCTGTCAGGGGCGACCGCCGCGCTCGCCGATATTCCCACGCCGCGTCTGAAACCGGACGTTCCGAACTACTCGGACATCCTCAACGACACCGACTTCGCCGCGTTCCGCCGCGGGATGCGCGCGGCCGACGAGGACGAGTGGGGGGCTGTGCGCCGCGCCCGCGACACGATTTCCAACGACGTCGCCGACAAGGTCCTTCTATGGCGCATGGCGGTCTCGGACCCCCGCACGCATTTTGAAGAGCTGCGCATGGCGGTGGAGCAGCTGGAAGGTTGGCCGCGCGACTGGATGATCCGGCGCGAAGCCGAGTGGAAGATGCCCGCGGCCGGCATGGGCCCGGCCCGCATCGTGGATTGGTACGAGACCCACCCGCCCGTCACCGGCGAAGGCCGGGTCGCGTTCGGCGAAGCGCTTATTGAGCTCGGCCGCGTCGACCAAGGCCAGGCCGAGATCCGCCGCGCCTGGCGCACCGAGACCTTGCGCCTGTCCAATCAGAGCGCGGTGATGCGCGAGCATGGCGATCTGTTCACCCAGGAGGACCACGCCGCCCGGGTCGATTTCCTGCTCTGGAACGATCAGCGCACCGCCGCTAGCCGGCTCATGCCGGAACTCAGCGCCGGCGAACGCCGGGTGGCCGAGGCGCGCATCCGGCTCGCCTCACGGGGCGCGGGTGTGGATTCCGCGGTGGATTCCGTGCCTCAGAGCCTCACCGACCACCCAGGCCTTGTTTATGAGCGCGCCCGCTGGCGCCGCCGGGCGGGGCTCGACACCTCGCTGGATTTGCTTCTGGAGCTCCCCGGCGCCCATGTGAACGAAGACGCGCTTGAGTCCATGTGGACCGAACGCAAGCTGATGATCCTTGATCTCATCCGCGATGCGGAGTTCGACACCGCCTATCAGCTCGCCGCGAACAACGGCATGACCCGCGGCGTGGACTTCGCCGACGCTGAGTTTCTCGCCGGCTGGCTGGCGCTCACACGCCTTGACGACGCGGAAACCGCCTACGGCCATTTCGAGCGCCTGCAGGACGGGGTGACCACGCCGGTCTCGCTGTCGCGCGCGAAGTACTGGCAGGGCCGTGCGGCCGAAGCCATGGGCGAGCTGGAGCTGGCGCGCGAACGCTTCATCGCCGCGGCCGAACACCCCACCGCCTATTACGGCCAGCTCGCCGTGCTGGCGCTCGGGCCTGAGGCCGCGCAAATCGATCTGCCGCCCGACCCCACGCCGACGCCCGATCAGCGAGACGCCTTTGAAGCGCGCGAGGACATCCGGGCGATCCGCCTCCTGGCCGAGGTGGATGCGGATTATTTCTTCCGCGTGTTCATCTATCATTATGACGACGAGATGGAGACGCCGATCGAGCAGGCCATGCTCGCGGATCTGGCGCTGGAGTTCTTCCGGGTGCGCCAGGCCGTGCGTGCGGCCAAGGCCGGGCGCATGCAGGGCATGATCCTGGCCGAGCGCGCCTACCCCGTCATTGAGCTGCCCGAAGGCGCGCCGATCGTGCCCGAAGCCGCCCTGACCTATTCGGTGATCCGCCAGGAGACCGAGTTCGACGCCCGGGCAGTCTCCGGCGCCGGGGCGCGCGGGCTAATGCAGATGATGCCCGCCACCGCCCGCCAGACGGCGCGCCAGCTCGACATGCCGTTCAATTTCAGCTGGCTGACCGATGACCCGAACTACAATCTCCAGCTCGGCATGGCCCATCTCGATGAGGTGGTGAACGATTATGACGGCTCGCTGGTGATGGCGCTGGCCGCCTACAACGCGGGCGGTCACCGGGTGCGGCGCTGGGTGGAGAATTACGGCGATCCGCGCACCGGCGAGATCGACCCGATCGACTGGGTGGAGAGCATCCCGTTTTCCGAAACGCGCAACTATGTCCAGCGCGTGATCGAGAACGTGCAGGTCTATCGCGCCCGGCTGAACGACGGCCAGCCCGCCCCGCTTCGCATCGAGGAGGACATGGCCGGCCGTGGCCAGTTCGCCCGCGACCTGCCCGCTTTGCCCGACGACTTCGTCAATGCGCTGCGCGAGGTCGAGGACGCAGTGGAGGCGTCCGAAGAAGCCGAGCCCGGCATCGCCAACGAAGGCCCGTATCTGGGCGAGCCGGACGCGGAGGGCGAGGACGGCGACGCCACGCGCGCGCCGTTCGACACGGGCGATCAGCTGCGCCGCTAAGCGCGGATCGCGCGTGCGAACACCGCCGGATCCACATTACCCCCGGTGAGGACCGCCACGACGGTCCCGCCGGCGGGGATGTCCACGCGCCGGTTCAAAAGCGCGGCCAGCGCCGCAGCCCCGCCCGGCTCCACCACCAGCTTCAGCGTCTCGAACGCATAGCGCACGGCGCTCAGCGCCTCGGCGTCGCTGATAACGCCGATTCCGGCCAGGCGGCGCTGATTAATGGCGAAGGTCAACTCGCCGGGACTTTCCGACAGCAGCGCGTCGCACACCGAGCCGGATTTGCGCACATTCACTTCGCGCCGGCCGGACACGAGCGAGCGGGCGTGATCGTCGAAACCTTCAGGCTCGGCGCCCCAGACCTTCGTGGCCGGCGACAGCGCTTCGGCGGCGAGATTGATGCCGCCGATCAGCCCGCCCCCGCCGACGCAGCAAACAAGGGCGTCGGCGGTTTCGCCCCTCGCCTGCAGCTCTTCGAAAATCTCCAACCCGCAGGTTCCCTGCCCGGCGATGATGTCAGGATGGTCAAAGGACGGGATCAGCGCCGCGCCGCTGTCCTTGCACAGGGCTTGCGCGATCGTTTCGCGGCTTTCGGTTTCGCGGTCGTAAAGGCGCAGCTGCGCCCCGCGGGCGATCACGCCTTCCTTTTTGATCTCCGGCGCGTCGGTGGGCATCACGATCATCGCCGCCACGCCGAGAATCTTCGCCGCCTCCGCCACGCCCTGAGCATGATTGCCGGAGGAGAACGCCACCACGCCGCGCCCGCGCTCTTCGGCGCTGAGCTTGCTTAACGCGTTGAACGCACCGCGAAACTTGAACGAGCCGGTGCGCTGCAGCGTCTCCGCCTTGAGCAGAACCCGCGCCCCGATCAGGGCGTCGAGCGCGGAACTGTTGAGGAGCGGCGTGCGCGCCGCCTCGCCTGTGATGCGCGCCGCCGCGGCTTTCACATCATCGAAGCTGGGAAGGATCGTGGTCATCGGGCGTATCCATACGCAAATTGGCGCCATTTCAAGATGGAAATTGCGCTGAAAGGGATTGCGCCAGAGGCCGGGCGCGGCTTCCATGGGCGGCGAAGCGGGTAAAGCGCGCCGCGTATGAGTGACGGCGCGCGCCCGGACCTGAGGGAGGAGACACATGCTGCGCGGTCAGATGATGGACCGTCCGCTGATGATTGCGGACATCTTGAAACATGCGGCCCTGAACCATGGGCGCCGGGAGATCGTCTCCCGCCTGCCCGACACCGGCGAGGTTCACCGCTACGGCTACGCCGACTGTCACAAGCGGGCCCAGAAGCTCGCCAACGCGCTCACCGGCGACATGAAGGTGAAACCCGGCGACCGGATCACCACCATCGCCTGGAACACGCACCGGCATCTGGAGCTCTATTACGCGGTCTCCGGCGTGGGCGCGGTGATCCACACCGCCAATCCGCGCCTGAGCCCCGAACAGATCGCTTGGATGATCAACCACGCCAAGTCCAAGGTGGTGTTCTTCGACGTCACCTTCGCGCCGATCATCGAAGGCGTCGCCAAGCACTGCAAGACGGTGAAACGCTGGGTCGCCATGACCGGCGAGGCCACCAAGCCGCAGATGCAGACCAAGTGCGACGTCTATGAGACGCTGCTGGCGAACGCCGACGACCATTACGAGTGGCCGGAGTTCGACGAGAACGCCGCGGCGGGCCTGTGCTACACCTCCGGCACCACCGGCGAGCCCAAGGGCGCGCTCTACTCCCACCGCTCCACGGTGATCCACGCCATGATGTCGGCGACCACCGACGCGGTGGGCATCGGCGCGGACGGCGTGATCATGCCGGTGGTCCCCATGTTCCACGTCAACGCCTGGGGCGTGCCCTACGCGGCGGCGCTCACAGGCGCGAAAATGGTGATGCCGGGCGCGCAGCTGGACGGCAAATCGATCCAGGAGCTGGTCGAGGGCGAGAAGGTCAATCTGGTGCTCGGCGTGCCCACCGTGTGGCTGGGCCTGTTGCAGTATCTGCGCGAGAGCGGCAAGCGCATCGACACCGTGGACAAGGTGCTCATGGGCGGCTCGGCCATGCCCGAAGCGCTGCTGCGCGCCTATCAGGACGAGTACGGCGTGGAGATGCAGCAAGGCTGGGGCATGACCGAGATGAGCCCGCTGGGCACGGTCGGCAAGCTTTTGCCCAAGCACGCCGATCTCTCCGATGACGAGAAGATCAAGATCAAGCTGAAACAGGGCCGCCTTTTGTTCGGCGTTGACATGCGCGCGGTAGACGACGAGGGCAACATCCTGCCCCGCGACGGTCAGTCGGCCGGGCATATCCATGTGCGCGGGCCCTGGATCATCTCCAGCTATTACCGCGGCGCCGGGCCGGAGAGCTTCACCGATGACGGCTGGTTCAAGACCGGCGATGTGGGCCATATCGACGAAGACGGCTACATGACCATCACCGACCGGTCCAAGGACGTGATCAAGTCGGGCGGGGAATGGATCAGCTCCATCGATCTTGAAAACGCCGCCATGGGCCACCCGGACGTGGCCATGGCCGCCGCCTTCGGCCATCGCCACCCCAAATGGCAGGAGCGCCCGCTTCTGGTGGTGCAGGCCAAGCCCAACACCAGCCCGACGGCGGAGTCGATCCGCGAATACCTCGCCGGCCAGGTGCCGAAATGGTGGCTGCCCGACGGCATTGAGTTCATCGACGAAATGCCCATCGGCGCCACCGGCAAGATCCTCAAGACCAAGCTGCGCGAGATGTTCAAGGACTATGAGTTCCCCAACACCGAGCACGAGAAGGTCTAGCGCCGTTCCAGACTCTTGAGCGAAGAAGCCCCGGCGTTTCGCGCCGGGGCTTTTTTGTGCGCCGGGTTACAAACCCGTCACTTGCGCGCCGGGCCGCACGCCCCTATCTTTATCGACAATCGATAAAGGAGCCTCCCCATGGAATTGCTGCTGATCTCAGCGCTGACGTATTTCCTGCCCACGGTGATCGCCCTGGCGCGCAGCCACCATAACGGGTTCGCGATCTTCCTGACGAACTTGCTGCTCGGCTGGACGCTGATCGGCTGGGTTATCGCCCTGATCTGGTCGGTGACGGCGAGCGAGCGGCGGGTGCGGGCTTAAGACGTCTCGCCTCGCAGCGTCGCACGGAGATCATGGCGCTTTTCGTACATCCGCCGGGCGGTCCGCGCGTAAAAGCCGGTGAGCCAGCCCGCGTCGATCTCGAGCGCGTCGCGATGAACACACCCCTGCCCGTCCGGCTGAACCGTGATCACATGGCGCCAGGCCTTCACCGCGCCCCCGCATTCGAAGCTCTCCAGCCGCCGGGCCTTGTCGTCGCGGAGCATCACCTCGATGCGCCAGGTCCCGATCGGGAGCCAACCGAAAAGCTTCAGCTTCACCTCGAAGGCCTGACCGGGGCGCGCTTCGCCTGACGGCAGGCCGTCATAGCTGACTTGCCCCTCCATCGCCTCGGCGAGTTCGTCATAGTTTAAGATGCAGGCGAAATGCGCGTCCGCCGCCATGGCGTAGCGCCGTTCAACGGTGAACCTGGCGGGGTCTGTCATCTGAAATCGCTGATCCGGCTCAGCGGCTTTTTGCTGGCGGCGTGGGCGGGATAGGTCGCGCCCTCGGCCGGATAGCCGGTGACGATGAGCATCACCGGCTTTTCGTCCTTTGGCCGCTCGCAGATCTCGGTGAGGAAGCTCATCGGGTTCGGCGTATGGGTGAGCGTGGCGAGCCCGGCCTGATGCAGGCTGGCGATCAGCAGGCCGCAGGCGATGCCCACGCTCTCGCTGACATAGTAATTCTTCTTGTTATCGCCCGGCTCCGGCCCGCCGCGGCGCTGGGCGAACACGGCGATGATCCAGGGCGAGGTCTCCAGAAACGGCTTGTTGGCGTCGGTACCCAGCGGCCCCAGAGCCTCCAGCCACTCCTCGCCCGCCTTGCCCGCGTAGAAGGCGCGCTCTTCGGCTTCAGCAGCCTCGCGCAGGCGGGTGCGTAGAGGCCCCTTGCCCAGCGCGGTGAACCACCAGGGCTGATGATTGGCGCCGTTCGGCGCGGTCCCGGCGGTGAGGATCGCCGTCTCGATGAGTGCGCGCGGCACCTCGCGATCGGAGAAGTCCCGGATCGTGCGGCGCGCGCGCATGGTCTCGTAGAACGCCGCGGCGCGCCGCTTCATCTCGTCGGGCGGAAGCTCGGTGAAGTCGAGCGGGTGGGCGTCGTGGGACACGCCCCCTACCCCAGCAGCTTCTTTTTCAGGATCTCGTTGACCGCCTGCGGGTTCGCCTTGCCCTGCATGGCCTTCATCACCTGGCCCACGAACCAGCCCATGGCTTTGGGTTTGTCCTTCACCTGGGCGGCCTGCTCCGGGTTGGCGGCGATGAGGTCGTCGACGACCTTTTCGATGGCGCCGGTGTCGGTGACCTGTTTGAGGCCGCGCTCTTCGACGATGTTCGCCGGGTCGCCGCCTTCGGTCCACAGGATCTCGAACACGTCCTTGCCGATCTTGCCGGAGATCGTGCCGTCCTCGATCAGACCGACGAGCCCGCCGAGCTGGGCCGGGCTCACCGGGCTCTCGGTGATGGAGAGGCCTTCCTTGTTGAGGCGCCCGAACAGCTCGTTATTGACCCAGTTGGCGGCGAGCTTGGCGTCGCGGCCCTCGATCACGGCTTCGAAATAATCCGCGCGGTCCTTATCCGACGCCAGCACCGAGGCGTCGTATTCGGAAAGGCCCAGCTGTTCCACGAAGCGCTTCCGCTTTTCCGCCGGCAGTTCGGGCAGGTTCGCCTTGACTCCTTCGACGAAGCTTTCCTCCAGCTCCAGCGGCAGAAGGTCCGGATCGGGGAAGTAGCGGTAATCGTGGGCTTCTTCCTTGGAGCGCATGGAGCGGGTGACGCCGGTGTTGGCGTCGAACAGGCGGGTCTGCTGGATGATCTCGCCGCCGTCCTCCAGGATGTCGATCTGGCGTTTCGCCTCGTATTCGATGGCCTGCATGATGAAGCGCAGCGAGTTCACGTTCTTGATCTCGCACCGCGTGCCCAGATGCTCGAACGAGCCGGTCTCGCGAAATTTCTCGTAATCGCCGGGCCGGCACACCGAGACGTTCACGTCGGCGCGCATCTGGCCCTTCTCCATGTCCCCGCCGCAGGTGTCGAGATAGCGCAGGATCGTGCGCAGCGTGCGCACATAGGCCGCCGCATCGCCGGGGCTGCGCACATGGGGGCGCGAGACGATCTCCATCAACGCCACGCCGGAGCGGTTCAGGTCCACATAGGTGGCGTTGGGATCAAGATCGTGGATCGACTTGCCGGCGTCCTGCTCCAGGTGCAGGCGCTCAACCCCCACCACGAAGCGCGAACCGTCATCGCGCTCGCACTCGATCTCGCCTTCGCCCACGATGGGATGGGCGAACTGGCTGATCTGATAGCCCTGCGGCAGGTCGGGATAGAAATAATTTTTCCGGTCAAAGCGCGAGAACCGGTGGATCTCGGCGTTCAGGCCCAGCCCGGTGCGCACCGCCTGCGCGACGCAGGTCTCGTTGATCACCGGCAGCATGCCCGGCATGCCCGCATCCACCAGGCTCACCTGGGTGTTGGGCGCGGCGCCGAATTCGGTGGCCGCGCCGGAGAACAGCTTGGCCTTCGACTTCACCTGGGCGTGGACTTCAAGCCCCACCACGATCTCCCAGTCCCCGGTGGCGCCGGGCAGGCGGTAGCTGTGATCGGTGTCGTCGAGCGGCATGGGTGTCGTCCGTGTCAGTGCGAAAGCGCTTGTGCGCCGTTTCTTCTCTTTCGTACGCCGCCCGTCAAGCGGCGGGATGCGGGTCTCGGGTCCTCACGCCGGCGTCGAAGTCCCCTTCGCCCCCTCCTGGAGGGGGAAAAGGTAAGGATGAGGGGGAGCGTTGCGGCGTTTCGACATGGGAAGATGAAGCGGCGCCCTCGCCCCCTCACCTCACCTCTCCCCCATCGTCATGGGGGAGAGGGGGCTTCAGCGTCGCGCGAACCTACCCCTTGCCCCACCTCAATCGTCTTGCCCGGCGCTATGTCCACAAGGCTCTGCTTTACATGGATCAGCGCAGGCCGCCCGGCGTTCAGCGCAGCCTCCAGCGCGGGCGCGAAATCCTCGGTCCTGTCCACGAAGAACCCCGCGCAGCCGCACGCTTCGGCGAGCATCTTGAAGTCGGGATTGGACAGATTGGTGCCGCTCACCCGGCCCGGGTAATGATTTTCCTGGTGCATGCGGATGGTGCCGTAGGACCCGTTGTCGAACACGCACACGACGATGTTCGCGCCGTGCTGGACGGCGGTGGCGAGTTCGGGCGCGGCCATCATGAAATCGCCGTCGCCGCACACGGCGATCACGGGCTTTTCAGGATGCTGCAGCTTTCCCGCAATGGCGGCGGGCAGGCCATATCCCATGGCGCCGGAGGTGGGCGCCAGCTGGCTGGGGCAGCAGCGATGCACCCAGAAACGATGCAGCCAGGCGGCGAAATTGCCCGCGCCGTTGGTCATGATCGCCTCGCCGCCAAGCTTTGCGCTGGTCTCGCGCCAGATCCGCGACGGGTTCACATCGCCGGTGACCTCCACCGGCTCGATCCAGGCGTCATAGGCGGCGCGCGCGGTCTTCACCCAATCGGTGCGCGCAACTGCGTTCTTCGCCGCACCGGCCTCTGCGATGGCGCGCATGGCGCCGCCTGGATGGGCGGTCGCCGACAGGCTCGGGCGATAGACGCGGCTCGTCTCCTCGCCGCCTGGATGGATATGGATCAGCCGGTCCGCGACGCCCTCAGGCACGTCGAACAGATCATAGCTCTGCGTCGTCATCTCCCCCAGGCGCGGACCAATGGCCAGGATGCAGTCTGATTGGCGCAGCGTTTCCACGACGGCGGGGCAGGCCCCGATCCCCGCCTCCCCGCCGTAATGGGAATGGGCGTTGTCGATCAGATGCTTGACGCGGAAGCTGGTGACCACCGCGCAATTGAACGCTTCGGCGAATTCGACGATCGCCTTTCGCTCTTCGGCGTTCCAGAACGGCCCGCCCACCATTAGGATCGGGCGCTCGGCCGCGTCCACGCGCGCGGCGATCTCCGCGGCGGTGGCCGCGCCAAGCTCGCTTCGCGCCGGAACGAAGGGCGCGGGCGCCGGCGCATCGGCGTCTTCGGTGAGCATGTCTTCAGGCAAGCCCACCACCACAGGCCCCGGCCGCCCGTTCATGGCCAGTGAGAACGCCCGCATGATCTGCTCGGGCACGCGGGCGGGATCGCGAATCTCGAACGCCGCCTTGGCGATGCCGGCGAAGGCTTGCGCGTAATCAAGCTCCTGGAACGCCTCACGGCCCTCGTCCTCGCGGCGCACCTGACCGACCAGCAGGATCATGGGCGTGGAATCCTGCAGCGCGGTGTGTACGCCCACCGCAGCCTGCGTCGCGCCCGGCCCGCGGGTGACGAAGCATACGCCGGGCCGGCCGGTGAGCTTGCCGTGGGCTTCGGCCATGTTCGCCGCGCCCGCCTCGTGGCGGCACTGGATGAACGGGATGTCCGCCTCGCTCAGGGCGTCAAGCGCGGCGAGGAAGCTTTCGCCGGGCACGCCGAAAATGCGCTCCACGCCGTTCACGGCGAGCGCGTCGATCAGGTGCTGGGCTCCGGTGCGCACGGGCATGAGGCGTCTCCTTGTCAGAAGACGCGAGCTAGCCCGGAGCGCCTGTAAAGCGCAAGCCTAGCCGGTGATGCGCACGCCCACCGAGACGCTTCTCGGCTCGCCGGGAAAGTAGCGATAGCCGCCGAAGGCGAAGTCGGCGCGTTCAGCGTAGCGGGTGTCGAAGACATTGCGCACAGCGGTGAACGCCTCCCAGCCGCCGCCAAAGTCGTAAGCGGCGCGCAGATTGAGAAGGTCATGGCCCTCGTAATCGGCGGTGTTGGCGGCGTTGGCGAAATAGTCGCCCACATGCACCCATTCGGCTTCAAGGTCGGTGTCCGGGCGCGGCTCCCAGAGCAGGCGTGCGTTCCACAGCCATTCCGGCGCGGTGTCCAGGCGCGCGCCGTCGACAATCGTCTCCGACCCGCGGCTCACCGGCCGGTCGAAGGCGTATTCGTGGATCGCCCAGGTCGCCGATCCGGCGAAGCTCAAGGTCTCGGACATGTCGAACCCTGCGTCCAGTTCGATTCCGTGATGACGCGAGGCGCCGTCGGTGACGTTGAAGCCGTCGGCGTCGCGGAAGAAGACATTGCGCTTTTCCATGGCGAAGCCGACAAGCTCGACCCGTCCGCGATCGGCGATGCGCCAGCGCAGGCCGGCCTCGACGCTGTCGAGCTCTTCGGGCTCGATGCCTTCGATCTCCTGGCCCGGCTGCAGCCTGTAGAGTTCAGCAGTTTGCGGCGCCCGCACGCCGCGCGCGGCCCGAGCGAAAAGCTGAACCGTCTCGCTCGCCTGATAGGTCAGCCCGGCGTTCGGCGTCGCCGTGGTGAAGTCATCGGTGCGATCGGGCACGCGCAGATAGCGCCCGATCGCACCGTCTGGCGCGGCGTTGTCGTAATCATAGCGCGTCTGCTCGACCCGCACCCCGCCTTCGATCGTCAGCGCCGGCGTCAGCTGGCGGCGCGCCTGGGCGAAACCGGCGAGCACGCGCGCGGCGACGTCGTAATCGTAATGCAGGCCCCGCACGAACGGGCCGAGCGTGGGTTCGTTCTGAAACTCGAAAAGAAACCCATCGGTGAAATCGGCGTCGGCGCCGAAGATGACCCGGCTCTGCTCGGTCTCCCAGACGAGCGCCGACTGCAGCCCTGCGCTGTCGTGCCCGGTGCGCTCCAGCGCGAGACTCGGCAGGAAGTGCAGGCGGAAATCCATCTGGTTGGATCGCGCATAAACGACCGCGTTCGCGCTCCAGGTTTCACTCAAGCGATGATCGGCGCGCAGGTTCGCGCGCGCCGCGCTCACGTTTCTGAACGCCAGCGGATCATCGTTCTGCTGCGACAGGGCTTCATCCTCATAGGCCTGGAAGCCGTCCACGAAGGTCGCCGTCTCCTGGTCGATATCGATCAGCGTACCGCGCAAGGACCAGTCCGTGGCGCCGGTGGTCCAGTCGGCGCGCGCCTGCACGGCGGCGCGCATCAGCCCGGCGTCGTCCCGCCAGCCGTCCTCGCGGCGCACGCTTGCGCCGGCCCAGGCTGCGCCGAATCGGGTTTCTCCTCCGGCGTACGCGCGCACGCGCGCCCGGCCGAAGCTGCCCGCCTCCACCTCAAGCAGGCGCCCGGCCTCCTCCGGATCGGGGGTGATGACGTTCACCAGCCCGTGCAGCGCGTTGGAGCCGTAGACCGCTGAACCCGGCCCGCGGATCACCTCGATGCGTCCTGCAAGCCCGTCGGCGGCCTCCATGAGCCCGTTGATGTTCGCAAAGCCTGGCGCGCGCAGCGGGATACCGTCTTCAAGATACAGGAAGCTTCCCGCGCCAGCCCCGCCGGACAGGACGGCGGAGCGGATCGCGGTGAGGTGCTCCACCCCGTTGCCGCGGTGAATGAACACGCCCGGCAGGCGGTTCAACGCCTCGGCCATGTGGTGCGCGCCCAGGCGCTCGATCTCGGCCTCGCCCATCACGGCCACCGGAGCGGCGGCGGCGTCGCGGGACTCCTCGGCCCGCGCGGCGGTGACCACGATGACGTCGCCGTCCGGCGCCTGGGCCATTACGGGCGCGGTGAAGCACGGCAGGGCGGCGAAAGCGAGAAGCAGAGGGCGTAAAGACAAGGCGGCGGGCTCCGGTTGGATCGACACAAGCCTTACCTAACGCACGTGGAGCCGAAGCGTAGCCTTAGCGCGGCGTTTCAAACCCTTGACCACCGCATCGCCGGGCTTACCGTCGCGCCAAAGCAACAACTCTTGGAGATATCCTTCATGCTGCGAACGCTCGCCGCCGCCCTGCTTCTGTCCACCGCGCCCGGCGTGTTCGAAGCCGCAGCCTATGAACCCAAGCCCATCGAAGCGCTGCTTGATCAGAACACGCGCTACGACGCGGCGATCCCCAAGCCCGAGGACATCACCGGCTATAAGGTCGGGGAAATCATCTTCACGCCCGACCTGCACGCCGACTATATCGCGGCGGTGGCGGAGGCGTCCGACCGCGTCAGCGTGACCGAGATCGGACGCAGCCATTTCGGCCGACCGATCCACCGCGTCACCATCACCTCGCCGCGCAACCAGGCCCGGCTCGACGCAATTCGCGAGACACAGCGCAGCCTGATCGGCCCGGACGCGCCGCAGCCGCCGGCCGATCACCCGGCTGTGGTGCAGATCACCCATGGCGTGCATGGCTCGGAGCCGTCGGGTTATGACAGCGCCCTGCCCCTGCTCTACCACCTCGCCGCGGCGCAGGGGGATGCGGTCGAAACCTTGCTGGACGAGGTGGTCGTCCACCTGGTGGTGATGATCAATCCCGACGGCGCGAACCGGTTCGCCCAGTGGACCAACATGCACCGCGCCGCGGTCCCCGTCGCCGATCCCCAGCATCGCGAGCATTTTTACGAATGGCCGTGGGGGCGGACGAATCATTACTGGTTCGACCTCAATCGCCAGTGGCTGCCGGTGACCCAGCCTGAGGCGCGCGCCCTTGTCTCGGCGACCCATGACTGGCTGCCCAACATCGCCGCCGACCTGCACGAGATGGGCCGCAACACCACCTTCTTCTTTTCGCCGGGCCCGGTGGACGGGCTGCACCCGCTGCTGAGCCAGGAGGCGCTGGAGCTGAACCTGGACATGAACAGCTTCCTCGCCGGCCAGCTGGATTCAGAAGGCGCGCTCTACGTCTCTGAAGAAGTCTTCGACGATTTCTACTTGGGTTACGGGTCGAGCTATCCCGGCCTCATCGGCTCGGTGCCGTATCTGTTCGAGCAGAGCTCGGTGCGCGGCATCGTTCAGGAAACCGAGAACGGAACGCTGCGCTATGACGACAAGATCGGCCAGCAGGCCCGCGTCGCACTGGCGCTGATCGAGGCCGGCCAGGCGCGCCGGTCGCAGCTGCAGGCGCACATGGCGCGCTTCTTCGAGGAAAGCCGGCGCCTGGCCGCGAACGACGGCGTGAACGCCTACGTCTTCACCTCGCCCGACCGGGCGCGGCTGGCCGACTTCATCGACATGCTCGGCGTCCACGAGATCGAGGTGCGCGAATTGCGCCAGCCCCTGCGCGCCGATGGTCGCACCTACCAGCCCGGCGAGGCCTTCCTTGTTCCGGTCGATCAGGATCAGTACCGCCTGGTTCAGGGCCTGTTCGAAACCCGTGTGATCGAGGACAAGAGCGAGTTCTACGACGTCTCCGGCTGGACCCAGCCTCTGGCCTGGGACCTGGACTACTCGGTCGTGCGCGGCGGGCTGTTCTCGCCCAATCTCGCCGGCGAGACGCTGGACTCGTTTGAACGCGCCGCCCCGGCGCCGGAGCGCAGCGACTACGCCTATGTGCTCGAGTGGGACAGCTATTACGCGCCGCGCGCGCTCTACCGTCTGCTGGACGCCGGCCTCCGCGCGCGGGTCGTTCCCGACGAGGTGACCGTGCGCACCGCCTCCGGCGAGCGCGAGCCGGGGCGCGGCGCGATCGTCGTCCCGGTCACCGGCCAGTCGATCGACGCCGATGCGATCCACGAGCTGATGGTGCGCGCCGCGCGCGAGGATTCGGTGACGGTTCATGCCGCGACCACCGCGCTCACCAGCCGCGGCTCCGACCTTGGCGGGTTTGCGCTGTCGAATATCGAAAAGCCCGAAATCCTGCTCGCCACCGGGCGCGCGGTCTCCATGTACGATACCGGCGAGCTCTGGCACCTGCTCGACCACGAGCAGAACATTCCCGTCTCCATGATCGATGTGAGCGAGCTGTCCTCCGCGTCGCTCGACCGCTACACGCACATCCTGCTTCCCAACGGTCGGTATTCCGCGCTGGACGAGGCGTTCCGCGAGCGCCTGGACACCTGGGTGAAGGCCGGAGGCGTGCTGATCGCCACACGCGCCGCGGCGCGCTGGGTCGCGGAACATGATTTGTCGAGCGCGGCGTATCTCGGCGAAGACGATGGCGACGACGAGAACTCCAACGGCGGCGACGCCGCCGAGGCGCCCGACGCTTATGAGCAGATCGACGCCTGGGACGCGGAGGTTTCAATCTCCGGCGCGCTGTTCGAAACCGAGATCGACATCACCCACCCGCTCGCCTTCGGCTATCGCGACCCCATGCTGCCGGTGCACCGCATCGGAACCGACGCCTTCGCGCCGTCCGGCAATCCGTTCGCGCTGCCGGTGCGCTACGCCGAACGCGATCCGATCCTGTCCGGCTACGCCAGCGAAGAGAACCGGGAGATGCTCGCCGGCGCCGGCATGATGCACGCAGAGCGCCGCGGCGCGGGGTCCGTCATCCTGTTCGCCGACGACCCGGTGTTCCGCGCCTACATGAAGGGAAGTGCGCGCCTGGTGACCAACGCCATCTTCTTCGGCGACGATTTCCGCAATCCGCGGCGCAGCGTGGAGTAAGGCGCGCAGCGTTCAACGCCGCCCCCCACCCCGGCCCTCCCCCACGGGGGAGGGAGTAGGGCGGGCGGCTCTTTTCGAATAGCTGGAACAACGGCCGACGCATGCTGCTCGGCGGCGCCGGCTCCGGCAACGAATCCCCTCCCCTTGAGGGCAGGGTCAGGGTGGGGTGGAGATCGTAGAGCGCGGCGAAACTTACGGGCTCGCGCACGTGTTCGATCAGAAAACCCCGCGCCCTAGCGGAACGGCGGCGCGTACAGAAGCCCGCCCTGGGTCCATTGCGCGTTCAATCCGCGCCGCAGGCCGAGCGCGCTTTCCTCGCCCAGGTGCCGGGCGAAGATTTCGCCGTAATTGCCCCGCGCAGTCACCGCCTGAAGCGCGAAATCGGCCCGCAGCGACAGCGCGTCTCCGATCGCGCCCTCCGCGCCCAAAAGCCGGCGCACCTCCGGACTGCTGGCGCCCTCCGCGAGCGCACGGGCGTTCTCCGCCGTCACCCCGTATTCTTCCGCGGCGATCAGCGCGTTGAGCACCCAGCGCGCGGCTTCGGCAAAGCGCGGATCTTGGGAGGCAACAACAGGTCCCAGCGGCTCTTTGGAAATGATGTCGGGCAGGATCACATGGTCTTGCGGATTTTCCAGCTCGCTGCGCGCGCCGGCGAGCGCGGAGACGTCGCTGGTGAACGCATCACACCGCCCCGAGCGGTAGGCCGCGAGCCCTTCGGCCGGGGTCTCCACCATCACCCGCTCAAAGCTCAGCCCATAGGTCTCGGCGTAATCGTCCAGGTTCAACAGATGGGTGGTGGCCGGCTGCACGCAGATGCGCGCCCCCGCCAGCTCGCGCGCGCTCGCCACGCCCAGATCCGCCGGCGCCAGGAAGCCCTGCCCGTCGTAATAATACGTGCCCGCGAACGTCACCGGCAGCGCCGCATCGCGCGCAAAGGTCCAGCTGGTGTTGCGCATCAAGATGTCGGCGCGCCCGTCCAACAGCGCCTCAAAACGCTCCTCGGTGGTCAGCGGGACGAAGCGCACCCGCGTCTCGTCGCCGAGGAACGCCGCGGCGTAGGCCCGGCACAGATCCACCTCGAACCCCGACCAGCCGCCGCTTTCGGAATACTCCGCAAAGCCCTCAAGCCCGGTGTCGACCCCGCACAACAATGCGCCGCGGTCGCGCACCTGCTGCAGCGTCGAGCCCTGGCCGTCCAGATCGGACTGGGCCGCGGCGAAGCCGAGCGCGAAGGTCGCCGCAGCCCGGGCGAGCCGGCGCGGTGCGAAGAGATCGAACATCGAGGCTGGCGTCACCGGGCCGTCCGCCTTTAAAAGCAGCTGGAGATCGAGACCGGTTTAGCTGCGGCGAAGGGGCCTTGTCGACATGAAACGGGACACGCGTCTCATCCACTCCGGCCGCCCGCGGCTCGAGGACGATCTGGTCAACGCGCCGGTGCGCCGCGCTTCGACGGTGATCGCGCCCTCCACCGAGGAGCTGTACAACCCCACCCCGCCCCGGCGCCATTACGGACGCGGCGGCCTCAGCCCGAACTGGGAGCTGCGCGACGCGATCGCCGGGCTTTACGGCGCCGATCATGTGGCGCTCGCGCCTTCAGGCCTGGCGAGCGTGGTGCTTGCGATCCGCGCCGCGGTGGAGGGGCCCGGCGAGGCGCTCATCACCGATTCCGTCTACGGTCCCGTGCGCAAGTTCTGCGACGAGGAGCTGCCGCGCCTCGGGCTGTCGGTGCGCTATTACGATCCGCGCACCGGGGCGGGCATCGCCGATCTGCTCTCCTCGAACACCCGGCTGGTCCATCTGGAATCGCCGGGCTCGCTCACCTTCGAGGTCCAGGACGTGCCCGCCATCGCGGCCGCCGCGCGCAAGGCCGGCGCGAAGACAGTGATCGACGACACCTGGACGGCCGGGCTTTTGATGAACCCGCTTGAGATGGGCGTCGATTACGCCGCCCAGGCGCTGACCAAATATGTCGGCGGCCATTCCGATTTCCTCATGGGCGCGGTGGCCGCGCGCGGCGACACGGCTGAAGAGCTGCAGGCGCGCGAGCGGCTTTACGGCGGCCATGTCTCGCCCGACGACGCGTTTCTGGCGCTTCGCGGGCTTCGCACCCTCGCCCTGCGCCTGGAGCGCTCCGGCGCGTCCGGCCTCGCCTTGGCGCGAAAACTGGAAGCGCACCCGAAGATCGCCCGCGTCCTGCACCCGGCGCTTGAGACCTCGCCGGATCACGCCCTTTTTGTGCGCGATTTTTCCGGGTCAGCGGGGTGTTTCTCGGTGGTGCTGAACGCGATCGGCCCGCGCGGCGGGGAAGCCTTCGCCGAGGCGCTCAGCCTGTTCGGCATCGGGTTTTCCTGGGGCGGGTTTGAAAGCCTGGTCCTGCCCTGCGACCGCCAGATCAAGCGCACCGCCACCCGCTGGAGCGCAGAAGGCGCGCTGGTGCGCTTCTCCATCGGCCTTGAAGACCCCGACGACCTCTGGGCCGATATCGAACAGGCGCTTGAGCGGGTGTGATACCGGCGGAGCGGCGTGGCTTTAAGCTCGTTCGGAAAGATCGGCGTTCGCGCTCAGGCGCCACGGCGCGGCGTAGCAGCCCCTTCTCCCCCATGACCATGGGGGAGAGGAGGTACGAGCGCTGCGATCAATCCGGATCGTGCTCGGCGAGCCATGCGGCGGCGCGAATCTGAAAGTCGGCCGTCGCCTCGGGAAAGCTCATCGCCTCGCGGACAAATTCCGGCAGTGGTTCCCCCACCAATCCATCGGCATCAACAACCCAAGATTCAACAGACCAGAACGCCGTACTGCGATCACCACACCAGTCGGCGCCGACCTCATTGATGTACCAGGCGGCCGTGATCCCATCGGGATAGGCGGCCTGCATCTGCTCCAGCCCCAACCGGTAGTTGCCCGCTGTGGCGAAGTACCGCCCGTAATACCCTTCAGAACCTGGAAAATATGACGCTTGTCGAGCGACCCAGACCGAGAGCTGCGTCTGCTCCATCAGCACCATGGCGCCGGGCTCGAGCGAGATCTCGCAATTACCGTCGACAGCCCGCGCCAGCACCATCTGCGCCTCTGCGCGCGACCATTTGCAGCCCGGCCCGGCGTCGGGTCCCGCCTGCATGGTGAGCAAGGCGAGCCCGGTCTCCAGCCGCGCCCAGGCTTCCTGCGCGTCGGGCGAAGGATCGCGCGCAAGGGCGAAGACCCCGAGATCGCCCAACCGGGTCTCACCGCGCAGAAAGGCGTCCACGCGCGCGACCGGATCATTGATCGCGGCGGGCGCGGAGCAGGACAGCGACAAAGCGGCGGCGAGTGCGAGCATGGGGACCTCCACCTTCACGATAAGGGCGGCCGCGCAACGCACGCAACAGACGATGAGCCGACAGGCGCGCGGGCGGGTGTTATCCCGGCGGCGCCAGGCTCGTGTTCGCAGGCGGGCTCGCTGCGTCGAAGCCCCCTCTCCCCTCTCCCTCACCCTCTCCCCACGTCCGTGGGGCGAGGGAGACGTCCAGCGTGGCGATTCAACTGGAGATCGCCCCGTCTGGCTCGGCCGAATAACGACGGCGTCAAAGCCCCTCGAAACGAAAACGCCCCGCAGGTTTCACCGCGGGGCGCTTCACTTTCGAACCGTAAGAGCCCGCCCTAACGCACGGGCTCTTCGGTCTTTTTGGTCTTGGCCTTACGCGGCGGCTTTTTCAGCCGGTCGGCGGGGATGATCTCGAAGTCGAGGCGGGTTTCGTCGGCGGCGTCCACGTCCACCTTCACCACACCGCCTTTTTTGAGCTGGCCGAACAGGATCTCCTCGGCCAGCGGCTTCTTGACGTGTTCCTGGATCACGCGGCCCAGCGGGCGCGCCCCGAAATTCTCGTCATAGCCCTTCTCGGCGAGCCAGTTCGTGGCCGCTTCGGTGAGCTCGAAGGTGACGCCGCGGTCCGCAAGCTGAGCTTCAAGCTGCAGCACGAACTTCTCGACAACGCGGCCCACCACGTCGGTCTTCAGACCCGCAAAGCCGATGACGGCGTCCAGGCGGTTTCTGAATTCGGGCGTGAACAACTTCTCGATCGCGGCGGTGTCCTCGCCTTCGCGCTTGCCGCGGCCGAAGCCGATGGCTTCCTTGGCTGCGTCTGCGGCGCCGGCGTTGGTGGTCATGATCAGAATAATGTTGCGGCAGTCGATCTTCTTGCCGTTGGCGTCGGTGATCTGGCCGTTGTCCATCACCTGCAACAAGATGTTGAAGATGTCCGGATGGGCCTTCTCGATCTCGTCGAGCAGCAGGACCGCATGCGGGTGCTGGTCGATGGCGTCGGACAGCTGACCGCCCTGATCATAGCCCACATAGCCCGGAGGCGCGCCGAGAAGGCGGCTCACCGTATGGCGCTCCATGTATTCGGACATGTCGAAGCGCAAAAGCTCCACGCCCAGCGTCGAGGCGAGCTGGCGGGCGACTTCGGTCTTGCCCACGCCCGTGGGCCCGGAGAACAGGTAGGAGCCGATCGGCTTGTTGGGTTCGCGCAGGCCGGCCCGCGCCAGCTTGATGGCGCTGGAGAGCTTGGTGATGGCGTCGTCCTGGCCGAACACCACACGCTTCAGCGTGCCTTCCAGGTCCTTGAGCACCGCCTCGTCCGACTTGGAGACCGATTTCGGGGGGATGCGCGCCAGTTTCGCAAGCACCACCTCGACCTCTTTGACGCCGATGGTCTTCTTGCGCTTTGAAGACGGCAAAAGGCGCATGGAGGCGCCCGCCTCGTCGATGACGTCGATCGCCTTGTCGGGAAGCTTGCGGTCGCCGAGATAGCGATCGGACAGCTCAACGGCGGATTTGAGCGCCTCGTTGGTGAAGCGGATGTCGTGGAAATCCTCGAAATAGGGTTTGAGACCCTGGAGGATCTTGATGGAGTCCTCCACCGAGGGCTCGACCACGTCGATCTTCTGGAACCGGCGAGCGAGCGCGCGGTCCTTCTCGAAGTGCTGGCGGTATTCCTTGTAGGTCGTCGAGCCCATGCAGCGCAGGCCGCCGCCCTGAAGCGCGGGCTTTAGGAGGTTGGAGGCGTCCATGGCGCCGCCGGACGTGGCGCCCGCGCCGATGACGGTGTGGATCTCATCGATGAACAAGATGGCGTGCGGCCGCGCTTCCAGCGCCTTGACCACCTGCTTCACACGCTCCTCAAAATCGCCGCGATAGCGCGTACCGGCGAGCAGTGCGCCCATGTCGAGCGAGTAGATCACCGCGTTTTCCAGGATCTCAGGCACCTCGTTCTCGACGATCTTGCGCGCCAGACCTTCGGCGATGGCGGTCTTGCCGACGCCCGGATCGCCCACCAGCAGCGGGTTGTTCTTGCGCCGGCGGCAGAGCACCTGAATGCAGCGCTCAACCTCATGGGCGCGGCCGATCAGCGGGTCCACCCCGCCTTCGCGCGACTTGGCGTTCAGATCCACGCAATAGGCCGAGAGGACGTCGTCCTTGTCCTTTTCCTCGCCGCCGAGCACGGCTTCCTCGGCGTCCTCCTCCTCGGCGCCGCGCGCCGGACGGGCTTCGCCCGCGCCAGGCTTCTTGGCGATGCCGTGGGAGATGAAGTTCACCGCGTCGTAGCGGGTCATGTCCCGCTCGGCGAGGAAGTAGGCGGCGTGGCTTTCGCGTTCGGCGAACAGGGCGACGAGCACGTTCGCGCCGGTCACCTCGTCACGGCCGGAGTTTTGGACGTGAATGACGGCGCGCTGAATGACGCGCTGGAAGCCGGCGGTGGGTTTGGCGTCCTCGCCGTCGTCGACGATGAGACCGTCAAGCTCGTCGTCGACATATTCGACCATCGTTTCGCGAAGTTCGTCGACGTCCACATCACACGCGCGCATCACCGCGCCGGCGTCGTCGTCTTCGCACAAAGCGAGCAGGAGATGCTCCAGCGTCGCGTACTCGTGCTTTCGCTCGTTCGCGGCCGTCAGGGCGCGATGCAAGCTGCGTTCGAGGGCGGGAGAGAAAGAGGGCAAGCGCCTAGTCCTTTTCCATGGTGCACTGCAAAGGGTGCTGGGCTCGGCGCGCCGCGTCCATCACCTGGGCGACCTTGGTCTCGGCCACCTCGTAGGTGAAAACGCCGCACACCCCGACTCCATGTTGGTGCACATGAAGCATGATGCGAGTCGCGTCCTCCTGGCTCTTATGAAAAATCCGGATCAGGACTTCGACCACGAACTCCATGGGAGTGTAATCGTCGTTGAGCAGGAGCACCTTGTACATGGACGGCCGCTTGGTGCGGGTGCGCGGTTTTACCGCGACGCCGCTTTCGCGTCCTGGATCGCCGGGCTTTCGAGGGTCAGCCATTCGCCGCTCGCCGTGTCCTTCGCCGTCCGTTTGCGTGTCTCGTCTTTGATTAAATATGCATCGCACCCTTGCAGGGAAGCCCCCGCGTGGGTCCGAGCGCAGCGCAAACGCGCCGCCGTGACATCAACGCCGCGCTCACCCGATCCGTTCGCTCCGGTCCGCTCGCACTGCAGCAGGCGAAAAAAATGGCCCGGCGCATGGGGCGCCGAGCCAGTCAGGGAGGATCCGAAGCCCCGCCGACGAGGCGGGACAATTCTTGTGGAAAGCCCCTAGCGGGCCGACTGAAGGGTCTCGACGGCGGCGGCCATGCGGTCGTTGATCGGCTTGAAGCCGTCTTTCATCAGGGCGCTCATCAGGTCGGAGTGCTTGTTCACTTCGCTGAGATAGGCGTCGAGGGTCGACTTGGTGTAGTCGGCGTGGATCTCGATCATTTCCTGAACCGACTTGGCGCCGGCCAGGGTCTTGGCGGCGGCCACGCCGTCCTCCATGGACTTCTTGGCGAAGGCGAGCGCCGAAGCGTTCATTTCTTCCAGCGATTTCGAGGTCGCGGTCGCAGTGGCGATCACCGCGTCGACGGTGTCTTTCTGGAACGCGGAAAATTCGGTCATCGCGTTAAGCGATTTCTCGAACCCTTCCTTCATCGCTTCGTTGGAAGCGGCGGTGACGGTTTCGAAGGTTTCTTTCGCGGCGTCTTTTTTGGCGGCGGCCATGGCGTTCTCTCCTGAGATTTTGCGCGGCGGCGAAGGCTTCCGGGTCGTCGGCTTCGCGGGCGCCTTGCGCGCCTCGCCGCCTTGGGCGGTCTTCGCCTTGGTCACCGGCGCAGTTTTAGGCGCCGGGGAGGATGTTGCTTGCGGAGCTTGCGCTTTGGAGGCCGCGGCTTCGCTCTGATCCGGGGCGGACGCCTCGGTCTTCGGCGTTTGTGCAGGCGCGGCTTTCGGCGTGTTTTCGGTCGCCATCGCTTCACTCCTTGGTTCGGCTGGACTTCGCAGCCGCAGCAAACATGCCGATTCGAAGCGCTCATTTCAAGCTTTTTTTGTGCAGCGCACAAAAAGCGCCGGCGCGCCTTTGAGTTAACGGGCCGGAAAGCCCCTCGCCCCAATATGTCACCCCATGATCGCGCGCGCTTTTTCGGTTCTGATCCTCTCATGCGCCCTGCTGGCCGCCCCGGCGGCGGCGCAGGAGCGCTACGCCGCATTCGTGGCTGACATGGAAAGCGGCGAGGTGCTCCACGCGGTCCGCGACGAGGCCGCTCGCCACCCGGCCTCGCTCACCAAGATGATGACGCTCTACATGCTGTTCGAGGGGGTGGAGCGCGGCGAGCTGAGTCTGGAAAGCGAACTCGCCGTCTCCGCCGAAGCGGCCTCGCGCCCGGCCTCCAAGCTGGGCGTGCGCGCCGGCTCGACGATCACGGTGGAGGACGCGGTGCGCGCGCTGATCATTCAAAGCGCCAACGACGTCGCCGTGGTGGTCGCCGAAGCCCTCGCCGAAGACGAATCCGCGTTCGCCGACGCCATGACCGCCCGCGCCGAACGCCTGGGGCTTGCTGCGACGAATTTCGAGAATGCGTCGGGACTGCCCGACCGCGCCCAGCTGACGACCGCGCGCGACATGGCCCGCCTGGCCTACGCGCTGCGCCGCGATTTTCCTCAGCATTTCCATTACTTCTCAGAGACCCGCTTTCGCTGGGGTTCAGCCACCCACCGCACCCACAACACGCTGGTGGGCCGGGTGGACGGGGTGACGGGGCTGAAAACCGGGTATATCCGCGCGTCAGGCTTCAACATCGCGGTGACGGCCGAGCGCGGCGCGCGCCCGCTGGTGGCCGTGGTCATGGGCGGGGCGAGCCAGAGCGCGCGCGACGCCCATGCCCGCGAACTGGTGGAGGCCGCCTACGCCATGCTGGATGCGCGCTCCATGAGCACGCGCCTGGCGTCCCTGAACATCCCGCGCCTCAATCCGATCCGGGAGCAGGAAACCCTCACCGCCGAGCTTTCCGGCGTGATCCGCACCACGGCCCAGGGTGACGCCGCCAGCGCCGTGCCGGCCGCGCGCGTGACCTTTGCTGAGGAGCCGGCTGCTCCGCTCGCCCTGACGCCGGCCTGGTCGATCCAGGTGGGCGCATACGGCAGCGAGATCGCGGCGCGCGCCCGGCTCGATGCGGTGTCGCGGCTGGGCGTTTCCGATCTGCTGCGGGATGCGCGCCCCCTCGCCCAGCCGCTCGCCAACGGCGGACGCCGGCTCTGGCGCGCGCGGTTCTCCGGGCTCACGGCCGACAGCGCGCGTTCGGCGTGCGAGCGCCTGTCGCGGCGCGGGGAAGCCTGCTTCACCGTCGCGCCGAACGCCTAGGATTTGCCGAGGAGCACGTCACGGGCTTCCTGGACCCGGGCTGCGAGCGCGTCGCTGCCGCCGGCGTCGGGATGGACCTGTTTCATCATCTTGCGATAGGCCGCGCGCACCGCGTCCTCGCCGGCGTTCTCAGGCACGCCGAGGATCTGCGCGGCCTCCTTGCGGGTCATGGCCTGCCCGGACCGGCCTCGACCGGCCGATCCGCCGCCTCCGCCGGCGCTTTCACCGGACGCCTTGCTCCCGCCGCGCAGCGCGACGCCGAGAAACCCGAGCGCGGCGGTGATGATCGGCACGCCGGCCACCGCCAAGCCGCGCAGGGTCAACAGCGCGCCCAGGATCAGCCCGCCGATCCCCAGCAGGATCCGCAAGCCCTGGGCGGCCTGTTTTGAATCGGCGCGCGAAAACGCGAAGCCGAGCCCGGCGAGCAGGACCAGAACGGCCAGCAGCGCCAGGACCAGCGTCATCAGAACGGTATGCGGGCCCCGTCAAGGCCCGGAAGCTTGAGGATGATCAACAGCTCGCGCAGCTCCTGGCGCGCGGCCACATGGCTCATGGAGAACGGAATCGCCGACCCGCTTTCGGTCAGGTCGATGAGCGTCAGCCCGGTGGGGAAGAGCTCGCGATAGATGACGCGCTCGGAAAACCCCGGCGCGAGCCGGAAGCCGATGCGTTCCGACAGCGAGCGCAAGCCCTTGCCCACCCGGCGCTTGTTCTTGGCGTCCAGGGTTGAGACGCGGTTGCGCATCACCACCCAGTCCATGGACGTGCGGTCGGTCATGGCTTTGCGCTTTCGGCATTCCCAGACCATCTCCGCATAGATGCTCGGTCGGCCCACCTCAAAGGTTTCCGCGTCGACGTCGGCGAGCAATGCGAAGTCGACGAAGCTGTCGTTGATCGGCGTGATCAGCGTGTCGGCGATGGCGTGGGCGAGCCGGGCGTAATGGGTGTCCCCGCCTGGCGCATCGATAATGATGAAGTCGCAGCGCGCCTTCAAATCGCTCACCGCCGCTTCAAAGGCCGCCTTCTCTTCAGCTTCGCGCGCGTCCAGGCTGCGCTCCACCGATTGCGGCAGGCGCGCCTCCACCGGGATCGGAAGCTTGGCGCCGCGCTTGTCGGCCCAGGCCCGCCGGTTCATCAGATGACGCGACAGGCTCGCCTGACGCAGGTCGAGATCGATGACGCCCACCGCCTTGCCCATGCGCATCAGCGCGATGGCGAGGTGGATGGCGACGGTGGACTTGCCCGCCCCGCCCTTTTCATTGCCCACCACGATGACGTGAGCGGCGGCCGAGCCCGGCTCGGCCTGTTTGACGGGCTTGATGATGTCGGCGCTGGCGAGCGGGCTCATGGCGGCGCGAATCCCTTAACTGACGCGGGACGACGGCATACACCATGGATATGGGAGCCGCGAAGCCGGCATAAAAGATACCCTGCGCGCCGGGCCGGAGTGTTGCGCGAAAGACTCGGCCGCTAAAGCCCCTCGCCCGTAAAATCGGTCACCGCGCACCAGTCGCCGCTCGCCTTGATCGCGTCGCAGGCCGCTTCGGCCGCCGCCGGGGTGTCGAACGGTCCCGCCTTCAGGCGCAGGAAGACGCCGCGCTCGCCCAGATCGGCGCGCGACAGCCGCGCTGCAAGCCCTGAGAGCGGCGCATGGCGCGCTTCAAGCTGGGTCCAGCCGGCCTCGGCGTGGCGCCGCTCGCGATAGGAGGCGATATGGACCGCGCTCATCACGCTGCGCGCGCCGGAGAGATCCGGCGCGGCGGGCGGGACGGGAGCAGCGTCTGGAGACGCCGCCGTTTCAGGCGCCGGGTCCGGCCGGGGCGTGCGCGTCAGCGCCCGCTCCAGCGCCGCCATCTCGGCGTGCGCCGCGGCGATGCGCGCCGGGTTCGCCGCCTCGGTCTCCACCAGAAGCGCGGCCAGCGCCTGGGCGCGCGACGGCGCGGACGGCTCCGGCGTCGTGGCGCAGGCGGAAAGGCTCAGAGCGAGCAGTAGGGCGGCGAGACGCGTCATGCGCCCCTGTCTAATGCGAGTCGCGCGCTTGCGCGCCAGCGCGAAGCCCGGCTAGCGTCCGCGCGCCTTGAAGACCGGAGCCAAGCCCTGTGACCGACGCCCGCCCTCGCCTGCCGCTCGACGCCGCCTATGACCCCGCCGAAACGGCCGCCGCGGTGAACGCCTGGCGCGCCCACGGCCTGTCGGTGGGATTCGTGCCCACCATGGGCGCGCTGCATCGCGGCCATATCGCCCTTGTGGAGCAGGCGCTGTCCCTCACCGATCGTGTGGTGGCGAGCGTGTTCGTGAACCCGGCCCAGTTCGCGCCGGGCGAGGATTTCAACGCCTATCCGCGCACGCTGGAAAGCGACGCTCAAAAGCTCGGCGAGGCCGGGTGTCACCTGGTCTACGCGCCCACCGCATCGGCCATGTATCCCAAAGGGTTCTCCACCACGATCAGCCTGACCGGACCGGCGCAAGGTCTTGAAAGCGCCGCGCGCCCGCATTTCTTCGCCGGCGTCGCCACCGTGGTCACCAAGCTTCTAAACCAGGTCCGCCCCGACAAGGCGGTGTTCGGCGAAAAGGATTATCAGCAATTGCTGGTGATCCGCCGCCTGGTCGCCGATCTCGACATGGGTGTGGAGATCGTCGCCAGCGACACCGTGCGCGAACCCGACGGCCTGGCGCTGTCCTCACGCAACGCCTATCTCAGCGCCGACGAGCGCGCGCGGGCGGCCAAGCTCAACGTCATCCTCGCCGATTTCGCCGACGCCCTGCGCGCCGGCGCGCCGGTGGCAACCGCCCAGGCCAAGGCGCAAACCGCCGCCGACGCCGCCTTCGACAGCGTCGATTACATCGAAGCGCGCTGCGCCCACACGCTGGCGGCGCTGCCCGATGGCGAGCTGACCCAGCCAGCCCGCGTCCTCGCCGCCGTGCGCGTGGGCAAGACGCGGCTGATTGATAATAGAGGGGTATAGGACACGGCCCCTGTCCTCCCCCTTGATGGGGAGGTGCGCCGCGCGAAAGCGCGGGGCGGAGGGGGTGAGCGCCGGTTCGCGAAGCGAATGAATCGCCCTGGTGGGGCGATTCAAGGCGGCGAACGGGCCGGCAGGCCCCATGAGCCGCAGTGGACGCCCCCTCCCGACCCGAGGCTTCGCCTCGGCCCACCCTCCCCGCAAGGGGGAGGGAGTTTATGCCAGCGCTTTAACTCCTCCCCCTTTACGGGGGAGGTGCGCCGCGCGAAGCGCGGGGCGGAGGGGGGTGGAAGCTCCGACACCCGCAAGGGGGAGGGATAAACTCGCTCACCACGCCCCGATTTCGATCAGCTTGCGGCGTAGCTCGTCGGGCAGCTCCTCGCCGCCGGTCTGGACGGAGAGGTCGGCGGGGGCGTGTTCGGGTTTGAGGTAGCGCCAGCCCTGGAAGGGGCGTTTCGGGCTCGGCGCGGTGCGGTGGATTTCGGTGTCGAGCCAGATCGTGCAGCGCTTGATCCCGGCCTCATCGGTGAAGTCTTCGAGGTCGAGGATGGTCTGGCGGCACTGGATGACGCGCTTGATCACCCAGTAGAGCGAGCCGCCGTCCAGCAGCTCCTTGGCTCTTTTCGGGGTCATGCGCGTGGTGTGCGGCATCGGTTTTCCGCCGGGCGCGATGCGGTCGCGCCAGGCTTCCAGGTCTTCGATTCCGTCCGCCCCGACGCAGAGTTTAACGAGGTTGAGGGCCATCCCTCCTAGCTAGGGCGACTCATCGCCTGCGCCAAGGCGGGCGGGCTGCGCATCGGCGAAGACCATGTTGGAGATCTCCATGACCATGGACTGCTCGAAGGTCTGGAAGGCGGCCGACCCGGTCAGCGCCATCTCGAACCGGGCGAGGCGCGGCGCGGCGTAAGCGGGCTCGTGCACGAAACTCTGACGCAAAGAAAATTCATTGATCCGCGCGGCCATGTTCGGCTTGAAGCTCTCAGGCGCGAACAGATGCACCCAGGCGATGTCGTCCGCGTCCAGAGCGATCTCGCCGGAGAGGTGCTCAAGCATGGCGTCCATCCCGCCGTCCTCGCCGTCACCGTCCGCCGGACCACCCAGGGTCTGCGGCGCGAAGCCGTAGATCCTCAAACCGCCCTCTTCGCGCAGCAGTTCGGCTTCATCGCCGATCATGGCGCGCAGATCCACGGGGCCCGTCAGGCCGTCCCCGGCTTCAGGATCGTCCTCGTCCATAAAGACGTCGTCCTCGGTGTCGAGAAAATCCGCCCACATCTCCTGCTGGGCTTCGGAGAGGTCGGACTCCCCTGGCTCGAGCAGCGTATAGCGCACCGCCTCGCCGGACAGATCGACGCGCACGGTGACGCCCTCCCCGCCCTCCTCGACGCGGAAATCAAGCGCGATCGGTTCGGCCTCGCGCGGCGTGACGTCGAGCGCGGCCTCCAGCGGCGCGGGAAGCTGCGCCAGGGCCGGCGCGGCGGTCAGGGCGCAAAGCGCGGCGGCGAGGATGATGCGCATGAACGGCTCTCCAGTCTCAAGGCCCCCGCGATGAGACTAGAGAGGCGCCGCGCAGCCCCCAACTGAATTTCTCGAAAGGTTACGCCGCGGCGCGGTCGCGATAGCCGGTTTTGCTAGCCAGATCGATGTCGAACGTGCTCTCGCTCTTCGGCAGCGGGCGAGAGGCCTTGCCGGTGAGTTTCTCCATCGCCTTCCACGTCTTCGACAAAGCGAGCTTGGCGTAGGCGGGAACGCCCGTGGCGGCGCTGGAGCGCGGGGTCATCCCCATGCGCCGCATCGCGCCGTTGGCGTGCAGGACCGCGTTCTTCATCATCGACTGGTGGGTGACCACCTCGCAGGTGATGGAGACGTTCAGACCGTCAAGATTCTCAACCCGGTGCGGCGCGTGCAGCGGCCAGGAGACGAAATCGCCCGGGTCGAGATCCACCATCGCCGCGTCGGCGTCCCATTTCGGATCAAAGGGCACGTCCTCGGTCTGGGTCTTGTGGAGGATGTCCTCCATGGCTTCATCGCACAGCCAGGGCGCGCGCGGCGGATAGATCCGGAAGCGCTTCTTGCCCTTCACGTGCAGAAGCAGCGTCTCGGACACGTCGGAATGGTAGAAGACCTGGGCTTTCGGAGAGCTGATGAGGATGCCGCCATAGGCCCGGATCGGCCGGTAGCCCGGATTGAGGCGTTTGAGCTGATCAAACAGGCCGGCGAACAGCGGCTTGTAGATCGGATCGGTGTTCATCGCCTCGCGCAGATTGATCCACAGCTTGCCCTGTCGCACGGCCTCGAGCAGCTGAGCGCCGCTCATCAGGCCCGGATCGCCGGCGCGCCAGCTGTCGCGGTCGGCCGGGTCGTCACCCATGGTGCAAAAGTCGATCAACTCGCGCGGATGGCGGTTCAACAGCGCCGCCAGCGCCAGATCGGTGAATTCCGGCGCCTGGTGCAGGCGATGACGCGCGGTCATCACGCCCTGGCGGAATTCAGCGCGCTTGTCTTCGGTCCAGTCGGTCAGGACAGGTTCGGTCATAGGGGGCTCCCGTCGCAAAGCGGGACGCAAGGGGGCGTCCGGACGGCGACGGAGCAAGGCGCGTGCCGGGCGGGGTCAGGGCGCACTTTCTCAAATCTTGAGATCGCACCAAGACCTACAGCGTCGGCATACCTTCGCAGTACAAGCATCGGCCCGCGCCGGTTCAAGGCGCTCTATTCAGGCGATCGCGCCGCCTCAATCGAAAGGGCAGCCTCCTCCAGGCGCTGGTCGAAACTCTTTTGATCAAGAGCTTTGTCGAGCTTGGCGACGGCCGCATAGAGGTCGACGCCGATCTCCTCGAAGAGTGTGCCGTAGGCCGCCCTCACCAATTCGAGGAAAAGCGCCGTCTCACGCGCCGCATTGCGCCCGGCCGGGGTTAAGGAAAGCACCTTTCGTCGCCGATCCGCCGGATCGCCGGTCCGTTCGACAAGCTCAGCGTTGATCAGCAGTCCCGCCGCCTTGATCGCACCCGCATGCGTCATGCGGAGCGCCGAAGCGAGTTCGGTCACCGTACGGGGTTTTTGATCCAGCAACATCAGAGACGACATTGAGCGAACGGGCGGTGAGAGGCCGGCCCGCTGGGCGTACGCGCCGCCTTCGGCGACGATGCGATCCACCAGTCTGTCGCACGCCAACCCGAAAAACGCCGGAGCGAACGCCAGAAGGCCATCTCGATCGGTCATTGCTTTGCCCCCAATTTTATGTCACCTGTTACATAACTGGTAACATAAATCAGGATGGTCGAGATGGTCGCGAGCTTCAAGATGATAATCACCGCGCTGAGCGCCGCAGTTGCGGCTTGCGGAATGTCCGCAACGCCGGCGCCCGTGCCCCTCTCCGCCGTGGAGATGTGCGAAGATATGAATAGCTGGGTGGATTGGACGTTAGCGACCCATCCCGATGTTTCATGGTCGTCTGATCCGGACATGTTGCGCCAGAGAGCCGAGGTGTCCTGCAGGGAGTTCGACGGCGCTTACGATCAACGCGGCGCCTGGTTCGCGCTGTCAGAACTGAATCCCACCCTGAACGACGCGCATGCTGGCCTCAGGCTTCCCGACGCGGCGTTCGAGGACTGGCGTTCGGGGGGCGGATCGCCGTTTCCCGTCCCTGTAGAGGTCCGCGCCAGCGGCGTGTTTGTCACCGAGGCCGGGCGGAATTCGCAATTGATGAGCGGCGACCGGATTGTTGAGATCAACGGCCGCTCGACCGAGAGCTTGCTCAGCGCGCTTCTGCCGCGAATGCGGGGCGAGACCGAAGCTCTTCGGCGACGCGTACTGAGTCTCAAATTTGCGGAAGCGCTCTGGACACTCACAGGCGATCAAGGCGCCCATGTCGTGACGGTCCAGCGCGGCGATGCACGGATCGCCGGAATACGCCTCGATGCAAATCAGGCTGCTGGAACAGCGCCGGCGCCCTTCGAGCTCCAGTTCAGAGACGACATCGCCATCCTCGTCGTGGACACCTTCTCAATGCACTATCTGAGCGAATTCGATCTGTTTTTGACTGACGCGTTTGAATCGATCGCCGATCAGGGCGCGGACACGCTCATCATCGACTTGCGGAATAACGGCGGTGGAGCCAGAGATCTCTCCGACCGTCTGATGATCCATCTGACGAGCCAGCGCTACACGCCTATAAGTGCGGTCACCGCCCGCATCACGCCGGAGAACCAGGCGCTGGTCCCCGGTTCGGAGCTTGGGCAGGTCATCTCCACACCGTTTGCGCAATGGGTCCAGCCGCCCGAAGCGCTGCCCCACCGTTTCGAAGGCGAGGCCGTGATCCTGATCGGCCCGGGAACCTATTCACAGGCGGTGGTGTTCGCCGCGACCGCCCAGGATTTCGGCGTCGCCCGTCTCGCCGGCCTACCCACCGAAGGCGCCGCGAACCAGTCCGGCCAGGTGCAGCGTTTCGTCCTGCCCAATAGCGGGCTTACGGTGCAAAGTCCGATCTATATTTTCACCCGCGCGTCCGGCGAACAAGGCCGCGAGCCGCTTCGCCCTGACCTTGAAGTCCAAGGCCAAGGCGAAGCCCAACTCGCCGCTCTCATTGATCGATTGAGCGACTGACCGCCGCGGCGCGCGGGCCAGCCGCTCAAGGCCGGAACCGGGCCGCCCTACTTCTTCTCGTCCGGGATCACCGTGCGCAGGTGCAGCTCGCGCAGCTGGCGCGGCTCGGCGTAGGCCGGGGCGTTCATCATCAGGTCGCGGGCCTGCTGGTCTTTGGGGAACATGACCACCTCGCGCAGATTCTCCACGCCGGCCAGCAGCATGACGATGCGGTCCACGCCCGGCGCGATGCCGCCGTGGGGCGGGGCGCCGTAGCGGAAGGCGTTGAGCATGCCGCCGAACGCCTCCTCCACCACGTCCGCGCCATACCCGGCGAACTCGAACGCTTTCAGCATCACGTCCGGGCGGTGGTTCCGGATCGCGCCGGAGGACAGCTCCACGCCGTTGCACACGATGTCGTACTGCCAGGCCTTCAGGCCCAGAAGCGTCTCGTGATCGTCCTTGTCCAGCGCCATGAAGGCGTCCGGGTCCATTTGCGGCATGGAGAACGGGTTGTGGGAGAACTCGACCTTCTTGTTCTCTTCATCCCATTCGTACATGGGGAAATCGATGATCCAGCAGAACTTGAAGACATTGTCTTCGTAAAGCTCCAGCTCGCGGCCCACCCGGTTGCGGGCGTTTCCGGCGAACGCAATGAAATCCTTCGGCACGCCGGCGGCGAAGAACACCGCGTCGCCCGGCTCAAGGCCCAGCTGGGTGCGGATCGCCTCGGTGCGTTCTTCGCCGATATTCTTCGCGATGGGCCCGGCGCCTTCGATCGCGCCGCCCTCCTCGCGCCAGAAGATATAGCCGAGCCCCGGCTGGCCTTCCTTCTGGGCCCAGGAATTCATCCGGTCGCAAAAAGCACGGCTGCCGCCCTTCGGTGCGGGAATCGCCCAGACTTCGACCTTGGCGTTCTTCTCGATCATCCCGGCGAAGACCTTGAAGCCGGAGCCGGCGAAATGCTCGGTCACGGCCTGCATCTCGATCGGGTTGCGAAGGTCCGGCTTGTCGGAGCCGTACTTGCGCATGGCCTCGGCGTACGGGATGCGCGGAAAGGCGTCCTCGCTCATCGCCCGGCCGTTCGAGAACTCGCGGAACACGCCGGCGAGCACCGGTTCGATGGCCTGGAACACATCCTCCTGCTCGACAAAGCTCATCTCCATGTCAAGCTGGTAGAACTCACCCGGCGCGCGGTCGGCGCGGGCGTCCTCGTCGCGGAAGCAGGGCGCGATCTGGAAATACTTGTCGAAGCCCGCGACCATGATCAGCTGCTTGAACTGCTGCGGCGCCTGGGGCAGCGCGTAGAACTTGCCCGGATGCAGGCGCGAAGGCACCAGGAAGTCGCGCGCGCCTTCGGGGCTGGAGGCCGTGAGGATCGGCGTCTGATATTCCAGAAAGCCCTGCTCCACCATGCGGCGGCGAAGCGAGTCGATGATCTGGGCGCGCAGCACGATGCGCTGGTGCAAGCTGTCGCGGCGCAAATCCACATAGCGGTGCTTCAGGCGCACCTCTTCGGCCCAGTCCGGCTCGCCGAACACGGGCAGCGGCAGCTCTTCGGCGGCCGAATGGATGTGCAGATCCTTGACCCGCAGCTCCACCTCGCCAGTGGGCAGATTCGCGTTCACGGTCTCCTCGCTGCGCGCGACCACCTCGCCGGTGACCTGCACCACGCTTTCCACGCGCAGCCGCTCCAGCGTCTCGAAATTGGGATTGTCCGGCTCCAGCACGCACTGGGTCAGGCCGTAATGGTCGCGCAAATCCACGAACAGCAAGCCGCCATGGTCGCGCTTGCGGTGAATCCAGCCGGACAGCCGCGCAGTGGAGCCCACATCGGGCTTGCGGAGCTCTCCGCACGTGTGGGTGCGATAGGCGTGCATGGAAAATCCGTTTCGATTTGGTCGGCGGAGGAAGAGCGGGCAAAAGCAATCAAACCGCCTTGTCTGTCAAGGCGGGCGCGGGGCTGGGCGCGGCGCGGCGCTGTGATGAGCGCGCGCTTGTGGGATTTTGCAAACAGGGCCACTGAACACGACCATGCGCGGACGGGTTTTCTTTCTTGGATTCTGGGCTCTGGCGGGCGGGCTCGCCGTCCTGTGCCTGCCTGTGCTGGTCCTGCCCGGGCGCGGGCCGGCGGTGGGCGCCATCGGCGTGTTCGCCAAGCTCTTTCGTGGCTGGCTGAGGATTTGCGGGGTGCGCGTCACCTATCGCGGCCTGGACCATCTTCATGGGCTTGGCCCCGCCGTTTTCGCCGCCAAGCACCAATCCTATGGCGACGGGCTGTGTCACCTGGCGCGCGATCCGGCGCTGGCTTACGTGATCGGCGACCACATGCTGCGCTTCCCTGTAGTGGGGCTTTACCTGAAGAAGGCCGAGGCGGTGGTGGTCGACGATGCGGCGGGCCGGCGCGCCTCCGGCGCATTCGACGAGGGCGTGGAGCGGCTCTCACGCGATGATCGCCAGGCGCTGATCTTCCCCGAAGGCGGGCTCACCCCGGTGGGCGGCAAGAAGCGCTATCGCCGCGGCGCCTGGAAGCTGGCGCGGGCGCTTGGCCGACCGGTCGTGCCGGTGGCGACGAATCTCGGCTGCTTCTGGCCCGAGCGCGAGGCGCGGCTGAACCCCGGCGAGGCGGTGATCGAATTCCTCCCGCCCCTGACGCCGGGCCCGGACTCCCGCGCCTTTATGGCTGACCTTGAGAAGGCCGTTGAGGCGCGCACGCGCGCGCTGGAGGCTGAGGCGCAGGACGTCCGGACCCGTCCATGAGCGGCCCACCTGTCCTCATAATCCAGGACAGCTGGGTCTACTGGACCAAGCAGAGCCGCGGCGCCGACCGTCCGGTTCAGCGCCCGCGCCTGGACGGCCCGGCGCGCCTGCCCGCCCTTCCGCCGGCGGGAGAGACGGTGTGGCGCCATGACCGCTACGCCGTCGAACCGGATGGGTTCGCCCTGCGCGACGTCTGCCGGGCGGGCCTGCCGCCCGAACCTTTGCGCGGCGTCGCAGGCGGGTTCGACGTTCTGGGCCTGCGCCGGCGCGGCGAGGCCTTCGAGCTGCGCATCGCCGAACCCTACCCGGACATGCGCCAGACCCGCTGGCCGGTCCTGCCCGCCCTGCTGCGCACCCTGACGCCGGGCGATGTGATCCGCATCGACTGGAACGTGCGCGCGCGCCGCTCGCTGACGGGGGCCCACCGCGGAAGCTTTTTTGAAGCCCACACGATCTTCGTCGCCTTCACTGCGGAGGCGGACCGGGCCCTGTTCCTGAACGCCGCCCCCGAACGCTGCTACGATTTCACCACCAGAATTTATTAAGCAGCGCAGGCCGGACCCGCCCGGCGCCCCTGCCTGGTTTTTTCCTGATCGCCCGCCCCGTCGCGCCCTCCCCGTCGCGCCCGCCCCGGACGCCCGCCCCGTCACGCCCGCCCGGTCACGTCGCGCCCGGCCACGCTCGCCCGGTCACGCCGCGCATCCGATCCGAACCCGTTCGCCCAAAATGTGAGTGAACGCTCACTCACACTTGACACCGCCGCGCGCTCACGGCAAAGCTTCGGTCGGTGAGTGAGCGTTCACTCACTTTCGCCGCGAGCGCAGAGCGTGTCGCGGGGCCGGTTGAGTTGGAGCGGCGCGCGGACGCGCAGGGCACGAAGACGCAGGGTGAAGGACGCAAAGCGCCCCACGCCTGCAAAGACGGAGATGGAACGATGGCCCGATACGGCATGGATGAAGCGAGCTTGCAGGGCGCCGACGCGCGCGGGGTCACGGCGGCGGACGGCAGCGCCAAGGCGAAGATCGAGCGCGCGGCGCTGATCCTGTTCGCTCAAAACGGCGTGGACGGGGTCTCCACCCGCGACATCGCCAACGCCGCCGGCGTCAGCGAGGGGCTGATCTACCGCCACTTCACCAGCAAGGGCGGGCTCGCCGCGACCCTGTTCGAGACCATCCACGCGCGCATCTTCCAGCTGGTCCAGCAAGCGCTTGAACAGTCCGAAACGTTCGAGGACGCGGTCCACCGCGTGGTGGCCGCCTATTGCAAGGCCGCCGACGAGGACCGGGTGCTGTTTGAATACCACCTCACCCACATGTTCCGGTTCGGGCGCACCGACGCGCCGGGCCGGCCCGACCCCACCGCCCTCATCGCCCGGCGCATCGCGCAGGCCATGGCCGAGGGCGACTGCCCGCCCGGCGACGCCGAGTTCAAGACCGCCGCGGCGCTGGGCGTGGCGCTGCAGCCGGCCGCCCACCGCATGGCCGGGCGCTTCCAGCTCGCCATGGAACGCAAGGCGCCCGAGCTGGCGCGCGCTGCGCTGGCCGCCCTGAAGGAGGCGTAAGCCATGACCGATTTCACCCAAGATGACCCCTTCGAGCGCGGAGACGCCGCCATGGCCAAGCCCGATCTGGAAACCTGGATCCGCTCCATCGGTTATGAAATCGCCTACTGGACGATCACCGTCGTGTTCGCCCTCTTGTGCACGCTGCTGGCGCTTGTCCCGGGGCGCAAGCTCTTAGGCTGGGGGCTGATGATGTACGGCTCGGCCCAGGTCGCGGCGATGAAATGGATCGCCGGCGTCACCGTGGAGATTCGCGGCCGCGAACGCCTGCCCAAAGAGCCGGCGGTGATCGCCGCCAAGCACCAGAGCTGGGGCGACGGCTTCGTGATGCTGAGCCAGGTTGCGCGCATCGCGTTTGTGGCCGGCGACCATCTTCTGAAGTTCCCGCTGGTGGGCCGCATCCTGAAGAAGGTCGGCGCGATCTGCCTGTCCAATCAGGGCGGCGAGGCCGCCCGCGCGCGGCTGCAGGAGGGAATCGAGGAGCTGCAGGCCGATCCGCGCGACGTGCTGATCTATCCTGAAGGCCACCTCTCCGCCCCCGGCGAAAAACACAAATACCGCACCGGCGTCTGGCGTCTGTATGACGGCCTGTCGCGCCCCTGCACGCCGGTGGCCACCAGCCTGGGCCTGGCGTGGGACCGGCAGAGCTTCATCAAGCGCAAGGGCCGCGTGGTGCTGGAGTTTCTCGACCCCATCGCGCCCGGCATGGACAAGGACGCATTCATGAAAGAGCTTGAAACCGTGATCGAAGCGCGCACCAACGCGCTGGTGGCGGAGGGCCGCAAATGAGCGTCAAACTCGCCGCCTCGCTGATGGGGCAGCGCCGGTTTCTGCCCATGTGGATCGGGCAGGTCTTCGGCGCCTTCAACGACAATCTGTTCCGGTGGTCGCTGGTGGTTCTGGCCACGTTTCAGGGGCTCACCGTCTTCGATCTGCCGCCTGATCAGATGACGCCCATCGCGGCGACGATCTTCACCTTGCCGATCTTCCTGTTCTCCGCGGTCGCCGGCCAGGTCGCCGACCGGTTCGACCGCACCAAGATCATGCGCGTCTTAAAATTCGCCGAGATCTGGCTGATGCTGACCGCCGGGATCGGCTTCGTGTTCAACCAGCCGGCCATCTTGTTGTTCGTATTGTTCATGATGGGGGTGCAGACCGCCTTCTTCATCCCCGCGCGCACCTCGGCCATGCCGACCCTGCTTGCGCCAAGCGAGCTGGTGACCGCCAACGCGGTGATGTCGGGCGCCATTAATGTGGCCATTCTCGGCGGCGCCATCGGGGCGACGCTGCTGATCGCCCAGGACGGCGGGGCGCTGATCGTGGGCGCGATTCTGGTGACGGTGGCGGTGCTGGGCTGGCTCGGCATGCGCCAGGGCGCCCCCGCCCGGGCCGAAGACCCGAGCCTGAAGATCAGCCTGAACATCGTCGTTGAAACCGCGCGCATGCTCGGCTTCCTGTACCGCGCGCGCGACGTGTTCCGGCCGGCGCTGGGCGTGGCCTGGTTCTGGATGATGAGCGCGGCGGTGCTCACCGTGCTGCCGCTGTTCGCCCGAAACGCGCTGGGCGCCGATGAGAGCGTGGTGGCGGTGTTCCAGGTGCTGTTCACCATCGGGGCGATGCTGGGGGCGCTGGCCACCGGCGTGCTCAATCGCGGCGAGGACGCGCTTTTGTTCACCGTGATCGGCGGGATCGGCCTGGCCGCCTTCTCCATCGACCTGGCCCTCTACACCCTGGGCGCGGCGCCGTCGGGCGAGCTTGTGGGCGTTGAAGCCTTCCTCGCCGATCCGGCGAACCGGCGCGTGCTGATTGACCTGTTCGGCGCGGCGGTGTCCGGCGGGCTGTTCCTGGTGCCGCTGCAGGCCATGGCCCAGCGCCGGGCCGATCCGGCGCGCCGCGGGCGTCTTCTGGCCGCGGCGAGCATCCTAAACGGCGCAGCGGCCACGATCGGTCCGTTCATCCTGTTCCTGCTCGCCCGGCTGGGCTTGCCGGTTCAGGCCGCCTTCTGGTTCGTCGCGGCGGGCTCAGCGCTCATGGCGGCGTTCTTCGCCTGGCGGATGCTGGTGCGCCGGCGCGAGGCGGCGGGGTAAGCGGCGCGCGTGAAAGCGCCGCTCGCCAAACGGCCCGGATAGGTCTATGCACGCGCGCCATGGAATGGATCGCCGACACCCCGTCTCTTCAAGCCGCCTGTGACGACCTTGCACAGGCTGAGTTCGTCGCCGTGGACACCGAGTTCATGCGCGAGAGCACCTTCTGGCCCCAGCTTTGCCTGATCCAGGCGGCGGGCGGCGCGCGCGAGGTCCTGATCGACCCGTTGGCGGAGGGGATCGACCTTCAGCCCTTCTGGGATCTTTTAAAGAACCAGAACGTCCTGAAGGTCTTCCACGCCTGCCGTCAGGATCTGGAGATCTTCTACCATATGGGCGGCGGGCTGATCCCCGCGCCCCTGTTCGACAGCCAGGTGGCGGCGATGGCGGTGGGGCTCGGCGATTCCATCAGCTACGACAATCTGGTGCGCGCGCTGCTGGGCGAGAGCATCGACAAGGGATCGCGCTTCACCGACTGGTCGCGCCGGCCCTTGAGCGACAAGCAGAAGACCTATGCGCTGGCCGACGTCACCTTCCTGCGCGACCTCTTCCCCCTCCTGCGAGACAAGCTCGAAGAGGCCGGCCGCGGCCCCTGGCTGGTCGAGGAGATGAAGCTCCTGTCCAATCCGGCCACCTACAAGATGGCCCCGGAAGACGCCTGGAAGCGCTTGAAACTCCGCAAGACCACGCCGAAATGGCTCGCCGCGCTGAAAGCCGCCGCCGAATGGCGCGAACGCGAAGCCCAGACCCGCGACATTCCGCGAAGCCGCATCATCAAGGATGACGGGCTCTACGAACTCGCCCAGGCCGCGCCCACCAGCGCCGAGGAGCTCTCCGGCATGCGCGCCGTGCCGCGCGGTTTTGAACGCTCCAAGCCCGCCGAGCGCCTGCTGGAAATGCTGCGCGAAGCGCTGGCCGACCCCAAGGCCTACGCCCCCGAGATCGAAAAACGGCCCCCGCCCCCGACCAATCTGGGACCGGTGGTGGAGATGCTGAAGGTCTTCCTGAAAGTCGTCGCCGAAAAAGAAGGCGTCGCCGCGCGCCTCATCGCCAACGCCTCAGACCTTGAAGCCCTCGCCGCCGACGACGCCGCCGACATCCCCGCCCTCACCGGCTGGCGCCGCCAGGTCTTCGGCGAAGAAGCCCTCAAGCTCAAACGCGGCGAGATCGCCCTGGTGCTGGAGAACGGGCGGGTGGAGGCTGTGGAGCTGGAGTAGACGCGGGCGTCCTTCAGCCCGCGGTGCGCCCTGAGATCGACTGCAGCACCCGGCACTCCCCGATCCGCTCGCTCGCGCAAGCGTGAAGCACGCGTTCGAGCTCAATTTTAAGCGCAGTCAGGCGATCGATCCTTTCCGCGATGCCGTCCACATGGCGCTGGGCGATCGTATCAACCGCAGCACATGGCCGGTCGGCATCTGCAGCAAGATCGAGAAGCTCGTGGATCGACGAAAGATCAAAACCGAGTTCGCGCGCCTGTTTAATGAACCCGAGCCTCTCCAGCGCCGCCTCGTCATAACGGCGATGGCCGCTCGGCGCCCGTTGGGGTTCCGGCATCAACCCGTTCTGTTCGTAATATCGGATCGTCGTGACCTTCACGCTGGTGAGGCGCGAAAGATCTCCAATGGCGTATGTGCGGCTCATCAGCGAAAGGCCCTTGTATCTACAGCGGCTGTAGATCGTATGTGACGTCCCGGCGCTGAATGCGCAAGCCGAATCGGAGACGCACCATGGCCGGGTCCTGCTGCGAGGCGCAGCCAAAATTCGATGGAATGAGCGACGGCTTCAAGCGCGCGCTCTGGATCGTCATCGCGATCAATGCGGTGATGTTCGCCGTGGAGATAGCGGCCGGAGCGCTCGCCGGCTCCCAGGCGCTAAAAGCCGACGCGCTCGATTTTCTCGGCGACACGCTGACCTACGCGATCAGCCTGTTCGTCATCGGCCGTTCGATCCGGGCGCGCGCCTCGGCGGCCTTGTTCAAGGGGCTGGGGCTCGCCGCCATGGGGCTGTGGGTGTTCGGCTCGACCTTGTGGCAGGTGATGGTGCTCGACCAGCCGAATGCGCCGGTCATGGGCGCGGTGGGCTTTCTCGCGCTCGCGGCCAATCTCACCAGCGTCTTCGTGCTGATGGCCTATCGCGACGGCGATTCCAACGTACGTTCGGTCTGGGTGTGCAGCCGCAACGACGCCATCGGCAATGTCGCGGTGATCGGCGCTGCGGGCCTGGTCTTCCTCACCGGCTCGGCCTGGCCTGATCTCCTGGTCGCCGCGCTCATGGCCGGGCTCTTCCTATGGTCGGCCGTCCAGATCATCAGCCAGGCGCTGGGCGAGCTCGGGGTCGCCGGCGGCAAGCAAAAGCAGGTGGCCGATGCACCCTAGCGATTTCTATGACCGGATCTTCGGCTCGGGGCCGATGATCGCAGCGGCTGGCGCGAGCGCGCTTGCGCTCGCCTGGTGCATTGAGCAAGCCAGTCTAGATCTGAGTTGGCCGATCCCCGCATGGCTCCGGCTGGGCGTCTTCGCCGTGGGCTGCATTTTAGCTGCGGCGATTATCATCTGGAGCGTACTGACCCTACGCCCCGAAAGGCGCGGGGCCGAGCTTGTAAAGGACGGCCCGTTTCGATACGTGCGCCACCCGCTATACGCCGCCTGCCTGTCAATCTTCGGTCCCGCGCTTGTCGTGGCTCTCGCCCATCCGTCCTATGCCGGCGCGCTGGTGCTGGCGCATGTGGCGGCGCATCGGCTGATCCGTCGCGAGGAACGCCTGATGACAAGCTGGTTCCCGCAAAGCTACGACGCCTACGCTGCGCAAACCGGCCGATTTCTGCCACGCCTGCCCATCGGCTCGACGCCCGCGTCGCCACCCCCGGCAGCTTCATGAAACCGAATACGCAAACGTCCGGGTCCCAAGCTCCGGACCTGAGCACAATAGACTTTACACAGGCCGACCATGACACGATCCATTCTCGCCGCCCTCCTGTCCTCCACCGCGCTCGCGGGCTTCGCCGCGCCGGCTTTCGCGATCGATCCGCCTCACGGCGCGGAGCCTTATGACGACCACGGCGGGGACCACCACGGCGACCACCGTGACGAAGAGCACGGTCATGGCCATGGACACGAGGCTGACACCATCGTGGTGCGCGCCACGCGCACCGGGCGCGGGCTGGAGGATCAGCCTGTCCGGGTCGAGGTGATCAATCGTGAGGAGATTGAGGAGAAGGCCATCATGCGGCCCGGCAACATCGCCATGCTGGTGGCCGAAACCGGCGGCGTGCGCGTGCAGGTGACCTCGCCCGCGCTCGGCGCGGCCAATATTCGGATGCAGGGCCTTTACGGGCGCTATACCCAGTTGCTCGCCGACGGGCTGCCGCTCTATGGCGGTCAGGCGGCCTCCATCGGCCTTCTTCAAATTCCGCCCACCGATCTCGCTCAGGTCGAGGTGATCAAGGGCTCGGCCTCTTCGCTCTACGGCGCCTCGGCGCTGGGCGGGGTGATCAATCTGGTCTCCCGCGAGCCGGGCGAAGATCCCTATGCCGAAGTGCTGCTGAACGTCACCACACGCGACGGGCAGGACGTCACCAGCTTCGCATCCACCCCGCTCACCGATCAGCTCGCCGGATCGCTCACGACCGGCGCCCACCGCCAGAGCGTGGTCGATATCGACGATGACGGCTGGATCGACATGCCGGGCTATGAGCGATTCACCGCCCGCCCCCGCCTCCACTTCGAAGGCGAAGACGGGTCCACCGCCTACGCGACGCTCGGCTTCATGACCGAGCAGCGCGAAGGCGGCACGCGTGAAGGCTTCACCGCGCCCGGCGGCGATCCCTTCCCCCAGAACCAGGACACCACGCGGCTTGACGCGGGCCTCACAGCGCAGCGGCCGCTGACCGATACGCTCGGCCTCAATCTGCGCGCCGCCGGCATGGTTCAGGATCACGAGCACCGATTCGGCGACGTGATCGAAATCGACACCCACGACACGGTGTTGCTGGAAGCCTCGCTGGCCGGCGCGCTGGAGCACACCGACTGGATCCTCGGCCTCGCCTACCAGGCCGACGGGTTCGACTCCGAAACCTTCCCGGCCTTCGATTACAGCTATGAGGCCCCGGGCCTGTTCGGCCAGATCGATCACGACTTCACCGAGGCGCTTTCCGCCTCGCTCAGCGCCCGCTTGGACGACCACAGCCAATACGGCGCCCAGTTCAGCCCGCGCGTTTCACTGTTATATAAGCCGGGCGATTTCACGATCCGAGGCTCCTGGGGGCGGGGCTTTTTCGCGCCCAACCCGTTCGTGGAGGCGATCGAGGCGGCGGGCCTGTCGCGCCTGGAGCCGCTTTCCGGGCTTGAGGCGGAGACCGCCACCACCGCCTCCATCGATCTCGGCTACCGCGCCGGCGGGTTCAAAGGCGGCCTCACCCTGTTCGCCTCGGACGTGGAAAACGCCGTGCAGCTTCAGCCCTTCTCCACGGCGCCCGGCGGGCCGCTGGACGCGGTGCGGCTGGTCAACGCCGAGGGCGAATCCGAGATACGCGGTACGGAGCTGTTGCTGCGCTATTACTGGCGCGATTTCAAATTTACCGGCAGCTATCTCTATCTCGACGCCAGCGAGGCTAACGCGGACGGGCCAGGCCAGCGCGAGCTACCGCTCACCCCGCAGCATTCGGCCGGCTTCGTCGCCATGTGGGAGCGCCACGGCGAGGGCCGCGTGGGCTTTGAGGCCTATTACACCGGCGAGCAGGCGCTCTACGACAACCCCTATCGCAGTAAGAGCGAGGCCTACTGGCATCTGGGCCTCTTGGGCGAGATCGTGCTGGGCTCGACCAGCCTGTTCATCAATTTCGAGAACCTTCTCGATATCCGCCAGACCGACAAGGATCCCCTTCTGCTGCCCGCCCGCACCCCGGAAGGGCAGTGGACGACCGATGTTTGGCAGAACACCGACGGCTTCATTGTAAACGGAGGGGTGCGGTTTCGGTTCGGGGGGTGAAGACGTACGCACCCCCTACCCCTCCGCGCGATCCTTCGACGCCGTCACCGCTTGCCCATCGGCGGACGTCGCGCCCGTCCCTTGGGCGTAGCTTGCGGCGGCCTGTGGGGCGGCGGCTTTCGGGGCGGGGCGCTGCGCGGCGTCGGCGGCGGTGAGCGGGGCGAACTTGACGACGTAGACGGCGGCGGCGACGCCGATGATCAGGTTCGCCGCGAACATGCCCCAGATGGCGCCCGTCACCCCGCCCAGCGTGCCGCCGAGCCAGGCCAGAGGCGCGATGAGGACGAAGCCGCGCGCGGCGTTCACCGCGACGCCGTAGAGCGGGCGGCCGAGCCCGTTGAAGCCGGCCGCGGCGGCCATGGCGACGCCGTAGCCGAACACCGCAAACGGCGCGATGTCCCAGAACACCTCGGCGATCTGTTGACCGTCCTGGCTGGGCAAAAACAGCGGCGCCAGGTGCTCGCCGGCGAAGAACAGGACCACCGCCATCACAGAGCCCCAGGCGATGCAGAAGACGAAGCTCTTGAAGAAGGCTTCGCGCACGCGCTCGGTGTGGCCGGCCCCGCCGTTCTGGCCGGTGATGGGGCCTATGGTGCCTGAGAGCGCAAAGAGCGGGATGATGAAGAAGGCCTCCACCCGCATGGCGACGCCGAACCCGGCCACCGCGGCCTCTCCGAACCGGGCCACCGAGGCGAGCACGATGGCGTTGGAGGCCGGGCCGATCATGTTCGAACCCGCCGCCGGCGCGCCGATGCGCGCGATCTCGCGCCAGTTCCACAAGATCTCGTGGAAGCCGGGCCAGGACAGGTCCAGCAGGTTCTCGCGAAAGACCAGCAGCGCGATGGCGATCAGGAACACCACGAAATTGGAGATCAGCGAGGACACCGCCGCGCCCTGAACGGCCAGCTCGGGGATCGGCCCCCAGCCGAAGATGAACACCGGCGTCAGGCCCATATTGATCAGCGCGGCCAGGATCATGATCGCGCTGGGAAGGATCGCGTCGCCCAGCGCGCGCAGAATGTTGCTGGCCACCATGGGCCCCACCACGAAGACGATGCCGGCGAACCAGATCGTCATGTAGTCGCGCACATGGGGCATCATTTCCTCTGTCGCGCCCATGGCCCGGAAGAGCGGCCCGATCGCGGCGATGCCGATGACCGAGACGCCCGCGACGATGAGGAAGGAGAGCGTCACCGCGTCGGTGGCCACCCGGCGGGTGCGCTCGCCGTCGCCGCGCCCGGCCGCGCGCGCCACCACCGAGACCGCGCCGGCGCCCAGCCCGATGGCGACGCTCATCACCATCATCGTGACCGGAAACACGAACTGCACCGCCGCCTGCTGGGCGGTGCCCAGCTTGCCCACCCAATAGCTGTCGATCACGCCGACGAGCATCATCGCCACGATGCCGAAGCTCATGGGCGCGACCATGCGGATGATGTGCTTGAACACGTCGCCCTGGGTCAGGTCTCTGGCGGAACGGCCGGCGGCCATGGCGTCTCTCGATCAAAGCTTGACGGGCAAGCTAGGCCGATCCGCCCCGCTCGGCCATGGCGCAAGCGCAAAGGTGATCGGTCGAAGCCGCAAAGATGAACGGCTTCACCCCCAAAAACGCCGTCTCAAGACCAAAAAACCGCGGATTACTCGCCGGCTATCCCGTCGGCGGTGAGGTCGTAGCTCGCCATCCCGGCCAGGTTGACGATGTCGGACACGCTGGCGCCCACGCGCGCCACCTGAACCGATTTTTCAAGCCCGATCAGCAAGCCCTCGATCACCGTCGCCCCGCCCGCAGACTTCAAGAGCCGCGTCGCGATGGAGGCCGAATGCACCGCCGGCATGACCAGAACATTGGCCGCGTCAGACAGGCGCGAGAACGGATAGACCTGCTTGTGGTCCGGATCGAGGGCCACGTCCACAGCCATTTCGCCTTCATATTCAAAGGCTACGCGGCGCTCGTCGAGGATCTGCACGGCGCGCTGGACCTTTTCGGTCCGGTCGCCGGGCGGGTTGCCGAAGGTGGAATAGCTCATGAACGCGACCCGCGGCTGAAGGCCCAGGCGCGCGGCGGCGTGGGAGGCGCCCTCGGCGATGTCTGCAAGGTCGGGCGCGTCGGGGAACTCGCACACATTGGTGTCGGCGACCACCAGCATCCGTCCCTGGGCGAGCGCCACGGAGAGCCCCATCACGGTCTTGCCCGGCGCCTCGTCGAGCACAAGACGCACATCGCCAAGCGTGTTGGTGAAATGACGCGTCACCCCGGTCACCATGCCGTCCGCATCGCCGAATTTGAGCATGCAGGCGGAAAAGACGTTGCGGTCGTTATTCACCAGGCGCTGCACGTCGCGGCGCAGATAGCCCTTTCTTTGCAGGCGCTTATACAGCCAGTCGGCGTAGTCGGAATTGCGATCCGACAGCCGGGCGTTCCAGATCTCCAGCTCCCCGTCGGGCAGGCCCAGCTCGCGCATGTTGGCGCGCGCCACATCCTCGCGGGCCACCAGCACCGCTTCGCCCAGCCCCTGGCTCTGGAAGGCGTGCGCGGCGCGGATGACGCTGGGCTCCTCGCCTTCTGCAAAGACGATGCGCTTGCCCGATCCCTTGATGGCGTCGGTGACGCGCTGCTGCAGGGCGGCGGTGGGATCAAGGCGCCGGGCGAGCCGGCGGCGATAGGTGTGCTCGTCCTCGACGGGAATGCGCGCCACCCCCGTCTCCACCGCGGCCTTCGCCACATAGGGCGGCACGAAGCTGATCAGGCGCGGATCGAAGGGCGAGGGAATGATGTAATCGCGCCCGAACTGCAAGGTCTTGGACTTGTTCGCCGTGCTCACCTCGTCGGGCACGTCCTGGCGCGCGAGATCGGCCAGCGCGCGGGCGGCGGCGAGCTTCATTTCCTCGTTGATGGTCCGCGCACGCACGTCGAGCGCCCCGCGAAAAATGTAAGGAAACCCAAGCACGTTGTTGACCTGGTTGGGGAAATCGGATCGCCCTGTGGCCATGATCGCGTCGGAGCGCACCTCGCGCACCAGATCGGGCATGATCTCCGGCGTCGGGTTCGCCATGGCGAAGATGATGGGATCGCGCGCCATGGACTTGACCATGGCCGGCTTCACGATGCCGCCCGCGGACAGGCCCAGCATCACGTCGGCGTCCACCATCGCCTCTTCCAGCGTGCGAAGATCGGTGCGGCGCGCGTGCCGTCTCAGCTTGTCGTGCAGGTCGTTGCGCTGGTCGTGCACCACGCCTTTCACATCGACGATGGTGACGTTGTCATGGGCGACGCCCAGCGACTTGATCAGCTCCAGCACCGACAGCCCGGCCGCGCCCGCGCCGATCAGCACGACCTTCACGTCTTCAAGCTTGCGGTCGGTCAGATGGCAGGCGTTCATCAGGCCGGCCGCCGCGATGATCGCAGTGCCGTGCTGGTCGTCGTGGAAGACTGGAATGTCGAGTTCTTCGCGCAGGCGGCGCTCGATCTCGAAGCATTCCGGGCTCTTGATGTCTTCCAGATTGATGCCGCCGAACGTGTCGCCGAAGCCGGCGACGCAATCGATGAAGCGGTCAGGGTCGGTGTACTTGATCTCCAGGTCGAAGGCGTCGATGTCGGCGAAGCGTTTAAACAACACCGCCTTGCCTTCCATCACCGGTTTCGACGCCGCCGGCCCCAGATCGCCAAGGCCGAGAATCGCCGTGCCGTTGGAGACCACGGCGACCATATTGCCCTTGGAGGTATAGTCGTAAACCGCGTCGGGATCGGCGTGGATCGCGCGCACCGGAGCGGCCACGCCGGGCGAGTACGCCAGCGCAAGATCGCGCTGGGTCGCCATGGGCTTGGTGGCTTTCAGGGCGATCTTGCCGGCCGGTTCGGCCTTGTGCAGGGCGAGCGCTTCTTCGTCGGTCTTCGACAGCTTGGAATCGTCAGACATCACGGTCCTTGAACGCTAGGCGGGGTCGCGCCCGGCTATACGCAAAGGCGCCCTGTTAAGCTAGGGTCCCTCGCCGTTTGCAGTTTTGAGCGCCGAGAGAAACAGGCTGAATCCCCTGGTGCGCAGAGCCCCTGTCGGCGGGTCCCAAACCTTGCCTTCAAACGCGATTATTGCGAGCCTCGCCTCAGCCGCCCGAGGCCGGAGTCCGTTACGCGGGTTTCCGTGTCCGGCCCGAATACGTGTCGCAGCGCGAAAGTAGCGATTGGTCATGACATCCGATCCTTCCGGTCAGACCAGGCCTTCGCAAACGAAAGGCGCCGTCGCGGCCGGCGCGCCGGAGGCGTTCGACTTCGCCGCCCTGTTCCATGGCGCTCCGGCCATGATCGCCGTCCATGAAGGCGCCGATCACCGCTACGTCTTCTCGAACCCGGCTCACGACCGGGCGGTCGGCGACCGCGCCTTGATCGGACGCCCGCTGCGCGAAGCCATGGCGGAGCTCGCTGATCAGGGCGTCTTCGAACGCTTCGATACGGTGTTCCACACCGGCGAGCCGGACGAACAGCCGGCCTTCAAGGCGGCTCTGAACGCACCGGACGGACGCCAGAGCGAACGCTGGTATCGCCAGACGCTTCAGCCCTGGCGCGGAAGCGCGGGAGATATTCTTGGCGTCATGAGCTTCGCTTACGACGTCACCGAAGAGATCGCCGCGAAGGATATCGCCCAACGGCGCTCGGAGGAGCTTGAGTTCGCCCTCGACGCCGGCGGCGGGGTCGGGGCCTGGGATTGGAACGTCGCAGCCGACACGGTGGACGTGGATGCGCGCTTCGCCGCGCTGTTCGGCCTTCCGGGCGGCGATGCGGTCAAGGGCCTGCCCCTGGCGCGCTTTCTGGACGGCATTGTCGAGGCGGACCGCGAACGCGTCTCGGACGCCGTCGCGGCCGCGCTGGAGAGCGGCGAAGACTACCTGCAGGAGTACCGGGTCAGGACCGCCGAAGGCGATATCCGCTGGGTGACCGCGCGCGGCCGGTGTTTCTACGGCCCTGACGGCGCCCCTCAGCGTTTCCCGGGCGTCGTCGTCGACATCACAGAGCAGGTGAAGGCGCGCCGGGAGATGGAGCGCACGCACGCCCTTCTGCGCGCCCTTCTGGACAACTCGGCGAGCTATGTCTTCGCCAAGGACCTCGAGGGCCGGTACATTTTCGCCAACGCCTTTTACCTGAACGCTTTCGGGGAGACCGAAGCCAGCCTCTACGGCCGGACGGACCGGGACCGTTTCGGCGATGGCGAGCTCTACAGCATCAATGATCGCCGCGTGGCCGAAACCGGCGAGCCCATGGAATTCGAGGAGGAGGCGGTGGCGTCCGACGGCTCCACCATCCACGCCATCTCCGTCAAATTCCCGCTGCGCGCCGCCGACGGCTCCATCTTCGGCGCCGGCTCGATCTCCACCGACATCAGCGCCCGCAAGCGGGCGGAAAACGCCCTTGTGCAAAGCGAGGCGCGCCGGCAGCGCGCCATGGCCGCAGGGCGCGTGGGAACTTTCGAATACCTGGCGCAGGAAGAGCGGGCCGTCTGGGATCCGATGACCTACGACCTCTTCGGCCTCACCTCGAAAGAGCCGATCACGTTGAAACGCGTGGCTGACATCGTGCATCCCGACGACAGGGTTGAATGGGCGGCGGATGTTGCGCGGGCGCTGGATGCGGCCGGAGACGGCAAGCATCGCGCGGAGTTCCGGATCACCCGGCCGGTGGACGGGGAGCAGCGCTGGATCGAAGCCACCGGCAGGACAAGCTTCGATGGCGACCAGCCCCGTGTCATGCTCGGCACGGTGCGCGATATCACCGAGCGCAAGCAGTATGAGGGCCGGCTGCAACTTCTGAACCGCGAGCTGAACCACCGGGTCAAGAATCTTTTCGCCGTCACCCAGGGGATGATCCGAATGTCCGCGCGCCAGGACCCGGGGGCGAAGCCCTTTGCGGACCGCCTGAGCGCGCGCCTGGAGGCGCTCGCCGCCGCGCACCTTGTCGGCATGAATTCCGACGGTGTCGACCCGGTCGCTCTGGAAGATCTGCTATCGGCGGTTCTCCGGCCGTTTTTGGGAGAGCTCGGCGAGAAGATACAGCTTAAGGGCCCTGCGGTCTCGGCGCCGCGCCGCTTGGTGACTCCGCTGGGCCTGACCTTGCACGAAATGGCGATGAACGCCTTCAAGCACGGCGCTCTGGCGCGACCGGAAGGCGCGCTGCAGATCGACTGGCGGGTGCGCGAGGAAGGCTCCGACGCCTCGCCCGGCGCACTGGAGATCAATTGGCGTGAAGAATGCGGCGAACCCGTCAGCCCGCCGGAAAACGGCGCCGCGACCGGCTTCGGCCAGCGGCTCATCGCCACGTCGGTGTTGCAGATGAGCGCGCAGTATGAGGCGTCGTGGCGGGAAACCGGCCTGGATGTGGCGCTGATCCTGCCCCTGGAGATTAAGGAATGATCAGCGAAGTCATTACGGACATTTTGCGCGCGGCGGGCGACAAACCCGCGGCCTCGGCGTCGCCGTCGCTTGGCGGCGGACAACCTTCGGCGTCCCTTGACGGGGCCACGGTCTTACTGGTGGAGGATGAAGCGCTCATCGGGCTGGATCTTCAGTTCATACTGGAAGAAGCCGGCGCAACGGTGCTCGGTCCGATCCCCACGCTGTCCGGCGCGATCCGCGCCGCGAGCGAAGAGCCGCTCGACGCCGCCATTCTGGACATCGACCTTCAGGGCGAAGATGTTTTCCCCGCCGCAGAGGTGCTCGGTGAGCGCGGGGTGCCGTTCCTGTTCCATACCGGCCACGGCAGAAAGGCCGAACTCGCCGCCAGCTTCGCGAACGCGCCGGTCTGCTCAAAGCCGGCGGCGCCCTCGGTGCTGCTCAACACGCTGGGTGACCTGATCGGGCGACGCCGCCCGCACTCATAGCCCTGTTCCGGCCGCCGCCGCTTGGTTCAGCCTCTTGGCTGAGATACGCGGCCGGTCAATCGCGCCAGGGCGGCCCTGCGCGATTGCAAATCGCGCACATGGCGCAGCGCGCTCGGCAAAAGGCGGATGAGCGACGCCGCCGTGTCGCCCGGTCCCATGCGCCGGCCCGCCTCGCCATGGGTCCAGACGCCCGCGCTTGCAGCGTCGAACGCGTCCGCCCCCTGGGCCAGGAAGGCTGCGATCAGTCCGGAGAGGACGTCGCCGGTCCCGGCCGTCGACAGGCGCGGCGAGGCGTGGGTGTTCACCGTGACGCGTCCGTCGGGGCCGGCGATGACGGTGTCGGGACCCTTCAAGACGATCACGGCCCCGGCGCGCTGCGCGGCCTCTTTCGCGCGCTCGATCTTGTTCGCTTCGCTGTCGGCCAGGTCGGGAAACACCTTGGCGAACTCCCCGGCGTGGGGGGTGAGCACGCAGCGCCCATGCAAGGCTTTGAAGAACGCCTCCCGCTTGTCCTCGAACACGGTTATGGCGTCGGCGTCGAGCACCAGGGCTGTCCCCTGCGCCAGCGCCTGCAGCACCCTGCGGCGGGTTGTTTCGTCCTTTCCCGCGCCCGGCCCCAGCACGGCGGCCTGGGCGCGATGGCTGTTCAGCACCTCGCCGAAATCGGCGTCGAGATCGAAGGCGCGCGTGACCACCGCTTCCATGGCGGCCGCGCACTCGGTAAGCGCATCAGGCGGGCACAGCAGCGTGACGTAGCCCGCCCCGCCCGACAGCGCCGTCTCGGCGGCGAGGCGCGCCGCGCCCGACGCCCCATTGCCGCCGGACAGCACGCAGAGGCGGCCGCGCTGGTGTTTATGGGCCCCGGCTTCAATATCGAGGCCAGGCACGCTCCAGAGGTCGGGATCGTTGCGCTCGGCGACCGGCTTGGCATGGTCCATCCAGCCGTCCGGGATCCCGATATCGGCGAGTACGATCTCGCCGCACGCCGCCCTGCCGGGGTGCAGCAGATGGGCCGGCTTGTAGCGGTGGAAGGTCACGGTCAGGGCCGCGTTGAACGCCGCTCCTTCGCTGCGCGCGGCGTCGCCGAGAACGCCGCTGGGCGTGTCCGCGGCGATCACGGGCGTATCGGCGCAAGTTTCAGCCAGGCGCGCCGCCTCGCCCTCCAGAGGCCGCGACAAACCCGCGCCGAACAAAGCGTCGAGCACGAGGGCGAACTGCGCCGGGTCGCAGGCGTCCAGCCTCCTCACCGGCCCGTCCCATTTCGCCGCGGCGCGCGCGGCGTCGCCTTCAAGCTCGCCCCGCGGCTTCATGGCGAACACCTCCACCGGCCAGCCTTGCGCCTTCAACACCGCCGCAGCCTCCCAGCCGTCGCCGCCGTTATTGCCCGGCCCGCACAGCACCGCCAGCGGGCGCGGACTCCAGCGCGCTGCGATCTCGCGTGCGATCGCCAACCCGGCGGCATCCATGAGCGCTCCGCCGGAGCGGCCGTGCGCCATGGCGAAGCGGTCGGCCTCGCCCATGGCCTCGACGGATAGAACGGCGTGTCGCGGATCGGTCATGGTCTCATCCTTTCGCAGCCCGGCGCCCCAGCGGCGTGCACGGGCGCCTCACAAGCGGGCGCCAGGGATCAACTCCACCGCCGCCGCACCGGTTCGGCTTGTACGCGGCGGGGCCGGGCTTAGCGTTCCGGCGTGAACGGAGGCCCTGTCATGAAGAAAATCGAAGCGATCATCAAACCGTTCAAACTCGACGACGTGAAGGAGGCGCTTCAGGAAATCGGCCTGCAAGGCCTGACGGTGACCGAAGCCAAGGGGTTCGGCCGCCAGAAGGGTCATACCGAGCTCTATCGCGGGGCGGAGTATGTCGTTGATTTCCTTCCAAAGATCAAAATCGAACTCGTGGTCTCCGAAAGCCGCGTGGACGCGGCGGTGGAGGCCATCCAGACCGCGGCGCGCACCGGGCGGATCGGCGACGGCAAGATCTTCGTCACCGCCGTGGAGACCGCGATCCGCATCCGCACCGGCGAAACCGGCGACGACGCCCTTTAACGCCGCGCGTTCAATCCCCCACCCTTTCGACCACCTCAAAGAGGCAGACCCATGTCGGACAAGATTCTCAAGCAAATCCAGGACGAGGACATCGAGTACGTGGACCTGCGCTTCACCGACCCGCGCGGCAAGCTGCAGCACGTCACCTTCGATACGTCCATGGTCGACGACGACCTGTTCGAAAACGGCACCATGTTCGACGGCTCGTCGATCAACGGCTGGAAGGCCATCAACGAGTCCGACATGGTCCTCATGCCCGACCCGGACACCGCGCTGATCGATCCTTTCTACCAGCAGACCACGCTGGCGGTCATCTGCGACGTGCTCGAGCCGTCGACCATGCAACCCTATAACCGCGACCCGCGCACGACCGCCAAGAAGGCTGAAAAGTTCCTCGCCGCATCCGGCATCGGGGACACGGCGTTCTTCGGCCCGGAAGCGGAATTCTTCGTATTCGACGACGTGCGCTGGTCAACCGCCCAGAACGACACCTTTTTCGCCCTTGATTCCGAAGAAGGCCCCTACAATTCGGGCAAGGCGATGGAAGGCGGCAATATGGGCCACCGCCCCGGTCCGAAGGGCGGCTATTTCCCGGTGAACCCCATCGATTCCGGCCAGGACATGCGCTCGGAAATGCTCACGGTGATGAAGGAGCTGGGCCTCAATCCGGAAAAGCACCACCACGAGGTGGCGCCCTCCCAGCACGAGCTCGGCATGAAGTTCGCCACGCTTTTGAAGATGGCCGACAACATGCAGTACTATAAGTACATCGTGCACAACGTCGCCCACGCCTACGGCAAGAGCGCGACCTTCATGCCCAAGCCGGTCTACGCCGACAACGGCTCGGGCATGCACGTGCACCAGTCGATCTGGAAGGACGACAAGCCGCTGTTCGCCGGCGACAAGTACGCCGATCTGTCCGAGACCTGCCTTTATTACATTGGCGGGATCATCAAGCACGCGCGCGCCATCAACGCGTTCGCGAACGCGTCGACCAACTCCTACAAGCGCCTGGTGCCGGGCTTTGAGGCGCCGGTGCTGCTGGCCTACTCGGCGCGCAACCGCTCGGCCTCGATCCGGATCCCGCACGTGGCCAGCCCCAAGGCCAAGCGCCTGGAGACCCGCTTCCCCGATGCGGCGGGCAACCCGTACCTCACCTTCACGGCGCTGCTCATGGCGGGCCTGGACGGGATCGAGAACCAGATCCACCCCGGTGACGCCATGGACAAGGACCTCTACGACCTGCCGGCCGAAGAGCTCAAAGACATCCCCACCGTCTGCCGCAATCTGCGCGAGGCGCTGGAATCGCTCGACGCCGACCGCGACTTCCTGAAGAAGGGCGGCGTGATGGACGATGATCAGATCGACGCCTACATCGATCTGAAGATGGAAGAAGTCACCCGCCTCGAACACCACCCCCACCCGGTGGAGTTCGACCTGTATTACAAGGTCTAGCCGGGCTGCATCGCCTGGTGAAGCGGCCGGTCCGGGAGCCCCGGGCCGGCCGTTTCGTGTCTGCAACGGTTTGAACATGCTGTGGCGCAGGCTTGCGCGCGTATCGACGCGCGGGGAAGCTTGGTCTAGAAGTTTCATCCGATGCTTAAGGTCCGATCAACGCTCGTCCGATCGCGCCGAACCGGAGACATGTTCATGCGCCGCAGCCTTCTCGCCGCCGCCTCGATCACCGCCCTCGCCGCCGCTCCGGGCTGGGCCCAGGACGCGACCGAGATCGATGACGAGGTGACCGAGCCGGTCGCGACCGCAACGGCTGGTGAAAACGGCACGGCCTCGAACATCGTCATCACCTCCAGCGGGCGGGTGACGCTGGACGGCGCGGCGGGCGAGACGGGCCCCGCAGTGCTCATCAATTCGAACAACTCGCTTGAAACCGCCTCCGGGTCTCGCATCACCGTCACCGACGTGGACGCCGACGGAAACGACGTTGATGTCAACGGCGCCACCGGCATCCGGATGAACGGCGGCGTAGAGGGCGACCTCGTCCATAACGGCGGCGTCTTTCTTAACGACAGCTACACCGCCACCGACAGCGAAACCGACGACAATCGCGATTTCAACGAAGACGGTACGCTCGACCCTGACGGCGAAGCGGACGGTCCGTTCGCCACCGACCTCAACAAAACCGGGATCCTGGTGGGCGAGGTCGACGCGAGCTATGCCGCCGCGCCCGGCCAGGCTGATGTCGACGGCTCGGTCACCATGGGCAACACGTCCATCGTCACGGTGGCGGGCCAGGACAGCTATGGCGTGCGCACCGTCACCGGTCTGACCGGCGATCTGATCGCGGGCGGAAGCGTGAACGTCCGCGGCGAGCGCTCCACGGCGATCTCCATTGAGAGCGGCGTCGGCGGCGACGTGGAGGTCAACCGCATCGACGCCGACACGCCGGAAGGCCGTGGCCTCGTCATCGATTCAGACGACGGCGTCGGCGGCGGCTTGCGCCTGACGGGCGCCATCGACGTGAACGGGTACCGCATCAATGCGCGCCTCTCCCAGCTTGCGTTCGAACTGCTCGATCCGGCCGATGACGACATCGACGCCGGCTCTGCGGTGATCATCGCCGGCGATATCGTCGACGGCGTTTTCGTGGGCGGCGGCAGCCGGGTTCAGCACATCTCCGGCCAGGGCGCGGCGATCGAAATCGGCTCGGATGATCGCGACGTGACCCTGGGCGAAGTTGTTTTGCCCGACGATTTCAACACCACCGACCCCGATGACGACGACGACCCCGAAGCGCTTGGCTACGCCCTCGTCAATGAAGGGGAAGTCGCCGCCACGAGCATTTTTGACGGGCGCGACGCCACCGCCTTTCTCATCGCCGGCCGCGACGACGCCGGAATGATGCGCATGGTGGTGCTTGAAGCCGGCGGGATGCTCAACCAGTCCGCCATCACCGCCATCGCCTATGACGGCGACGCGCGCGGCGTCGTGTTCGGCGCGAACGCGAGCGCCGACGCAATCGTCAATCAGGACCAGATCCTCGCCACCGGGGCGCTGGGCTATGAAGAAGACGGCTTCGCCGACGATGATCCCGATACCGTGGGCGTTGATGAAAGCCAGTACGGCGAGGCGCGGGCCTTCGGGATCGTGCTCGCCGAGAATTCTCAGGTGGCGCGCATCCTCAATGAGGAAGGCTCTATCATCGCTCGAATCGCGGGCGGCGGGGTCGGCGCGACCGCGATCACGGTGGAAAGCGACGCCACCAACCTCATCGAAAACTCCGGCGTCATCGCGGCGGACGTGATCGGCCTGCGCGACGCGTGGGGCGACGGAAGCGAAACCGTACAGCTCATCGCCATTGATGCGAGCGCGATGACGACGGGCCTGCGCGTGGTGCAGACAGAGACCCTGAACGACGACGGGAACGTCGTCGCCACCGCTCAGATTCGCGGCGACATCCTGTTCGGGTCCGGCGACGACGTCCTGGAGCTGCGCGGCGGCGACGTTATCGGCGATGTCAGCTTCGGCGACGGCTTCAATGAGCTGATCATCGAAAACGCCGTGCTGACGGGTGCGGTTACGAACACCGGAAGCGGCGCCACCGGCGGGCTGACCCTGGACGTCGCCGACGGCCGCCTGGTGCTCACCGGCGACGGCACGCTCAGCCTGACCGAGGCGAACTTCGCCGACGGCGGCGTGCTGGAGCTGGAGGTCGACAGCACGGACCGGGCTGACGCCTTCCTCACCGCGAGCGGGGACATCACGTTCACCGCCGGCGCCGATCTCAGCGTTGCACTCGCCAAGCTCGTGGGCGAAAGCGCCGACCTGGACATCGTGCGCGCCGACGGTGTTCTGACGATCGAGGATGAGAGCATCCTGGACACCACGGACGCGCCCTTCCTTTACAACGCCACGCTGGCGCGCTCGGACAGCGATGCGGACACGCTGGTGCTTTCGCTGCGCCGCAAAACGGCCGAGCAGCTGGGGCTCGATGAATCGCGCGCCGCAGCTTACGATGAAGCGCTCGCCGCCTTCGAAGCAGTTGAAGCGCTCGGCGCGGCGTTCGCCGGCGTGCGCACCCAGCAGGACTTTTTCAACGCCTACAACCAGTTGCTGCCCGAGTACGCCACCAGCGCGATCCAGTTCGCCCTGGCCTCCAACGACGCCGCCGCCGGCGCTCTGTCGGTGCGCCTGGCCAATGCGCGCCTGGCGCCGGACGAGCTCGCCGGCGTGTGGGCCCAGGAGTTCGGCTATTTCGCCGACCGCTCCGCGAACGCTTTCGGTCCCGGCTATCGCGGTCAGGGCGTCGGTCTCGCCGTGGGTCTCGACCGCCCCGTTGGTCCGTTCTACGCGGTGGGCTTCAGCCTGCTGGGCGCGGCCAGCGAAGTGGAAGAGGTCGAGGGCTTTGACGAGCCCATGGTCGCCCTCACCGGCCAGGTGGGGACCTATGCCGGCCTTGATCTGGGCGGCTTCGACGTGTCCGGCGCGCTGGGGCTCGGCTACGATTACTTCGAGAGCGAGCGCAATATCCTGATCGGCGAGTTCAACTCCACCAACACCGCCGAGTGGAACGGCTGGCATATCTCGGCGAGCGCCAAAGCCGGACGCGACTTCACATTCAACCGCTGGGTCGTGCGCCCCGAGGCGAGCCTGACCTATCTCTCGCTGTTTGAGAGCGGCTACACCGAGACGGCGGAAGACTCCGCCAATGACGACCTCGCTTTGATCGTCGACGACCGCGAGAGCGCCGCGCTGCTGGGCGCGGCCACCCTCACCGTGTCGCGCCGGTTCGGCAACGACCTGACCTGGTGGGCGCCGTCGCTCAATATCGGCTATCGCGGCGACTTCCTGAGCGAGGATGCAGAGACCACGGCGCGCTTCGGCGAGGCCGGCTCGCCCTTCACCCTGCGCTCGGCGACGCCGTCGGGTTCCGGCCTGCTTCTGGGGTTCGGGCTGAGCGCCGGGTCGGACTATTCCACCTTCTCGTTCGCCTATGACGCCGATGTGCGCGACGATTTCGTCCGCCATGTCGCCCGGTTGGTGATCCGCCTCACCTTCTAATGATAACGCTTGCGCGTATTAGGAGAGCGGGTTAGGGTTGCAACGTCTTCCCTGTCCTGACCCCATGCTGACGGTGAAGACCGGGGCCGGTGCGAGCGCAGACGCGCCGGCCCCCTCTCCAAACGGCCGGCCCAGTGGCGCGCCCCCCAGACTTGCGCCGCCAGGTCGGCCGTTCATTTCCACTTAACCAAGACGCGCCATGCTCAAGGGCATGTGGAAAGGCGTCCTCATACCCGCAGTCGGCGCTGCGGTGTTGGTCACGGGGTGCGCGACCGCCCCGCCGGAGCAGGTCCATGACGCCTGCCTGATCCTTGAAGACAACCGCTCCTGGTGGCGGGATTTGAAACGTGTTGAGCGCCGCTACGGCGTGTCGCCGGGCGTGCAGCTGGCCATCCTCAAACGCGAATCAAGCTTCCGCCACGACGCGCGCCCGGCCCGCCAGAAGCTGCTCGGGATCGTGCCCTGGACGCGGCCCTCGTCGGCGTACGGCTACGCCCAGGCGCTCGACAGCACCTGGGACTGGTATCGCGAAGAGACCGGCAAGCGCGGCGCGGACCGGGATGATTTCGGCGACGCGGTGGAGTTCATCGGCTGGTACAACTCCATGAGCCATCGCCTCGCCGGCATCTCCACAGAGGACCCGTACAATCTCTACCTCGCCTATCACGAAGGCCATGGCGGGTTTCGCCGCGGCACCTATCGCAGCAAGTCCTGGCTCGCGCGCGCGGCGCGCGAGGTGGAGACCGACGCGCGCCGTTACGACGCGCAGATCGACCGCTGCGAGCGGCGTCTTGATCGGGGTTGGCTGCCGTTTCTGTAGATAAGCCCGGCGCGCGCTGAAGGCCGCCCTTTCCAGAACACCGCGCGAACGTGCACTGTGGCGACCACCATGGCTCACGATTCGCAAGACGACCTGTTCTCCGCCTCGCCCGGACCGAAGCCGCAAAAGCCGGCTGCGCCGAGCGCGCCTGCGCCTGCAAGCGAGCCGAAGGCCGAGGCGCCAAAACCGGCCGCCGCGCCCGTTCCCAAGCCGTCGCCCAAACCCGCCGCGAAGCCCGCCGCCCCCGCCGCCGCGCCCGGCGGCGCGCAGGGCGCCGGCTATGACGCGGCCTCCATCGAAGTGCTCGAAGGCCTGGAGCCGGTGCGCAAGCGGCCGGGCATGTATATCGGCGGCACCGACGAGCGCGCCTTGCACCACCTCTTCGCAGAAGTCCTGGACAACTCCATGGACGAGGCTGTGGCCGGCCACGCCGACCGCATCGAGGTGAGCCTGGACGACGAAGGCTATGTCACCGTCACCGACAATGGCCGCGGCATCCCCGTCGATCCCCACCCGAGATTTCCAGACAAGTCGGCGCTGGAAGTGGTGCTGACGACGCTGCACGCCGGCGGCAAGTTCTCCGACAAGGCCTATCAGACCGCCGGCGGCCTTCACGGCGTCGGCGTATCGGTGGTGAACGCGCTGTCTGAAGAGCTGGTCGTCGAGGTCGCCCGCGATCGCACGCTGTGGCGTCAGGTGTATGCGCGCGGCCTGCCGCAAGGCCCCATCGAAAATCTGGGCACGGTGAACAATCGCCGCGGCACCTCGGTGCGCTTCAAGCCGGATCATGAGATTTTCGGCGGCCGAATGATCAAGGCGGCGCGCCTGTTCACCATGGCGCGCGCCAAGGCCTTCCTCCGCCGCGGGGTCGAGATTCGCTGGAAGTGCTCGCCGCACCTTGTGGAAGGCACGGACATCCCGGCTGAAACGGTCCTCTCCTTCCCCGGCGGCCTCGCCGATCGGCTGGCGGAGATGCAGGGCGCGGCCCAGCTCGTCGGCGAAACCTTCGCCGGCCGGGTGGAGCGCGACGGGCGCATGGGCGCGGTGGAATGGGCCGTGGCGTTTTCCGACAACGGGTTCGGAGAGCATGACGGCTTTTGCCAGAGCTTCTGCAACACCGTGCCCACCCCCATGGGCGGCACGCACGAGCAGGGCTTCCGCTCGGCGCTCAGCAAGGGCTTGCGCGCCCATGGCGAGCTGATCGGGCTGAAGAAGGCCAACCAGATCACCGCCGACGACGTCATGGGCGGCGCCGGCGCCCTGCTCTCGGTCTTCATCAAGGACCCCGAGTTTCAGGGCCAGACCAAGGACCGGCTTTCCACCGGCGAGGCTCAGCGGCTGGTGGAGCAGGCGATTCGCGACCAGTTCGACCACTGGCTCGCCGCTCGCCCGAAGGACGCCTCGCGCCTTGTGGACTGGGCGGTGGAGCGCGCCGAAGACCGGTTGAAACGCAAGCGCGAGAAAGAAGTCAAACGCCAGAGCGCCACTCGCCGCCTGCGCCTTCCCGGCAAGCTCGCCGACTGTTCGCAGAACAACGCCGACGGCACCGAAATCTTCCTGGTGGAAGGCGACTCCGCCGGCGGCTCGGCGAAACAGGCGCGCGACCGCAAGACCCAGGCCATCCTTCCGCTGCGCGGCAAGATCCTCAACGTCGCCTCGGCCACCGCCGACAAGATCGCAGCCAATCAGGAGATCTCCGATCTCTTGCTGGCGCTGGGTGTGCAGCCGGGGAAGAAGTTCCACATCGACGATCTGCGCTATGAGCGCGTCATCATCATGTGCGACGCCGATGTGGACGGCGCCCATATCGCCGCGCTTCTGGCGACCTTCTTTTATCGCTTCCTGCCCGGCCTCATCGAATCGGGCCGGCTTTTCATGGCCCAGCCGCCGCTCTACCGCCTCACCCAGGGCGGCAAGACGATCTACGCCGACACCGACGAGGAGAAGGACCGGCTCATCGAGACCGAGTTCAAAAAGGGCAAGGTGGAGGTGGGCCGCTTCAAGGGTCTGGGCGAGATGACCCCACCGCAGCTTAAATCCACCACCATGAACAAGGCCACCCGCTCGCTCGCCCGCGTGACCGTCACCGAAGAGATGCGCGCCGTCGCCGACCAGCTGGTGGAGACGCTCATGGGCAAAAAGCCCGAGCTGCGCTTCCAGTACATCCAGGAGCACGCCCCGTTCGTGGGCGAGGTGGATTTGTAAGGCCGATCCCGCACCAGGCGGGTAATACAATAACGCCTTTTCAGCTGAGGCGAATTTCGCCACCCTCGCTCCGGCTACGGAGCGCGCCGCATCTTTGGCGCGCGGACCATCCGGGGAGATAAAATTGCTTAAAACCTTCAAGGGGCTGCCCGCTTCGATCGCGGCGCTGTCCGTGGTCGCTTTGGCCGGCTGCGCCGATACGAACGGCCAATCGGCCGACACCGACGCACCCGACACTGCGCCCGGCGACACTGAAGTCGTGCGCTATGACCAGAACCCGTTCCCGTCCACCTATGAGCCGTTCGAGAGCGGCGTGACGCTGATCACCGGCGCCACGGTGTTCGACGGCGTGGGCGGCGAGCTGGAGAACGCGGACGTGCTGGTGCGCGACGGGCGCATCGCCGACATCGGCCAGGGACTGGAGGCGCCGGAAGGCGCTGAAGTCATCGACGCGGCCGGCCGCTACATCACGCCGGGCGTCATCGACATCCACTCCCATCTGGGCGTCTACCCCTCCCCGGCGGTGAACGCGCACAATGACGGCAACGAGATCACCAGCCCGGTCACCGCCGAGGTCTGGGCCGAGCACGGCGTCTGGCCGCAAGATCCTGGATTCGACACCGCGCTGGCGGGCGGCGTCACCACGCTGCACGTGCTGCCGGGCTCGGCGAACCTGTTCGGCGGGCGCGGCGTCACCTTGCGCAACACGCCCTCGCGCACCGTGCAGGGGATGAAATTCCCTGACGCCCCCTACACGCTGAAAATGGCGTGCGGAGAGAACCCCAAGCGCGTTTACGGCAATCGCGGCCAGGCGCCGGGATCGCGCATGGGCAATGTGGCCGGCTATCGCGAAGCCTGGCAGCGCGCCGTCGAGTATCGCCGCTCCTGGCAAAATTACTGGGAAGACGCCGAGGCCGGCGAGGATGTGACCCCGCCCACGCGCAATCTTGAGCTCGACACGCTGATGGGCGTGCTCGAGGGCGAGATCCTGGTGCAGATGCACTGTTACCGCGCCGACGAGATGGCCCAGATCATGGATATGGCCGAGGAGTTCGGCTATGAGGTGACCACCTTCCACCACGCTGTCGAGGCCTACAAAATCCCCGATCTGCTGGCCGAGCACGGCGCCTGCGCGGCGGTGTGGGCTGACTGGGGCGGGTTCAAGATGGAGGCCTACGACTCCATCCCTGAAAACCTCGCCCTCACCCACGCCGGCGGCGCCTGCGCCATGATCCACTCGGATTCAGATCTCGGCATTCAGCGGCTCAATCAGGAAGTCGCCAAGGCGCTGTCCGACGGGCGGCGCATGGGCCTGGATATTTCCGACGCCGACGCGGTGGCCTGGTTCACCTCAAGGCCAGCCCAGGCGCTGGGGATCCTGGACGAAACCGGCTCGCTGGAAAGCGGCAAGCGCGCCGATCTGGTGATCTGGTCGGACCACCCCTTCTCCAGCTACGCGCTCGCCGATCATGTCTATGTGGACGGCGCGCTGATGTATGACCGCGCCGATCCGCAGCGGCGCACCATTCGCGACTTCATGCTGGGTCAGCCTGGTGAAGGAGACTACTAAGATGAAAAAGCTCCTTGTTTCCTTCGCCGCCGCGGCGTTGAGCGCGGCCCCAGCCCTGGCTCAGGACGTGCTGGTGATCAATAACGGGCGCGTCGTGACCAACACCGATCGCGGTGTCATCGAGAACGGAACGGTGGTGATCCGGGACGGGTCGATCATCTCGGTGGGCGATCCGATCGAGTATGAGGCCGACCAGGTCACGGTCATCGACGCCGAAGGCGGCTGGATCACGCCGGGCCTGTTCCATCCCCACACCGAGCTGGGCCTCATCGAGGTGGGCGCGGAAGGCTCCACCCGCGACGACGCCGCCGACGACAGCCACTTCACCGCGGCGCTGGACGTGGCGGACGGGTTCAACCCCAACGGCACCCATATCGATGAAGCGCGCACCGAAGGGATCACGCGCTTTGCGGTCTATCCCTCCACCGGTTCGGCGATTCTCGCCGGCCGCGGCGCGCTCGCCGACAGCGCAGGCGACGCCGACAGCCTGTTTGCGGCGCGCCGCTTCATGGTGGTGGACATGTCCAGCTCCGGCGCGGCGACCGCCGGCGGGGCGCGCACCGCGGCCTGGGCCTTTCTGCGCGCGGCCATCGAAGACGCTCGCTTTTATCCCGGACGCTTCATGGCCCACCATGAAGGCGACGCCATCGACCGCTACGACGCCCAGGCCATGGTCGGCGCTGTGCGCGGGGAAATTCCGCTGGTGATGATCATGGACCGCGCCAGCGACATTCGCCGCGCTATCCGCTTCGCCGACCAGTATCCGGCGATCCGCGTCATCATCGCGGGCGCGGCCGAAGCCCATCTTGTCGCCGACGAGCTCGCCGAGGCGAGCATCCCGGTGATCTACGACCCCATGCGCAATCTTCCCGACAGCTTCGACCGGCTCGCCTCCACCACCGAAGGCGCGGCGATCCTGCATCGGGCGGGCGTGGGCGTCGCCTACACCACGGCGGGCTCGGACCTTTATTTCAATCCGCGCCTTCTGCCCCAGCACGCCGCAATCGCGGTGGCGCACGGGGCCGACTGGAGCGACGCGTTCCGCGCCATCACCCTGACCCCCGCCCAGCTCTACGGCGTCGGCGACCGGTACGGCGCGCTTGCGACGGGCTATGCCGGCGACGTGGTCGTCTGGGACGGCGATCCGCTGGAGGTGATGAGCGCCCCGACGCGCGTGATCATCGACGGCGAGGTGCAGTCCATGGAAACCCGCCAGACCCGGCTGCGCGACCGGTATGCAGAGATCGTGCGCGAAGGCGGCGCGGCGTACCGCCATTAGCGACATCACGGCCACACCGGCCTTGATTGTCAGTGCTTGAGAGCCCGGCCGCGTTGACACCGCGGCCGGGCTTCTTATGTTCCGGCGCGTATGCATGCGCCTCGAAAACGGCGCACCGGATCGATTCCCGAACGCCGAACGCATCAGCTGTCACTCGAACGAGGCGCATGACCTTCAAAGACCTTGGGCTCAGCCCCGACCTGCTCTCGGCCATCGCCGAAGCCGGCTATGAAAAGCCCACCCCTATTCAGGCGGGCGCCATTCCTGTGGCCCTGACCGGTCGCGACGTTCTGGGCATCGCCCAGACCGGCACCGGCAAGACGGCGAGCTTTACGCTGCCCATGATCGAGCGCCTCTCGCGCGGCCGTGCGAAAGCGCGCATGCCGCGCTCGCTGATCCTGGCGCCGACGCGCGAGCTGGCCGACCAGGTCGCCGACAACGTCAAGACCTATACTAAGAACCACAAGCTCACGATGGCGCTGCTGATCGGCGGGGTCGCGTTCGAGCCGCAAAAGCGCCTGATCGACCAGGGCGTCGACATCCTCATCGCGACGCCGGGCCGGCTTCTGGATCTGGTGGAGCGTGGCGGGCTGATGCTCATGGGCATCGAGATCCTGGTGATCGACGAAGCCGACCGCATGCTGGACATGGGCTTCATCCCCGATATCGAGCGTATCCTGAAACTCCTGCCGGCGCGGCGACAGACCCTGTTCTTCTCCGCCACCATGCCCAAGGAGATTCAGCGCCTGGTGGACACCTTCCTTAAAGATCCCGAGCGCGTTGAGGTGTCCCGTCCAGCCTCGGCGGCGGAGACCATCACCCAGCTTGTGGTGCGCACCTCCGACGGTCAGCCCAAGACCAAGCGCGACGCGCTTCGCAAGGCGATCAATCGCGAAGGCGTGAAAAACGGGATCATCTTCTGCAATCGCAAGCGGGACGTGGATATCGTTGCGCGCTCGCTGCAGCGCCACGGACTCTCGGCCGCCCCGATCCACGGCGATCTCGACCAATCCACGCGCACGAAAACTCTGGCTCAGTTCAAGTCGGACGAGCTGCGCCTTCTGGTGGCGTCAGACGTCGCCGCGCGCGGGCTCGACATCCCGGCGGTGAGCCATGTCTTCAATTTCGATATTCCGCGCAACGCCGACGACTACGTGCACCGCATCGGCCGCACCGGCCGTGCGGGCATGACCGGCGAAGCGGTCACCATCGTCACGCCCGAAGACAAGAAAGCGCTCGCCAAGGTCGTCGAACTCATCGGCGCCGAGCCCGCGACGCTCGACGTTGAGGGCGCGCCAAGCCAGGCGGCCGAGCCCGAAGCGCCCGCCGCGGCGGCCGAGCCGGACGCCAAACCTGAAACGGCTGCTGAAGCCGCGCCTGAGAAAAAGCCCGCTCGCAGCCGCGGCCGGCGCAAGAAAAGCGACGCGGCTCCCAAACGTGAGCGGGAGGAGCAGCCGCAGGAAGAACCGGTGCGCGCCGCGCGCGCCCTGCCCGAGCGTGAAGACCGCCGCGCACCTGGTTTCGGCGAGCACGTGCCTGACTTTTTGCTTCGCCCCGCCTTCTAACCGGGCCGGCGTTTACCTCATCTTTCCATTATCGAGGCTAGGCTCTCCTCAATCGTCGGCGCAAAACGCGCCGGAAGGCGCATCGGGGGACACGCGTGAACGGACGTCTGCAAACCGCTGAGGGGATCGAACTCGCCCGCAAAGCGCTCGATCTCATCGCTCGTCACGAGCTGGCCCCGAGCCCTCAGAACTACGCGATCTTCACCGCCTATGTGTCTGACAGCAATCCGGAACTCTGCGCCGATATTCAATCGGTCGTGGAGGCCGGCGGCCCTGTGTCTCAGGACGCGCTCGACGATCTGTATGATCGCCATTTCACTTTCCGGCGCATCCAGGACGCCGTGATGGACACCGGCGGCGCCATGAGCCGGGAGCTGGGCGCCGTGGTTAAGACGCTGGAAGCGGCCGAACGCGACACCGCCGCCTATGGCGAAGCCCTCGCCGGCGCCTCCGGACAACTCGACCGGGCCACGGATTCGGCCAGCGTAAAGCGCATGGTGGAAGGGCTTGTGGCCGCCACCGCGCGCATGCAGCGCCGCTCGCGCGAACTGGAGCGGCGACTGTCGGAGACCTCCCAGGAAGTCGATCAGCTGCGCAACAACCTGGAAAAAGTGCGCGAAGAGGCGATGACCGATGCTCTAACCGGCGTCGCAAACCGCAAACGCTTCGACGAGAGCATGCGCAAGGCGCGCCGGGATGCGGACCTGAAGGGCGAGCCCTTCTCCCTGATCCTGTGCGACATCGATTTCTTCAAGCGCTTCAACGACACCTGGGGCCACCAGACCGGCGACCAGATCATCCGCTTCGTGGCCGCCTGCCTGTCGCGTTTCTCCAAGGATTTCCACGTGGTGGCGCGCTATGGCGGCGAGGAATTCGGCGTGGTGCTGCCCAACACCTCCATCGACGAGGCGCGCATCATCGCGGAGAAGGTGCGCACCACGGTGGAAAGCAAGCGCCTGCTGCGCAAATCCACCAATGAGGATCTGGGCAACATCACCGTGTCGCTGGGCGTTTCGCAATTTCGCACGCCTGAATCGGTGGAGTGCCTGATCGAGCGCTGCGACACCAATCTCTACAAATCCAAGCAGACCGGCCGCAACCGCATCACCGTGGACGCCGCCGGATCGAGCGTGGCGGCCGCCTGAGGCTTTCCGTCGGGCGCGCATCAGGCCATGCTCACGCCATGTCACGCACCGCGCCCGCCACACGTCACCCCCTGCTTCGCGGCGAGCCGCACTTCCGCTGGCGCAGCCCGGAAGTCAGCCGGGTGGAGAATCTCTCCGATATCGTCTTCGCGCTGGTGCTGACGCTCGCCGCGGCGCAAACGATCCCGGCCTCCTTCGCCGACCTCACCAATCTGTGGCGGGACGCGCTGGCGCTCACCGCCTGTTTCGCGCTGATCCTGACGATCTGGCACACCCACCACGTCTTTTTCCGGCGCTACGATCTTCAGGACGGCTATACGGTGTTCCTGAACGCCGTGCTGCTTTTGCTGGTGCTGATCTTCGTCTACCCGCTGCGCTTCATGGCGGACTTTGTCCTGACCTATTTCACCGGCGGGTTCGAAACCCAGGATCAGATCGAAGCGGTCCTCACCGTGGGGCAAGTCAAGCAGCTCTATGTCATTTTCGCGATCTTCTATATCGGTGTTCAGATCGTCTTCGCGCTGCTCTACGCGCACGCGCTCAAACGAGGCGCCGTCATCGACCTGAATGAGGCGGAGCGCTCCTGGACGCGATACGAGATCGAGGTTGCGATCGGCATCATCGCGATCAACGTGTTGGTTATCGCCTCCGCCTACGCCTTACCCGCCGATATCGGCGCCATGTCCGGCGGCCTATACGCACTTATCGGATTGGTGACCTGGGGCTTTGGACGCAACGCCGCCGGCCGTGCTGAACGCGCTAGCGCTTCGCCGTAATCGCCACGCCCAGCGCCCGCCTTCCCCAGAAGAGCGCCGCGCTTTCCTCGTCCAACGCGTCTTCAGGCAGGCGCCAATAGCGCATGGGCGTGGCGCCGCCGTCCTTGGTTTCAAAGATGAACGGCCCGCAGCCCCGCGCCTCGAGCTCTGCGGCCAGCGCCTCATCGCTTTTCAGATAGATCACATCGTCAGCGACGAGCGCGAACATCACCTCTTCGGCGTAAAGCCCCGCGCCTCCGAACATGCGCCGGGAGCGCACGGGGCCGAGGCCGGAGAACAGGTCGCAGGCAAAGTCCAGAAACTCGCCGCTGACGGCCATGTCAGGCGGCCGGCGGCTCGGTGAGCTTGAAGCTCTCACGCTCGTACCAGCGCTTCGCGAACGCGTCGAGCTCTGGGTATTGCTCACGCCAGCCAAGCTCGGGGAATCGAAGGTCGAGATAGCAAAGCGCCACCGCCACCGAAAGCGCGCCCATATCCACCGAGCGTTCAAACTGTGCGCGATCCGCCTCCAGCTGATCCAGGGTGCGCTTGATCCCGGCCTCCCAGCGACCGGCCCAGTAATCCCATTTCAGCGCCTCATCGCGCATCAGCTCAATGCGCCGGCCGATGGTGAGATCGATCAGCCCGTCGGCGAGCGCCTGCTGGCGCAGCACAAGGATGCGGCTTTCGCCGTTTCTCGGGATCCAGTTTTCTTCAGTGAGCGTGTCGATGTATTCGCAGATCACCGGCGAATCCATCAGGGCGGGGCCGCGATCGCGCTCAAGCGCGGGAACCTTCCCGAGCGGGTTAAGCGCCTGAAGTTCGGACGGATCGTCGAGCGGCTTGCATTCGGCCAGCTCGATCTTGCGTTCCAGGCTCTTCTCGATGATCAGCGCCCGGCACTTACGGGCGTAGGGCGAGGTGGGCGAATAAAAAAGCTTCACAGTCACAGTCCCCAAGACGCGTCGCTTCAATCTGCCTCAGCTTGCACCGAAGGCAAGGATTGCGCGCAGGCGCCTAGGCGCTTTTTTCGTCCGTCTCCCGACCGCTGGGATCCTCGCCTGCCGACGGATCACGGCGGGGGGCGTCGTCCGGCATCAGCCCGGCGCCCGCCTTGATCGGCGCGTCGGCGGGGATCGCGCCCTCCGGCAGCCGGTCCGGCGTCACCATCCCGAACGAGATGATGAGCTTGGCCGCCTCCTCCACGGTGAGGTCCAGCGAAATGGCCTTGGATCGCGGAACGAACAACAAGAAGCCGGAGGTGGGATTGGGAGTTGTCGGGATGAACACGCCCACCACCTCCTCGCCCTTACCGACGACCGATTTGATCACGCCGCGGCCATGGCTCGCCACGAACGCCACCGCATAACTGCCGGACATGGGGTATTCCACCAGCACCACCTCCTTGAAGGAGTTCTGCTGGCCCTGGAACACCGTCTCCACGATCTGCTTGAGCGCGGAGTAGATGTTGCGGATCAGGGGAACCGAATTGACGATCCGCTCGCCAAGATCCAGCAGAGATCGACCGAAAATGTTCGCCGCCAGCGCGCCCAGCAAGGTCAGCGCCAGGATCGCGATCAACAGACCCATGCCTGGAATCGCGAACGGCAGATAACTTTCCGGATTATAGCGCGCGGGGATGAGCGGCTTGATCACCCGATCGACGAAGTTCACGAAGGTATAGATCAGCCAGATGGTGATGCCGATCGGGGCGGCCACCACCACGCCGGTGAGGAAACGGTTTCGAAGCCAGCGAAGCACGGAAGTTCAACGCTCCAGACAGGCGGGCGGGACGCTCGCGGGTTAGGTATCATGTCCTGCTTCGCTGGGAAGGCGAAATCAAGGCGGGAGGGCGGCGCCGCACGCTTGCCGATCTCGCCCGGCGCGCCTTAGGCTTGAACGCATGAGCACGCCGAAGCGCCTCCTGCCGCGGAGCCTTTTCTGGCGCCTCGCCCTGCTGGGCGCGGCCGGGCTCGCCGTGCTGCTCACCGTCTCGGCGGTGGTCATGCGCGATCAGATTTTCCAGACCTTGCTCGACCCGGCCGTTCCGTTTCAGACCTATGACAAGCCGGAAGCGCCCGATTACGCCGAGGCGGACGCCTGGGCGGTGCGCGACCGGTTCATGCTCGACGCAGAGGGCGAAACCCCCGCGGTGTTCTTCGTGCATCCCACCACCTATGACGGCGGCGCCCATTGGAACGCCCGGTACACGCGGCCCCAGGCGGGCCGCGAGGTGGATCGCTTCGTGCTGCCCAACTGGGCCGCGCCTTTGCTCGCGGATGACGCCGCCCTGTTCGCCCCGCGCTATCGCCAGGCGAGCCTCTACGCCTTCATGAACAATCGCGAGGACAGCATCCAGGCGCGCCTGTTCGCCTACCAGGACGTCAACGCGGCGTTTGACGCCTTCCTTCAGGACATCGGCGAAGACCGCCCGGTGGTGATCGCCGGAGTGGGTCAGGGCGCGCTTCACGCCCTGGGGCTCCTGATCGACGCGGTGGCGCTGGATGAAGCACTGCGCAACAGGCTGGCCGCCGCGTATCTTTTGGAGGCGCCGGTTCCAATGGATGTGTTCTCCGGCCCGCTCGCCACGCTCGCCCCGTGCGCGGGCCCTGAGGCGGTGCGGTGCGTCGTAAGCTACAACGCGGTGCGCCAGAGCGAGCGCGAGCGGATCGAGACCGTCAGCGACCGGTCCATGTCCTGGACCGGCTCCGGCGCGCTTGGCTATGTGAGCGAACGTGCGCTTCTATGCGTCAATCCGCTCATCTGGTCCATAAGCGAGGATTACGCGCCTGCCCGGCTGCATCGCGGCGGCGCGGCGGCGGAGGGCCTGTCACTAGACGACGCGCCGTCGCCCATGGCCAACCAGACCAGCGCCCAGTGCCAGAACGGCCTTTTGATGATCGAGCAGCCGCGCGCACGCGCCCTGCAACGGCCTGGCCGGCTCGGCGAGGATCGCCGCGCGCCGGTCTCGAACCTGTTCTACATGGATCTTCGCATGGACGCGCAGCGCCGGCTCGAGCAGCTGCAGGCGGTCCGCGAGGAAGAAGCGCGCTTCGCCCCGCCGCTGGACGCGCCGGTGGAGATCGGAGAAACCGAATTCAAGCCTATTGACGGCTGAAACGCTTCAGGACTTCATCTTCGCGACGATATTGCTCGTCGAGCGCCCTTCCAGCAGCGGGGCCAGCAAAATCTCCCCGCCGATCTCACGCATAAAGGCCGCGCCGGGCAGCGCGTCGGCTGTATAGTCCGCTCCCTTGATCATGACATGGGGGCGCAGCGCGCGGATCAACGCCTCGGGCGTGTCCTCTTCAAAGATCACCACCCGGTCGACCATCTCCAGCGAGGAGAGCATCACCGCGCGGGTCTCTTCATCGTTCACCGGCCGTTCGGGCCCTTTCAGCCGGCGCACGCTGTCGTCCGCGTTGAGCCCGACGATCAGCCGGTCGCAGGCTGACGCAGCGAAGCGCAGGACGGAAAGGTGGCCCGGGTGGAGGATGTCGAAACACCCATTGGTGAACCCCACGCGCAGGCCCTGCGCCCGCCAGCTTGCCGCAAGATCAGCGGCGCGCTTAACGCTCAGCACGCGCCAGTCCGGCGCGTCCTCGCCGATGGCGCTGACCTCCACCACCTCGTCCGGGGTCACCACCGCGGTCCCCGGCTTGGTCACCGCGACGCCGGCGCACAGATCGGCGAGCGCCATAGCGTCCTTCAGTCCGATGCCGGCTGCCATCGCAAGCGACAAGGCGGCGAGCGCGGTGTCGCCGGCGCCGGATACGTCAAAGACGTCGCGCGGCGTGGCGCGGTGATGATGGGCCTCGCCGTCCACGTCCAGGAGGGTCATCCCCGCCGCGCAGCGGGTCACCAGGAGCGCCGCGGTTTCCGGCAGCGCGGTTTTCAACGCCTGAAGCGCGCTCACCGCCCCGGCGTCATCGCGCACCGGCTCGCCGGTTACGGCGGCGAGCTCGTCGGCGTTGGGCTTGATCACCGTCGCGCCGTCATAGCGCTCATAGGCGGTTCCGCGCGGATCGACGCTCACCGGGACCCCGGCGCCATGCGCGATCGTGATCGCCGCCTGCGCGGTGCGCGGCGTGATCACGCCGCGTCCGTAATCTGAAAGGATGAGGATGTCGGCTTCGCCGATGGCCTCGCGCAGCGCGGCGATCAACGCATCCTCGTCGGCGGAGCTCACCGGACCGTCCGGGTCCCTGTCCACGCAGAACATCTGCTGGTTCTGCGCCACGTAGCGGATTTTCGTCGGCGTGCTGCGCCCGGCCGACCTGACCAGTTGGACGCGCTCTGCGCACGCCGCGCGCGCCAGCTCCGCCGCGCGCGCCGCCTCATCGTCGTCGCCAAGCGCGCTCACCAGCATCGCCTGCCCGCCAAGACTCTCGATATTGCGCGCCAGATTGCCCGCCCCGCCGAGCATGTCGCTGCGCCGTCTTTGGGAGAGGATGGGCGCAGGCGCTTCGCGCGAGATGCGCCGCACCTCGCCGTAGACGAAGCTGTCGAGAAGAAGGTCGCCGAGCACCAGGGCGCGCTTGCCCGCGATGCGGGCGAGCAGCTTGGCGGCCTGTTCGCGCTTCATCAGTCCGCTCCCCGCCTAAAGCGAAACGCCGGCCGCGCACGAATGCGAGGGTGTTACGGTCGCTTCAGGCTTCATGGGATGCTCCGGCGCTCAGTGGCGGACGGGCGGCTGCAGTCGCATCACAGCCTTCATGATCCGTCCTTTAAGTCTTAGCGTATTACGACGAAACGAACCCTAGCGTCACCCTCGCGCGCAGCCTATTCTTTTACCGGTTTCATGAGTCAAAGCGATCCTTCCGCCCTGGTCTGGTTCCGCAAGGATTTGCGGCTGTCCGACAATCCCGCCCTGCTCGCCGCCGCCGACAGCAGGCGCAAACTCATCTGCCTTTATGTGCTTGATGAGGATAACGCCGGCGACTGGGCGCCGGGCGGGGCGTCGCGCTGGTGGCTGCATCACGCGCTGGAAAGCCTGTCGGCAGACCTTGAAAAGGCGGGCGGCCGCCTGGTCCTACGCCGCGGCAATGCGCGGACGATCATACCCGACATGATCGAAGAGACCGGCGCGGAGGCGGTCTATTGGAACCGGCTTTATGAGCCCTGGGCGATCAAGCGCGACGAAAAGATCAAGTCAGCGCTTAAAGACGCCGGCGTCGAGGCGCGCTCGTTCAACGGCTCGCTGATCGTCGAGCCCTGGAAAATCGCCACCAAGCAGGGCAAGCCTTACAAGGTCTACACCCCGTTCTGGCGCACGCTGAAAGCCGAGCACGCCCCGAATGAACCGGCGGGCCGCCCGAAAACCATGTGCTTTGCAGCCGCGCCGAAATCTGATGCGCTCGGCGACTGGGATCTATTGCCCACCAAGCCCTATTGGGCCGGCGGATTGCGCGAGAGCTGGACGCCGGGCGAGAGCGGCGCGCACGGGCGCCTGGGCGCCTTCATCAAATCGCGCATGGACGGCTATGACGACGCACGCGACATCCCCTCGACACACGGCACTTCAGGACTGTCGCCCCATCTGCACCATGGCGAAATTTCACCGCGCCAGATCTGGCATGCGGTGAAGAAGGCCGATAACGGCGCAACGCCGGACGCCGACAGCTTCCTGTCCGAAATCGCCTGGCGCGAATTCAGCTATAACCTGCTGTATCACTTCCCGCATTTTCCCGAAGAGAACTTCCAGGAGAAGTTCGACAAGTTCGAGTGGACGGGCAAGGACGGCGACTTCACCGCCTGGACCAGGGGGCTGACCGGCTATCCCATCGTCGATGCGGGCATGCGCCAGCTCTGGTCGATCGGCTGGATGCACAACCGCGTGCGGATGATTACGGCGAGCTTCCTCATCAAGGATCTGATGATCCATTGGCGCCGCGGCGAGGATTGGTTCTGGGACACGCTGGTGGACGCCGACCTGGCCAACAACGCCGCCGGCTGGCAATGGACCGCCGGATCCGGCGCGGACGCCGCCCCCTATTTCCGCATCTTCAATCCTGTCAGCCAGGGTGAAAAATTCGATCCGGACGGGACTTACGTGCGTAAATGGATTCCAGAGCTGGCGAATCTTCCCAAACGTTTCATCCACGCGCCGTGGACAGCGGACCGTGACACGCTCGCCAACGCCGGAGTGGTTCTTGGAAAGGACTACCCCGACCCCATCGTCGACCATGGCGAAGCGCGCAAAAAGGCGCTCGCCGCGTTTGAAAAGATCAAGGACGCCGCATGAGTACGATTGAGCCCATAGTGACCAAACGCTCGCGCATCGCCGTTATCGGCGCGGGGGTGGCCGGGCTCGGCGCGGCGTGGGCGCTGCGCAACCGCCATGACGTCACCCTGTTTGAAAAGCGCGAACGGCTGGGCGGCCACGCCAATACGGTCACGGTGGACTATGACGGCGAGCCCATCGACGTGGACACCGGCTTCATCGTCTTCAACACGCGCAACTATCCCAATCTAACCGCCCTGTTCGAGCATCTCGGCGTCGCCACCAATCAAAGCGACATGAGCTTCGGATTTTCGCTGGACGGCGATCTGCAATGGTCCTCCAACGGATTGAGCGGGCTTTTCGCGGATCCGGGCAACCTGTTCCGGCCCGGCTTCGTGCAGATGCTGCGTGAGATTTTGCGCTTTAACCGCCAGGCTCAGGCCGACCTCGCCGCGGGCGAGCTTCTAGGACTCACCCTTGGTCAGTATCTCGACCGGTTGGGCCTCGGGACGCGGTTCCGCCACAACTACCTCCTGCCCATGGGCGCAGCGATCTGGTCGTCGACCGAGGAGGAGATGCAGGCCTATCCCGCCGAGGCCTTCGTGCGCTTCTTCAACAATCACCGCCTGATGCACGCCCGGCGCCCGCAATGGGGCACGGTGGTGGGCGGCAGCCGCACCTATGTGAAAAAGGTCAAGGCCGATCTGGGCGCTGCGGGCGCGTTGTTCGCGCCGGGCGCGGTTTCGGTGCGCCGCCTGGCGGACGGCGTGCTTGTCACCGACGCGGAAGGGGAGACCCATCGCTTCGACGAGGTGATCCTGGCCTGCCATTCCGATCAGACGCTGAACCTGCTCGAGGACGCCGACGCCGAAGAGCGCGACATGCTCGCCGCCATCCCCTATGCGCCCAATGAAGCGGTGCTTCACCGCGACACCAGCCTGCGCCCCAGCCGCAAGAACGCCCAGGCCGCCTGGTGCTATCTGCGCGAGGCTGGCCACACCGACGCGGCGGTCACGTACGACATGAACCGTCTGCAGCACATACCTGAAAGCAAACCGCTTTTCGTGACACTGAACCCGGCGCGCCAACCCGATCCGGCGCTCACCTTCGGGCGGTTTCAATACGACCACCCGCAATTCACCGCGCCCGGCATGGCCGCCCAGCGCATCTTCAACCGCATTCAGGGCGTGCGCCGCACCTGGTTCGCCGGCGCGTGGCTTGGATATGGCTTCCACGAGGACGGGCTACGCTCCGGCCTTCGCGCGGCGCTGCGGCTTGGCGGGGAGATCCCCTGGACGTTTGCGGAAGGCGATGTCTGCGGCGGCGCCTGGGGCGAGCGCGTCGAGGCGCGGCGCGCCGCGGCGGCGAGTTCGGCGGCCGAATGAGTCTCTCCGACGCACCCGCCTGGCTTTACACCGGCCATACCGTCCACGAACGCCGCGCGCCCTTCTTTCACCGGTTCAAGTACCGCATCGCCTCGCTGCTGATCGACCTGGATCGGATTGGAGAGGCCGGTCAGGCGAGCCCGCTGTTCTCGGTGGAGCGGTTCAACCTGTTCAGCTTTTACGGACATGACCACGGCGCACGCGACGGCTCCGACCTCAAGGCCTGGGCGCGCGCCCGGTTTGAGGAGGCGGGGATCGAAACCGGCGCCGGATCGATCCGCCTGCTCTGCGCGCCGCGCGTGCTGGGTTATGTCTTCAATCCGCTGTCGATCTATTTCGCCGAGGGCGCGGACGGGCGCCTGTCCGGCGTGATCTATCAGGTCCACAACACGTTCGGTGACGCCCACGCCTATGTGGCCCCGGCTTCGGGCGGACGGCGCGAGCGTCAGGACGCGGAGAAGGTGTTCCACGTCTCCCCCTTTTTCGACGTGGCCGGGCGCTATGAATTCACGCTTCGCGAACCGGATGAGAAGTTTCGCCTGTCCATCCTGAAGCAGCGCGAGGACGGACCCGATCTCCTCGCCACAATGGCGATGAAGCGCCGCGCGCTCACCACCGCCAATCTCGCCGGCCTGTTCGCCAGCCAGCCCTTTTCGACGCTGAAGACCATCTCGGCGATCCATTTTGAAGCGGTGAAGCTCTGGATGAAGGGGGCGAAATACCATTCGCGCCCCGCTGCGCCGGAACACGCAAGCCGCGCGCGGCTTATCAAAGAGCGCGGGTTTGGCGCGCGCGCCGATTAAGGTATCGTTCACTTCTGACGGTCGTTCGCACGGAGCCCCCTCATGAGCAATGTAGACATGGCGTCCTCCGCCGAGACCCTTCGCGCCGATGGTTCGCTGATCGACCGGCTGCGCGACGTCCCCCGCAATGTCCGCTTCGCCCTGCGCATGTTGCTCAGGCTGAAGATCGGGTCGCTCACCGTGAAACTGCCTGACGGGCGGGAGCTGGTGTTCGAGGGCGTGAAGCCCGGCCCGAGCGCGCGCCTGGAGCTGGCCAATTATCAGATCGTACGCAAGGTCTTCGCCGGCGGCGATGTGGGTTTCGCCGAAAGCTATATGGACGGAGACTGGAGCACGCCGGACCTGCCGGCCGCACTGTCGGTGTTTTCGGCCAATCTTGACGAGATGCACTCCATCGTCACCGGCGGGCCGCTGACGCGCTTCTTCCACTGGATCTTCCACAAGCTGAACGCCAACACCAAGGCGCAGGCGAAAAAGAACATCGAAGCGCACTACGATCTGGGGAACGATTTTTACGAGCTTTGGCTCGATCCCTCGATGACCTATTCCTCGGCCCGGTTCAAAACCGAAACCCAATCCCTCGCCGAGGCCCAGCACGAGAAATACGCCGCCCTCGCCCGGCTCATCGATCTGAAACCCGACAGCCATGCGCTGGAGATCGGCTGCGGCTGGGGCGGGTTTGCAGAGTTCGCCGCCAAGGAGGTCGGGGCGAAGGTCACCTGCCTCACCCTGTCGCCGAGCCAGCGCGATTACGCGCTGGAGCGTATCCAGCACCATCAGCTGGGTGAAAAGGTCGACATCAAGCTGCAGGACTATCGCGACGAAACCGGCTCGTACGACGCCGTGGCCTCCATCGAGATGTTCGAAGCGGTGGGCCAGGAGTACTGGCCGAGCTTCTTCTCCAAGGTTCACGACGTGCTCAAGCCGGGCGGCAAGGCGGGAATGCAGATCATCACCATTCGCGACGATCTGTTCGAGACCTATGCCCGGCGCACCGACTTCATCCAGCGCTACATCTTCCCCGGCGGCGTATTGCCCAGCGTGGAGCGCTTGCGCGACCAGTTTGACCAGGCTGATCTTGGATTCGAGACGATGGAATCTTTCGGCAAGGATTACGCCCTCACCCTCAATCGCTGGCTCCAGAGCTTCTGCGGCGCCTGGCATGAGATCCAGCCCATGGGCTTCGACGAGCGTTTCAAGCGCATGTGGGAGTTCTATCTCGCCTATTGCGAAGCCGGGTTCGACACCGGCCGCATCGACGTGGCGCAGTTTGTTGTGAAGCGGGCCTAAAGCGCCTCCACCTTTGAATTCCCGGCCAAGCCGCCGGCCTCAGGCCGGCGGTGCAGAGACGGGACCTCCGCCCGCTTCTCGCACAGCTTTCACCAGGTCCCGGATCGGCGCGCTGCGCGCTTGTCCGGGAATTCGTCGCCACGCAGCCCTACTCCACCGGCTTGTCCCAGCCCGTCTGCTTGCGCACCAGCGGGATGTGCCAGCTGCGCGGCAGGGCGTAGATCGCTTTGAGCATCCAGGTGAAGCGGCGCGGGAAGGTCGTCTCGAACCGGCTTGATTTCATCCCCGAAAACATGCGCTTCGCCGCCGTCTCAGAGCTCACCATGAAGGGCTTTGGAAATTCGTTGTCGTCCTGGGCCGGCGTCTCCACAAAGCCCGGCGTGACGCACTGGACGAGCACGCCGTAGCGGTGCAGCTCGATGCGAAGACACTCCGCCATGTTCAACAGCGCCGCCTTCGTCGCGCCATAGGCGGACGCCGTGGGCATGCCGCCGAACGCGGTGGCGGAAGAGACGATCACCAGCTGGCCGGCGCGCCGCTCGACGAATTTCGGCACGATCGCGCTGACGCAGGCCGCCGTACCGCCGAGGTTCACCGAAAATGTCTTGGCGTAGTCCTCATAGTTTGGCGTCTCGGCGTTGATGGAGATATAGACCCCGGCATTGAGCACGGCGCGCACGATGGGGCCATGTTCGGCCTCGAGCTTGTCGACCGCCTGCTTCACCGCGTCGGCGTCGGTGATGTCGAGCGGGACCGGGATGATCTGATCGGGCGCCTCTTCGGCGAGCTTATTGAGCTTGTCCTCGCTGCGTGCGGAGACGGCGACCCGCCAGCCCTTCTTCACCAGCGTGCGCGTCAGCGCTTCGCCGATGCCAGAGCTTGCGCCGGTGACCCAGCACAGGCCGTCCTTCGGTTTCGCGGGGCGGGTCATGGCCGTCTCCTAAATGCCGAGCTCTTTGAAAAAGCGTTGGGAATCCTCGCGCACGGCGGTCTTTTTTTCATCGCCCATGCGCTCCAGCGTCTTGTAGATCATGGCGAGCCGGTGATTGCCGCGCAGCCGGTCCTCGTTCTCCATCAGGAAATTCCAGTAAAGATAGTTGAACGGGCAGGCCTTGGGTCCATTTTTCTTGCTCACCGAATAGCTGCAGCCCTTGCAGTGGTCGCTCATCTTGTTGATGTAAGAGCCCGACGACGCATAGGGTTTCGTCGCCATGAGCCCGCCGTCGGCGAACAGCGCCATGCCGTGGGTGTTCGGCGCTTCGACCCATTCATAGGCGTCGGCGTACACGATGAGATACCATTCATTGACCTCGGCCGGGTCGATCCCGGCGATCAGCGCGAAATTGCCGGTGAGCATCAGGCGCTGAATATGGTGGGCGTAGGCGTGCTTCTTCGTGGTGAGCACCGCGTCGCGCAGGCACGCCATCTTTGTCTCGCCGGTCCAGTAGAACTCCGGCAGCTTGCGTTTCGCCTCCAGCGCGTTGCGCTTGAGATAGTCCGGCATGAAGCGCCAGTAGATCCCGCGCACGTATTCGCGCCAGCCAAGGATCTGCCGGATAAAGCCCTCCGCCGCATTAATGGGCGCCTTGCCGTCCTTATAGGCCTTCTCCACTGTGCGGCAGACCTTTAGCGGGTCGAGCAGGCCGGCGTTCATGTACATCGACAGGACGGAGTGAAACAGGAAGGCTTCGCCCTCCTTCATCGCGTCCTGATAGTCGCCGAAATCGCACAGGGCGTGCTCGATAAACCAGTCGAGATGCGTCTCCGCATCCCTGGCCGTGACGGCGAACCAGAACTCGTCGAGATCGCCGAAATGGTCGTCGAATTTCTCCGCGACCGTATCGAGGACCTCTTGCGTCGTCTCATCCGGTTTGATGCGCAGGCGCTCGGGGATCGCCACGTCGCTGGGGAGTTTTTCGCGGTTGTCGTGGTCGAAATTCCACTTCCCGCCTTCCGGCTCGTCCCCGTCCATGAGGATGCCGGTCTCCCGGCGCAGCTCACGATAAAAGTACTCCATGGTCAGCCGCTTGCGCCCGTCGGCCCAGGCGTTGAACTGGTCGAGCGTGGTGATGAAGCGGTCGTCGCGTCGGATTTCAGTCTTCACGCCGAGCCGGTGCGCCCAGCCCTCCATGGTCTTCTTCAGCCGGTATTCGCCCGGCTCGACCACCACGAGCTTGTCGTAGGATGTCTCCTCAAGCCGGCGCTTCAGCTCCTTCTCAAGCGAGCCGGCATTGTCGCGATCGTCGATCTTCGTATAGGCGACCTTGATCTGACGCTCCTCCAGCTCAGCTGCGAAATGCCGCATAGCTGAAAAGAGATAGGCGATCTTCTTCTTGTGGTGCTTCACATACGTCGCCTCCGCGTCGACCTCGGCCATGACGACGGTGTCGCCCGGCTCAAGGTCGCGCAAAGACGCGATGGTGTCGCTCAGCTGGTCGCCGAGGATCAGGCGCAGCGCCGCCATCGCCTACCCGGTGACCGGATCGGCCCGGCGCACATAGCGCACGGTCTGGCCGCGCGCGTCGAACTCGCAGCCGGCCCAGCGGCCGTTTTCATCGTAATAGAGATCCACCGTCAGCGAGCTGGACAGCCGGTAATGCTTGACCGGGATCATCCCGCCGTCGCCTTCGATCTCGGTCTCGCCGAGAAACTCAACCGTGGTGTCCATGATGGTGCCGTGCTCGGTGTTGAGCATCTCGCTCAACGAGGCGGGATAGCCGTGCCAGTGAGAGCTCGGAAGAATGCCGGCGGCCACGGTCTGGCTGACCGGCTCGCCTTCAGGATTCACGCCGTCGATCTGCAGACCCTCGCCGGTGGAGCGCACCGAGACCTCGAACGTATCGCCGTCCTTTAAGGTGCGCGCATCCATGGCGACGAGCTGATCATCGCGCCAGCGCTCGGTGTTGTCGTGCTCATATCGGAACACGGTGACCGGTCCGAGCCCGGCGCGCAGGCGGATCGTCGTCTCGGCGATGAGATCGCCGCCGTCATCGGAAAACCGCACGGTATGGCTGCCGAAATCCACATCGCCCTTGCGATAGACGTCAAAGACGATCTCCTCGCCGGCTTGCGGCGACGGGTCGGGATCTTGAGCCTGAACCGGCGTCCAGGCGAACCCGATGACGGCGGAGGCGGCGAGTACGGTGCGAAGCATGGATTATCCTTTCGTGCGAACGCGAGAGCGGCCGCCGTCGACCGGAAAGACCTGGCCGGTGATCCAGCCGGATTCCTTCGACAGCAGGAACGCCGCCAGAGCAGCGGCGTCATCCCCCTCGCCCAGCCGTTCCAAGGCGTGCATCTTGCCAAGGCTTTCACGCATCTTGTCCGAAGACAGAAGCGGCTGGGCGATCCCAGTATCGAGAATGCTCGGCGCCACGGCGTTGATCCGCGCCTTCGGCGCCCATTCCGCGGCCACGGCGCGCACCAGACCTTCGACAGCGCCTTTGGCCATGGAGATCGCGGCGTGGCTCACGAAGCCCTGGCTCACGGCCACGGTGGAGAATAGCACCGCCGAGCCCTGGCTCTTGCGCAGATGCGGATCAGCGGCGCGCACGGCCTCGGCCGCGCTCACCGCATTGAGCTCGAAGCTCTTGCGCAGGCTCTCGCGATCGGTGCGCCGCAGCGGCGCAAGGTCGATGGAGCCGACGCAAAACGCCAAGCCGGACAGGCCGCCATGTTCGGCGGCAGCCTCCACCGTCGCCGCGATCTCGTCGCTGTCGAGCGCGTCGCAAGCGCGCGAGGGCGCACCCAGCTCTCCAGCGATCTCTTTAAGGGCGTCGCCGTTGCGGGCGGCGAGGAACACGTCCTCGCCGGCTTTCGACATGCGCCGCGCGAGCGCCGAGCCGACCCCGCCGCTGGCGCCGAAGATAAGCGTGGTCATGAATTGACCTCAGTGTCTGCTGGAAAACAGGCGGTCGAGGGTGGACAGCATCGGATTGGTCAGGCGCCACTCGCCAAGCTCCACGGCGAAGCAGACGCAAGTCTCCTCGCTGTCCACGCGCGGGCGGTGGATGACGCCGGGCTCTGCGACGCAAGCATCGCCGCGCGCATAGCGCCCGCGCCCGTCCTTGAAGGAACCGGAAAGCACGAGCGTGAGCTCCTCACCCTCATGGTCGTGCTCCGGCGCGCCCTTGCCCCTGGGGATGGAGAGCAGCCGGGCGCGCACGCCGGGCTCGCACAGATCGCTTAGGAGAATTTCGTGATACCCGCCGAAGCGCCGGCGCCAGCCTGGCGAGCCGGATCGCGCCAGAGCGCCCACCAACGGGCGGGGCAGCCAAGCGCTTTTCGGCGCCGGAGCCGTCTCTTCTTCGCCGTCCTCCAGCCGGGCGAGCACCGCGTCATAGGCGCCGGGAGCGACCGCAGCGCGCGGCGCGGCCTCCAGAAGCGCGCCGAACGCGCTTTCCGCAGCCCTCAAGCTGGCGCCGGCGTCGGCATTGAGCGCGCCGTGGCAGGCGGCCAGTACGCGCACCGCGCGCGGCGCCGCGCCAGAGGCCGCGTCCATCATCCAGCCGTCATCGAGTCGTTTGGTGTCCGTTTGCGTCGTCATGTCACAGTGTACGTGGGGACGCGCAAACCGGATCACGACGGAGTGAGGCTCTTTGGTGAAGATTGCAGCCGCGCGGCCGAGGGCCTAGCTTGCGCGCCGCCAAGTATGAGGAGCCCCCAATGCCGCACCCCGCCGCCAGCGTCGTCGATCTGATCGGAAACACCCCGCTCGTGCGCCTGAACAAGGTGAGCGAGGAGACCGGATGCGAAATCCTGGGCAAGGCGGAATGGATGAATCCGGGCGGGTCTGTGAAGGACCGCGCCGCGCTGGGCATCGTGCGCGATGCGGAAAAGGCCGGAAAGCTTCGCCCGGGCGGCACGATCGTGGAAGGCACGGCGGGCAATACCGGGATCGGGCTCGCCATGGTGGGCCGGGCGCTCGGCTACCGCGTGGTGATCGTGTTCCCGCGCACGCAGAGCCAGGAAAAGGCCGACGCGATCACGCTGATGGGCGCGGAACTGAAGAAGGTGGACGCGGTCCCCTACTCCAACCCAAACCACTATGTGCACACCTCCGAGCGCCTGGCCAAAGAACTGGCGGAAACCGAGCCAGACGGCGCGATCTGGGCGCAGCAATTCGACAACACGGCGAACCGGCGCGCCCATGCGCAGACCACCGGGCCTGAAATCTGGGACCAGACCGGCGGCAAGGTGGACGCCTTCGTCGCCGCCGTGGGCTCGGGCGGCACGATCGCCGGGGTCTCCGACGCGCTGAAAGAGCGCAATAAAGACATCAAGATCGCCCTCGCCGATCCTGGCGGCGCGGCGCTCTACGGCTATTACGCGCACGGCGAGCTTAAAGCCGAAGGGACCTCCATCACCGAAGGCATCGGGCAGAGCCGGATCACCAAGAATCTCGAAGGCGCCGCCATTGATGAAGCCTTCCGCATCCCCGATGAGGAAGCGCTGCACATCCTCTACGACCTGGTTCAGGAAGAAGGAATTTGCCTTGGCGGGTCGGCCGGGATCAACATCGCCGGCGCGGTGCGCATGGCCCGCAAGATGGGACCCGGCCACACCATCGTGACCATTCTCTGCGACCACGGCCAGCGCTATCAGTCCAAGCTCTTCAACCCGGACTTCCTGCGCGAGAAGGGCCTGCCGACCCCGCCCTGGCTGGACTGAAGCCTTTTCAGCGAAAGTGGGGACCGGTTTCGCGATTCGAAAAGGCCTCTTAGAACCACCTTTTCAGCGAAAGTGGGGACCGGTTTCGCGATTCGAAAAGGCCTCTTAGAACCA